>NZ_JBJTCF010000001.1:0-36321 GCF_046091765.1 Mycobacterium sp.
GGGTCGTACTTCTGGTCGGCGACGCGCTCCTTCAACGGGATCAGCGCATTGTCCGTGATGTGAATGTGCTCCGGGCACACCTCGGTGCAGCACTTGGTGATGTTGCAGTACCCCAGTCCCAGTTCCTCCTGCGCCATCTTCTGTCGATCGAGGGTGTCGAGTGGGTGCATGTCGAGCTCGGCCACGCGCATGAGCACCCGAGGGCCAGCGAACGCCCGCTTGTTCTCCTCATGATCCCTGACGGCATGGCAGGTGTTCTGGCACAGGAAGCACTCGATGCACTTGCGGAACTCCTGGGAGCGCTCGACGTCGATCTGCGCCATCCGGTACTCGCCGGGCTGGAGTTCCTTCGGCGGGGCGAATGCCGGGATCTCGCGGGCTTTCTCGTAGTTGAACGACACGTCCGTGACCAGATCGCGGATCACCGGGAACGTCCGGAGGGGGGTCACGGTCACCGTCTCGGCCGGGTCGAAGGTCGACATCCGGGTCATGCACATCAGCCGCGGGCGCCCGTTGACCTCGGCCGAGCACGAACCGCACTTGCCGGCCTTGCAGTTCCACCGCACGGCCAGGTCGGGTGCCTGTTCGGCCTGCAACCGGTGGATCACGTCCAGGACGACTTCGCCCTCGTTGACCTCGACCTCGAAGTCGCGCAGGCCGCCGCCCGAGTCGTCGCCGCGCCACACCTTGAAACTGGCTTGGTAACCCATCTAGGCCCTCCGTCCGGGGTGCTGGGTGAGTTCCTCGTCGGTGAAGTACTTCGCGAGTTCCTCGAGTTCGAAAACCTCGTAGAGGTCCGCGCGCATCGGCGGTTGAACCTCCGGGGTGACGCTGACCTCGGGCACCACCGCGTCGTCGCCCTCGGCCCGGCACACCAGCAGCGTCCGTCGCCACTGGGCATCCATCTTCGGGTAGTCGTCGCGGGTGTGGCCGCCGCGGCTCTCGGTGCGGGCCAGGGCGGACTTCGCGATGCACTCGCTGACCAGCAGCATGTTGCGCATGTCCATGGCCAGGTGCCACCCGGGGTTGAATTCGCGGCGGCCGTCGGCCTCGATGTTGCGGTAGCGGGCCTTGAACTCCTCGATCTTGTCCAGCGCCTCCTGCATCTCCGAACCGGTCCGGATGATCCCGACCAGGTCGTTCATCGTGTGCTGGAGTTCGGCGTGCAGGCTGTAGGGATTCTCCGGCTTGGCCTGGCCCTGCGGTCCGGTGAACGGCGCCAGCGCCAGGGCCGCCGCCGCCTCGACGGTCTCCGGTGCCACCGCGGGGCGGCGGTCCGACAGGGCCCGCACGTAGTCGGCGGCCCCCAGCCCGGCGCGGCGGCCGAATACCAACAGGTCGGACAGCGAATTGCCGCCGAGCCGGTTGGAGCCGTGCATCCCGCCGGAGCACTCGCCGGCGGCGAACAGTCCCGGCGTCGCGGCGGCCCCGGTGTCCGGGTCGACCTCGATGCCGCCCATCACGTAGTGGCAGGTCGGTCCGACCTCCATCGGGTCCTGGGTGATGTCCACCTCGGCGAGCTCGATGAACTGGTGGTACATCGAGGGCAGCCGCCGTTTGATCTGGTCGGCCGGCAGCCGGGAGGCGATGTCCAGGTAGACGCCCCCGTGCGGGCTGCCGCGGCCGGCTTTGACCTCGGTGTTGATCGCCCGGGCGACCTCGTCGCGGGGCAGCAGGTCCGGAGTGCGCCGCGCGGAGCCGTCGGTCGAGCCCTGCTGCTCGGCGAGCCACTGGTCGGCCTCGGCCTCGGTCTCGGCGTACTGACCCTTGAACACCGGCGGGATGTAGCCGAACATGAAGCGCTTGCCCTCGGAGTTCTTCAGCACGCCGCCGTCGCCGCGCACGCCCTCGGTGACCAGGATGCCCTTGACCGACGGCGGCCAGACCATCCCGGTGGGGTGGAACTGGATGAACTCCATGTTGATCAGCCCGGCGCCGGCGCGCAGTGCCAGGGCGTGGCCGTCGCCGGTGTACTCCCAGGAGTTCGAGGTCACCTTGAACGACTTGCCGATCCCGCCGGTGGCCAGCACCACCGCGGGGGCGTCGAAGAGGATGAACTTCCCGGTCTCGCGCCAGTAGCCGAAGGCTCCGGCGATCCGTTTGCGGCCGGTGCTCTCATCGAGGAGCAGCTCGGTGATCGCACACTCGTGGAAGACCTTGATGCGCGCCTCGTAGTCGCCGAGTTCGGCCTTGTCCTCCTGCTGCAGCGAGACGATCTTCTGCTGCAGGGTGCGGATGATCTCCAGGCCGGTGCGGTCCCCGACGTGGGCCAGCCGCGGGTAGGTGTGGCCGCCGAAGTTGCGCTGGCTGATCCGGCCGTCCTTGGTGCGGTCGAACAGGGCGCCGTAGGTCTCCAGTTCCCACACCCGCTCGGGCGCCTCCTGGGCGTGCAGTTCGGCCATCCGCCAGTTGTTGAGGAACTTGCCGCCGCGCATGGTGTCGGCGAAGTGCACCTTCCAGTTGTCCTTGGGGTTGGCGTTGCCCATCGCGGCCGCGCAGCCGCCCTCGGCCATCACCGTGTGCGCCTTGCCGAACAGCGACTTGGTCACCACCGCGACCTTCAGGCCGCGCTGGCGGGCTTCGATCACCGCCCGCAGACCCGAGCCGCCCGCACCGATGACGACGACGTCGTAGGAGTGCCGTTCGATCTCAACCATGCCTCGCTCCAACCCTCTCCTGAAATCCGGTCAGCCGATGAAACGCAGGTCGGCGATGGTGCCGCTGGCGACCAGCATGATGTACAGGTCCGTCAGGATCAGCGTGCCCAGCGTGATCCAGGCGAACAGCATGTGCCGGGTGTTGAGCCTGCTGACCTGGGTCCAGATCCAGTACCGGATCGGGTGTTTGGAGAAGTGCTTGAGCCGGCCGCCGGTGACGTGACGGCACGAGTGGCACGACAGCGTGTAGACCCACAGCAGGATCACGTTGACGACGAGGATGACGTTGCCCAGGCCGAATCCGAAGCCCGAGGGCGAGTGGAAGGCCAGGATCGCGTCGTAGGTGTTGATCACCGAGATCAGGGCAGCGGCATAGAAGAAGTAGCGGTGCAGGTTCTGCAGGACGAGGGGGAAGCGCGTCTCGCCGGTGTAGGTGGCGTGCGGCTCGGCCACCGCGCAGGCCGGCGGCGACTGCCACACCGAGCGGTAGTAGGCCTTGCGGTAGTAGTAGCAGGTCACCCGGAACAGCAGCAGGAACGGCAGTGACAGCGCGGCATAGGGCAACCACCACACGTCGGGCAGGATCTGGCCGAAATGGCTCGCCTCCGGCGCGCACCCCTTGCTCAGGCACGGCGAGTAGAACGGCGTGAGGTAGTGGTACTCCGGAACGAAGTAGTGGTCCTGCATGAACGCGCGGACGGTGGCGTAGACGACGAAGATCGTCAGGCCGAGGTTGGTCCACAGCGCCGGAAGCCACCACTTGTCGGTCCGTAGTGTGCGCTGGGAAATCTCGGCCCGACCGGGGGAGAAGACTCCAGTCCGCTCCCTCAATGGCACGCTCATCGGCGGTTAGTCCCCTTCAGGTCGACCTGTGGGCAGGGTACCGAAGACTTTTGAGCCCGGCTTCATGCGGGTCGGCATGCCGGGTCAGCGCCGGTTGTGCCCCCCGACGCCCTCGTCGTCGATGTCGCGCCAGAAGTCGTGATCGTAGGGGGTGTCGGGGACGGCGATCTTCTCACCGGGACTCGCCACGACGTGCGAGGCGAACTCGAGTTCGTTGGCGTCCATCTCGAGCAGTTCCAGATCGTTGAGGATCCGCTCGGTGTCGATGGCGACCCGGCGCATCGCCGGACCTTCGCCGTAGTCGGCCCGCAGGGAGGTGACGCACCGGCGGAGGTTTCCGACCAGGTGGTGCAGTTCGGCGAGTTGGGTGGCTTTGGACACGGGACCTCCTCGGGCCGCGCAGGAGAATGACTGCTTACCGGTGCTCACCAATGGTAGTCACCGGTGCTCGTCAACGATGCTAGTCACGCGGGGCGTCGCCTGCACAGTGCCCGCGGGGGGCCGGCTACCAGACGTCCCCGTCCCGCCAGTCGCAGATCAGCTCGGTGGCCGGATCGAGGCTGACCGAAACCGGCAGCACGAACACCCCGCCGTCGTCCCCGGGTGTCCGGATCAGCCCGCCGGGGGCGAGCACGCCGGTCGGCCCCTGCCAGTGCAGCCAGCCGCGGGGACGGTAGAGCCGGGACCCGGCCCCCGCGGCGGCACTGAGCGCACCCACCGGGTAGGCGCCCCGGATGACCTGCTCGACCGCATCCAGCACGGCGTGGCCGAGGCCCTGGCCGCGCCAGTCCTCGCGGACGGCAACACCCTCGACGTACCCGCAGCGCAGCGACGCGCCGCCGCAGAGCAGTCGGCGCTGCACCACCGATGCGTGCGCGATCAGGACGCCCCGGACGGCGATGATCGCGTGCATGCCGCCGAGGGCGTGATCCCAGTCGGTGTCGCTGAACCGGCCCCCGTAGGCGCCGTCGAGCAGGTCGCGCGCGTAGGCCAGCGTGTCGGCGTCCAGGTCGCTGGTGTGGACCAGTCGGGCGGTGTGGACAGGCTGGACGGGGTGGATGTTGGAGGTCATCACCGCCTCAGCTCTACCAGCCCGCGGGTGTGCCCGCGGCGATACGCGGGCGGATCCAGCGCAACCGGACCTGCTGGCCGGGTCGCAGCTGCGCCAGCAGGTCGGTATCGGCGTCGACGACCACGCCGACGACCGGGTACCCGCCGGTCACCGGATGATCGGGGCCCAGAATCACCGGCTGCCCGCCGGGCGGCACCTGGATGGCTCCGCGCACGGCGCCCTCGCTGGGAAGTTCGCGCGCCGGCCAGCGGCGGGCCAGGGGTTCGCCGGTCAGCCGGACCCCGACCCGGTCGCTGCGATCGGAGACCGCCCATCGGGTGCGCACCAGCGCGTCGGCATCGACCAGCCACTCGTCGCGCGGCCCGGGGATGACCCGCAGTTCCACCGCGCCGGCCGGGATCGGGCCCACCGGCGCCTGGTCGGTCTGCGGGAAGCCGGGTCCCGGGTCGCCGACCGGTACCACATCGCCGGTGCGCAGCGGTCGCGGGCCGAGCCCGGAGAGCGTGTCGAAGCTGCGTGAACCCAGGACGGGGTCCGCCGCGAACCCGCCGCGCACGCCGAGGTAGCTGCGCAGCCCGCGGACCGGAGTCCCCAGGGCGATCACCTGCCCCGCGCGCACACGCTGAACGGCGTTGGCGCCGAACGGCACCCCGTCCACCGCTGCCGCGGATTCGGCGCCGGTGACCGCGATGTCCACGGCCCCACCGCGCACCCGGGCGGTGAACCCGCCGAGGGTGATCTCCACCGTGGCCAGATCGTCGGGGTTGGCCAGCAGCCGGTTGGCCAGCGTGTGCGCCGACCGGTCGGCCGCGCCGGACCGGGTGACGCCGAGGTGCGCGAGGCCGGGCCTGCCGAGGTCCTCCAGCAGCGCCGGCCCCCCGGTGCGCAGCACCTCCAGGGCGATCATGTCGCGGCCCGGAAGCGAACCCGGTCGCCGGGCGCGAGCAGCGCGGGCTGCGACCGGCGGACGTCCCACATCACCCGGTCGGTCCGGCCGATGAGTTGCCAGCCTCCCGGCGACTCGCGCGGGTAGACCCCGCTGAACTCTCCGGCCAGCGCGACCGAACCGGCCGGAACCCGCGGGCGGGGTTCGGCTCGCCGGGGCACCGCCGACAGCCGCACGTCGCCCCCGACCAGGTAGGCGAAGCCGGGGGAGAACCCGCAGAATCCCACCCGCCACGCGGTTCCGGTGTGGGCGGCGACCAGTTGCCCGACCGACATCTGCAGGCGCGCGGCCAGGTCGGGCAGGTCGGGGCCGTCGTACACCACGTCGATGGTGACGGCGGCGACGGCGGGTTCCGCCGCCGGTCCGGGGCGCACGTCAGGTCCGGCCAGAAGGCCGGCCAGCAGCACACGCGCCGGGGCCTGGCGTTCGGCACCGGTCAGGGTGACCAGGACGGTGCGTGCGCCCGGAACGACCTCGGCCACGGCGGGCAGGCCCGCCTCGCGCACCGCCCCGGCCAGCGCGAGAACCTCGTCGGTCGACCCGCACTCCACGAGCAATGCCCGGTCTCCGTAGTCGCGGATCGACGGCGTCATTCCGGTCACTCCCGCCGATCAGACCAGAGCGACGTAGGAGGGCTCGTGCCGCTTGAGATAGCCGATCACCCGGTAGGTGACCGGCAGCATGACCACCTCGACGGCGGTCTTGTACAGCCACCCGAGCGCGGCATAGGTCGCGAAGTCGGCGAAGGTGGAAATGCCGATCGCCCCTGCGGCGATGGCGCAGAACACCAGGGTGTCTCCGAGTTGGCCGGCGAACGTCGAGCCGACCAGGCGCGCCCACAGGTGCTTCTCGCGGGTGCGTTGCTTGATCTTGACCACCGTCCACGCGTTGATGGTCTGTCCGGTCAGGAACCCGGCCAGCCCGGCGACGATGAGCTGGGTGTAGGCGCCGACGACGTTCGCGAAGTGCTCCTGGTTGGGGTAGAAGCCGGCAGCGGGCAGGTACACCGTCACCCAGAACGCCAGGGCGGCAACACCGTTCATCACGAACCCGACCAGGATCGCCCGGCGGGCGGCCCGGAAGCCGTACACCTCGGCGAGCACATCACCGATCACGTAGGTCAGCGGAAAGACGATGAAACCGCCGTCGGTGATGATCGGCCCGAAGGCGACGCCCTTGGTGGCGGCGACGTTGGAGATGATCACCAGCGCGGTGAAGACCGCGACCAGGATCGGATAGTAGGCACTGCCGACGGCGGCGAAGCCCGGTGTTGCGGCGTCGCGTGGCGCAGTGCCGACGTCCCTGGTCACCGCTTCATCCAAGCATGGGTTCAACCGAGTGCCAGCGTGGCGCCGAGGCCGATCATGGTCACTGCGATCAGCCCGTCCAGGATCCGCCAGGTGCGCGCACGGGCGAACGCGCCGGCCAACCGACGGGCGCCGAAACCCAGGCTGAAAAACCACACCGCGCTGGCAGCCGCCGCCCCGGCGCCGAACAGCCAGCGGTCGGCCGCGTACTGGTTGGCCAGCGTGCCCAGCAGGACGACGGTGTCGAGGTAGACGTGCGGGTTGAGGAAGGTGAGCGCCAGGCAGGTCAGCAGGACCGTGGTCAGCCGCGCCGGCGCCTCGGCACTCGGGGTCAAGGCCGAGGGGCGGGAGGCGCGCCGTGCGGCCAGCAGTCCATAGCCGATCAGGAACGCCGCGCCCGCGTAGCGGGCGACCGCCATCAGGTGCGGATGGGCGCCCACCACCATGCCGACGCCGGCGATCCCGGCCGCGATCAGGACCCAGTCCGACACGGTGCACAGGGTGACCACGGCGAGGACGTGTTCGTCCCGGATGCCCTGCCGCAGCACGAAGGCGTTCTGGGCGCCGATGACGGCGATGAGGCTCAGCCCGGTGGCGAACCCGGTGGCGAACCCGGAGAGTGCGTGCACGCAGGGAGCGCGGTCACGTCGCGACGGTGCGGATCAGCTTCTTGTTGACGAACTCGTCGATGCCGAACCGGCCCAGCTCGCGTCCGAAACCGGAGCGCTTGACCCCGCCGAAGGGCAACTCGACGCCCTCGGCGCCGACGCCGTTGATGAACACCATCCCGGCGTCGATCTTGTCGGCCACCCGCTTGGCCTGTTCGGCATCGGTGGTGAACACGTACGAGCCGAGGCCGAACGGCGTGTCGTTGGCCAGCTTCACCGCTTCGTCCTCCGAGCCGACCTTGTAGACCGTCGCGACCGGGCCGAAGAGCTCCTCCTGGTAGGACGGCGACTTCGGGGAGACGTTGGTCAGCACGCCCGGCGGGAAGAAGGCACCCTTGCGCTCGCCGGCGGACACCAGCTTGGCGCCGTCGGCGACGGCTCGCTCGACCTGCTCGGAAAGCCGTTCGGCCGCGGCGGCCGACGACAGCGGGGCCAGGCCGTCGGCGCAGTCCAGCACCTTCTTGGTGAACCGGTCGACGAAGTCGTCGTAGAGGTCGGCGGCCACGATGAAGCGCTTGGCGGCGTTGCAGGCCTGGCCGGTGTTTTCGAACCGCCCCGCGAATGCGGCGTCGACGGTGGCGTCGAGGTCGTCGGAGCTGAGCACGATGAAGGGGTCGGACCCGCCGAGTTCGAGCACCACCTTCTTGAGGTTGCGGCCGGCGATCTCGGCGACCGCGGCGCCCGCCCGTTCCGACCCGGTCAGCGACACGCCCTGCACCCGCGGGTCGGCGATGGCCTTCGCGATCTGATCGTTGGTCGCATAGACGTTGACGTAGGCGCCCTTGGGGAACCCGGCGTCATCGAAGATCTGCTGGAGGGCCGCCGCCGATTCCGGGCACTGCGGGGCGTGCTTGAGCACGATGGTGTTGCCCAGGGCGAGGTTCGGACCGGCGAACCGGGCCACCTGGTAGTAGGGGTAGTTCCACGGCATGATGCCCAGCAGCACCCCGACCGGTTCGCGCCGGATCACCGCGCTGCCCTCGCCGTCGAGCAGGTCGATCGGTTCGTCGGCCAGGAACTTCCCGGCGTGATCGGCGTAGTACTCGTAGATCGCCGCGCTGAAGTCCACCTCGCCCAGCGACTGCTCGACGGGTTTGCCCATCTCCCGGTTGATGATGTCGGCCAGTTGCTCCCGGCGTTCGGTGTGCAGATCGGCGACCTTCTTGATCAGGGCCGCCCGCTGGGCCACGGTCGAGCTCTTCGACCACTCCCGGTAGGCCTTCTCGGCCGCGGCCAGCGCCTGCTCGATGTCGGCGTCGGTCGCGGTCGGGTACTCCCGCTCCACCGTGCCGGTCGCCGGGTTTACTACTGCATACGTGTTCATGGGGACCTCTCCAGGATCAATCCTCGTCGTCTCTCGGAGCCTACGACCGTCGGGCGGTGTACGGCCACGGATTGTTGCGCTCGGGTACCGAAACCGCACGGCTTTCCTTGAGCCGGGCCAGCAGATGGGCGCGCAACCCGTGCAACTCCGGGTCGGGCCAGCGGTTGTCCGCCTCGATCGGGTCCGCGGTCAGGTCGTAGAGCTCCCACTGGTCATCAAGCGGACTGCTGCGATAGACCTCGCCGCCGGGGCCGTTGGCGGCGAGATGGCGCACCCCCGGTTCGGTCCAGGTCGACGGGTCGTCGAAGCTTCGCACCAACTTCCACAGGTGCCCGTTCACCTGCCCGTCGGCCCCGTCGGCCCCCGGGAGATCGGCGACCCGGACCACGATGCCTTCGAAGTTCGCGGCAGTGTGCGCCGGAATCCGGATCCGCAGCGGTGCGGGCGGATTCACCGTCCGCTTGAGCATCCGGCCCAGTCCCGAGGCGCCGGAGTCGCCCTCGAGCATGTTGTCCCGGGTCATCAGGTAGACCACGCGGTCCTCGTCGGCGGGCCCGCCGTCGACCACCGGCATCAGGTCACGGCCCGGAAGCGGATGCACCTCGGAGAACGACCTGCCCAGTTCGGCGGCGGCGGCCGCCACGTCGACACCGGCCGCGGCGAGCAGGGTCGGGACCAGGTCGACGTGGGAGGTGGGTGCGGTCACCGTGCGCGGTTCGGTCCTCCGGGCACCCGTGCGGGCGATGCTCAGCGGCACCCGGGTCGCCTCGTCGTAGAGGTTGAACCACTTCTGGTGCAGACCGCCGTGCGCCCCGAGGAGGTCGCCGTGATCGGCGGTGCGCACCAGCACCGCCTCGGCCGAACCCTCGGTGACCGCGCGGCGAACCCGGTCCAGCGACCCGTCGACCTCGGCGTGCAGCCGGTAGTAGAGGTCGCGGTAGCGCTGGGCGTTGAGCCGGTAGAGCTGTTCGACGGCGGCAGCCGGGCCGTACCCGGAGTAGTAGGCCTCCCGGAACGCGATCTGCGCGGCCGGTTTGGTGCGCAGGTCCTCGTCGGCGGTGGGGGCCGGCGGGACCGGTGGCGGGTCGAGGTGCGACGGCCGCAGCGGGCTGCGCAGCGCCCAGGTCGGGAACAGCACGATGTCGTGCGGGTTGACGAAGCTGGCCACCAGCAGGAACGGGCGCAACGCCGCCGGGTCGCCGGCGCGGCGGCGGGCGTAGCGGTCCTCCAACCAGGCGACCACCCGGTCGGCGATCAGCGGGTCGCGGCGAAGGCCGCTGTTGGCCAGGCCCGCCCCGTGCGGTTCGGGGCCCACCCATCCGGAGAAGCCGAACGGACCCAGCGGGTCGGCCTCCAGGTAGCGTCGCACGGCGTCGGGGTCGACCGCCCCCGCGTCGTCGTTGGTGGCCAGCGTCCGCCCCGTGCGCGGGTCGGTCAGGTCGGCGTGCGAGATGTGCCACTTGCCGTCGTAGTGCGTGTCGTAGCCGGCCGCCTGGAACCAGTTGCCCAGCGTCGGCACCTCGAAGGGCCGCAGCCACCGCATCCGGGAATCGTCGAACACCTTGCCGATGCCGTCGGTCTGGGTGACGCCGTGCAGATCGGGATACTGCCCGGTGAACATCGTCGGCCGGCTCGGCACGCACGCCAGCGAGCCGGTGTAGTGCCGGCCGAAGCTCACCCCGTGCTCGTCGAACCAGCGCCAGCCGGCCAGCGTCCGCGCGCGCCAGGCCAGAACCTCGTCGGACTCGTACGGCGGGATCGCGCGTTCCTCGTCGGTCATCACGACGACCACATCGGGTCGGGGATCGGGGTGTTCAGGGCGTTCGGTCACGGTGATCCCTCCAGTCGGGCGGCAAGTCCGGCGAGCATGTCCTCGGACTGTCTGGCCATGATCCTGCCCGCGATCCTGCCGACCGATGCGGCGTTCAGGCGAGCCAGCGGCCCGCAACCGCCCCGCACCGTGCTGGTCAGGGTGACCTCGGTGCGGCCGGATCCGCCGGAGTTCAGCGTCCAGCGGTTGGTCAGCCGGCCGAGCCGTGTCGGCAGCCCCTCGATGCAGTACTCCAGGACCGTCGGCGGGGTGATCTCGACGATGCACTCGACCAGGGCGTTGCGCCCGACCTGCACCCGTCGGGTGGTGCCGGCCGCAGGGCCGCCGGCGCCGTGCTCGAGCAGACAGGAGTGGTCCACGTTGGGCGCCCAGGAGCTGATCGAGCCGAAGTCGGCCAGTACCTCCCAGACCGCCTCCGGCGGGGCGGCCACGGTTCGGGTCCGGCTCACCGACGTCACCGCCCCAGAAGATGCCACCGGCCCAGAATAGGCATCCGCGAAAGACGGTTTCTCCTACTCTGGCCCCATGGCATCGATCACCGACCTCACCGCCGGCGCGTTCGCCAGAGCGAAGAAGTACGCCGAACGCGGCTCCGCCGAGCTGCACTACCTGCAGAAGATCATCGCCTCGGGGGCCTTGAAGATCGAGGCGCCGCAGAACCTGGCCGCGACGGTCGCGGACGTCCGGCGCTGGGGCGAGATCGGCATGGTCCCTGCGCTCAACGCCCGGCGTACCCCGAACCGGCTGGCGATCGTCGACGGCGAGGGCTCGATGACCTATCGGGAGCTCGACCAGGCCGCGCACGCGGTGGCCAACGGACTGCTCGCGCTGGGGGTCAAGGGCGGCGACGGCGTGGCGATCCTGGCCCGCAACCACCGCTGGTTCCTGATCGCCAACTATGCCTGCGCTCGCGTCGGTGCCCGGACCATCATGCTCAACACCGAGTTCTCCGGACCGCAGATCCGCGACGTCTCCGAGCGCGAGGGCGCCAAGTTGATCATCTACGACGACGAGTACGCCACGGGGGTCAAGCTGGCCAAGCCGGCGCTGGGCAAGCTGCGCGCGCTGGGCACCAACCCGGACAAGGGCAGGTCCTCGCGCAGCACCGACGAAACCCTGGCCCAGCTGATCGCGCGCAGCAGTTCAGCACCCGCCCCCAAGGCCACCGCGCGGTCGTCGATCATCATCCTCACCAGCGGCACCACCGGGACGCCCAAGGGTGCCAACCGGCGCACCCCGCCCACGCTCGCCCCGCTCGGCGGCGTGCTCTCGGCGGTGCCGTTCCGCGCCGGTGAGGTCACCTCGCTGCCCTCGCCGATGTTTCACGCCCTGGGCTATCTGCACGCCACCCTGGCGCTCACGCTCGGCTCGACGCTGGTGCTGCACCGCAGGTTCAACCCGGCCGCGGTGCTCGAGGACATCCCCAAGCACCGGGTCACCGCGGTGGTCGTGGTGCCGGTCATGCTCTCCCGCATGCTCGACGCCCTGGAGAAGATGGAGACCAAGCCCGATCTGTCCTCGCTGCGGATCGTCTTCGTCTCCGGTTCGCAGCTCGGCGCCGAACTGGCGTCGCGGGCGATGAGGCTCCTCGGCCCGGTGGTCTACAACCTCTACGGCTCGACCGAGATCGCTTTCGCCAGCATCGCCGGGCCCCGGGATCTGGCCAAGAACCCGGCCACCGTGGGCCCGGTGGTCAAAGGGGTCAAGGTCAAGATCCTCGACGACAGCGGCCACGAAGTGCCGCAGGGGCAGGTCGGCCGGATCTTCGTCGGCAACACCTTCCCGTTCGAGGGGTACACCGGCGGCGGCGGTAAGCAGATCATCGACGGCCTGATGTCCTCCGGTGACGTCGGCTACTTCGATGAGGACGGGCTGCTCTACGTCAGCGGCCGCGACGACGAGATGATCGTCTCCGGTGGGGAGAACGTCTTCCCGGCCGAGGTCGAGGACCTCATCAGCGGACACCCCGACGTCATCGAAGCCACCGCGCTCGGCGTCGAAGACAAGGAGTTCGGCGCCAGGCTGCGGGCGTTCGTCGTGCTCAAGGAGGGGGCCGAGCTCACCGAGGAGGCGGTCAAGGACTACGTCCGCGATCATCTCGCGCGCTACAAGGTCCCCCGCGAGGTGGTCTTCCTGGCCGAGTTGCCACGCAACCCCACCGGCAAGATCCTCAAGCGCGAACTGCGCCAGATCGAGCTGGCGTAACCGCTCGGGGATCCGGTCACGGATCTCGCGGCAGCCCCAGCAGGCGCTCGGCGATGATGTTGAGCTGCACCTCCGAGGTGCCGCCGTAGATCGTGGTGGCCCTGCTGGCCAGCAGGAAGTCCGCCCAGCGGCCCTCGAGCGTGCTCGCGTCGCCGATCGCGCCGTCGACGCCGAAGGAGGACACCGCGAACCCGGCGTAGCCCTGCCCGGTGCGCATCGACAACAGCTTGGAGATCGCCGCCGAGGGCATCGCGTCGCCACCGGCCAGCGTGAGCAGGGTCGAGCGCATGTTCATCACCTTGACGGCGTGGCCCTCGGCGATCAGCTCGCCGGCGCGGTGGTGGCCGACCTGATCGAAGTCGCGGCCGGTGACGAACTCGAGGAAGCGGTCCAGGTTCGGCAGGAACCAGGGCTCACTGCTGCCGATCGAGACCCGCTCGGCGGTCAGCGTGTTGCGGCTGACCTCCCAGCCCTGATCGACCTCGCCGAGAACCAGTTCGTCGGGCACGAACACGTCGTCGATGAACACCGTGTTGAACAGGGCGTTGCCGGTCAACTCGCGCAGCGGCCGGACCTCGACGCCGTCGGCTTTCATATCGAGCAGGAAGTAGCTGATGCCGTTGTGTTTCGGAGCGCTGGGGTCGGTTCTCGCCAGCAGTGCGCCCCACTGGGCGAACTGCGCGGCGGTGGTCCAGATCTTCTGGCCGGTGATCCGCCATCCGCCGTCCACCTTGGTCGCCTTGGTGCTCAACCCGGCCAGGTCGGACCCGGCGCCGGGTTCGGAGAACAGCTGGCACCAGTTCATCTCGCCGCGGAAGGTCGGCGGCAGGAAGCGTTGTTTCTGCTCCTCGGTGCCGTAGGCGACGATCGAGGGGATCAGCCAGGCGGCGATGCCCATGTTCGGCCGTTTGACCCGGCCGGTGCTGAACTCCTGGGCGATGATGATCTGCTCGGCGGGGCCCGCCGCACGGCCCCACGGCCTGGGCAGGTAGGGCAGCACCCAGCCGCCCTCGGCGATGGCGGTGGTGCGTTCCTCGCGGGGGATTGCCTTGAGTGCCGCCACGTCGGCGCGGACCTCCGCGCGCAGCTTTTCGGTCTCCGGATCCAAGTCGATGTCGAGGGTCCGCATCCCGGTCTTCGTCGCGGTGTCGAACACCTTCTGCGGATAGTGCACGGCCGAGCCGAACGATGCGACCAGTCCCAGCGCGCGCCGGTAGTACACATTGGTGTCGTGTTCCCAGGTGTACCCGATTCCGCCGTGCACCTGGATGCAGTCCTGAGTGCAGTGCTGTGCCGCGGCGGGTGCGAGGGTAGCCGCGACAGCCGCAGCGAATTCGAAGGCCGTCCCGGTACCGTTTTCCGAAGCGTCCCAGCCGGATTCGGAGGCCTCGTCCAGCGACCGGGCGGCGTCCCAGACCGCGGCGGTGGCGCGTTCGGTCGTTGCGATCATCTGCGCGCACTTGTGTTTGACCGCCTGGAACTGCCCGATCGGGCGGCCGAACTGTTCGCGAATCTTCGCGTAGGCGGCCGCGGTGTCGGTGGCCCACCGCGCGACTCCGACCGCCTCGGCGGACAGCAGCGTGGTGATGATCGCCCGCGCGGCCTGCGGTGAAAGATCCGACAGCACCCGGTCGGCCGCAATCTCGACCGCGTTGGCGCGCACGTGGGCCACTGGGCGCAGCGGATCCACCGAGTGCACCGGTTGGATCTCCAGGGCGGCGGCGTCCAGTGCGACCCACTGCGCGGCACCGTCGACGTCGACCGGCAGCACCAGCACCGACGCCTGGGCAGCGGCGGGCACCGACCGCGCTTCACCGCTGATGAGCAGCGTTCCGTCACGGTGGGTGGCGGTGAGCCCGGACTCCAGGGCGAAGGCCGCGATCGTCTCGCCGGAGGCCAGGCCGGCCAGCAGCCCGGAGTCCGCGGCGCCGGCGGCGATGAGGGCGGCGGCGATGGTCGACGGCACGTAGGGCCCCGGAACCGCCCCGTAGCCGAATTGCGCGATCGCCACCGCGAGTTCGAGCAGCCCGAAGCCCTGGCCGCCGACTGACTCGGTCAGATGCAGGCCGTGCAGCCCCTGCTCGGCGGCAGCCCGCCAGTACGGGGGCGGGTTCTCGACCGGCGCCTCGAGCGCCTCGTGCAGGACCTCCGGGGGTGCGAACCGCTCGACGAGCGCTTGCACCGATTTGGCCAGGTCGTGGTGTTCCGGCGTGATCGCGATCGACATGGTCGCCCTCCCAGACAACGGCCGACCCCGGTTACCGATTAACCGGTGGGTTGGGATCGAGGGTACCCCGCCCTCGCCGTCGGATCCGGGTACCCCGCGCCGCGGGGCGGCTGCGGGCTCTGCGGTCCGGTCAGCGAGCCCCGGGCATGCCCAGCCAGGGGAACACCGGCAGGTTGGCGGGGGGCGCGGTCGTCCCCGGCCGGGCCTTGATCGACACGCTGCCGTTGGTCTGGCAGATGGTCTTCACACCCGCACTCTGGCAGGTCGGGCGGGCGTCAGCGGCCGGAGCCACCGCGACCGCCGCAGCCAGCAGGCCGGCTACCAGCAGTGCTGGAGTGATTCGATCTCTCATGTGACACCTTCCGGCTTGGTCTGTCGCGGTATTCGCGATGGTGATTCGGGGGTTACGGGCAGGCCGAGATGATGACCCCGGCGGCGGGGCTCATCGGCGTGCCGATGGCCGCCGCGCGTGCGATGGCGTCCTGGCGGGCGGCCTCGACGGTGGGTCCCGCCCCGCCCGCCACCACGTCGGTGGCGTCGTCGCCGACGGACACGATGCACAGGTTGTCGTTGGTGACCTCGTCGCTGGTGCAGTCGACTCCGCCGGCGGCCTGGCAGGCCGCGATCACCGATCCGGAGGCCTCGTCGGCGGTGGCACCGGTCGCCCGGAAGCCGACCTCGAAGCTGTTGCCGCCCGGACCGTCCTGGAGGTTCTCGAAGGTGCCCGTGCCGATGGCCTCGTAGAGATCAGGCGGGGTGTCGTCGACGGTGCCGCCCGGCCCGCCCGCCCAGGCGATGCCGCCGGCAATCCCCGCGGCGGCAATTCCCGCGGCAGCGACGGCTGGAATCCAACGAATGGCCATAGGGGTCCTCTCGTCAATACGTGACCGGGGAGAACCTAACACCTTCCGGGCAGGCGCGCCCGGTATCGATGACCGGCGTCGCTACAATCGGCAGTTGCTGTGATCCGGCCATCACCGGGGAGCTTCCGGAAGAACGGTCCTGAGCAGCGGGACCCAGTAGAACCGGACGGGAGGGCCCGTCACAGCCCGTCGATGAGCGACGCGCGCGGGCACGCGGGCGTAAGCGGGGTGGTACCGCGGCGCTCGCGCACCGCGCGTCGTCGTCCCCGTGCCTGTTACGTGGCACAGGAGACCGCTGGCGTGAGCGATCCCGACACAACCGGGGGTTACCCCCGACCGTCCGGCGGTTCGCCGGACTTCCCGGCCCTCGAGCGCGAGGTTCTGGATTACTGGGCTGCCGACGACACCTTCCGCGCCAGCGTCGCGCACCGCGACGGCGCTCCGGAATACGTCTTCTACGACGGGCCGCCCTTCGCCAACGGGTTGCCGCACTACGGCCACCTGCTGACCGGCTACGTCAAGGACATCGTCCCGCGCTATCGCACGATGCGCGGGTACCGGGTGGAGCGCAGGTTCGGCTGGGACACCCACGGCCTGCCCGCCGAACTCGAGGTCCAGCGCCAGCTCGGCATCACCGACAAGGCCCAGATCGAGGAGATGGGCATCGAGAAGTTCAACGCCGCCTGCCGCGACTCGGTGCTGCGCTACACCAACGAGTGGCGCGCCTACGACACCCGGCAGGCCCGCTGGGTGGATTTCGACCACGACTACAAAACCCTCGACCTGTCGTTCATGGAGTCCGTGCTGTGGGCGTTCAAGCAGCTGTGGGACGCGGGCCTGGCCTATGAGGGCGTGCGGGTGCTGCCCTACTGCTGGAACGACGAAACCCCGCTGTCGAGCCACGAGCTGCGGATGGACGACGACGTCTATCAGAGCCGCCAGGACCCCGCCGTCACGGTCGGATTCCGGATCAGCGAACCGGCCTCCGAACTCGACGGCGCCTACCTGCTGATCTGGACCACGACCCCGTGGACCCTGCCCGCCAACCAGGCGGTCGCGGTCAACCCGGAGGTGCAGTACGCGGTGGTCGAGGCGCAGGGCCGGCGTTACGTTCTGGCGGCGGACCGGTTGGCCGCCTACGCGCGGGAACTGGGGGAGCAACCCGTGGTCGTCGCGTCGCGCTCCGGCGCGCAACTTCTGGGTCTGCGCTACTCACCGCCGTTCGCCTTCTTCACCGATTCGCCGCACGCGCTGCACGCCTTCCAGGTGCTGCGCGGCGACTTCGTCTCCACCGACGAGGGCACCGGCATCGTGCACATGGCCCCGGCCTACGGCGAGGAGGACAAAGCCACCACCGACACCGTCGGCATCACGCCGGCCACCCCGGTGGACCCGAAGGGCCGCTTCGACGCCAGCGTGCCCGACTATCAGGGCGTCCACGTGTTCGACGCCAATGCCCAGATCATCCGCGACCTGAAGAACGGCTCGGGTCCCGCGGCGGCGAACGCTGCGGTGCTTGTCCGCCACGAGACCTACGACCATCCCTATCCGCACTGCTGGCGCTGCCGCAGCCCGCTGATCTACCGCGCGGTGTCGTCGTGGTTCGTCAAGGTCACCGCGTTCCGCGACCGCATGGTCGAACTCAACCAGCAGATCACCTGGTATCCCGAGCACGTCAAGGACGGGCAGTTCGGTAAGTGGCTGTCCGGCGCGCGGGACTGGTCGATCTCGCGCAACCGCTACTGGGGCACCCCGATTCCGGTGTGGGTGTCCGACGACCCGGCCCATCCCCGCATCGACGTCTACGGCAGCCTCGAGGAACTCAAGCGCGACTTCGGGGTGCGGCCCGACAACCTGCACCGGCCCTACATCGACGAACTCACCCGGCCCAATCCCGACGACCCGAGCGGCAGGTCGACGATGCGCCGCATCGAGGATGTCTTCGACGTGTGGTTCGACTCCGGGTCGATGCCCTACGGACAGGTGCACTTCCCGTTCGAAAACGCCGACTGGTTCCTGGGCGGGCCGGGCGAGGCGCATTTCCCGGGCGACTTCATCGTGGAGTACATCGGGCAGACCCGGGGCTGGTTCTACACCCTGCACGTGCTGGCCACTGCGCTGTTCGACCGTCCGGCGTTCAAAACCTGTGTGGCGCACGGCATTGTGCTGGGTAACGACGGACAGAAGATGAGTAAGTCGCTGCGCAACTACCCCGATGTGAACGAAGTTTTCGACCGCGACGGCTCTGATGCGATGCGCTGGTTTCTGATGGCGTCGCCGATCCTGCGGGGCGGCAACCTGATCGTCACCGAGCAGGGTATCCGCGACGGCGTTCGCCAGGTGCTGCTGCCGTTGTGGAACGCCTACAGCTTCCTGGCGCTGTACGCACCCAAGGTCGGGAATTGGCGGACGGACTCCACGCACGTGCTGGACCGCTACATCCTGGCCAAACTGGCGGTGCTGCGCGACGGCCTGACGGCGGCCATGGACGGCTGTGACATCTCGGGCTCCTGCGAGCAACTGCGCCAGTTCACCGAGGCGCTGACCAACTGGTACATCCGCCGGTCGCGGTCGCGGTTCTGGAACGAGGATCCCGATGCGATCGACACGCTGCACACGGTGCTGGAGGTGACGACCCGGCTGGCGGCACCACTGCTGCCGATGGCGACCGAGGTGATGTGGCGGGGACTGACCCGGGGCCGCTCGGTACACCTGACCGACTGGCCGGGGGCCGACGGTATCCCGACCGACCCGGAACTGGTCCTGGCGATGGACGGGGTGCGCGAGGTCTGCTCGGTGGCGTCGTCGCTGCGCAAGGCCAAGAGGTTGCGGGTGCGCCTGCCGCTGCCGAAACTCACCGTCGCGGTGGAGCGACCCGGGCTCCTCGAGCCCTTCACCGATCTCATCGCCGAGGAGATGAACGTCAAGTCCGTCGAACTCACCGGCGACATCGCCGCCTACGGCCGCTTCGACCTGACGGTCAACGGGCGCGAAGCCGGTCCGCGGCTGGGCGGGGCGGTCCAGCGGGCGATCCAGGCGGTCAAGGCCGGCCGGGGGGTGCTCAATCCCGACGGCACGCTCACCGCCGGCGAGGTGGTGCTGCAGCCGGGGGAGTACACCTCGCGACTGGTCGCCGCCGATCCGGACTACACCGCTGCGCTGCCCGACGGGTCGGGCCTGGTGGTGCTCGACGCGACCGTGACTGCGGAACTGGAGGCCGAGGGCTGGGCCAAGGACCGCATCCGCGAGCTGCAGGATCTGCGGCGGTCGTCCGGACTGGACGTCAGCGACCGCATACGGGTGACCATGGCGGTGCCCGAACAGCGGGCGGGCTGGGCGCGAACCCACCGCGAGCTGATCGCCGGGGAGATACTCGCCGTTGATCTTGATTTCGCGGAGCCTGTTGACGGGGTCGAGATCGGTGACGGGGTGCGGGTGGCGATCGTTCGGGTCGCGCCGGGCGGCGCGGGTCCTAGCGCTTCGCCATGATCCACACCTGGTAGGACAGTTCGCCGGTCTGCAGTGCCCGGTAGTTCCCGCCGCCCTCGACCCCGGAGAAGTCCCCGGCGTAGGAGCGCAGCGACTGGGGGATGAACCGGAGATAGTGGTCGATCTGGTCCTTCCTGCGCTGGGAATTCCGCTCGTAGCCCAGCAGGATCTCCGGGTTGACCACCCGCCGCGACAGCGTCTGCAGCGCGCAGCTCTCCAGGTCGGACTCCCAGGGCGGAACGTACTCGCGAATGCGGGTGTCGGTGTAGAGCAAGCGCCCCTGGGGCCGGAGCACCCGGGCGACCTCGTTGAGGAAGACCGGGAAGTGCGGGTAGGAGTGGGATGCCTCGACGTTGATGACCACGTCGAAGGACTCGTCGGGGAAGGGAAGGTTCTCGGCATCGCCCCGGACGAATTCCAGACCCGGCAGATGGTGGCGCTTCTCGCAGAAGGCGATACCGGCGGGGTTGAGGTCGAGGCCCGTGTAGGAGGCCGGAGCGAAGGTACGCGTCAGGTAGGAGGCGCCACCGCCGTGGCCGCAACTGACTTCAAGAACCTTCTTGCCGCCGAGATCGGCCTCAGTGGCGAGGCGGTGATACAGGGGTGGTGGCGGTCTGGTTCGTCGGCGGCATCGAGGGTGATCGCCATCGCCGGGTCCTCCTCGTAGCCCGGGCCGAGGTAGAGGACTTCGTCACCCGAGCGCATCAGACGGGTCATCGCCGGGTAGCCGTACTTGGCGTAAAACCTGGCGAAGGCCGGGATATGGCCGATCCGCTGCACGATGTTCACGGCGCCAGCCTAGGCCCTCTACGCGGTGGAAACTCGACCTTGAGCTAGGTCCGACGAGCTGCTCACCGGGTGATCTGAGCGGGCACCAGGTCGTCGGAGGGCGCCTCCGGCGAGTTCTCACCGTGGACGGACTCGTTTTCGGCGCCACCGTCTGCGTCTGGCGCTTCGGTGTCGGCTGTGGTGAGGCCATCAGGTGGCGGAGCCGACTTCGGCACGGGCTTCTCCCGCTTGGGCTTGGAGGGCCACCAGTTGGCCTGGCCGAGGAGTGTCGCGATCGCGGGCACCGTCACCGTGCGGACGAGGAAGGTGTCCAACAGGATGCCGACACCGACGACGAATCCGGCCTGGACCAGCGTGCTGATGCTCGCGAACAGCAGGCCGAACATCGATGCGGCGAAGATCAACCCTGCCGCGGTGATCACCCCTCCGGTGGAGCCGACGGTCTTGATGACCCCGCCGCGAATGCCGTGCGGAGACTCGTCCCTGATCCGGGAGATCAGCAGCAGGTTGTAGTCCGCCCCGACCGCGACCAGGATGATGAAGGTCAATCCCGGAATGCTCCAATGCAATTCCTGACCGAGAATGAATTGGAACATCACCACTCCGATGCCCAATGCGGACAGGTAGGAGATGATCACCGACGCGATCAGATACAGCGGTGCGATGATCGCGCGCAGCAGCACGACCAGGATCAGGAAGACGACCGCGATGGTCAGCCAGATGATCAGCTGGATGTCGTGGTTGTAGTAGTCGCGGATGTCCCGGAGCATCACCGGGTATCCGGCCATCGAGACCGTGGAGCCGGCCAGCACGGTGTTGGGCATCGCCTCCTGCGCGGTCAGGGTGATCTTGTTGACCAGATCCATCGCCTCGGTGCTGAACGGGCTGATGTCGTTCTGCACCAGGTAACGCACGGCTTTGCCGTCCGGTGAGATGAACGCCGCGGCGGCCTTCTTGAACTCGTCCCCGGCGAGGATCTGCGGCGGGATGTAGAAGCCCGCCATCGGCTCCCGGGCGGCATCGTTCTTCACCGCCAGCAGGAAGTCCGATGCCTCGCGCAGTCCCGAGCCGATCTGTTTGGTGGAATCCACCAGCAGGGAGACGCCGTCGGCGATCTGTCTGCTGGCATCGGCGAGCTGGTTGGCGCCGTTCTGCAGTGCTCCCAGCTGGGCCTGGATTCCGTTGGGGTTGTTCAGGCCCGCGGCCCGGATCGCCGCGTTGACCGTGTCGACCGCGCTCTGAAGTCCGGTCGCCGTCGCGTCGAGGGTCTGCGACGAGCTCGCGGCCTGCAGTTGGCGGCCGAGGTCGGCGATGGTGGTGAACGTTCCGGCGTCGCGCGCGTTGAGCACCTGGCGCAGGTTGTTGCGGGCGTCCACGCACGCTGGGTCCGCGTCGCAGACCGGGTTGCCGTCCAGGGCGTTGACCACCGGTCCGGCCCAGTTGACCAGGTTGTCGAGGTTGGCCAGGTTGGTCCCGATCGCGTCGCCGAGGGTATGCATCCCGCGGAGCAGCTCGGCGGCGTTGCCGATCTCGTTGAAGGTCTTGTTCCCGCCGAATTGGCTCTGCATCGCCGAGAGTGCCGACAGCAGGCCCTGCACGGTCGCCACGGCCTGACCGACCTGTCCGCGCACCATGCCCAGGGCGTCGGCGAGCTGGCCGGCGCCCTGGTCGAGTTGATTGAGTTCGGCGTCACGGGACTGAATCTGATCGGCGGCGTCGTCCATCCGGATGCCGACCTCGCCGGCCTGATAGCTCAGGCGGGCCTGTTCGAGCGACTCGCCGGTGGGCCGGGTGATGCCGCGCACGATCGCCACACCGGGGATCTGGCTGATCCGCTGCGCCATCTGTTCGAGGGACGCCAGCGCCTCGGGGGTTCGCAGGTCGCGGGGCGACTCGATGAACAGATACTGCGGGATCGTCTGGTTGAGCGGGAAGTGCCGGTCGAGTGCCACGTAACCGATCGAGCTGTCGGCGTCCTGGGGCAGCGCCTTGCGGTCGTCGTAGTTGTAGCGGACGAAGCCCGCGCAACTGGCCAGTGCGACGAGCACCACCAGGCTGGCGATCAGATTGGTCTTCGGCCGCCGTACGATCCGGATTCCCGATCGGCGCCAGAGCCGGGAGGTCAGGTCGCGGCGGGGCTTGACCCACGACCGCCGGCCGGCGAGCGTCAGCAGCGCCGGCAGGAAGGTGACCGCGGCCACAAACGCGATGCCGATGGCGACCGCCAGGGGGACGCCGACGGTGGCGAACACCGGCAGGCGGGTGAAGACCATCCCGAGGAAGGTGACGGCGACGGTGGCCGCAGAAGCGGCGATCACCTTCCCGATCGACGCCATCGCCTTGATGACGGCGACATCTGATCCGTCGCCCTTGCGCAGGTAGTCGTGGTAGCGGCCGATGAGAAAGACCGCGTAGTCCGTGCCGGCCCCCACCATCATCGCGGTCAGGAACACGATGGTCTGGCTGGAGATGCTCAACCCGAAATCGGCCATGCCCGCGATGACACCCTGGGCGGTCAGCAGCGAGATGCCGATGGTCATCAGCGGCAGCAGCATGGTCAGTGGATTGCGGTAGATCACCAGCAGGATCCCGAGCACCAGAATCACGGTCGCGATCTCGATGCGGATCTGGTCCTTCTGGCCGCTGACGACCATGTCGGCGACGGTGGCGGCCGGCCCGGTGAGGTTCGCTGTCAGGCTCGACCCGGCGACCTCGTTGCGCACGGTCTCGGCGATCTGGGTGAACGCGGCGTAGGACTGCTGGGAGCCGATGTCGCCGGCCACGCCGATCGGCACGATCCAGGCCTTGTTGTCCTTGCTGCTGAGGACCTCCCGCAGCGGCGGGGTGGTGATGAAATCCTGAATCATCACGACGTTGCCGGTGTCCGCGCGCAGCGCGCCGACCAGTTTGCGATAGGTGTCCTCGTCGGCCGGCCCCAGACCGTTGTCGTCGGTCAGGACCACCAGCATCACGTTCTCCGAGCCGGACTCCTGGAAAGCCGCGGTCATCTCCCGCGCGGTGACCGTGCTCGGGGCGTCGGCGGGCAAAATCGCCACCGGGCGGCGCTGCACCATCTCGCTGAGGCTGGGGAAGGCCATCGGCAGGAAGACGGCGGTGGCGATCCACGCGACGATGACCAGCCAGGGCCAGCGGACGGTGAACCTGCCCAGCGTCTGAAACGAGCTGCTGTGCTCATGGCCGCCGCCCGCTTCGCGCTGCTGCTCGCGACGCGCGGCTATCCGTTCACGGCGGTGCCGACCCCCGCGAATGCTGATCTTTGGCCATGCCACCCCCCGATTCTATCGGGCGCGGGCTGCGTCTTCGCTGTTCGCTGAATGCGGCGATCCGCCCTGATCTGCTCGGATCGATCGTTTGCCGGGAGCCGTTGCCGGTTTAGGTGTTGCCTTCTTTGACAAAGTGGTACATCCGGTAGGCGGTTTCGCCGCTCTGCATCGAGCGGTACATCCGCGAACCGGGCAGGCAGGCGAACTCGCGCGCCGCACCGCGGAAAAGTTTGGGCACCTTCTCGTCGATCAGCGCGGCGATGGGCACCGAACTGCCGTCCATGCCGCGAACCACGTCGTCGTTGATGACCCGGCTGGAGATCAGGCGCAGCGGGAACTGCGCGAGTGCGGCGTCCCACTCCGGGACGTCGCGGCGGGCGCGCTCGTCGGCGTAGAGGAAATGCCCCCCGGGTCGCAGCACGCGTTCGACTTCGCGCAGGAAGGACCGGAAGTCGGGGTAGAGGTGCCCGGCCTCGACGCTGATCACGACGTCGTAGGAGGCATCCGCCAGGGGCATCTGCTGGGCATCACCGCAGACGAAGTCCAGACCCGGCAGCGGGTGTCGCCGGCGACACATCTCGATGCCCGGCCCGTTGAGGTCCAGCCCGGTGTAGGACCCGGGGCGCATGGTCCGCACCAGATAGGACGCACCGCCGCCGTGCCCGCAACTGACCTCGAGAACCTTCTTGCCGCCGATGTCGTACTGGCTGGCGGTGCTGTGGTAGAGCTGGATGCAGTACCGGTTGGGTTCGTCCTCGGCAGAGAGCGCAATGCCCATCGGCGGGTCTTCCTCGTATCCCCAGTCGATGAAGGGCATCTCGCTGTCATCGGAGAGCAGACGGGTCTGCAGTGCGTAGCCGTACTTTCCGAGGAAGTTGCCTACCCGGGGATTGAACACGAGGAACGCCAGCGTCCCCGCGGGGCCGATGACGAACCGGTGATTTCCGATGCGTTCGAGTGTGGACATGCCGCAATCATTGCAGCCGTGGCTAACAGTCTGCCGGCCGTACCCGATCGGTGCAGGATACATGCCAGAAGTGACAGGTATTTCGCGTACGCCGGGTAGCTAGGCGGCGTCTGGATCACCGCCCGGGAATCAGTCAGAGCGCACTTCGTGGTCGCTCTCTGCGCCTGAACCCGGGTTAGGGCAGCGAGTAGGCCAGCAGTCTCCGTGGGACGTAGAGCCGGTCGAACCACTCATACGGTACTGGCGTCTGCGTGAGGGTCTTGGTGCGTCCGCTGAGCCACTCCAGTGCCGATCTGTAGTCGCCGCCCCTCTCCTTGAGGCGAAACTGAATCCGAAACGCCTCCACATGCAAAGCCACTAGCAACCTGCCGAACGGGCCTGTGGGAAGGTCCTCGAAGACCAGTATCGATCTCCGTGCGACTCGGCGGCACTCCTCAATGAGCGATTGCGGTTTGTGGCAATGATGGAGTGTGTAGCTGAGCACGACGTGGTCGAAGCTGTTGTCGGGAAATGGTATCGAGACACCGTCGAAGAGCTGAAAGGAAATCCGAGGCACCCGGATATCGATCACGTCCACGCCTGTGACCTGAGCGCCGAACATTTCTGCCAGGCACTCGGTGAGTACGGCTGTGCCGCACCCGACATCGAGAACAGAGTCTCCGGTCTGAATGAAGTCACTGAGCATCGCGGCTTGTCGTCGGTTTCTGATCGCAATCGATTCGTTAGACCACGGCCGGAGAGTGACAGACAGATCCCGCAGTGTGGTGAGGGTGTTGTCAAAAATGGCCCCATCCCCCTTTTTTGATGTGACTGTGAAAGCGTCTCCGACTACGAAAGCATCCCAGACTGCGGAGCGGAGCGGGCGCAATCCTGCAGATCACGGCCGTCGTGGCGAATAGCCTGTCAGCCGTGTCCGATCGGTGGGTGCTGCACTTCGACATGGACGCGTTTTTCGCCTCCGTCGAACAGCTCAGCCGGCCCACGCTGCGCGGGCGGCCGGTGCTGGTCGGCGGCCTGGGCGGGCGCGGGGTGGTGGCCGGCGCCAGCTACGAGGCGCGCCGCTTCGGGGCACGCTCGGCGATGCCGATCAACCAGGCACGCAGGCTCATCGGTCCGGCGGCGGTCGTGCTGCCGCCGCGCGGCGCGGTCTACGAGGTGGCCAGCCGGCGGGTTCTGCGGGCCGCGCGGGACGTGGTGCCGGTGCTCGAGCAACTCTCCTTCGACGAGGCGTTCGCCGAGCCCGCCGACCTGGTCGGGGCCACGGCGGGCCAGGTCGAGCGGTTCTGCGCGCGGCTGCGTGAGCGGGTGCGGGCCCACACCGGGCTGATCGCCTCGGTCGGTGCCGGCTCGGGCAAGCAGATCGCCAAGATCGCGTCGGGACTGGCCAAACCCGACGGCATGCGGGTGATCCGGCGCGATGAGGAGGCTGCACTGCTGGCCGGGTTGCCGGTGCGCCGGCTGTGGGGCATCGGCCCGGTCGCCGAGGAGAAACTGCACCGGATCGGTGTGGAGACGGTCGGGCAGCTGGCCGCGCTGTCCGATGCCGAGGTCGCCGACATCCTCGGTGGCGCTGTCGGGCCCGCGCTGCACCGGCTGGCCCGCGGTATCGACGACCGGCCGGTGCGTGAGCGGGCCGAGGCCAAGCAGATCAGTGCCGAGTCCACCTTCGTCGCCGACCTGACCACCCTCGAGCAGGTGCGTGCGGCCGCGGCACCGATCACCGAGCATGCCCACCGCCGGCTGGCCCGTGACGGACGGGGGGCCCGCACGGTCACGGTCAAGATCAAGCGCACCGACATGTCCACGCTGACCCGCTCGGCGACGTTGCCCTACGCCACCGCCGAGGCCGGCACGCTGGCGGCCACGGTGGGCCGGCTGCTGCTCGATCCCCGCGAGGTCGGTCCGATCCGGCTGCTCGGCGTCGGCTTCTCGGGGTTGAGCGACGTGCGGCAGGAGTCGCTGTTCCCCGAACTCGACCAGCTCGAGGTCGACCTGGGCTACACCGAGTCGGCCGAACCGGCCGCCGAGTCTGCGGCGCCGGCGGCGCGCTGGCGGGTCGGTGACGACGTCGCCCACCCCGAGCTCGGTCACGGGTGGGTGCAGGGGGCCGGCCACGGGGTGGTCAGCGTCCGGTTCGAGACGCGCTCCAGCGGTCCGGGCCCGATGCGGACCTTCGCGCGTGACACCGCCGACCTGACCGCCGCCGATCCGGTCGCGAGCCTGGACTGGACGGATCCCGGGGAGGTCGAACCGTCAACCCCAGCGGGCGACGACATCGGCGACGGGTAGTCCCGCGCCCAGGGCGGCCATCACCAGTACCCGCGCCTGGCTGGCCCGCAGTCGCGGAACCAGCACCGCCCCGGCCGACACCAGATCGTGACCCGGGCCGTAGACGGCCCGGGTGCCACCGCCGGGCACGCGGGTGGCGATCGCCACCGCGACCCCGTGGGCGCAGGCTCGCGCGACCGCGTCGACCACCGCGGTCCCGGCGTTCCCGGCGCCCATCGCCTCGACCACGACACCGCGGGCGCCGGCCGCGGTGAACGCATCGATCGCGGTCCCGTCGGAGCCCGGGTAGGCAGCGGCGATGTCCACCCGGGGTGTCATGGTGACCCGACCCAGGTAGGGCCGCTGCCTGGCCGCCGTCACGGCGAACGACCCGTCGGCCACCCGGGCCAGCGGCGGGGTCCCGCCGAACAGCCCGGGCCCGCCGAGCGGCAGACCCAGCTTGGTGGTGCCCAGCGGCGCCCACACCGTGCCGGCGAAGCTCAGCAGTACGCCGAGTTCGCGCGCCGCCGGATCGGCGGCGACGATCAGCGCGTCACGCAGGTTGGCCGGCCCGTCGGCGTCAGGCGCGTCGGCGGGCCGCGCGGCTCCGGTCAGCACCACCGGGGCCGGTCCCGGGTAGGTCAGATCCAGCCACAGCGCCGTCTCCTCCATCGAATCGGTGCCGTGGGTGACCACCACCCCGTCGGCTCCGCCGGCGACCGCGCCGGCGACGGCGTCACCGATGCGCACCCAGTCGGCGGGTGCCAGTCGGGAGCTGTCCAGCGACATCAGATCGACGACCTCGGCGCCGACGTCCAGGCCGGACACCAGCTGGGCGCCGGTCCGGGTGGGGCGCAGCACCCCCTCGGGGCCGGCGCTGGTCGCGATGGTCCCGCCGGTGGTGATCACGACCAGCCGTGGCATGCCCGCCATCATGCAGCAGCCGAGCTGGGGGATGATGGGCGCGTGACCGACGACACCACCGCGGCGGCTGGAACGGCAGGCGCCCCCGGCGGTCGGATCGTCGCCCCGATGCCGCGGCGGCTTCGGCTGCTGCTGACGGTCGCGGGTGTCGTCGGGGTCTTCGACCTGGTCACCAAGGTGGCGGCGGTGGAACTGCTGACGCCCGGTCAGCCGGTCTCGATCATCGGCGACGCGGTCACCTGGACGCTGGTCCGCAACTCCGGGGCGGCTTTCTCGATGGCCACCGGCTACACCTGGGTGCTGACCCTGATCGCCCTGGGTGTGGTCACCGGCATCGTCTGGATGGGCCGCCGGCTGGTGTCGCCGTGGTGGGCGCTGGGGTTGGGCCTGATTCTCGGCGGGGCGCTGGGCAATCTGGTGGACCGGTTCTTCCGTGCCCCCGGGCCGCTGCGCGGGCACGTGGTGGACTTTCTCTCGATCGGCTGGTGGCCGGTGTTCAACGTCGCCGACTCGGCCGTCGTCGGTGGCGCCGCCCTGCTGGTGGCGCTGTCGCTGTTGGGCTACGACTTCGACTCCGTCTCGCGCCACAAGCCGGGCGCCGCGCCCGCCGGCGGGACCGATCCGGCCTGATGCGCGAACGGTCGGTGGCGGTGCCGGAGGGCCTTGCGGGCATGCGGGTGGACGCCGGGGTGGCCCGACTGCTGGGACTGTCGCGCACCGCAGCCGCCACGGTGGCCGAGACCGGCGGGATCGAGATCGACGGCGTCCGGGCCGGCAAGTCCGACCGCCTTCCCGCCGGTGCGCTGCTGACCGTACGGCTGCCCGAGGAGCCCGCGCCGCCGCGCAATGAGCCGGTCGCGGTCGAGGGTATGACCGTGCTCTACGCCGACGAGGACATCGTGGCCATCGACAAACCGCCGGGAGTCGCCGCGCATGCGACCGTGGGCTGGCACGGGCCCACCGTGCTCGGCGGACTGGCCGCGGCCGGCTACCGGATCAGCACCTCCGGCATTCACGAACGGCAGGGCATCGTGCACCGCCTCGACGCCGGCACCTCCGGGGTGATGGTGGTCGCGCTCTCCGAGCGGGCCTACACCAGCCTCAAACGGGCCTTCAAGCAGCGCACCGTCGACAAGCGCTATCACGCCGTGGTGCAGGGACACCCCGATCCCCCCAGCGGAACGATCGAGGCGCCGATCGGCCGGCACCGCGGCCACGACTGGAAATTCGCGGTGACCGAGCGGGGCCGCCACAGCATCACCCACTACGACACCCTGGAGATGTTCCGGGCGGCCAGCCTGCTCGACGTGCACCTGGAAACCGGACGTACCCATCAGATCCGGGTGCACTTCGCCGCCCTGCACCACCCGTGCGTGGGCGATCTCACCTACGGCGCCGACCCGGTTCTGACCCAGCGGCTGGGTCTGCAGCGGCAGTGGCTGCACGCCCGCTCGCTGGCTTTCGCCCACCCCGCCGACGGCCGACGCGTCGAGTTCACCAGTCCCTATCCGGCTGATCTGCAGCACGCCCTCGATGTGCTGCAGGCCGAGACGTGAGCACCGACTCGCGGCGCGGCGTCGACGCCGCGGGGTTGGCCTTCGCGTTCGGCGCCTACGGGCTGTGGGGCCTTTTCCCCCCGTTTTTCACCTCCCTGGACCCGGCCGGGGCGGTGGAGATCACCGCGCATCGGATCGTGTGGACCTTCGTGTTCCTGCTGGCCGTGCTGGTGGCCTTCGGCCGGCTGGGCGGACTCAGGGCGATCCGCCCGCGCACGTGGCTGCTGCTGGCCTGTGCCTCGGCGCTGATCTCGGCCAACTGGTTGATCTATGTCTACGCCGTCAATGCCGACCACGCGGTCGACGCCGCGTTCGGGTACTTCATCAACCCGCTGGTGAGTGTGCTGCTCGGGGTCTTCATTTTCGGCGAGCGCCTCAATCGGGCACAGTCGGTGGCGTTGCTGATCGCCCTCGGGGCGATCGTGCTGCTCTCCGCCGGGGTCTCCGGTCCGCCGCTGATCGCGTTGGGCCTGGCCGTCAGCTTCGCGCTGTACGGCGCGGTCAAGAAGGTGGTGCCCGTCGATCCCCAGGTCAGCGTCGGCGTCGAGGCCGCCTTCGCCGCGCCGGTCGCGGCGGTGTACCTGGTCGGCCTGCACCACGGCGGGCACGCCCACTTCATCGGCTACGGGCCCGGCCAGATCGCGCTGCTGCTGCTGTGCGGGCCGGTGACCGCCGTGCCGCTGCTGATGTTCGCCGCAGCGGCCCGGCGGCTGCCGCTGGTCACCCTCGGGGTGATGCAGTACCTGACGCCGTCGATGCTGATGGCCTGGGGCGTCCTCGTCGGCCATGAGCCCATGTCAGCCACGCGCTGGGTGGGCTTCGCGCTGATCTGGACGGCTCTGGCGGTGTTCAGCACCGACGCCCTGTCTCGCGCCCGCCGGGGGGCAGAGGGTACGTTGCTGGCATCATGACCGAGCCGAAGAGCAAGAGCCGGCGAAACGCGTTGATCGCGTTGCTGGCGGTGCTCGCCATCATCGGGCTGGTCGTGCCCGGGCTGGGGTTGGTGAACTTCCAGAAAGCGACCGCGCCGGTCACCCCGACGACCACCACCGCCCCACCCGCGCTGACCATCAAGCCGCTGCCGGTACGCACCGTGATCAGCGGCTTCGTCACCACCCCCGAGCAGTGCCCGGCTCCGGCGCCCACCCCACCGGACAAGCCGACCCGGATCTGTGATCTGACCAAGACCGCGGTCTACGAATTGGAGCCGGAAGGCATGCGGCTGCAGCTGACCAACGTCGACTCGTTCCGCAACCCCCTGACCGGCGTCGAACTGGTCCAGATGTCGATGACGCCTGAGTCCGCACAGCAGTTCGCCGAGTTCACCGGCGCCCGCGTCGGCAAGCAGGTCGCGCTGGTGCGCGCCGGGTCGGTGGTCTGGGCGCCCAAGATCGCCGGCCCGATCGACGGCCAGGTGATCCAGCTCTCCGGAGACGACCTGACCGCCGAGCAGGCCACCAAGATCGCCGACGCGCTGCGCGACGCGACCTGACCGGGACACGGCCCGCCGACACGCCGAACACGTCGACCGCCCCACCTAGACTGACGGGCGCCATGGGGAACAGCGCCGAGTTCGTGCACCTGCACAACCACACCGAGTACTCGATGCTCGACGGCGCCGCCAAGATCACACCCCTGCTCGCCGAGGCCCAGCGGCTGGAGATGCCGGCCGTCGGCATGACCGACCACGGGAACATGTTCGGCGCCAGCGAGTTCTACACCGAGGCGACCGCCAGGGGAATCAAGCCCATCATCGGGGTGGAGGCCTACGTGGCCCCCGGTTCTCGTTTCGACACCCGCCGGATCCTGTGGGGCGACCCCGGGCAGCGCGCCGACGACGTCTCCGGCGGTGGGTCCTACACGCATCTGACGATGGTCGCCGAGAACGCCACCGGCTTGCGCAACCTGTTCAAGCTGACCTCGCTGGCCTCCTTCGAGGGCCAGCTGGGCAAGTGGTCGCGGATGGACGCGGAGATCATCGCCGAACACGCAGCGGGAGTCATCGCCACCACCGGATGCCCGTCCGGGGAGGTGCAGACCCGGCTGCGGCTGGGCCAGGTCGACGAGGCGCTGGCGTCTGCGGCGCGCTGGCGGGAGATCTTCGGTGCGGACAACTACTTCTTGGAGCTGATGGATCACGGGCTTTCCATCGAGCGCCGGGTACGCGACGGACTGCTGGAGGTCGGCCGCAAGCTGGGTATCGCGCCGCTGGCCACCAACGACTGCCACTACGTCACCCGCGACGCCGCGCACAGCCACGAGGCGCTGCTGTGCGTGCAGACCGGTAAGACCCTGTCCGACCCGAACCGGTTCAAATTCGACGGCGACGGCTACTACCTGAAGTCGGCCGCCGAGATGCGCGCGCTGTGGGATGCGGAGGTACCCCAGGCCTGCGACTCCACCCTGCTGATCGCCGAGCGGGTGCAGTCCTATGACGATGTGTGGACGCCACGCGACCGGATGCCGGTGTTTCCGGTGCCCGAGGGCCACACCCAGGCCAGCTGGCTGCGTCACGAGGTGGATGCCGGGCTGTCCCGGCGGTTTCCGGGCGGGACGCCCGACGAGTACGTCAGCCGGGCCGGCTACGAGATCGAGGTGATCTGCGACAAGGGCTTTCCGTCCTACTTCCTGATCGTGGCCGACCTGGTCAACCACGCCCGTTCGGTGACCATCAGGGTCGGCCCCGGCCGCGGCTCGGCGGCGGGGTCACTGGTGGCCTATGCGCTGGGGATCACCGACATCGACCCCATCGAGCACGGGCTGCTCTTCGAGCGGTTCCTCAACCCCGAACGCGCGTCGATGCCCGACATCGACATCGACTTCGACGACCGCAGGCGCGGCGAGATGGTCCGCTACGCCGCCGAGAGATACGGCAGCGACCGGGTCGCCCAGGTGATCACGTTCGGCACCATCAAAACCAAAGCCGCTTTGAAAGACGCCGCCCGGGTGCATTACGGCCAGCCCGGGTTCGCCATCGCCGACCGGATCACCAAGGCGCTGCCGCCGGCGGTCATGGCCAAGGACATCCCGCTGGCCGGGATCACCGATCCGGGCCACGAGCGGTACAAGGAGGCGGCCGAGGTCCGCGGGCTGATCGACACCGACGCGGACGTTCGCACCATCTACGAGACCGCGCGCGGCCTGGAGGGCCTCGTCCGCAACGCCAGCGTGCACGCCTGCGCGGTGATCATGAGCTCGGAACCGCTGATCGAGACGATCCCGCTGTGGCGCCGCCCCCAGGACGGCGCGGTCATCACCGGCTGGGACTACCCGTCGTGCGAGGCGATCGGGCTGCTGAAGATGGACTTTCTGGGCCTGCGCAACCTGACGATCATCAACGACGCGCTGGAGAACATCACCGCCAACCGCGGCATCGACGTCGAGCTGGAGGCCCTGTCGCTCGATGATGCCCCCACCTACGAGTTGCTCTCGCGCGGGGACACCCTCGGGGTTTTCCAGCTCGACGGCGGTCCGATGCGCGACCTGTTGCGGCGCATGCAACCCACCGGGTTCGCCGACATCGTCGCGGTGCTGGCCCTCTACCGCCCCGGCCCGATGGGGGTCAACGCGCACAACGACTACGCCGATCGCAAGAACGGCCGCCAGGCGATCACGCCGATCCACCCGGAACTGGCTGAGCCGTTGGAGGACATCCTGGCCGAGACCTACGGCCTGATCGTCTACCAGGAACAGATCATGCGGATCGCGCAGCGGGTGGCGGGCTACTCGCTGGCCCGAGCCGACATCCTGCGCAAGGCGATGGGCAAGAAGAAGCGCGAGGTGCTGGACAAGGAGTACGAGGGCTTCGCCGAGGGGATGCGCGCCAAGGGGTTCTCCCCGGGCGCCATCAAGGTGCTCTGGGACACCATCCTGCCGTTCGCCGACTACGCCTTCAACAAGTCCCACGCCGCGGGTTACGGGCTGGTGTCCTACTGGACCGCGTACCTCAAGGCCAACTACCCGGCCGAGTACATGGCCGGCCTGCTCACCTCGGTGGGTGACGACAAGGACAAGGCCGCGGTGTACCTCGCCGACTGCCGCAAGCTGGGCATTACCGTGCTGCCGCCGGACGTCAATGAATCGGAGCTCAATTTCGCCTCGGTGGGCGCCGACATCCGGTTCGGGCTGGGCGCGGTGCGCAACGTCGGCGCCAATGTGGTCGGCTCGCTGATCGCCACCCGCACCGCCAAGGGCAAGTTCACCGACTTCTCCGACTACCTCAGCAAGATCGAGGTCGGCGCCTGCACCAAGAAGGCCACTGAGTCGTTGATCAAGGCGGGTGCCTTCGACTCGCTGAAGCATCCGCGCAAGGGCCTGTTCCTGGTGCATTCCGACGCCGTGGAGTCGGTGCTGGGCACCAAGAAGGCCGAGGCCATGGGCCAGTTCGACCTGTTCGGCGACTCCGGCGCCGACGCCGGGGGTGTGTTCACCATCAAGGTGGCTGACGACGAGTGGGAGGACAAGCACCGGCTGGCCCTCGAGCGGGAGATGCTGGGTCTCTACGTTTCGGGCCATCCGCTCGACGGCGTCGCCCACCTGCTTGCCGGACATGTCGACACCGCCATCCCCACCATTCTTGAGGGCGCGGTCGCCAACGACACGCAGGTTCGGGTCGGCGGAATTCTCGCCTCAGTCAACCGTCGGGTCAATAAGAGCGGAATGCCCTGGGCCTCAGTGCAATTGGAAGACCTGACCGGCGGTATCGAGGTGATGTTCTTTCCGCAGGCCTATTCCGCGCACGCCGCGGACATCACCGACGATGCCGTGGTGCTCGTCGGCGCCAGGGTTCGCGTCCAGGAGGACCGGATCGTCCTGATCGCCAATGACCTGATTGTTCCGGACTTCTCCAATGACCGGGCGAACCGCCCGATCGCCCTGAGTCTGCCCACCCGCCAGTGCACGCTGGACAAGGTCGCCGCCCTCAAGCAGGTGCTGGCGCGTCATCCGGGAACCGCGCAGGTGCACCTGCGACTGGTCAGCGGCGACCGCATCACCACGCTGGAACTGGACCAGTCACTTCGGGTGACCCCGTCCTCGGCGTTGATGGGGGATCTGAAGGCCCTGCTCGGGCCGGGCTGCCTCGGGGGTTGACATGACCCCCGAGGCGGACCGGGCCGCCGGGATCACCGACTGGTTCTGGGAGCACCTGGTGCGCACTGATCTGGGGTTTGCCTCGGATCTGGTGTACCGCAACCCGGCGGACGCCCCACGCTGCGGTTCCTGGCATGCCTCTCCGCTGGGGTACTCGGTCTGTCTTTTCGGCGCTTCCGGGTTTTGTGTGGGTCAGCATTGCCAGAACTAGTGGCATCGGTGAGAATCTTCGGCGAGACTCGCGGCTGACCATGGGGGTGTGAGATGGCTGGTTCGTTCCCACAGCAGCAGGAAGGTCTGCGGTACCTGACCGAGGGAGGTCAGGAGACCGAGATCATGTACAAGTTCGGGTTCGAACTACCCGAGTTCGCCCTGTTCCCGCTGCTCGACGACCCCCGTGCGGTCGCAGAGCTGCGGGGGATGTACCAGCGCTATCTGGAGACCGCCTGCGCCCATGGGTTCGGCGCGTTGATGGGCGGGTTCGACTACCGGGCGAGTCCGGACTGGGCGGGACGACTCGGCTACTCGCCGACGGCATTGAAGGAGATGCAGCTGCGCGCCATCGACTTCCTGCGCGAGGTCGCCCGGCCGTACGTCGAACAGCTGGCGGCGGTGATGTTCGTTGGCATTGTCGGACCACGTGGCGACGCGTACTCCCTCGACCAGCCCATGGCCCCGGACCAGGCCGAGGAGTACCACTCGACCCAGATCGCAACCCTGGCCACAGCCGAGGTGGACCTCGTCGAGGCCATGACCTTCAACAACGTCCCCGAGGCGGTCGGCGTGGCCCGTGCGGCGGCCCGAGTCGGGTTACCGGCATCGGTCCTGTTCACCCTGGACAGCAACCACCGCCTGCACTCCGGGCCGACGCTGAAAGAGGCGATCGACGCCGTCGACGCCGAATGTGGAGAGGACCGGCCGGCGTTCTACGGGATCAACTGCTCACACCCGCTCGAGTTCATCCCGGCGATCGAGCCAGGCGACTGGTTCGAGCGGGTCCGGTGCCTGCGTCCGAACGCCGCGATGATGGACAAGATCTCGCTGTGCACCCTCGGGCATCTTGAGTCCGGCGACCCAGTGGACCTCGGACAGCGCATGGGCGCACTCGCGCAGCAGTACCCGCACATCGACATCTGGGGCGGATGCTGCGGCACCTGGGACACCCACCTGGAGGAGATCGCTCGCAACGTCACACCGCGCTGAACACGACAGGCGCTCATCCTCCTTCCTGGGCAGTCGGCGGCAGGATTTGCCGTATGCGCGACACCGAGTTGTACCGGCATCTGCTGGGACTGGAGACTCCGTGGAAGGTGGGGCGGGTCGAGCTGTCAGCAACCGACGGGCGAGTGGACGTGTGGGTTGTCCATCCGGCCCGGACCCGGTTCGCCTGCCCGGACTGCGAACACGAGCTGGCGGTCTATGACCATTCCGAGGAACGGGTGTGGCGGCATCTGGACTCGTGCGCGTTCCTGACGTTTCTGCATGCCAGCCCGCCACGGGTGAAGTGTCCTGAGCACGGGGTGATCCAGGTCCGCCTGCCGTGGGCCGAGCCGCACTCGCGGTTCACCACGCTATTCGAGCGGCTGGCCATCGACGTGCTCGCCGCGTGCGATGTGGCGGCCGCGGCCAGGCTGCTGCGCATCAGCTACCACAGCCGCAGACCACGCTGGTCTCGACATAGGCGGGATGGATTCCGCGTTCCCGGGCGGCGAGGGCCGGCTGGTGCTCAGTGACCCCGATGATCTGCTGACCACCGGTGTGGAGGTCGAGGCGCGACCGCCGGGCAAGAAGATCAAGCGGCTCTCGCTGCTCTCCGGGGGCGAGAAGTCCCTGACCGCGGTGGCGATGCTGGTGGCGATTTTCCGCGCCCGCCCCTCGCCGTTCTACGTCATGGACGAGGTCGAGGCGGCCCTCGACGACATCAACCTGCGCCGGCTGCTCGCACTGTTCGAGCAACTGCGGGTCCAGTCGCAGCTGATCGTCATCACCCACCAGAAGCCGACCATGGAG
>NZ_JBJTCF010000002.1:0-7877 GCF_046091765.1 Mycobacterium sp.
CCATGAGGCCGCGCTGCGGCTGGCCTTCGACCTGGTGGCCGAGGCAGGGGAGAGCCTGGACAGGCTCGGGCTGGTGGCTGTCGGCCATCGGGTCGTGCACGGCGGGCCGAACCTCTACCGGCCCACCGTCATCGACGACACGCTGGTCGACGAGCTCCGGGAACTGGCGCCGCTGGCGCCCCTGCACAACCCGCCGGCGGTGCTGGGCATCGAGGTGGCCAGGAAGGTGCTTCCGGATCTGCCGCACGTCGCGGTATTCGACACCGCGTTCTTCCACGATCTGCCCGCCGCCGCCGCCACCTACGCCATCGACGGCGAGGTGGCGGCGAAGTGGCGGATCCGACGCTACGGGTTCCACGGCACCTCCCATGAGTTCGTCAGTCGGCAAGCCGCGGAGTTCCTCGGCACGCCGGTGGAATCGCTGAACCAGATCGTGCTTCATCTGGGCAATGGAGCGTCCGCGTCGGCGATCGCCGGGGGTCGGCCCATCGACACCTCGATGGGGCTGACCCCGATGGAAGGCCTGGTGATGGGTACCCGCGCCGGGGACATCGACGCCGGGGTGATCAGCTACCTGGCGCGCACTGCGGATATGAGCATCGACCAGATCGAGACCATGCTCAACCGCCGCTCCGGTCTGCTCGGTTTGAGCGGCGACGTCGACATGCGGGTGGTCGACTCCCGCATCAAGGCCGGGGACGAGGTCGCCGCACTGGCCTACGGCGTCTACATCCACCGGCTGCGCAAGTACATCGGTGCCTACCTGGCGCTGCTCGGGCGCGTCGACGTCATCACGTTCACCGCGGGGGTGGGGGAGAACCAGGCCAGCGTGCGGCGTGATGCGCTGAGCGGGTTGAGCAGCCTGGGAATCGAACTCGACGAGGAACTCAACGCCGGCCCGGCCGGCGGGGCCCGACGCATCTCCGCGCAGACCTCGCCCACCGTCGTGCTGGTGGTACCCACCGACGAGGAGTTGGCCATCGCCCGCGCGGCGATGACCGTCGCGGTGCAGCAACCGCATTGACTGTGAAGTCAGGGCGGCCAACACGCTGACACCACCGACCCCACCGCACAGTCAACGGCGGGCCAGGGCTAGCCCCGGGGGCGTCATTTTCGGCGGGTACGGTGACGCAATGATGCTCAGGCCGCTCAGGCCGCGCTCCGCGCTCGGTGAGCTGCTGGCCGAGTCGATGCGGATGGCCTCGGCCGGCGTCGACGCGGCCGTGACGACGACCGCCCTTGCGGCCGGTGTCGCCGGCAGCGCAGCCCTGCTCGGTGGTGTCACCGCCGCGCGCACCGGGAGCCGGGCGCTGCGCGCGATTCCCGGAGCGCGCACGATCGGTCGGGTCGCTGCGGCGATGGCCGTCGAGGCGGCCGGGGGTCCCGCGGCCCGGCGCAGCAGCCATCACCCCGACGATCAGCAGACCCGGCGCTGGATCGAGGTGCGCGGCCTGAGCGGTCCCGACGCCGACGCGATCGCCGACGAAGTGTTGACCTCGGTTCAGGCGGTGCCCGGCGTCCTCGATGCGGTCATCAATCGATCGGTCGCCCGGGTGGTGGTCACCGTGGGGCCGCAGGGTCCTGCCCGGAGTCTGACGAGACTCGTCGCCGAGGCCGAACGCCGCGCCGGCACCGCGCCCGCCGAGCATCGACCGCTGACCCTGCCCGGAGACGACTCGATCCTCATTTCCCGCGCGATCGGCGCGGCCGCCGCGGCGGTCGGACTGGGTGTTTCGCTAACCGGAGCGGCGATGCGACTGCCGGGGCTGCCCGACGTCGTCTCGGTGATGCCGGCGGTCGCCGACAACATCCCGGTGATCCGTCACCAGATCCAGCGCAGGCTCGGCAACGACGGCACCGACCTGGTGTTCTCGATCCTCAACTCCACCGCCGCCGCACTGACGGTGTCGCCGAGTGCGGCCGCCGCCGAGGCGGCGAGCAGGGCGATGCTGGCCGTCGAGGCCTGGAACGCCCGGCTGGCCTGGCACCGCCACGAGTCCGAGCTGGCCCGCTGCTGCCCGGAGGGCGGTGAGCCCGCGCACGGCACCGCGATCTTCGCCGACGGACCGGGTGAGGAGTATTCGAACCGCGCGGGACGCGTCGGGCTGATCGCCGCGGCGGTGGCCGGTGCGGTGACCCGCAACCCGACCGTCGCCGGCGCGGCCGCACTGGTGACCACGCCGAAACCGACCCGCGCCGCGCGCGAGGCCTTCGGCTGCGCGATGACTCGCGGCCTGACCGCTCATCACGACGCCGTCGTCGTGCGACCCCGGGCGCTGCGCGCGCTGGATCGGGTCGACGTCATCGTCCTCGACCCGCGCAGCCTTTACACCGACACCCTGACGATCAGCCGGGTTCGCGGGGTCGACAGCGACCAACGCGCCAGCGCGTGGGAGGCCGCGCGCGCCGCGCTGGCCCGCGGGGGTCTCGGGCCCGGTTGGCACAAGCTGTCCTCGATCCCCGGAGCGGGCCGGGCGGGGTCGGCGTTGGTCAGCCCGGTGCGGGATCCGATGGCCACCGCGGTGGTCGCCGAGGCCCGCCGGGCGCGGGTGCGGGTGGTCTCCGTCGACGACGACGGCCTGCGTTCGCTGGCGCAGGGCTTCGACACGCTCGTTCCCGCTTCGGGTTCGCTCGATGCGAGCCTGGCCGATCTGATCGACGTGCTCCACGCGCAGGGTGCGACAGTCGCCTTGGTCACCACGTCCGAAATGGCCGCCCGGCACGGCGCCGACGTCACCATCGGCATCAGCCGGCACGAGACTCCACCCTGGGGCGCCGACATCTTCGTCGCCGATCTACCGGCGGTGTGGCGGATTCTGCGATCGATACCCGCGGCCCGCACCGCCAGCGCCCGCGGGGTGCGACTGTCGATATCGGGCACAGCGATCGGGGCACTGATGCTGGTGCCCGGCGTTCCCGGGTTCGGGCCGGAGGCCGTCAACGTCAGCGCGCTGACCGGATTGTGGGCGGGCTTCCGCAGCGGCAGCGCGGTGTTCCGTGACGCTCCGCCGGCACCGGAACCCGGACACGAGTGGCACGCGCTGTCGGTGCGTGAGGTTCGCACGCTGCTGCCCCGACCGGCCGATTCCGCCCAGCCGCCGGGCCGACCGCCCGCGTCGCGGTCACTGGTGGGCGAATTCTTCGGCGAGATGCGCGCGAACCTCAACGACCCGATCACCCCGATCCTGGCCACCGGTGCGGTGGCCAGCGCGCTGCTCGGCTCACCCCTGGACGCGGTTCTGGTGGGCGGGGTGCTGCTGGCGAACTCCGCGCTGTCGGCCCAACAGCAGATGCACGCCGAGCGGATCCTGCGGCGACTGCTCGCCGTCCAGGAACCCTCCGCCCGGCGCCGGGTCGGACCACTGCGGGCCGGGGAGGGCGAAAACGTTGCGGCCGGATCCCTGCGGCCCGGCGACATCATCGAGGTTCGCACCGGCGACGTCGTTCCGGCCGATGCCCGGCTGATCGAGGCCAGCACCGTCGAAGTCGACGAGTCGACGCTGACCGGCGAGTCGCTGCCGGTGCCCAAGCAGACCGCGGCCACGCCCGGCGCCCCGCTGGCCGAGCGGTCGTGCATGATCTACGCCGGCACCACCGTGGTTGCCGGCAGCGCGCTCGCGGTGGTCACCAGCGTCGGGCGAACCACGGAGATCCGCCGGGCTCTGGCCATGACACCGACACGGCCGCGCCAGATCGGCCTGCAGCGACAGCTGAGCCACATCACCAACCGCGCGCTGCCGTGGAGCATGGCCGGCGGGGCGCTCGTCGGTCTGGCCGGCGTGCTGCGCGGCACCGCCCTGCGCGAAGCGGTCGGGAGCGCGGTTGCGGTGACCGTGGCCGCGGTGCCCGAGGGTCTGCCCCTGGTCGCCACGCTGGCGCAGCTGGCAGCGGCCCGCCGGCTCACCGGCGAGCATGTGCTGATCCGCAACGCCAACTCGATTGAAGCTCTCGCCCGGCTCGGGGTGGTGTGCTTCGACAAGACCGGCACGCTGAGTGAAAACCGGTTGCGGGTCAAACACATTCGGCCGTTCGAGGGATACTCGGTTGCCGAGGTCATCGAGGCCGCGCTGAGTACCGTGACCGCCCGCGACGGATTCGTCGAGCACGCCACCGATGAAGCCATCCGCCAGGCCGCCACAGCTGCGGAAGCCGGTGCGGCCGACGTCTACCTTCCATTCCAGTCCGGCCGGCCGTTCGCCGCTGCGCTGACCGGTACGCGGCTGACCGTCAAGGGCGCCCCGGAGGTGCTCGCGGGCGCGCAGCCGACACAGTGGGCGCCGATGATCACCGAACTCGCCGCCGACGGCCTCCGCGTGATCGCCGTGGCCGAACGGCAGCTGACCGCGAGGCAGGCCGCCCGCGCCGCCGCCGATCCGGCGGCGATGGAACGGCTGTGCCGTACCGGGCTGAACCCGATCGGGCTGCTCGGCCTGGCCGACACCCTGCGCGCCGAAGCGGCCCCGCTGCTGGCCGAACTCCGTGACCGCGGCATCCCGGTGCGGCTGCTCACCGGTGATCATCCGGCGACCGCGGCGGCCATCGCCGGCGAACTCGGCCTACCGATATCTTCCGATGAGGTCGTCACGGGAAGCGACTGGGAGTCGTTGTCGGCGGACGAGCGCATCGAGACGGTCCGCTCGCGGCTGGTGTTCGCGCGGATGTCCCCCGAACACAAAGTCGAAGTCGTGCAGACCCTCGAGCGCGCCGGGCTGGTGACCGCGATGGTCGGTGACGGCGCCAACGACGCAGCCGCCATCCGGGCTGCCAGCGTCGGTGTCGGGGTGGCAGCCGCAGGCAGCGACCCGGCGCGCACCGCTGCTGATGTGATCCTCGTCGACGGTCGGGTCGAGGCGCTGATCGACGCGATCGACGAAGGCGAGCAACTGTGGCGGCGGGTCCAGTCGGCGGTGTCGGTCCTGCTCGGCGGCAACGCCGGCGAGGTGGCCTTCGCCCTGATCACCAGCCTGCTGACCGGCCGGTCGGTGCTCAACGCGCGGCAGATGTTGTTGGTCAACATGCTCACCGACGCGCTGCCCGCGGCGGCGCTGGCGGTGAGTCGCCAGGACGGCAACGCGGAGCTGGATCGCGACGAGGCCGCCCTGTGGCGCGCGATTGCCGCGCGGGGGGCGGCCACCACGACCGGCGCCACCCTGGCCTGGACGATGGCCAGGCTGACCGGTCCCCGGCAGCGGGCCGCGACGGTGGCGCTCATCGGATTGGTGTCGACTCAGTTGGCTCAGACCGTGGCCGATTCGCAGAGTCCGCTGGTGGTGTCGACCGCGGTCGGGTCCTTCCTGGTCCTGGCCGCCGTGATCAGCACACCGGTGGTCAGTCAGTTCTTCGGGTGCACACCGGTGGATCCGCTGGGGTGGGGACAGGCTTTCCTCGGCACCGCGGTGGCCTCGGCACTGGCCGCGGTGCTCCCGGAACTGCTGCGGCGGCGGGCCACTGGTGCCGGCTCAGTCGTCGAGGACGACGACCCCGGCGCGCAGCAGCAGGGCGTAGAGGTGTTGAACGGGCGGGGTCAGCAGCCGGACTCCGACGGCGATCAGGGCGTCGGGTCCGGTTCGGCGCAGGACGTCGTCCACGAATCCAGGCAAACCACGCGACATGACCGGAACGGATCCACTCGGTGAACAGGACACGAACATCATGAACATGTCTGCTCAGCGCGACGCCGCCCGCCGTGTCGCACAGGCACAAAGCTTCTCGATCCGGCTTCCTCTCGTCGGCGCCGTCCGGGTGCCGCCGCCGGATCAACTGGCCTTCTGGGGAGTCCTGGGTGGGCTGGCGCTGCTGGAGTTGATCGACTGGCCGGTCGCGCTGGCGCTGGGGATCGGCTCAGCACTGGTCACCCGGAAGTTGTCCGACCTGGAGGATCGCGAAGCCGACCTCGCCGCCGCGGTAGACCGGGCGCCGTTCAGTGCGTCAGAGCGATGACCCGGCGATGCGCGCCGCCGACAGCCTCTGCAGGTAGACCTCGATGTCGGGATACGACGTCGACAGGGAGTTGGCGTTGGTGTTCGCGACGGCGGGGTTGAGCCCGTTGGCGCTCTCCCACGAGTCGGGCATGCCGTCGTTGTCGGTGTCGACCGGAGCGGCCGGGGCCGAACCGGAGTAGGCCGGCAGCAACGCGTCACCGGCCGGATTCGTGTTGCGCGCCGCCGTCGCGATCGTGTTCGACGCGACACTACCCATCAGCCGGGTGTCCATCGGGTCGCGCGGCCAGGCCCCGGCGGTGGCCAGCAGCACCGAGCGCAACTGGTCGGTCGGGGTGTAGGTGATCGCCGGGAATGGATGGCGCGCCGGGAGTTTCTGGGACCGCTGCCCGGCGACGTACGCGGCCACGTCGCTGTCGCTGAGCGAGGCGTAGTCGTTGCAGCAGTAGAACAACTGGTAGTCCGAGCGGGTCGGGTAGAGGTTCATCCGGTTTCCGCTGACGTAAAGCCGGTTTCCCGGCCTCTGCAGGAACTGGTCGTCAAACATGCCGTAGGGGAACCCGCTTCTGGTCTGGAAGTAGTTGTTGACGGCGTTGAGATTCCAGTAGATCGGGTACGAATTGCCGCTGCTGTCATTGACGACGCCGGTGCCCAGACCGAGGGCGACGAAGAAGTTCGGATCCCAGTAGAGGTTGTTGGATACCTCGAGGTTCATGGTCGAGTTGGCGGCCGCCAACGACTCGCGGCTGCCCTCGGGCAGTCTGCCCTCGATTCGGTTGAACACGTTGTGGTGCAGGGAGACATTGTCCAGCCCGAATCCGTAGGCGGGATTTGAGTAATTCATCAGGATCCCGCCGTACATGGAGTGGCCGCCGACGGTCTCGGCGAGCAGGGTGTTCTGCACGGTGATGTTGTTGGAGTAGGAGATCTCGATCGCCTCGTCGAGGGCGTTGCCGATCGAGACGTGGTCGACGATCGCGTTGCGGGTGTAGCGCAGCCGCAGCCCGTCGACGCTGACATCTTCGGAGACGGGTCGGATTCGGATGTGCTGCAGGACCCAGTTCTCCGCGAAGTCGCTCGGCGCCCGCACCTCCTGATCCTGATACGGGCTTTCGTCGGTGACGAAGCCGCGCACGGTGATCCCGCCCGGCGAGGTCTGCCCGGCGATGGTCACATTGCCGTTGGTGAGATGGATCTGATCGTTGATGACGCCGCTGACCTTGAACAGGATGTAGCGGGCCCCGGGCTGGTCGATCGCCCACTGCAGCGAACCCGGCCCCGACGAGTTGAGGTTCGTCACGTAGACGACGCTGCCGCCGCGCCCGCCGGTGGCGTACGCGCCGAAGCCCTCCGCTCCCGGGAATGCCGGCAACGCTCCGCTCGGCGGGGGCGTGCCGCCGGCCGGGGTGACCGCGACGACGACGGCGACCGCACCGCTTCCGCCCCGGCCGTCGGTGAGGGTGACGCTGAAGGTGTCCTGCAGATCGGCGGCGGTCGCTCCCGGTGCCGCGGCGGCGGTGCGGGCCGCGGGGGTGGGGGTGTAGCTGAACACTCCGCTGGTCGCGTTGATGCTCACGCTGCCCTTGGCCGTCGACGCCGGTGCGGAGTAGCTCAGCGGGTCACCGTCCGCGTCACGACCGCTGACCACTCCGCTGACCACCCCGGTGCTGGCGTTGGTGGCGGTGATCGCGAAGGTGCCCGTCGGGGGATTGTTCGCCGGCCCGCCGGTGGTGAAGGGGCTGACCCTCACGGTGACGGTGGAGGTGCTGGTGTCGCCGCGTGTTCCGAGCAGTCCGAAGCTGAGCAGGTGCAGCAGTCCGGGCAGGCCGTGGATGGCGAATCCGCTGGGGGCGTCGCTGACCTGGACCTCGAAGGTGTCGGTGACCCCGGTGGCGGCGAGCGCCGGGTCGGGGGTGTAGGTCCAGGTGCCGTCGGCGG
>NZ_JBJTCF010000003.1:0-30096 GCF_046091765.1 Mycobacterium sp.
AGCACGTTTTCCGTGTCCCATCGTTGGCGCGGTTTTTCATGTTGCGGACTGTATGCGGACTGAGGGGCCGCGGTACAGCAAAGTTCGCTGAACAATAGAGACCGTGTCGGCGTCGTCTGAAAGATGACCCCTTACCGACGGCCGCGCCCCTCGGGGCCTAGGTTTCCGCTCCCCCTTAAATGTTTTTCCACCCGGGGGTGAGGTCCCCGCCCCCCTACGTAGGCGCCCCTCGGGGCCTAGGCGGACCGTAGAGAGCAGCTTGCGTTTCCACATCGCCGGGGGTGGGGGGAGTCCTCGAGGCGGCCGTGACGTTGCATCACAGGCATTGCAGCGGGTATCCCCCCGACCCCCTCAATGGGCCGGAGGGAGGGAGGGAAACGTGATGCCCCGCCGGTACGTCAGTCCCCCCGTTGGCCGAATGTTTTCGCCGCCCTCACCTACTCCCCGGGACGTGATCCTCCATTGGATGCCCTGAGCCGCCGCAACGAACTCGCGATCGAACGGCGCCTCCGCATGGTTTGCTCTCGAAGCGGCCGAGATTTGTGCACTAAATGGGGGGTTCGTAGGCTGCTGCGGTGGCCTACGTGCGCACCGTCAAGACCGCCTCCGGAGGGAAGACCCGCTGTTATATTGCGCCAATTAGTCGCTCTTGAGAAACTGCCTCGATGAGGATCGCGATCGCGGGGGCAACCGGCACGTTGGGTCGCCACATTCTCGAAATAGCGCGAGACCGAGGACATGAAGTCGTCGCGCTGTCCCGGTCCTCGGGCCAGGACGTGTCGACCGGCGCAGGACTCGTGGAGGCCATCGCCGGAGCGGACGCGATCATCGACGTGACCAACGTGCTGACGACCAGCGCCACGAAATCGAGGCAGTTCTTCACCCGAGCCACCCGCAATCTGCTCGCCGCTGAGCGCTCGGCCGGGGTGGGGCATCATGTGTCGTTGTCGATCGTGGGAATCGACGGTGCCGACACCGGCTACTACGCCGGCAAACTCGCGCAGGAACGGGAAGTTTCGACAGGGGCGGTCCCATGGTCGATTCAGCGAGCGACCCAGTTCCACGAATTCGCCGGACAGGTGGTGCAGCGAGCGACGTTCGGGCCGGTCGCGGTGATCCCCACGATGCTGATCCGCCCCGTCGCGGCGCGTGAGGTCGCCGAGCGACTGGTGGAGGTCGCCGAAGCCGGACCGGGCGGGCGGTTGGCCGATCTTGTCGGACCCGCCGACGAACGTCTCATCGATATGGTGCGTCGACTGCATGCTCGGGACGGCATGTCGGTGCATCCGATTGAGGTCCGACTGCCCGGACGATATTGGCGCGCAGCAGCTTCCGGGTCACTGCGTGGCAACGCTACCGAATCCGACCTGGCGCGGATGACGTTCGACCAGTGGCTGGACAGCCGAGTCAAGTGACGGAACGGCCCTCGGGGCCTCGGGGCCTTGAGGGGACCGAATCCCAGTGCGGAGGACCGCGCTCGGGCAAGGGATCCGGCGAATACCAAGACCACGAGCCAGGTGATCCAGATGGGCGGATTCTCGGGCGGGCTTGAGCCGACGAACGCTACCTGTCCGACTCCCTTAGTTTTCCCAGCCGTGTGTGTCAGAGGACCTATGCCACGTGAGTTGTCCCGTCCCCCGGGAAGAGGGGTGAAAGGCCTGGTGTGAGAGGCCTAAAACAACGTTTCGTCCTGAGGCTTCGGCTGCTCGAGCCTCTCAGCCTCAATGTATCCGGCTCGAGATAGGGGAATCTGCGGCAGTTTTCCATCAAATAGGTCCGCGACAGTGACGTGTTGAAGGCGGGGGTACACCTGTCCGTTGGCAGGGTGTGTGTAAGTACCCCCTCGACCGATCTCTTGAAGTACGCCCCGCGTAGGCGGCCTAAGGGAGATCAGTCCTCATCACGCTAGACTCTCACAACAGGCACAGCGCGCGTTTTGCCTAGTCAGAACGTTTTAGGTCATGTTTTTCCGAAACGGAACTCCACCACGTCGCCGTCGGCCATCACGTAGTCCTTGCCCTCGATGCGCACCTTGCCGGCGGCCTTGGCCGACGCCATCGACCCGGCGGCGACGAGGTCGTCGAAGGAGACCACCTCGGCCTTGATGAACCCCTTCTCGAAGTCGGAGTGGATCACCCCCGCCGCCTTCGGTGCGGTGTCGCCCTGGTGGATCACCCAGGCGCGGGCCTCCTTGGGCCCGGCGGTCAGGTAGGTCTGCAGCCTCAGGGTGTGAAATCCGGCCCGCGCCAGCGCATCCAGGCCGCGCTCGGTCTGCCCGATCGACTCCAGCAGTTCGGCGGCGGAGGCGTCGTCGAGTTCCTGGAGTTCGGACTCGATCTTGGCGTCGAGGAAGACCGCGTCGGCGGGCGCGACCATCTCGCGCAGCTCGGCGACCCGGGCCGCGTCGGTCAGCACCGACTCGTCGCAGTTGAACACGTACAGGAACGGCTTGGTGGTCAGCAGGTTCAGTTCGCGCAGCAGCGCCGAGTCGACCTTCGGCCCGGCGGCGAAAAGCGTCGTCCCCGAATCGAGCACCGCCTGGGCGGCCACCGCCGCTTCGTGCACCGGCTTGCGGTCTTTATTGGTGCGGGCTTCCTTCTCCAGCCGCGGCAGCGCCTTCTCCAGGGTCTGCAGATCGGCGAGGATGAGTTCGGTCTCGATGACCTCGATGTCACTGCGCGGGTCGACCTGTCCGTCGACGTGGACGACGTCGTCGTCGGCGAACACCCGCACCACCTGGCAGATCGCGTCGCACTCGCGGATGTTGGCCAGGAACTTGTTGCCCAGCCCGGCCCCCTCGGAGGCGCCTTTGACGATGCCGGCGATGTCGACGAACGTCACCGGCGCGGGCACGATGCGCTCCGAGCCGAACAGCTCGGCCAGGGTGGCCAGCCGCGGATCCGGCAGCGCCACCACACCCTCGTTGGGTTCGATGGTGGCAAACGGGTAGTTCGCGGCCAGCACGTTATTGCGGGTCAAGGCGTTGAACAGGGTGGATTTCCCGACGTTGGGCAACCCGACGATGCCCAGGCTCAAGCTCACAGGGTCAAGAGTCTAGGCCCGCCAACCGCAGCCACGCCGGGCGCGCTGGCCGTCTGTTGGACGACACACCCGGTACGGTCGAACGGTGCCACACCCTGCGGCCGATCGACGCTCCGCCCACCCCGGTTTCGCCGGTGTTTCCCCGTGGGTCGCCGTGCTGATCGCAGCGACCGCCACCCTGACCGGATTCGCCATCGAAGCCGGCTCGGGCCATCAGGAACTCGGGTCGGTCTTCGCCGTGTGCTACGCCCTGGGGTGCATCGGCGCAGTGCTCGCGGTCCGGCAGTCGAGCATCTTCACCGCCGTGGTCCAACCACCGCTGGTGCTGTTCGTCGCGGTGCCCCTGGCCTACTACGTCTTTCACGGCTCGACCTTCAACGGCCTCAAGGACATCATCATCAACTGCGGCTATCCGCTGATCGAGCGTTTCCCGCTGATGCTGATCACCTCGGCCATCGTGTTGCTGATCGGGATGATCCGCTGGTACGTCAAGATGCCCGACCGCCCGGACGCCGACGCCGCCCCCGAATCGCGATCGCCGAGCCCGTTCGCCGGGCTGGTGGCCGGGCTGGTGGCCAAGGTGCGGCAGCCGCAGCCGTCGCGGGACCGAGCCGAGCGGCGGGAACCCCCGAGGCACACCCGCAACCGGCCCGACGCCACCGCCGCCCCGCCGCGTGCCCAGCGCCCACGCCCGCCGCGCGAACCGCGTAGCGCCCCGCCGCCGATCCGCGACCCACGCCAGCGCAGCGACCCGCGCCAGCACAGCGACCCCCGGCAACGCCGCGACCCCCGCCCGTACCGCGAACCACGGCCCTACCGCGAGCCGCGCGACTACCGCGAGGGCTACTACCCGCCCCGCCCGGTGCGCGACCAGGATCCGCGCCGCCGGCCGGTCCCCGACGGCTACCCCTCGACGCATCACCCGGTGTCGCGGGTGCGTTACCGCGGGGCGGGCGAGGAGATGCCCGGCGAGTACCGCGAGGGCCGGCGCCGCTAACCGGCTACGAACGCGCCGGGCGGATCTCGCGCGGTAGCGCGAACACCAGCGTCTCGTTGGCGGTCGTCACGGTCTGCACCGTGGCGTAGCCGAGGTCGGCGAGACGCTCGAGCACCCCGCGCACCAGGATCTCGGGGACTGACGCGCCCGAGGTGACACCCACCGTCGTCACGCCCGCCAGCCAGCCCGGGTCGATGTCGTCGGCGTAGTCGACAAGATGAGCCGCCCCGGACCCCGCACTGAGCGCCACCTCGACCAGTCGCATCGAGTTCGACGAATTGCGCGAGCCGACCACGATCACCAACTCGCACTCCGGCGCCATCGCCTTGACCGCGACCTGACGGTTCTGGGTGGCGTAGCAGATGTCGTCGCTCGGCGGGTCCTGCAGCGCGGGGAACCGCTCCCGCAGTCGGGCGACGGTCTCCATGGTCTCGTCGACGCTCAGCGTGGTCTGCGACAGCCAGATGACCTTGTTCTCGTCACGCACGCTGACCCGATCCACGCCCTCAGGCCCGTCGACGAGTTGGACGTGATCGGGGGCCTCTCCGGCGGTGCCGATGACCTCCTCGTGGCCCTCGTGTCCGACCAGCAGGATGTCGTAGTCCTCCTTGGCGAACCGCTTGACCTCGTTGTGCACCTTGGTCACCAGCGGACAGGTGGCGTCGATGACCTTCAGGTCGCGGGCGGCAGCCGACTCGTGCACCGACGGGGCGACGCCGTGCGCGGAGAACACCACGATCGCACCCTGGGGCACCTCGTCGGTCTCGTCGACGAACACCGCCCCGGCCGCGGCCAGGGTGTCGACGACGTGGCGGTTGTGCACGATCTCGTGGCGCACGTACACCGGGGCGCCGTGCCTCTCCAGGGCGCGCTCGACGGTCTCCACGGCCCGGTCGACCCCGGCGCAGTAACCCCTCGGTTCGGCCAGTAGCACCCGCTTGCCGCCGCGGTGGACGGCCGACCCCGCGGCACCGGGAATCCCCATGTCAATCGTGGACGGCATGGATTCAGGGTACGTTCCGTCGCGCCGGGCGGGCCAGCCTAGGCTGTTGTCCATGGCAACAGCACCATTCGGGGTTCGCCTGCTGGTCGGCATCGCCGTCACCGCCATCGAGGAGACCCGCAGGCTGCCCCAGACGATCCTGATGTACCCCGTCACCGTCGCCAGCACGTTCGCCCAGGTCGTGATGAAGGTCCAGCAGGACCTGGCCGGCCTGGCGATCCGGGGTGACGAGGCACTGGAGGGACTGTTCCCGCCCAAGGACGAGAAACCGGACTGGGCCACCTTCGACGAGGACCTGGCCGGGGGTGACGGGCAGCGGCCGGCCGGCGACGGCGAGCGCCGCACCGAGGGCCGGTTCGCCCTGTACTCGGTGGCCGACACGGCCCGCGCGGACGCGGCGGGCAGGTCCGCTCCGGCGAAGAACGCCGGCCCGCGCAAGAAGACCCCGAAGAAGCAGCCCCCGCCGATCGCCGTCGAACTGGACTACGAGTCGCTGACGCTGGCCCAACTCCGGGCGCGCATGCCGTCGCTGAGCATCACCGACCTCAGGGCCCTGCTCGACTACGAGGAGTCCGCCAAGGCCCGCGCCCCGTTCCAGACCCTGCTGGCCAACAGGATCACCCGCGCGACCGCCAAGTGACCAGCCCGGGTAGCTCGGCGGAGAACCCGTTTCCGGTTCGCGCGGTGGCGATCCGGGTGGCGAGCTGGATCGACCGGCTCGGCGCGGTGTGGGTCGAAGGCCAGCTGACCGAGATCAGAACCCGGGGAGCGACCGTCTACATGGTGCTGCGGGATCCGGCCGCCGACATGTCGATGAGCGTGACCTGCAGCGCCGATCTGGTCCGCGGCGCTCCGGTCGCCCTGACCGAGGGCACCCAGGTGGTGGTCTGCGGCAAGGCGCAATTCAACACCCGTCGTGGCTCTTTTTCCCTGCGCCTGAGCGCTATTCGGGCGGTCGGACTCGGAGAGCTGCTGGCCCGCATCGAGCGGTTGCGCGGCCTGCTCGCCGCCGAGGGCCTCTTCGATGAGCGGCTCAAGCGGCCGCTGCCGTTCCTGCCGACCGTGGTCGGACTGATCACCGGGCGTGGCGGCGCCGCCGAGCACGACGTCACCTCCGTCGCCACCCAGCGCTGGCCGGCGGTGCGGTTTGCGATCCGCAACACCGCGGTGCAGGGCAGCGCCGCGGTGGCCCAGATCGTCGAGGCACTGCTCGACCTCGACGGCGATCCTGCCGTCGACGTCATCGTCATCGCCCGCGGCGGCGGCAGCGTCGAGGACCTGCTGCCCTTCTCCGACGAGACGCTGTGCCGGGCGATCGCCGCCTGCCGGACGCCGGTGGTCAGCGCGGTCGGTCACGAACCCGACAATCCGCTGTGCGACCTGGTCGCCGACGTTCGCGCGGCGACGCCGACAGACGCCGCCAAGCGCGTCGTGCCCGACGCCGCCGCCGAGGCACGCCTGGTCGCCGAGCTTCGACGGCGCGCGGCGGGGGCGCTGCGCAACTGGGTCATCCGCGAGGAGCGCGCCCTGACGCAGCTGCGCAGCCGCCCGGTACTGGCCGATCCGCTGCGGCTGGTGGGCGATCGGGCAGCGGACACCGGCCGCGCCCGGGCCGACGCGCGCCGCGCCATCGGGCAGCTGGTGTCGGCCGAGACCGATCGCATCACCTACCTCGCCAAGCAGTTGTCCACCCTCGGTCCGGCGGCGACCCTGGCCCGCGGCTACGCCGTGGTGCAGCGCGTCGACGGCACCGCGGCGGTACTGCGCTCGGTCGCCGACGCACCGGCCGGCGCCCTGCTGCGAGTCCGGCTGTCCGACGGCGCGGTGGGCGCGGTGAGTTCCGGACGGGAGAATGGCGCCCCGTGAGCGATGACACCTCCGACAACACCGCCGAGCGCCCCGTCAGTGAACTCGGCTACGAGCAGTGCCGCGACGAACTGACCGAAGTGGTGCGCGCCCTCGAACAGGGCGGGCTGGACCTGGACACGTCCCTGACACTCTGGGAGCGCGGCGAGCAGCTCGCGAAGCGCTGCGAGGAGCACCTCGCCGGGGCCCGGGCCCGAATCGAGAAGGCTTTGAACGACGGAGGGGACACCGACGGTGACTGACAACCCGGATCAGGCAGGACCGCTCCCCGCGTGGGAGGCGATCGGTCGCACCTGGGGCGCCGCCGCCCTGGACCGGAGTCCGGCATGACCGGCGAACGGGTCGCTGTCGTCGTCGGCGGCGCCTCGGGCATCGGGTGGGCCACCGCACGCGCCCTCGCCGAGGACCACTGCCGGGTGACCGTGGCCGACCGCAACACCGAGGCCGCCGCCGCGCGCGCCGCCGAACTGGGCGGCCCGCACCACTGGGCCGCGGTCGAGGTGACCGACGAGGACAGCGTGGCCGCGCTGTTCGACGACGTCGTGGCCCGCGAGGGCAGACTGGACGTCGTGGTCAACTGTGCGGGCTTCAGCGGCTTCGGGCTGATCACCGAACTAGCCGCCGAACAGTTCCGTTCGGTGGTGGACGTGTGTCTGACCGGAGGATTCCTGGTCATCAAGCACGCCGGCCGGCATCTCGGCGACGGCGGCTCAGTGGTGTCGCTGACATCGCTGAACGCCCGCCAGCCCGCGATCGGGATGAGCGCCTACTGCGCCGCCAAGGCCGGCCTGTCGATGCTCACCCAGGTCGCGGCACTCGAACTCGGCCCGCACGGCGTGCGGGTGAACGCGGTCGCACCCGGCTTCGTGCACACCCCGCTGACCGAGTCCGCCGCCGCGATCCCCGGTGTCGTCGACGACTACGTGGAGAACACCGCCCTCGGCCGGGCCGGCACGCCCGAGGACGTCGCCGCCGCGGTGGTGTTCCTGAGCTCGCCGCTGACCTCCTGGCTGACCGGCGAGGTTCTCGACCTCAATGGCGGCGCGCACCTCAAGCGCTATCCCAACATCCATGAGCACCTCGAGAAACTGCTGGGTGATGCCCTGTGAAAACCGAGTTCACCGTGACCCAGAAGCGCGCCCTGGCCGTCACCACCATCATCGCGCTGCTGTTCGGCGCCTACTTCATGCGCCGCTACCTGATGCTGGTGGTGATCGCCGCCATCGTCGCGTATCTGTTCACGCCGCTGTACAACCGGATGCGCGCGAAACTCAGCGGGGGTCTGGCGACGGCGCTGACCGTGCTGGCCGCGCTGGCCACCGTGGTCATCCCGATCACGCTGTTGATCACCCTGGCCTCCTTCCAGGTCTCGCACCTGCTGGTCGGTGTCGCCGAGTGGGCAAAGACCGCCGACGTCAGCGCACTGGGCGACAAGGCGATCGCTCTGGTCAACCAGTTGCTCGGCAAGCTGCCCTTCCAGACCCCCACGGTCACGGTCGAGTCGCTGCGCGGCACCCTGGGGACGGTCGCCCAGAACGTCGGCGAATGGCTCCTACGCACGATGAGCGGCGCGGTCGGCGGGGTCATCGGCTTGATCACCGCCACCATCATCTTCCTCTACGTGCTGGTGTCGCTACTGACCAACCAGCAGCAGGTGCTGACCCTGATCCGCCGGCTCAACCCGCTCGGCGAAGAGGTCACCGACCTGTACCTGGCCAAGATGGGCGCGATGGTGAAGGGAACGGTCAAGGGCCAGTTCATCATCGCGCTGGTGCAGGGCCTGCTCGGCGCGATGTCGATCTACATCGCCGGGTTCCACGACGCGTTCTTCGTCATGGTCATCTTCCTGACCGCGCTCTCGGTCATCCCGCTCGGCAGCGGCATCGTCACCATCCCGTTCGGCATCGGCATGATGCTGTTCGGCAACGTCGCCGGGGGCCTGTTCGTCGTGCTGTTCCACCTCATCGCGATCACCAACATCGACAACTTCCTGCGGCCCATCCTGGTGCCTCGGGCAGCCCGGCTGGATCCGGCGCTGATGCTGCTCGCGGTGTTCTCCGGGATCGCGATGTTCGGCTTCTTCGGCATCATTCTGGGCCCCGTGCTGATGATCCTGATCGTCACGACGATCTCGGTCTACCTGGCGGTCTACAAGGGCGTGGCGATGGAGACCGAGGAGGCCGAGGAGCGGCGCAAGCTGTTCCGGCGAAAGAAGAAGACCCCGCCGCAGCAACCGGTGACCGGGTCGTCCGCCGGATCGTCCCCCGGGCCGGCGGGTGCCGAGCCGACCGTTAAGTCAGCCGCTCCCTGAGGAACTCCACGACGCGCTTGCGGGCCTCGTAGGCCGGCTGGCCGTCGACCTCCCGCACCTCCGCGGTCAGCACCGAGTGGGCCATCCGGCCGAAGCCGCCGGCATTACCCGGCGAGGAGTCGATCTCGATCGCCTCGAAGTTGTCGCCGAGCCGGTCCTTGAGGGCTTTAAAGCGCTGCGCGGGCACGACCGGATCACCGGTGAACCGAAGCCCCAGCGCGCACAGCCCCTCCTCGGCGGCCCGCTTCTCGATGACCTTCAGCTCCGCCTCGGACAGGCCGGGGTCGCGACGCTGCCTGGCGGTCAGCGGCAGCGGCAGCGAGGGCTGGCTGAGCACCGGCGCCAGCACACTGTCGTCGACGGCCGCGGCCAACGCGAAACCGCCGGTGAAGCACTGACCGATCACGCCGACGCCCTTGCCGGGGGTCCGGTCCCTCAGATCGCGCGCCAGCGCCCGCAGATAGTTGGTGATCGGCCGGTCGGCGTTGGCGGCGAAGGCGGCGAACTCCTTGGCGACGCAGCCGCGCACCAGCACCGGCACCATCCCGGGCCGCACCGCGGCCGCCCCGGGAGTGCCGAAGAGGGAGGGAATGGCGACCGTGAACCCGTTGTCCACCAGATGATTTCCCAAGGCCAGCACGCCGGGGTGCACGCCGGGCATCTCCGGGATCAGCACCACACCCGGGCCGGCACCCTTGCGGTAGACGTCATAGGTGAAGCCCGCAGCGGAGAACGGTTCGGCGGTCCAGCCGGAGAGGTCTGCCTCGGGTGCGGTCATCGGCGTCCTATCGGTCGGGGGTGATCGGTGGCTGGGACTGGGTGGCGGCGGCCAGGGCGCGGAAGTCCTCCGGGCTGCCCGCTCCGGTGACGGCCAGCTGTACCGCCCCGCCCGGGCCGGCCAGGCGGGTGGTCCACACCGGTTCGGTCCCGTCGCCGCCCTCGTAGACGACCCACTTCACGCCGCCGATCTCCTGGACGCCGGTCGGGTACACCTCGGGTTGAAGGGAGGCGACCAGCGGCGCCTCGTCGGCGTTGCTCTGGGTGAGGCTGACATACATCTTCGACTGCGCGATGTAGCCGACCCGGCTCGTCTCGGCATCCTGGCGCTGCCCGGTCGCGACGTCGGTGCGGCCCCGCTCGACACCGCCGCGGGCACCGGAATTGGCCTGCCAGCCCTGCGGCGGCACCGGGAGCCGGATCGGGAAGCTCAGCGCGTCGGCGTCGGCGCGCAGCGCCGCGGGCGCGTCGTAGGAGGGGACCGCACCGTCGGCCGGCCCGCGCGGGCGAAACGAGCAGGTGCCCACCAGCCCGGCCAGGATCACGCAGGCCAGGATCAGCGGGCCCAGCGACCAGAACATGTCCCGGCCGTCTTGCAGCAGCCGGGGCTTGGGCGGGCGGGGACCCTGCGGGCCGGACGGGACGGTCATGACCGCCAGTATCCCAGGTCTGCGGTTGGGGGGTCTGGAACAATCACCGCATGCCCCGCATGCCCGACGCCCGACGCCGCGAGGCTCCCGACCGCAACCTCGCCCTCGAGCTGGTCCGCGTGACTGAGGCCGGCGCGATGGCCGCGGGGCGCTGGGTCGGCCGCGGCGACAAGGACGGCGGTGACGGGGCCGCCGTCGACGCGATGCGCCAGCTGGTCAACACGGTGTCGATGCGCGGCGTGGTGGTCATCGGCGAGGGCGAGAAGGACAACGCCCCGATGCTCTACAACGGCGAAGAGGTCGGCAACGGCGACGGCCCGGAGTGCGACTTCGCCGTGGACCCCATCGACGGCACCACGCTGATGAGCAAGGGCATGCCCAACGCCATCTCGGTGCTCGCCGTCGCCGAGCGCTCCGCGATGTTCGACCCCTCGGCGGTGTTCTACATGAACAAGATCGTCGTCGGCCCCGACGGGGTCGACGCCATCGACATCACCGCACCGATCACCGAGAACATCCGCCGCGTCGCCAAGGCCAAGAACTCCAGTGCCGCCGACCTGACGGTGTGCATCCTGGACCGGCCGCGCCACGAGGAGCTGATCGCCGACGTCCGGGCTGCCGGTGCCCGCATCCGGCTGATCACCGACGGCGACGTCGCCGGGGCGATCGCGGCCTGCCGCCCCGATTCGGGCACCGACATGCTCGTCGGAATCGGTGGCACGCCCGAGGGCATCATCGCCGCGGCCGCGATCCGCTGCATGGGCGGGGCGATCCAGGCCCAGCTGGCGCCCAAGGACGACGCCGAGCGGCGCAAGGCCATTGACCGCGGCCACGAGCCGGGCCGGGTGCTGCACACCGAGGATCTGGTCTCCGGGGAGAACGTCTTCTTCTGCGCGACCGGCGTCACCGACGGCGATCTGCTCAAGGGCGTGCGGTTCTACGGCGGCGGCTGCACCACCCAGTCGATCGTCATGCGCTCGAAGTCGGGCACGGTGCGCATGGTGGAGGCCTACCACCGGCTCTCCAAGCTTTCCGAGTACTCCGCGGTGGATTTCACCGGGGACGACTCCGCTGCCTATCCCCTCCCCTGAGAAAGGCGCCCCACCACTGATGACCAACGACGGCGAATACCGCATCGAGCACGACACCATGGGCGAGGTCCGGGTGCCGGCCAAGGCGCTGTGGCGGGCGCAGACCCAGCGTGCGGTGGAGAACTTCCCGATCTCCTTCCGCGGCCTGGAACGCACCCAGATCCGCGCACTCGGACTGCTCAAGGCCGCCTGCGCACAGGTCAACAAGGACCTGGGCAATCTCGCGCCGGAGAAAGCCGACGCGATCATCGCCGCCGCCGGTGAGATCGCCGACGGACTGCACGACGACCAGTTCCCGATCGACGTCTTCCAGACCGGATCGGGAACCAGCTCCAACATGAACGCCAACGAGGTCATCGCCTCGATCTGTGCCCGCGACGGTGTGACCGTGCACCCCAACGACGACGTCAACATGTCCCAGTCGTCCAACGACACCTTCCCCACCTCCACCCACATCGCGGCCACCGAAGCCGCTGTGCGCCAGCTGATTCCGGCACTCGAGGTGCTGCATGCATCGCTGGCGGACAAGGCCCGCCAGTGGCGCACCGTGGTCAAGAGCGGGCGCACCCACCTGATGGACGCCGTCCCGGTCACCCTCGGGCAGGAGTTCAGCGGCTACGCGCGCCAGGTGCAGGCCGGAATCGAGCGGGTGCGCGCGTGTCTGCCGCGCCTCGGTGAGCTGCCCATCGGCGGCACCGCCGTCGGCACCGGGCTCAACGCCCCGGACGGCTTCGGCGTCAAGGTGGTCGACGTGCTGGTCACCCAGACCGGCCTGGCCGAGTTGCGCCCCGCCACCAACTCCTTCGAGGCGCAGGCCGCCCGTGACGGTCTGGTCGAGGCTTCCGGCGCGTGCAAGACCCTCGCCGTCTCGCTGACCAAGATCGCCAACGACATCCGCTGGATGGGTTCGGGCCCGCTGACCGGTTTGGGCGAGCTGCACCTGCCGGACCTGCAGCCGGGCAGCTCGATCATGCCGGGCAAGGTCAATCCCGTGATCCCGGAGGCCGTCACGCAGGTGGCCGCCCAGGTGATCGGCAACGACGCCGCGATCACCGTTGGCGGGCTGTCCGGCGCCTTCGAACTCAACGTCTACATCCCGATGATGGCGCGCAACCTGCTGGAGTCGTTCACCTTGCTGGCCAACGTCTCCAGGCTCTTCGCCACCCGCTGCGTCGACGGCCTGGTCGCCGACGAACAGCGGCTGCGCCGGCTGGCGGAGTCCTCACCGTCGATCGTGACGCCGCTGAACTCGGCGATCGGCTACGAGGAGGCGGCCGCGGTGGCCAAGCAGGCGCTCAAGGAGCACAAGACGATTCGCCAGACGGTCATCGACCGCGGCCTGATCGGCGACAAGCTCACCGAGGAGGAACTCGACCGGCGCCTCGACGTGCTGGCGATGGCCAAGGTCAAAGACGAAGGCTAATCGGCGGGCGTCGCCGCGGGATTCCGCACCGCGCGGATTCCCCCCGCTGCGGTCAGGCTGTGCAGCACCAGGCTCAGCGTCACGGTCACCACGACCACGATGTCGATCACCCCGGTCTGCTCGATGTCCCCGCGATTGATGACCAGCAGGCCCAGGACCACGGTTCCGATCCCGCGCGGGCCGAACCAGCCGATGAACATCCGATCCGACACCGGTAGATCGCTTCGCGCCAGAGCCAGCAGCACGGCGACGAGACGCACGACGAACAGGGTCAGCAGCGCGAACAGCAAGACCCGCCAGTCGGCCCGGCGCCAGCCGTCGATCACCGCGAAGGCGCCGAACATGGCGAACACCAGCAACTCGAGAAGCTGGGCGGTGGCGCGGCAGACCTGATCGGGCGCCGCGTTGCGCCCGCCGGCGACGAACGCATATGCCAGACCGCCGGTGAAGGCGGCGACGAACCCGCTGGCGTGCAGAGTCTCCCCGGTCTCGAAGCAGATCAGCGCGATGGCCAGCGCGGCCAGCTGCGCCCAGGTGTCATCGAGCCAGGACCGGCGGCGCGACCAGCTCACCAGCAGACCGCCGCCCAGCCCGATCCCGACGCCGACGACGATGGAGACGACCTCGACGCGGAAGGCGAACCAGGCCCACTTCCCCGGATCGGCATCGCCTTGCGCCGACGCCAGCGCCAGCGCGGCCAGCAACGCTGCCAGCGCCAGGCCGTCGTAGAGTCCGCTCTCCACCGACAGCGCGTGGCGGACGCGCTCGGGTATCCGCCGGTCGGTCAGCAGCGCATGAATGATCGCCGCCTCGGCGGGCGCGACGATCGCGGCCAGGCACACCGCCTCCCACAGCGACAGCACCGGCAGCACGAGCAGTGCGATCGCCGTGTTCAGCGCGAGGGTCAGCGGGATGCCGATGGCGATCAGCCGCACGCTGATCTCCCGGCGGCGCAGCACCTGGCGCACATCGAGCGCGGAGGCCTGCACGAAGAGGATGACGGTCAGCGCGAGCTGGGCCAGCACGGTGAAGCCCGCGGTGCCCGGACCGGCGTGCAGCCAGTCGAGCCCGAAGGGCCCCAGCGCCATGCCCAGCAGGACGAAGATCAGTGCCGGCGCCACGTACCACCGCCCGACCAGTCCGGACATCAGCGCGTAGCCGAAGACCAGGGCGATCAGGACGAACGCGGTCTGGTCGTGCACGCGCGGCTAGGCGCCGTTGGTCGGGCCGCCGGAGTTGGCGCCCGGGATGTCGGTGATCGGGAAGTTCGGCATCGGGGTGGGCGACGGCGTCGCGGGCAGCGCGGGAATATCGGCCGGGTTGATGTCGTGCAGCAGGTTGACCGGCGGTCCGTTCTCCCGGCCGCCGTACACGCTGCCCGCGGCGCGCGGCCCGAGCAGCTCGCTGACCGTGACCAGCCGGTAGCCGTTGGCCTTGAGCACCGGGATGAACTGGGAGACCAGATCGACCGTCGAGGAGTAGGTGTCGTGGAACAGCACCACCGATCCGGGCTTGATCTGGCTCATCAGCATCTGCCGGGTCGCGGCGGTGTCGGAGTCGTTGATCCAGTCGAACGGGATGACGTCCCAGAGGATCGCGGCCAGGCCCTGGGTGGCCGCGACGGAGTTGACCGCGTCGTCGGTCAGACCGCCGGCGGGGCGCCACAGCACCGGCCGCTGTCCGGTGGCGGCGGCGAGGGCGTCGTTGGCCCTGCTGAGCTGAGCCGGGACGTACTCGGCCGGGATGGTGGTCATGTTGGGGTGTTCCCAGGTGTGATTGCCGATCTCCATCCCCGCCTCGGCCACCCGGCGCGCCCCCTCGGGGTCAGCCGCCACTTTGTTGCCGATCATGAAGAAGGTGGCCTTGGCTCCGGCATCGGTGAGCACATCCACCAAACGGTCGGTGTAGGGACCCGGACCGTCGTCGAAGGTCAGTGCGACGCACGTGTCCGTCGCACAGTCGGGCGCGGCAGGGGTGGGGGACTGCGTCGGGGACTGCGGTGCGCAGCCGGACAGCAGCAGGGCCGCTGCGGCGACGGCGGACACACGGCGCAGCACGGTCCTGAGTTTACGGCAGCGCGCCGGGACTGATCTCCTCGAGCATCTCGGTGACCAGCGCGGCGATCGGCGAGCGTTCACTGCGCATCAGGGTGATGTGCGCGAACAGCGGATGGCCCTTGAGTTTCTCGATCACCGCCGCCACGCCGTCGTGACGGCCCACGCGGAGGTTGTCGCGCTGCGCGACGTCGTGGGTGAGCACCACCCGCGAGCCCGCGCCCAGCCGTGAGAGCACCGTCAGCAGAACGTTGCGCTCAAGTGACTGCGCCTCGTCGACGATGACGAACGAGTCGTGCAGCGAGCGGCCGCGGATGTGGGTCAGCGGCAGCACCTCCAGCATGCCGCGGGAGAGCACCTCCTCGAGCACCGCCTGGCTGGCCAGCCCCTCCAGGGTGTCGAACACCGCCTGGGCCCACGGCCCCATCTTCTCGGCCTCGGTGCCGGGCAGGTAACCCAGTTCCTGGCCGCCGACCGCATAGAGCGGCCGGAACACCACGACCTTGCGCTGGCTGCGCCGCTCCAGCACGGCCTCCAGGCCCGCGCACAGCGCCAGCGCGGACTTGCCGGTGCCGGCCTTGCCACCCAGCGAGACGATGCCGACCGACTCATCGAGCAGCAGATCCAGCGCGACCCGCTGCTCGGCGGATCGGCCGCGCAGTCCGAAGACTTCGCGCTCACCGCGCACCAGTTGGACGCGCTTGTCCGCGTTCACCCGGCCCAGCGCGTGCGAGTTACCCCCGAGTAGGCGAATCCCGGTGTGGCAGGGCAGATCTCGTGCCTCGACCAGGTCGATGTCGCCGTTGGCGAAAATCGCGTCGACCTCCGCGGCGCTCACGTCGAGTTCGGCCATCCCGGTCCACCCTGAGGTGATCACATCCTGCGCGTGGTATTCGTCGGCGGCCAGACCGACCGCACCGGCTTTGACCCGCAGCGGGATGTCCTTGCTCACCAGCGTCACCCGCTTGCCCTCCGCAGCCAGGTTGGCCGCGCAGGTCAGGATCCGGGCGTCGTTGGTGTCGGTCCGGAACCCGGCCGGCAGCACCATCGGGTCGCTGTGGTTGAGCTCGACATGCAGCGTCCCGCCCTGCGCGCCGACCGGGATCGGTTGATCGAGCCGGCCGTGCACCAGGCGCAGGTCGTCGAACAGGCGCAGCGCCTGGCGGGCGAACCAGCCCAGCTCGTGATGGTGACGCTTGGCCTCAAGTTCGCTGATCACCACCAGCGGGATGACGACCTGGTGTTCGGCGAAGCGCGTACACGCCCACGGATCGGAGAGCAGAACGGAGGTATCGAGCACATACGTCCTGGCGGGCGAGTGCGGATCGGTCACGGGCGCTCCTCAGGCTCGCTCATCGCGACCGACGCTACCGGGGCCGGGCGCACCCGCCGGTGCGGCGCGCCGCGTTAGCCGAGGACGTACTTGGCGAGCAGCGGCTCCTCGGCCAGCCCCCAGGCGACGATCCGGTCGGAGACCACCCGGTCGGCGGCGGCCTGGTTGAAGACGCCGGTCTCGGCGACCGTGCGCAACTTGGTCTCCCGGTATTCGATGATGTCCCCGCCGACGACGCCGAAGTCGAACGCGCGGCGCGCGATCGCCGCGAGCGTCGAGTCGCGGTGGTGCTCCAGGCAGTGCGCGACCAGGGTGCTGAAGAACTGCTCATGCCGCTCTTCGTCGGCGGCGATGCGCCCGAGAAGCTTCCCCAGCACCGGCTCGGCGACGCGGGCCTGCAGGTTGCGCAGGTAGACCGCGTGCGCGCGCTCGTAGAGCGCCATGAACACCAGCGTCTCGATCTGGGTGTAGCTGTCGCCGCGGTAGCCGCGCATCACGTGGGCGACGCGGACCTTCTCGTCGGCCGCCGGATCGAAGTTGCGGGTGACCAGCAGGTAGTCCCGGATGGCGATGGCGTGCAGGTTCTCCTCGGCGGTCCACCGGCCCAGCCAGCGTCCCCATTTGTCCTCGAGGATGAAGTGCTGGACGAGTTCGCGGTGGTAGCCGGCCAGATTGTCCTTGGTGATCAGCATGACCTCCAGGGCGTCGACGACCTCGGCAGGCAGGGTGGCCTGGGACGGGTCCCAGTCCTGTCCGCCGAGGAAGGCGAAGTTGCGTCCCTGGTCGAACGGGACGAAGTCGTGCGCGTACCACTCGTCGGCGGTCTGCAGGTGGCGGGCCAGGTTGTCGGCGACGACCGGCTCCAGCTCGCGGGTCAGAGCATCAGCGACAGGTTTCTGTGCCATGCGGTAACTGTAACCGAAATTAACGGTTGTCTAAAAATCGCCGCGCGCTACTGCAGCGTCAGGCCGGGGTAGAGCGGGTTGGCGTCGAGCAGTTCGGCGGCGGCCGAGCGTGCCCAGTCGGCGGTGCTGTCGACCAGCGTGTACTTGGCCTTGGAGGTGCCCTCCGGCGTGGTGTTGGTGAGCACCTCGACCACCAGCTCGGCGACCCGGTCGAACTCCGCGGCGCCGAAGCCGCGGGTAGTCAGCGCCGGCGTGCCGAACCGGATGCCGCTGGTGTACCACGCCCCGTTGGGATCGGCCGGGATGGAGTTGCGGTTGGTGACGATCCCCGCATCGAGCAGGGCCGACTCGGCCTGGCGGCCGGTCAGCCCGAAGCTCTGCACGTCGAGCAGCACGATGTGGTTGTCGGTGCCGCCGGTGACCAGCCGCGCCCCGCGACGCATCAGCCCGTCGGCGAAGGCCTGGGCGTTGTCGGCCACCCGCTGGGCGTAGGCCCGGAAGGACGGCTGACGCGCCTCGGCGAACGCGACCGCCTTGGCGGCCATCACGTGCGCCAGCGGTCCGCCCAGCACCATCGGGCAGCCCTTGTCCACGGCGTCGGAGTACTCGGCGGTCGCCAGCACCAGCCCGCCGCGCGGGCCACGCAGTGACTTGTGCGTGGTGGTGGTGACCAGGTGCGCGTGCGGCACCGGGTCCTCGTCACCGGTGAGCACCTTGCCGGCCACCAGACCGGAGAAGTGCGCCATGTCCACCATGAAGGTCGCGCCGACCTCGTCGGCGATCTCGCGCATCGTGGCGAAGTTGACCCGGCGCGGGTAGGCCGAATAGCCCGCCACCAGAATCAGCGGCTTGAACTCGCGCGCCGCCGCGGCGATCGCGGCGTAGTCCAGCAGCCCGGTGGCCGGATCGGTGCCGTAGCTGCGCTGGTGGAACATCTTGCCGGAGATGTTCGGCCGGAACCCGTGGGTGAGATGACCGCCGGCGTCCAGCGACATGCCCATCAGCCGCTGGCTGCCCAGCTTGGCCCGCAGCCGTTCCCACTCCGCCTCGGAGAGGTCGTTGACGTTCTTGCGGCCCGCCTCCGCCAGCGCCGGCGCCTCGACGCGGGTGGCCAGGATCGCCCAGAACGCGACCAGGTTCGCGTCGATTCCCGAATGCGGCTGCACGTAGGCGTACGGCGCGCCGAACAACTCCCGGGCGTGCTCGGCGGCGATCGACTCGATCTCGTCGACGTTGTGGCAGCCCGCGTAGAAGCGGTGGCCCACGGTGCCCTCGGCGTACTTGTCCGAGAGCCAGGTGCCCATCGTCAGCAGCACCGCCGGCGAGGCGTAGTTCTCGCTGGCGATCAGCTTCAGCGACGCGCGCTGATCGGCCAGTTCGCGGCGGGTGGCCGCGGCGATCCTCGGCTCGACGGATTCGACGACGCTCAGCGCCGCCCGGTAGGCCTCGCTGGCCGCCCCGGGCACGGCGGTGGCGGGAGACAATATCGCGTCGGTGGTCATGGGCAAAGCCTAATGGGAGAAGCGCGGGAGCCGCTCAGTCGGCCCGCAGCGCCGAGGGGATCAGCGGCTCGTCGAGCAGCCGGCCGAAGCGCTCGGTGCGGCCCACCCCGTCGGGGCGGGCGTCCAGCCAGGCCCGCAGCAGCCGATAGCCCTCGACGTAGGTCGAGGTGTAGGCCCGCCACAGCGGGGAGGACAGGAACCTCAGGGCCTGGCGCGCGCGGCGGTCGTCGACCAGCAGCCAGCGCCGCAGGAAGGCCACGACCTCGTCGGCGTCGCGTCCCTCGTCGTGCAGCATCAGCGCGGCGTCCTGGCGCACCCCAGCCAGCTGCGCGCGCGCCTCGGAAAGCGCCTCGGCCCGCTCGCCGTCGAAACGCAGACCCAGGTCGGCGTAGATCTCCTGCGCCCAGCGGCCCCAGCCCGGGCCGACCGCGGCGTGCAGGGCCAGATCGGCCAGCCCCTCGGCGATCAGGCACTGCGGGGTGTTCACCAGAAACAGGGTCTGCTCGCCGTGGCCGAGGCCGACGACCAGACGCTCCTCCTTGCGGCAGTGCTCGGTGTGGTGTCCCGGGTAGGACTCGTGGGCGATCAGCGCCGGCAGGTGGGACATCTGCTGGCGGATGTCGGCGTTGACCGCGACCCGCGAACGGTAGCCGCCGTCGTAGTAGTTGAAGCCCGACCACGGCTTGTCGGTGACGACCTCGTAGACCACCGTCTCGGCGTCGGGCAGCGGATAGGTGGCGCGCACGATGTCGCGCAGCGCGCTGGAGAAGGCGCCGACGGCCTCCTCGAGACGCTGCGGCGGGATCTCGTCGGCGCGGCGCTCGGCCTCCATCCGTTCGGCCAGCGGGCCGGTGCCGCCCAGTACCGAGTCGATGCGGACGTGCGCGTCGCGGTAGCGCTCCGGTTCACCCTTGCCGATCTCGACGTCGAAGTAGGCGCGCACCTCCTCGACGAACCCGACGTCCTGTCCGGCGAACCGGCGCGCCGCGCAGGACAGCGCGCGCAGGTGCGCGCCGACGAACTGCGCACGCTCGTCGGCAAGCCCGGCCGGCAGTTCCGCGAGCAGCCGATCGGCCTGCACGGCCAGCTGTGCGGGGTCGGGCGCGGGCTCGTCGGCCACCAGCCGCCGCAGGGCGGGGTCCCCGGTGAAGGAGTCGACGTAGCCCTCCTCGATGCGGTCGAAGCGCAACCCGAGTGTGAGGTACTCCATGATCAGCCGATCGGGCTCCATAGCGCCCACGCTAGCTGTCACACTGTCGCCATGACGCGGCTGACCGAGCCCAGCCCCTACGTGGAGTTCGACCGCAGTCAGTGGCGGGCGCTGGGCAGGTCCACCCCGCTCAAGCTGACCGAGGACGAGCTGATGGGCCTGCGCGGCATCGGCGAGCAGATCGACCTGCGCGAGGTGGAGGAGATCTACCTGCCGATCGCCCGGCTGATCCACCTCCAGGTGACCGCCAGCCAGGGCCTGTTCGCCGCCACCGCCGAGTTTCTCGGCGAGCCCCGGCAGAACCCGGAGCGGCCGGTTCCGTTCGTCATCGGGGTGGCCGGCAGTGTCGCGGTCGGCAAGTCGACCACCGCCCGCGTGTTGCAGGCGCTGCTGGCCCGCTGGGAGCACCACCCACGCGTCGATCTGGTGACCACCGACGGTTTTCTCTACCCCAACGCCGAGCTGATCCGGCGGAACCTGATGCACCGCAAGGGTTTCCCGGAGAGCTACGACCGCCGCGCCCTGATGCGCTTCGTCACCGCGGTGAAGTCGGGATCCGACCACGCGTGCGCACCGGTGTACTCCCACCTCCGCTACGACATCGTCCCCGACGAGGCCCACGTCGTCACCCATCCCGACATCCTCATCCTGGAGGGCCTCAACGTGCTGCAGACCGGCGCACGGCTGATGGTCTCGGACCTGTTCGACTTCTCGGTGTACGTCGACGCCCGCATCGAGGACATCGAGACCTGGTACGTCCAGCGCTTCCTGACGATGCGCGCCGGCGCGTTCGCCGATCCGGTGTCGCACTTCCACCACTACGCGGGGCTGACCGACCAGCAGGCCGTCGCGGCGGCGCGCGACATCTGGAACTCGACCAACCGGCCCAACCTGATCGAGAACATCCTGCCGACCCGACCGCGGGCGACGCTGGTGCTGCGCAAGGACGCCGACCACTCCATCAACCGGCTGCGGCTGCGCAAGCTGTGAGCTCCGGGTAGACCTCCCGGCTCAGCGGCCCGGCTCAGCGGCCCGGTTCAGCGGCCCGGCTCAGTGGCCGAAGCGCCGGTGGCGCCGGCTGTAGTCGCGCAGCGCGCGCAGGAAGTCGACCCGGCGGAACGCCGGCCAGTGCGCCTCGGTGAACCACATCTCCGAGTAGGCGCTCTGCCACAGCAGAAACCCGCTGAGCCGCTGCTCGCCCGAGGTGCGGATCACCAGATCGGGGTCGGGCTGCCCGGAGGTGTAAAGATTCTCCGAGATGCCCTCGATGGTGACGGCGTCGACGAGTTGCTCGGCGGTGGCGCCGTTGGCCAGCTGCTTGCTGAGCAGTCCACGCACCGCGTCGACGATCTCCTGGCGGCCGCCGTAGCACACGGCGACGTTGACGTGGAACGAACCGTTGGACGCCCGCGACGCCGTCGCGTCCACCGCGTCGCGCAGCCGCCGCGCGGGCTGGGCGCCGAGCAGTTCCAGGTCACCCACCGAACGCACACTCCATCGGTTGGCCGGCGCGCAGATCTCCTCCACCACCTCGGTGATGATTCCCACCAGTGAGGCCACCTCGTCGGGATCGCGCTGCAGGTTCTCGGTGGAGAGCAGGTAGACGGTGGCCATCTCGATGCCGGCCTCCGCGCACCAGCGCAGCATCTCGGCGATCTTCGCCCCGCCCACCCGGTAGCCGTAGCTGACGTCGTCGTGACCAGCATCACGGGCCCATCGCCGGTTGCCGTCGCAGAGCACCGCGATATGCCGCGGGAGCTGGGATCGGGCCTGCGCCAGCTCCTGGCGCAACCGCATCTCGTAGAGCCGGTAGGCCGGTTCCTTGAGGCGCGGCGGAATGATCTCCACGGCGACTCAGATTACTGTGGGTTGTGGTGCTGGCCTAGCGGATCGAGGGAGGGGACGTGACCACTGAGCTGACCCGGCCCGGCCGCACGGATTCCGCGGCCAGGGACGCCGAGGACCTTCCCGAAGCCCTCGTCGACGCTGCCGCGGAGTTCCTCGGCAAGCCCCGGGCCCGCGGCTGGATCCACGTGTACGCGGCCGGCGTGGCCGCGATCGCCGGCGCGGCCCTGGTCGCGGTGTCCTGGGCGGTGGATTCCACCCGTGCGGGGATCGCCACGCTCATCTACACGCTGACCATCGTGGCGATGTTCGCCGTCAGCGGGACCTACCACCGGCTGCGCTGGCGCTCGGCGACCGCCTGGAAATGGATGAAGCGCCTCGATCACTCGATGATCTTCGTGTTCATCGCCGGCAGCTACACCCCGTTCGCCCTGCTGGCCCTGCCCGAGCGCAGCGGCTGGACGCTGTTCTGGATCGTCTGGGGCGGCGCGCTGGCCGGCGTCCTACTCAAGATGTGCTGGCCGTCGGCGCCGCGCTGGGTGGGCGTGCCGCTCTACCTTTTGCTGGGCTGGGTGGCGGCCTGGTTCGTCGGGCCGATCATGCACGGTGCGGGTATCGCCGCACTGGTGCTGCTGATCGTCGGCGGTGCGCTCTACAGCGTGGGCGGCGTGCTCTACGCGCTCAAGTGGCCCGACCCCTGGCCCAACACCTTCGGCCACCACGAGTTCTTCCACGCCTGCACCGCGGTCGCGGCGATCTGCCACTACATCGCGATGTGGTTCGCGGTCTTCTGAGTCCTCTGCTCGCGCCGCGCTAGACGGTGCTCGCGTTCTCCGGCGCCCAGTAGGCCTTGAGCGCCGCGATCTTGCCGTCGCCGTCGAACACCATCACGTCGATCGGCCTGATCTGAAGCCGGCTTTCACCCGACCCCACCGTGATGGTGAACAGGAACGCCGCCTCGTGGCCGGCCACCCGCACCTCGTGCAGCTCGGTCTCCCGGTGGATGCCCTCGATGTTGGCGTAGAAACCACGGATGGCCTGCCGCCCGATGTGCACCTCGCCGCCGACCGGGTCCTCCAGGGTCGCGTCGTCGGCGTAGAGCGCCGCGATCTCCTCGGCGGTGCCGTCGGCCACCAGTGCCAGGTATCGGGTGACGGTGTCGCGGATGTGCTCAGCGCTGGGCATGGCCCAACGTTACGGCACACCCAGAGCCGCCGACAGCTCCGCGACGCCGGTCACCGGCAGGTCGCACACCCGCCCGCGGCAGACGTAGGCGGCGTCGGCCCCGCCGACCCGGTCACGTCCGGCCAGCAGCGGCCCCGAGTCGAGCGGTCCCCCCACGACCACGGTGCCGCCCGGCGCCAGCCGGCGCGCGGCGCTCAGCAGTTCAGACGCCGGGTCGGCGGTCGCCACGGCGACCTGCAGTGGGCCGCGCACCGCGGCTTCGGCCACCGCCAGCCAGTGCCCCGCCGAGCGCGCGGCGCGCGCGAGCAGCACCGAGTGCGCCAGCAGTGTCTCGGCGGCCAGCGGCCCGTACCGCGCGGCCCGTTCGGCGTCGACCAGGTGGGCCGCCGTCAGCAGCGCCTCGGCGATCGACGATGCGCCCGAGGGCGTGGCGCCGTCGACCGGATCGGCGGGCCGGACCATCAACTGCTCGGCGTCGTCGGCGGTGTCGAACCAGCGGCCGGGCCGGTCCGGGTCGGCGAAGTGCGCGACGGCCAGGTCGATCAGCTCGGTGGCGCCCTGCAGCCACCGGCCCTGGCCGGTCAGCTGGTAGAGGCTGAGCAGCCCGGTGGCGAGCATGCCGTGGTCCTCCAGGATCGCCGCGCTCTGCCCGACCTCGCCACCCAGGCTCGCCCGGCGCAGCCGCCCGTCGACCAGATGCAGCTCCAGCAGTGCGGCGGCGCAGCGTCCGGCCACCTCGATCAGCCGCCGATCCCCCAGTGCCACAGCCGCTTCGGTGAGCGCGGTGATCGCCAGTCCGTTCCACCCGGTGACCACCTTGTCGTCGCGCGGGGGCTGGGGTCTGGTCCGGCGGGCCGCCAGCAGCGCGGCGCGGACCCGCGCGAAGCGTTCGGCACCGTCGGGACCGACCGGATCGGCCGGCAGCTGCAGCACCGAGGTGCCGTGTTCGAACGTGCCCCGCTCGGTGACCGCGAACAGCTCGGCCGCCCACGTCCCGTCGTCGTCACCGAGCACCTCCCGTAGCTGCGCGGGCGTCCACACGTAGGTGGATCCCTCCACGCCCTCGGTGTCGGCGTCCAGCGAGGAGGTGAACATGTCGCGATCGACGAGTTCGTCGAGCAGGAACAGCGCGGTCTCGGCGGCGACGCGCCGGGCCAGCGGATCGCCGTCGCGCCGCGCCCAGTGCGCGTACACCCGCAGCAGCTGGGCGTTGTCGTAGAGCATCTTCTCGAAGTGCGGCACCACCCAGTCGGCGTCCACGCTGTAGCGCGCGAAGCCGCCGGCGAGCTGGTCGTAGATGCCGCCGCGGGCCATCGCCGACGCGGTGCGGCGCACCGCCTTTAGCGGGACCGGGGACCGAGTGCGCTCGTGCGCCCGCAGCAGCGCCTCCAGCAGCGCCGAGGGCGGGAACTTCGGCGCGCCGCCGAAGCCGCCGCGCGCGGTGTCCTCGTCGCGCAGCACCGCGGCCACCGCGGCGTCGCACAGCGCCGGTCCGATCTCCGCTCCCCCGCTGGGCAGCCCGGCGGCCATCCGGCGCAACTGGCCGGTGATCTCCTCGGAGGCCCGCTCGACGTCGCCGCGCCGGTCGCGCCACGTCTCGGTGACCGCCGCGAGCAGCTGCAGGAACTGCGCGCGCGGGTAGTAGGTGCCGCAGAAGAACGGCCGCCCGTCGGGGGTCAGGAAGCAGGTCATCGGCCAGCCGCCGTGGCCGGTCAGCGCGACGGTGGCGTTCATGTACACCGCGTCGAGGTCGGGACGCTCCTCGCGGTCGACCTTGATGCAGACGAAGCCGGCGTTCATCGCCGCCGCGACGGTCTCGTCCTCGAAGGACTCGTGGGCCATCACGTGACACCAGTGGCAGGCGGCGTAGCCGATCGACAGCAGGATCGGGACGTCGCGCTCGGCCGCCTCGGCGAGCGCCCCGGCCGTCCACTGCTGCCAGTGCACTGGGTTGTCGGCATGCTGGCGCAGGTACGGACTGGCCGCGTCGGCGAGTTCGTTAGCCGCCGGAGTCACGCGGGGCGTCCTGCTCGCCGGTCTCCTCGGCCCCGCCCTCGCCGGTCTGGTGGTCGAACCGGTCGGGGACCTTCTTGAGATGCCGGTTCATCGACCGCAGCAGAAAGAACATGCAGATCAACAGCAGCACCACCACGAGCAGCCCGATCGGGCTGGCCTTGCCGAAGTCGGGTCCGGTGTTGTCCTGACCCTCGGCGAGAATCAGCAGCACCGCGTCGAGCGGCGCGAACCCCGTCATTCGAAGACCTCGATGCCGGCGAACAGGTCGTCTTCGGGCAGCACGGCGGGAACCCGCGACCGGGCCAGCTCGAACTCCTCGGTCGGCCACAGCCGCCGCTGCCACTCCAGCGGTGCGGCGAAGAACCAGCCGTCGGGGTCGATCTGGCTGGCGTGCGCCCGCAGCGCCTCGTCGCGCTGACCGAAGTAGTCCGCACAGTGCACCCGGGTGGTGACCCGCTGGGCGAACACGTCGTGCTCGGGGTCCCAGTGCTCCAGCCACCGCGCGAAGGGCCCCTCCTGCCCGTTCTGGGCGAACTCCTCCTGCAGCAACTGCATGCGGTGACGCAGGAACCCGTGGGTGTAGTACAGCTTGCTGACCGACCACGGCACCCCGGCGTCCGGGTAGAGCCGGTGGTCGCCGGCGGCCTCGTAGGCGGCCACCGACACCTGATGGCAGCGGATGTGGTCGGGGTGCGGGTAGCCGCCGTTCTCGTCGTAGGTCGTCATCACGTGCGGCCGGAACTCGCGGATCACCTCCACCAGCTTGGCGACCGGTTCCTCCAGCGGCACCGTCGCGAAGCATCCGTCGGGCAGCGGCGGCGGGGGGTCGCCCTCGGGCAACCCGGAGTCCATGAACCCCAGCCAGTGGTGTTCGACCCCGAGGATCTCGGCGGCGGTGGCCATCTCGCCGCGGCGGACCGCGCCGATCCGGCCCCGCACGTCGGGCAGGTCCATCGACGGGTTGAGGATGTCGCCCCGTTCGCCGCCGGTGAGGGTGACGACCAGCACGCGGTGACCGGCGTCGACGTAGCGCGCCAGGGTTGCCGCGCCCTTGCTCGACTCGTCGTCCGGGTGGGCGTGCACCGCCATCAACCGAAGTTCGGCCACGACTTCCGCTACCTGCTCTCCCGCGCCTGCGCGCGTGTACCGGCATATAGTTCCTCACCTGATAGTCCCATCCCAAGCGGGGGTCCCAGAACTGGTGAGCAACTCCCCGTCGTCGCGGTACGGCGCGGCGGCGCCGGCCGTGACGCGCCGACGGCTGGCGATCGTGCTGGGCGTGCTGTTCACCGTGGGCGTTGCCACCATGGCCACGGCGGCCTACCTGCGCTACGGCAGCGTGGACGCCAAGGGCGAACTCGCCGGCTTCGAGGTCCTCGACGACCAGACGGTCCGGGTAACGATCAGCGTGACCCGAAAGGACCCCGCGCGGCCCGCGGTGTGCATCGTGCGGGCCCTGTCGCCGGATCGCGCCGAGACGGGACGCCGGGAGGTGGTGGTGGCGGCCTCTGACGCCCGGACCGTGCAGGTCAGCACCGAGGTCAGGACCTACCTGCCGTCGGTGGCGGGCGGCGTCTACGGATGCGGCCTCGACGTGCCCGGCTACCTGTCCGCCCGCTAGCCCGCGCACGCCGCCGACGTGCGAAAACCCCGTTCCGGCGGGTCCGGCGGTGCTACACTTGGACAAACGCGGTTCCCGACTTGGGGACCGCGCTCTCGTACGCGGGCACGCGGCGCGGAGATGCACACGCGGAACGCCCGCGAGTCCCCGCAGCGGCGAGGGGCCCACCGCGAAACCGCGGGACGATCGGTGAAGGAGCGCGACGATGACCGACACCCAGGTGGTCTGGCTGACGCAGGAGGCCTACGACAAGCTCAAGGCCGAACTCGACCAGCTGATCGCCCACCGTCCGGTGATCGCCGCCGAGATCAACGACCGCCGCGAGGAGGGCGACCTGCGGGAGAACGGCGGTTACCACGCCGCCCGGGAGCAGCAGGGCCAGGAGGAGGCCCGGATCCGTCAGCTGCAGGAGCTGCTCAACACCGCCAAGGTCGGCGAGGCGCCCACCCAGTCGGGCGTCGCGCTGCCCGGTTCGGTCGTCACGGTGTACTACGACGGCGTGAAGACCGACACCGAGACGTTCCTGATCGCCACCCGCCAGGAGGTCTTCGGCGACGGCAAACTCGAGGTGTACTCGCCGAACTCGCCGCTGGGCGCGGCTCTGCTCGATGCGAAGGTCGGCGAGACCCGCACCTACACGGTGCCCAACGGCAACACGGTGAAGGTCACGCTGGTCAGCGCCGAGCCCTACCACTCCTGAGTGCTGTCCTGACCCCGTGGCGCGCATCGCCGAGGATCTGCTGCTTCTGCTGCTCGACAACCCCGCCGCCCAGCCCGCCCTCGAGCGCCGCCCGCGCGGCCGCGCCCTGGCCGCCGCCCTGCTACTCGACCTGGCCCTCCAGTGCCGGCTGCGCCCGGCACTGCCCGGTGATCCCGCGCCGCCCGGTGAGCTGCTCGCGCTGAGCGGACCGCTCCCCCTCGACCCGGCCGTCCGGCCGGCGCTGGCACTGCTCGAGCGCGGCCCGCTGCGCGCGTCAGCGGCGATCGCCGGTCTGCGCGGGCGCGCCGAGGACGACGTGCTCGACCAGATGCTGCGCACCGGGCAGTTGCACCAGGTGTCGCTGACCGCGCATCGGGTGCGCCGCAACACCTACCGGTGGCCGCTGACCGACCGCGCCCGCGCCGGCGCGGCCCGCGGCGCGCTGGCGGCGGCCCTCTTCGAGCAGCGCCGCCCGGACCCGGTGACCGCCGCCCTGGCCGGGCTGCTCGACGCCGTCGACGGCTTCGGGGCGGTCTTCGCCCTCGACGCGGCCGGGATGCACCACGCGCGGGCAAGCGCCGCCGCGATCGCCGCGGGCGGCTGGGCGGATCGATCGGACGTCGCGCAGCACAACCTTGCGGTCAGCGCGGGCGCGATCCTGCCGGCGCTACGCTAGCGCCCCGTCGAGGTCGGCGAGCAGGTCGGCGGGGTCCTCGATGCCCACCGACAGCCGCACCAGATCGTCGGGCACCTCCAGCTGCGAACCGGCAGTCGAGGCATGCGTCATCGCACCCGGGTGTTCGATCAGCGACTCCACCCCGCCCAGCGACTCGGCGAGGATGAAAATCTCAGTCCGCGAACACAGTTCGCGGGCGGCCTGCGCGCCGCCGCGCATCCGCACCGACACCATCCCGCCGAAGCCGCGCATCTGGCGCTTGGCGATGTCATGTCCCGGGTGGTCGGGAAGTCCCGGGTAGAGCACCCGGCTGATCGCGGGGTGACCGGCCAGGAAGTGCGCGATCTGTGTGGCGTTCTCGGTGTGCCGTTGCATGCGCACCTCGAGCGTCCTGATGCCCCGCATGGTCAGGTAGGCGTCGAACGGGCCGGGCACCGCACCGGCCGCGTTCTGTAGGAACCCGAACTGCTCGTCGAGTTCGGCGTCGTCGGTGACCAGCGCGCCGCCCAGCAGATCGGAGTGGCCGCCGATGTACTTCGTCGTGGAGTGCAGCACGATGTCGGCGCCCAGGGTCAGCGGCTGCTGCAGGGCGGGCGAGGCGAAGGTGTTGTCCACCAACACCTTCGCCCCCGCCGCGTGACCGATGTCGGCGAGGGCGGCGATGTCGGCGAGCGAGAGCATCGGGTTGGTCGGCGTCTCGACCCAGATCAGCCGCGTCTGAGCGGTGATCGCCGCGCGCACGGCGTCGAGGTCGGCGAGTGCGACCGCGGTGTGCGCCACGCCCCACTCCCGGAACACCTTGTCGATCAGCCGGAACGTCCCGCCGTAGGCGTCGTCGGGGATGACGAGGTGATCACCGGGCCGCAGCACCGCGCGCAACGCGCAGTCGCTGGCCGCCATGCCTGAGCCGAAGGCACGCCCGAAGCGGCCCTGCTCGACCGCCGCGAGCACGGACTCCAGGGCGGTGCGGGTGGGATTTCCGGTGCGGGCGTACTCGTAGCCGCCGCGCAGGTTGCCGACGCCGTCCTGGGCGAAGGTGCTGCTGGCGTAAATCGGGACGTTGACCGCCCCGGTGGCCGGATCCGGACGGTAGGCGTGGATCGCCGTGGTGGCGAATCCGCGCCGGCGGCGGTTGTCGGCCACGCTAGGGCGTCGCCGGCACGACCGACCCGCCGCTGAGCGTGCGATAGGCGTACACCAGCAGCAGGTAGGAGATCGGGGCGGCGGCCAGCAGCCCGACGAGGCAGAGCAGGGCACCGATGACCATGATGGCCAGACAGGTCAGCCAGACCGCGAGCGCCGAACCGAAATTGGCCTTCACGATGCCGACACTGGTCCGGAGTCCGTCGATCGGCGAGAGGGTGCGGTCGACGGTGGCGGCGCTGGTGAACATCACGAAGATCGCCACGATCAATCCCGGCAGGACGCACAGCGCGATGCCGATCTGGGTGAGGATGCCGATGATGATCGCGGCGACCACGACCGAAACGACGTTGCGGGGCCGGAAGAACGAGGCGATGGTGACCGGCCTGCCGTCGGCGATGTCGAGCAGCCCGGCATACCAGGCCGACGCGAGCGCGCCGCCGACCACCGACAGCAGCAGCGACGACAGCACCAGCACCGCGAACCCGGCACCGTTGAGGCTCGGCGTGGATGTCGTCGCGAAACCGCCGGAGCCGTCGGTGGTGGTGAAGCTCTCCGGCGAAACAGCTTGCAGCAGCGGCCCGTTGAGCGAGCCGAGCACGCTCAGGATGAGTCCGAACACCAGGGTCGCCACGACCAGCGGTGCGGCGTTCTTGGTGAACTTGTTCCACGCCCAGGAGAAACCGTCACCGATGCTGAAGGGGGGCCGAACGCCCGGCGGCGGGGGGTAGCCCCACCCCGGGGGC
>NZ_JBJTCF010000004.1:0-22715 GCF_046091765.1 Mycobacterium sp.
TCCGCCGCCGGGGGACGTCAACGCTCCGCCGCCTCCGCCGCCGCCCCCGTGACCGCGCTCGCGGACGACGCCCACCCGGTGTCGCCCCTGCCGCTGGCCGAGGACCGGCGCAGCGTCGCGGACCGCGACCTGCCCAGCCGCAACGACGTCCTGGCGGCCGCGCTGTGCGGGGCCGCCGGCGGGCCGGTCGGGCGGCACGCGCTGATCGGCCGCACCCGGGTGCTGACCCCGGTGCGGGTGATGTTCCTGGTGGCGCTGGTGCTGCTGGCCCTGGGCTGGTCGACCAAGGCGCCCTGCCTGCAGACCATCGGCACCGGGACACCCGATCAGCGGGTGGCCAACTGGCAGAACCAGCGCGCCTACTACGAGCTGTGCTACTCCGACACCGTGCCGCTCTACGGTGCGGAGCTGCTCAGCAGCGGCAAGTTCCCCTACAAGTCGAGCTGGCTGGAGAGGGACTCCGCGGGCCGGCCCCAGACGCAGTTCGACGGCCGGCCCGCCGTGCGCCACATGGAGTACCCGGTGCTGACCGGGGTCTACCAGTACCTGTCGATGTCGCTGGCCAAGACCTACACCCTGGTCGCCACGAAGACCGCGCTGCCCGCGCTCTCCGGTGTCGCCGAGGTGGTGATGTTCTTCAACATCGCGGCCTTCGGGTTGGCCCTGGCGTGGCTGGCGACGGTGTGGGCCACCGCGCTGCTCGCCGGAAGGCGCATCTGGGACGCCGCGCTGGTGGCCGCCTCGCCGATCCTGATCTTCCAGATCTTCACCAACTTCGACGCGCTGGCCACCGCGCTGGCCGCCGGGGGCCTGCTGGCGTGGGCGCGCCGCCGCCCCGGCTGGGCCGGGGTGCTCCTCGGCCTGGGGGTGGCCGCCAAGCTCTACCCCGCGCTGCTGCTGGTGGTGCTGCTCGTGCTGGCGCTGCGGGCCGGCCGGCTGAGGGACGCGGTGCGCACCACCGCCGTCGCGGCGGGCACCTGGCTGGTCGTCAACGCACCGGTGATGCTGCTCTATCCGCGCGGCTGGTCGGAATTCTTCCGGCTCAACGCCCGGCGCGACGCCGACATGGACTCGCTCTACAACGTCGTCAAGTCCTTCACCGGCTGGCGCGGGTTCGACGCCAACCTCGGGTTCTGGCAGCCCCCGGTGATCCTCAACTCGGTGGTCGGCGTCCTGTTCGCGGGGTGCCTGGCGGCGGTGGCCTACATCGGCTGGACCGCACCGCGGCGGCCCCGGGTGGCCCAGCTGGCCTTCCTGCTGGTGGCGATGTTCCTTCTGGTCAACAAGGTCTGGAGTCCGCAGTTCTCGCTGTGGCTGGTGCCGCTGGCGGTGCTGGCGCTGCCGCACCGGCGGGTGCTGCTGGCGTGGATGACCATCGACGCCCTGGTCTGGGTGCCCCGGATGTTCTACCTGTTCGGCGAAGACAACAAGGGCCTGCCCCAGCAGTGGTTCACCACCACGGTGCTGGTGCGCGACCTGGCCGTGGTCGCCCTCATCGTCCTGGTGATCCGCCAGATCTACCGTCCGGATCAGGACCTGGTGCGCTGGCGGGGCCGGATCGACGACCCGTGCGGCGGCGTGCTCGACGGCGCCCCCGACGCCTTCCCGACGTGGTGGCCGCGTCGGCTGCGGCCCGCCGCCGACCCAGCGGAGCTGGCCGCCGGCACTGATTTCGCTGATCAGCCTGCCCTGCGGTAGCCTAGGCCGGTTGCCGACGCAGGCGATCCTCCTGCCACGGACCGACCGTGGCCGCTGCAGACCATAGGAGGTGGTGAGGTCTTATGCGTCCCTACGAAATCATGGTCATCCTTGACCCGACCCTCGATGAGCGCACCGTGGCGCCCTCGCTGGACACGTTCCTCAACGTGGTCCGCAGCGACGGCGGCACCGTCGACAAGGTCGACATCTGGGGCCGCCGGCGGCTGGCCTACGAAATCTCCAAGCACGCCGAGGGCATCTATGCCGTCCTGGACATCAAGGCGGCTCCGGCCACCGTGTCCGAGCTCGACCGCCAGCTCAACCTGAACGAGTCGGTGCTGCGGACCAAAGTGGTCAGGACAGACAAGCACTGAGCGACGACCGGGGATCCCTCGCGGCATCCCTCGCGGCGCTCAAACCGAATCCCAGGAGGACCCAATGGCCGGTGACACGATCATCACCGTCGTCGGAAACCTAACCGCCGATCCCGAACTTCGCTTCACCGCGTCAGGCGCGGCGGTCGCCAACTTCACCGTCGCCTCGACCCCGCGCATCTACGACCGCCAGAGCGGGGAGTGGAAGGACGGCGAGGCGCTGTTCCTGCGCTGCAACATCTGGCGCGAGGCCGCCGAGAACGTGGCCGAGAGCCTCACCCGGGGCGCCCGGGTGATCGTGACGGGCCGGCTCAAGCAGCGGTCCTTCGAGACCCGCGAGGGCGAGAAGCGCACCGTCGTCGAGGTCGAGGTCGACGAGATCGGACCCTCGCTTCGCTACGCCACGGCCAAGGTGAACAAGGCCAGCCGCGGCGGCGGCGGTGGCGGATTCGGCGGCGGCTCCTCCTCCGGCGGCGGCGGCGGATCGCGGCCGGCGGCCACCGAGTCCCAGGAGGATCCCTGGGGCAGCGCACCGGCGTCCGGCTCGTTCAGCGGCTCCGACGACGAACCCCCCTTCTGACCGACGAAAGAGACTGACAGATGCCCAAACCCACCAAGCGGCGTCCGCTGCCGGACAAGCCGGTCAAGACCCGCAAGTGCGTGTTCTGCTCGAAGAAGGCGCAGGTGATCGACTACAAGGACACCGCGCTGCTGCGCACCTACATCAGCGAGCGGGGCAAGATCCGGGCACGTCGGGTGACCGGCAACTGCGTGCAGCACCAGCGCGACATCGCGATCGCCGTGAAGAACGCCCGCGAGGTCGCCTTGCTGCCGTTCACCTCGGCGACGCGCTAGACCGAACGGAGCGACAATGAAGCTGATCCTCACCGCCGAGGTCGACCACCTGGGGTCGCCCGGTGACACCGTCGAGGTCAAAGACGGCTACGGCCGCAACTACCTGCTGCCGCGCGGGCTGGCCATCGTGGCCTCCCGCGGCGCCCAGAAGCAGGCCGACGAGATCCGCCGGGCCCGGGAGGCCAAGGCGGTCCACGACCGTGAGCACGCCGACGAGATCAAGGCCGCCCTGCTGGCGGTCAGCCCGGTCGCGCTGGCGGTCAAGGTCGCGGCCGACTCCGGCAAGCTGTTCGGCTCGGTGACGGCCAACGACGTGGTCGTGGCGATCAAGAAGGCCGGCGGCCCGAACATCGACAAGCGGATCGTCCGGATGCCCAGCGCCCACATCAGGGAGCTGGGGTCCCACGCGGTCGTCATCCACCTGCATCCCGAGGTGGAGGCCGAAGTCACCGTCGACGTCGCCGCCGGTAACTAAACCCCCCGCGGGGAAACCCCGGCACGCTGGCGAACCTCCGCGCGGCGGTGCGCCCCAGCGAACGTAACCCGGCGTTTACCGAGCCCTTTCGATCGCGAAACGCAACACGCCCGAAACGGCAACCTGGGCCGACACGCCGACCGACTTGTCATCCACAATCCCCAGCGGGTTCTACTGTGCGTTTACGTCGGGTGATGCGACGCAACTGCACAGTGATCCACAGGTATTCCCCAAGGCACCAACACCGTTACCGACGGCTATCCACAAGCCACCAACAGGTTCATGAACAACCCCGGTTTGTCTGGCCTCCAGCAACGTCTAACGTTCGCTCCGGCCCGAAGAGACCGGGTTGTCGGAGCGCTGCCCTACCGTGGCGGACAGCCCGTCGAACCTACGTTCGACGCGGTCGGCAGGGCTGGTTAGGAAGGGAGGCGGGCGGACCAGATGGCGGTCGTCGATGACCTCGGTCAGTCCGGATCGGCATCCCCGGTTCCGGTCGAGGACTTCACCCGTCAGCCCCCGCAGGATCTCGTCGCCGAGCAGTCCGTGCTGGGCGGGATGCTGCTGAGCAAGGACGCCATCGCCGACGTGCTGGAGCGGCTGCGCCCCGGCGACTTCTACCGTCCCGCCCACCAGAACGTCTACGACGCGATCCTCGACCTCTACGGTCGCGGCGAGCCGGCCGACCCGGTCACCGTCGCCGCCGAACTGGACCGCCGCGGGCTGCTGCGCCGCATCGGCGGAGCCCCGTATCTGCACACCCTGATCTCCACGGTGCCCACCGCCGCCAACGCCGGCTACTACGCGGGCATCGTCGCCGAGAAGGCCCTGCTGCGCCGGCTGGTGGAGGCCGGCACCCGGGTGGTGCAGTACGGCTACGCCGGGGCGGAGGGCGCCGACGTCGACGAGGTCGTCGACCGCGCCCAGTCGGAGATCTACGACGTCACCGAGCGGCGCACCTCCGAGGACTTCGTCCCGCTGGAGTCGCTGCTGCAGCCGACGATGGACGAGATCGACGCGATCGCCTCCGGCGGCGGGCTGGCGCGCGGGGTGCCTACCGGGTTCACCGAACTCGACGAGGTGACCAACGGGCTGCACCCGGGTCAGATGATCATCGTCGCGGCGCGGCCGGGTGTCGGCAAGGCGCTGGCTCTCGATACGCCGCTGCCGACTCCGAACGGCTGGACCCGGATGGGTGACGTCGCGGTCGGCGACGAGTTGCTCGGTGCCGACGGCGCACCCACCCGCGTCGTCGCGGCCACCGAGATCATGCTCGGGCGGCCCTGCTACGAGGTGGAGTTCTCCGACGGCACCGTCATCGTCGCCGACGCCGCACACCAGTGGCCGACGCTGCGCGGCGTGCGCACCACCGCATCGTTGCGCGCCGGTGCCGACGTGGTGAGCGGAGCGGGTGTCCGCCATCTCGTCGGCGCGGGCAGTCCGCTCCCGGTCGCTTTCGGCGTCACCGAGGTGCGCGCCGTCGAGAGCGTGCCGGTGCGCTGCGTCGAGGTCGACAGCGACGACCACCTGTACCTTGCCGCCCGCTCGATGGTCCCGACGCACAACTCCACCCTCGGGCTGGACTTCCTGCGCTCGTGCTCGATCAAGAACCGCATGGCCAGCGTGATTTTCTCGCTGGAGATGAGCAAGTCCGAGATCGTGATGCGGCTGCTCTCGGCGGAGGCCAAGATCAAGCTCGCCGACATGCGCTCGGGCCGGATGAGCGACGACGACTGGACGCGGCTCGCCCGGCGGATGAGTGAGATCAGCGAGGCGCCGCTGTTCATCGACGACTCGCCAAACCTGACCATGATGGAGATCCGCGCCAAGGCGCGCCGGCTGACCCAAAAGTCCGACCTGCGCCTGATCGTCATCGACTACATGCAATTGATGACCTCGGGCAAGAAGTTCGAGAACCGCCAGCAGGAAGTCTCGGAGTTCTCCCGCAACATCAAGCTGCTCGCCAAGGAGCTCGAAGTTCCGGTGGTCGCGATCAGCCAGCTCAACCGCGGGCCCGAGCAGCGCACCGACAAGAAGCCGATGGTGTCCGATCTGCGCGAGTCCGGCTGCCTGACCGCCTCCACCCGGATCCTGCGCGCCGACACCGGCGCCGAGGTGACCTTCGGGGAGTTGCTGCGCACCGGGGAGCGGCCGCTGGTGTGGTCACTCGACGAGCGCAAGCGGATGGTGGCCCGGCCGATGACCAACGTCTTCCCCAGCGGGCACAAGGAGGTCTTCAAGCTCCGGCTCGCATCGGGCCGGGAGGTCGAGGCGACCGCTAACCATCCGTTCATGACCTTCGACGGGTGGACGCCGCTGGGGGAGCTCACGGTCGGCTCGCGAGTCGCGGTGCCCCGTCGGGTGCCCGAGCCCGTGCACACCACCCGGCTTCCGGACTCCGAAGTCGTGCTGCTCGCGCACATGATCGGCGACGGGTCCTGTGTGCGCAACCAGCCGATCCGCTACGCCAGTATCGACCAGCAGAACCTCGCCGCGGTGGCGCAGGCGGCCGGACACTTCGGCATCACGCCGATCCGCGACGACTACCAGGCCGCGCGGGTGACCACCCTGCGGCTGCCGGCCCCGTACCGACTGACCCACGGCAAGCGCAACCCGATCGCCGCGTGGCTCGACCGGCTGGGACTGTTCGGCAAGCGCAGCTACGAGAAGTTCGTTCCCGCCGAGGTGTTTGCGCTGCCCAACGATCAGGTGGCGCTGTTCCTGCGGCATCTGTGGGCGACGGACGGTTCGGTGCGATGGGATTCCAAGCAGGGGCAGGGGCGGGTGTACTACGCGTCCACCAGCCGGCGCCTGATTGACGATGTGTCCCAGTTGCTGCTGCGGTTGGGCGTGAACGTCCGGATCTATCGGGCCCGCAAAACGGGCTACCGCGATTGCTGGCACCTGAAGATCCAGGGTGCCGAAAACCAGTTGCGATTCCTTCGTCACGTTGGCGTAAACGGTGCGAAAGAGATCGCTGCACATCAAGTCATTGCGCAACTTGAACTCGTGACGCGCAGAGCCAATTCCGATACGGTTCCAGTCACCGTATGGCGAGACGTCAAAAATGCACTCCAGGACCGGGGGATGGCGCACCGCGAGTTCGCCGTTGCCATGGGGGTCAAGTTCGGTGGCTCTACCATGTGGAAACGCGCTCCCGGCCGTTCCCGGCTACACAAGGTGGCCGCGGTACTCAATGACGCTCATCTCCACGATCTGGCCACCAGTGACGTGTTCTGGGATCGGGTTGTCGAGATCACCAGCATCGGCCACCATGACGTCTATGATGGAACCGTGGACGGCACGCATAACTTTGTGGCGCAGGGGATTTCAGTCCACAACAGCCTTGAACAAGATGCTGACATGGTCATTTTGCTGCATCGCCCGGACGCTTTCGAGCGCGACGATCCGCGCGGCGGCGAGGCAGATCTGATCCTCGGCAAGCACCGCAATGGGCCTACCAAGACCATCACCGTCGCCCATCAGCTGCACCTGTCGCGGTTTACGAACATGGCGCGGCAGTAGCGGCGTTCTTGTAGGTTCCGCTTTTCGATGGCGGAATTCCGGTTTCGTTGGCGGAATGATGGCGGATCCGCCGGAAAGTGTTTAGCTGGGCTAGCCTTTGGTTGACGGTGCTGGCCGGAAGTGCCACGCTGAAGGCTGCGGTGGTTGTCTCACCGCGCGGAGCAAGCGATGAAGAGTCCCTTGAAGGTGGACTTGAATTCCGCGGTCGTGGCCTACCGACCAGCGGCGGGTGAAGAGGGTGATGCGCTGTTCCATGTGGCGCGATTCGAGGATGCCTCAGGGGTCGCCCAGCACGTTGAGGACTTTCAGGCCGCTCACGAAGACATCTGACGTCGCACCGAGTGGAACCGACCCGTAATTCATTCGACTCCCCGCCACCGGTCGGCGACGATGGGAAGGGTGAGCACTCCGTTCGATGTGGAACAGCTCGCGGGAACCCCCCGCGGCTGGCGGGTGCTCGCACCGCTGCGCTTCCGCGAGTTCCGGCTACTGATCGCCGCGGTCTCGATCTTCGTCTTCGCCGAGGGCATGTGGACCGTGGTGATGGCGCTGCAGGTCATCGAGTTGGCCGACGATCCCGCCGCGCTGTCGCTCGTCGCGACGTGCCTGGCCGGGGGCATGCTGGCCTTCATCCTCGTCGGCGGCATCGTGGCCGACCGGGTGCCCCAGCGCGCCATCATCATCACCGTCGAGGCGGTCAACGTCGCCGCCGTCGGCGCGGTGGCCGGGCTCGGAATGCTCGGTGGATTACGGCTGTGGCACATGGCGGTGGCCTCGGCCGTACTCGGCGCAGGGGCGGCGTTCTTCTTCCCCGCCTACAGCGCCTACCTGCCGCGCATCCTGCCGCCGGCAGAACCTGCTGGCGGCCAATGGGATTGAGGGGATGATCCGTCCCACCCTGGGCCAGGCGATCGGGCCGGCGTTCGCCGGTGTCCTGGTCGGCGCGACTCTCCCGGCGTGGGGCAGCACGGCGGTGACGGTGTTGTTCCTGGTCGGCCTGATCCTGTTGGTGGCGCTGCGCCCCGAGCGCGCTGAGAACCCGGCCGAGGACGCCGACCGCGGAAAGCCGCATCCGCTGGCGGATCTACGGGACGGGTTCCTGTTCGTCCTGCGGACGCGTTGGCTGTTGTGGACCCTGCTGTTCGCCAGCATGTGGGTACTGCTGGCACTCGGCCCGATGGATGTTCTGCTTCCGTTCATCGCCCGGCAGCGGTTCATCCACGGGGGCCAGGCCTACGGATTCGTGCTCGCCGCCTACGGTCTGGGCAGCGCAGTGGGCGCGCTTGCGGTGTCCATCCGGGCGCTGCCGCGCCGCTACCTGACGGTCATGATGACGCTCTGGTCGGTCGGCTCGCTGCCGCTGGCGGTCGTCGGCGCGACGGGGTCGTTCCCGGTGATGGCCATCGCCCTGTTCACCGTCGGGCTGGCCAGCGGGGCCGGCATGGTCATCTGGGGCACGTTGCTGCAGCGCCGGGTGCCCGCCCATATGCTCGGCCGGGTCGCCAGCCTCGACTTCTTCGTCTCTTTGGCGTTCATGCCGTTGTCGATGGCACTTGCCGGTCCGCTGTCGAAAGTCGTTCCGGTGCAGCTTGTTTTCGCGGCCGCGGGAACACTGCCCCTCGCGTTGGCCGCGGTGGCGCTCCTCGCGGCGCGGATGCCCCGCGACGAGATCGCCCACCCGCTGGGCTCCCACCACTGAGCGAGAGGCAATCCGGCCGCAAACCGTCGACGGTCACGAGAATGACGGTCATCTTTTGCCCGTGCTCAACGGTCGGAGCGGGTAACGCCGTAGAGCTCGAAATCGTTGAATACGATGACTCGGGCCAGAATTCATGCCGCGGGCTTTGGGTCAGCGCGATGACGACCGCTCGGGCGTCCTGTGCGTTCTGCCCCTGTCTGAAGAGAAGTCGAACAAGGCTGCCCTGGGTGATCGGACAGGTGGCGAACGAGTCGTCGAGTTCGGCAAACCAGCTTTCCGCCGGGTCGTGATGGACGTGGTCGAACACGACCAGTGCGATCAGCACGTTCGCGTCCAGAAGCGTCGTCACGCCTCGTCGTCCAACGGCCGGACGTCCTCGGTAGTCAACACAGTGCCGACTGAGACGACTATTCCAGCATCGGCAAGCCCGAGCCCCTCGAACACGGACGGCACAAGGGCGCAGGTGTCGAGGACAGCGCGATACACGTGGGCGATTCCTTCAGGCGGCGCGAACGGTCAGCGCTTGCGTTTCGCCACGGCGAGCAGCTCTGCAGCGCAGCAGCACACTGACTCCCGCACCGGGTTCGTGGCAGGCCGACATCGCCGAGCCGGTCCCGGAGGGGCCGGAGCCGGTCACCTTCCTCGACAAGGACCTCGGGGTCGTCGCCGGGATGCGGATACCCTTTGTCCGCGACGGCGAGGGCAACGTCGGCTGGGTCGCCGAGGGGCTTCGGCTGCGGCCCCGGACCTGAGACCCACCGGAGATCTGGACCGCACACCCCCGCGCTCTGCCTCGATGCGGGAGCGCTGCCAACTCGTAGCCGCGCTCACCTCAACTGTCTACAGCGGGCTGCATGTGTCTGTTAGCTTGCCAAAATGGAGCACGGGAAGGCTAACGACCGGCTCATCGACGATGCCGTCCCAGCGCATTGGTGGCCGTGGCGCGACCCCGACGATCCCACGGTGAATCGTCTAGGTGTCCAACGTGAAGCAATGACGACACGTCGCGACACCTCTTCTGATCCCCGCCGCGAGCCCGGCCTGTTCAACCCGCAGCGCTACGCCGGCGGCGTCATGCCGATGGGCGGATTTCCCTCGTTCCTCGGCGCGCCATTGGCCATGAACACCGCCGACCTGAAGGCAGGCAGGGTCGATGCCGCTCTTGTAGGGCTCACGATCGACGACAACCCCGTCCCGGGTGCCCGGTTCGCCGCCAACGAGATGCGCACCCTGCGCGACTGGATGAGCTTTCCTCCGGGCGGCACCGACCAGTTCCTCGGGGTTGACTGGGGCGCCCTGCGAGTCGCCGACTACGGCAACATCGCTTCGTACGCCTTGCAGAACGAACGCTCACTTGAAGAGGTTCACCGAGTCATATCGGAGATACTCGCTGCCGACACCATCCCGATCGGCGTCGGCGGCACGCATCTTCAGTCCTACGGCTACGTGACCGCACTGGCCAGTAAGTACGGGCCGGGGCGGATTATGCTCCTGCATGTCGACGCCCACGTCGACACCTACATCGCTGACCTCGGGCGCACCATCCACAATGGTTCATTCCTCAAGGTGGCCATCGACACCGGCCTGCTGAAGGGCGATGACCTCGTGCAGTTCGGCCTCCGTGGGCAGGGCCCGTCGGAGGCCAACCTCTCCTGGTTGCGCGAGAAGAAGGTCCGCACGCACTTCCAGGCGGAAATCGACACGGTCGGCTGGGATGCCGCGCTGCGACGAATCCTCAACGAAGTCAAGGGACGCATGGTCTACCTGTCGTTCGACGTCGACGCCATCTCCCCGGCCTACGCGCCGGGCGTGGGAACCCAAGATCCCGACGGCCTCACCGCTTCCCAGGCCCTCCAGCTCGTGCGCGCCCTAGCCATCAACAGCGAACTCGTGGCGGCCGATTTCATCGAATACAACCCGCTGCTCGACGACGCACACCAGACGACGGGCGTCCTCGTCGACCGCTTGATCCGCTCGCTGCTGGCCGGCCTCGCCGCCCGCCGGCAAGGCATCACCGACCCTTTATACATCGACCCACGGCGGCTCGACCACGGCGTGTAACAGAGGGCCGACACGACAGTCCGCCGCGAATTTCCGGCAGTGCATGCGCAGAACGCTACGATCGAATCCGTTTATTGCGCAGCGGATTCCGGAGACCCAGCAGCGGCGATGTAACGGTTGAGGCCAGTACAACGGTCTGTTCCTGGGCCTCCGGTGTGAAGGCGACGCCGAACGTCACACGCCTTTGGCCTGCTCCGCGGGCGATGCGCGCCCGCACCGCTTGTGCGGAAACTGTTCGGCTCGCATCCGCGACCGCGGCGTCATAAGCCACGGTCACCTCGGTCGAGAGCCCGGCTTCTACGGCGCGATCCCGGGCGAACAGCGCCCCTTCCCGGATCACCTCGCTCTCGCTGGCGTACTCGCCGGCGGCGACTCTGTCACGCAGGGCTTCGGCCATGTCGTTCGGAAGCGTGATGCTCAGCTGTCGGGTTGTTCGCGCAGAGCATGCACCGACTCCGCTCAAGCCGGTGAGCGACTGACATCCGTGGTGCAATTGATTCCGCACAACCGTACGGTTCTCGGATTCGCCACGAAAAGCGGAAAATCCAGTTCGCCAAGCAGAGCGGAAGAGGCCCGAACGCAGTGCTCACCGCCGTGACGATTCGCCAACTGGAAGCGGAACCTACAGTACTTGTAGGTTCCACACTTCGTTGTCGTAATTCCAGATTTCGTGTCATACCGATGGCGAATGCGACAGGAATCTTGTTAGCTTGGCTAGCGGAGTATTGACGGTGCGCGATCTGTAGTGCCACGCTGAACTTGCGGTAGATGCCTTACCGCGCGGAGCACGTGATGCAGCAGGGTCCCGTTCGGGTGGATTTGAGTTCCGCGGTCGTGGCCTACCGACCTGCGGATGGTGAAGAGCGGGTTATTGCCGCGCAAGATTTGAAGCCAGCGGCGTTGTCAGTGGATTTCCGGGTCGAGCCGGACGGCGAAGGAACCCGAGCGAACCTGGACTTGGAGGCAATTCCCGTGCCGCTTGTAATTGAGCTGAACTCAACTTAGTATCGTGCGATGGCTGCGGAATCGGTAAGAACCGCCAGGGGAGTACGGGCGCGTGAGCGGCTCATTGAGGCTGCCACGCAGGAGTTGGCCAGTACTGGGTCGTTCGAAGTGGCTGCGGTCGCCCGACGTGCCGGGGTGAGCGCGGGATTGCCGTATCGCTATTTCGGTACTCGCACAGGACTGCTCGTAGCGGTGGTGGATGCCTTCTATCAGCGATTCTGCGACTCCATCGCGCTGCGCGTCTATGACGCTCCAACGTGGGCTCAACGAGAGCGGCAGCGCATCACCGACTGGGTCGATTTCCTTTATCGCGAGCCGGTGGCGCCAGTGATTCTGGCCGGATTGGGCGAGGGCGAACTTGCGACGGCCCGCGGGCGTTGGGTTCAGGAGCTCAGCAAGACGGGTGCCCAAAACATGGCCCAGGGCCAGCGCGACGGCGAGATACCAGCCGACCGCGACCCCGAGTATCTGGCCGCGGCCACCCTCGGAGGCACCAACGCTGTCGTAACCGTGTGCTTGATTCGAGACCCCCGACCGCCAGCCGCAACCGTCGTCGATCAGCTCTGGATGTTCGTCTCCGGATCCGTTGGTCTACGAACTTCGTCAAAGGCCGACGCTCCGCTCCCCAATTTGATCACCGCGTGAAATAGCGATTTCCTGCCAACTCAACAACGAAAGGGACCATCTCATGAAAACGACAGAAGACACCCGCGAGACCACGAACCGTTCCGTAGTCCAAGCACAGTTTGACGGCTTCGTCCGGCACGACCTCGATGCGATCATGGCGACTTTCGCCCGGGACTGTTCCTATGATCAATTCAGCGGCAATGCCGCCCACGGAAAGCGTTTCGAGGGCCGGGCCGACATTCGGCGCGCGTTCGAAAAGATATTCATCGCTACTCCGCGCTGCACCTTCAGAAACCCCGTACTCGTCGTGGACGGCGACACGGTAGTCGCCAAATGGACATTCGTCCTGGACGGCCACGCCAAGAAGTCACCGCTCGAAATCGAGGGCATTGACTTGTTCGAACTCGAGGACGGGAAGATCGTTCGCAAATCGAACTGGATGAAAACGCGAATCATCCCGATAAACCACGCATCTGCATACATCGCCCGCCGATTGGCCGGCCTGTTTCGTTGACCAACGAGGATCGAGCCGCGACCTGCACCACAGCCGAAAGTCTTACGTCCCTTGCCTACCGATATCTGAAGAAGTCCATCAGGCCGGTGCACGTTGAGGATTTACGCAGGCTCAGCCATTCGTCGAGGGAAGCTGATGCCGATTGGAGCCGGGTTACCCGGCAACATCAGATTCCCAGCGGTCATGGGCGGACAACAACTCCGGAGGAGCTCGACTCCCTTGTGACCGGCCTAGAGGCCATGGTGTTCTGCTCGCGCGGATTCTGCGCCCGATCATGAAACGCATCAAACACCCCACCCAGATGTTCGGCGTCGGGGTGCTCTTCGGGCTGGGGTTCGACACCGCCACCGAAGTCGCCCTGCTCGCCCTGGCCGGCACCGGCGCCGCCGCGGGCCTGCCCTGGTACGCGGTGTTGACTCTGCCGATCCTGTTCGCGGCCGGTATGACTCTGATGGACACCGTCGACGGGTTGATCACCGAGGACGACCTCCGCAGCAAGCTCTCCAGCGTCCGCGCACGACTCGAGGCATGACGATCAACCAACCAGGAAGACTGGACAACCGTACGATTCTCGGATTCGCCACGAAAAGCGGAAAAACCCCTTCGCCACGTTGAGCGGAAAATCATTGAAACTGCAGTTCACCGAAGGGTCGGTTCGCCACCGGAAAGCGGAACCTACAGTTCTGTAGGTTCTCACATTGCGTGTCCGATTCTCATTCCGAATGTCGGCCGCTGTCGCGGCGTATTCAGCGAGCGTTTTCTCTCCGGCCTCGGCCACGAGCGTGGTCGAGGGTGTCGGCCATTTCGTCGCGGCCTTCTCGGGCGCGGCCTGCCTGGGTGGCCTGGTTCGGGTTCTCATCACCGCTGGCCAAGGCACTCGGCCTTGACGACACGAAGCGCGTGGAGTGGGACCGCTACGACCTCGAGATCGACGGTGTCGGGGTAGAAGTGAAATCGGCTGCCTACGTGCAAACGTGGGAGCAAGGCCGGATTTCAGAGATCACGTTCGGCATCCGCCCCGCAAGGGGCTGGGACGCCCGCACCAACACCTCTGCGGCCAGCGCGAAGCGAAGCGCCGATGTGTACGTCTTCTGTCTGCTCGAGGGTGTGGACCGGGAGCATATCGACCCGCTCGACATGGCGCAGTGGACATTTTATGTGCTGTCCACGAGCGAACTCGACCGACAAGTTCCGACGCAGAGGACGATTCGGCTGGGAGCGCTGAAAGCCCTCGGTGCGCACCGCTGCACATACGACGAGCTCAAGGCCTCCATTCATGAGGCAGCAGCGATCAATCGGCGCTGCGAGACGGTTCACCCGGGGGAGTGCTAGCTGCACTGGAACTCGTGACGAGCAGACCGTGCAACTCGGCGTGGAATTCACATCGAACGCGTCTGGGCGCCGATACCGCTGAACATCGCGGCGCGGTCGTCGTGCTCAGCCCAGGAGACGACCTCGGCCGCGATCGGTTGCAGGCCTGTGATGGCGGCACGTTCATACGCTGTGCTGAAGGCGGCGGCTCGAGATACGGACTCCACGTGCAGCGTGATACTCACGGTTCCAGCGACCGGATTTGCGGCGACCGTCCCGTCGAGGTTGGCAAGGCCGTCTTCCCACGAATCCATGTGAGCGCAGGTCAACCCGGGATGCCTGTAGCTCAGGGTGATGACCCAGTGGTCAATGCTGGAGGTGCCCACAAGGAGATTGTGCGCCCCGCAAACGCCCTCCAGGAGGCATGGGAACGCACGAGCAGTTCGTCTTGGGTGGTCACCCTCGGTAGTGATGGGGTCATTCCACCGGGATTTTGGCTGAATTCCACAGGGTTTTCGGGGTGGCCAGGCAGGGTTCCGCGGCCCGTTAGGCGCGGTCTCGTTGGCTCCGAGGGAGTCCGGTTTCATCGGACCGATACGCAGGTTGCACCCTGGTGAACTTCGGTTCCTTGGGGGGCTGGGGTGGGGTGCCGTTCGTCCTGCCGACGGGCGCCGACGATGCGGCGGCGGTAAGCGGGCTGCTCTACGACACCGGATCCGGTTCAGTAGTAGCAGCGGGGAAGTGGCACCGACACCGTCGCGGCAACTCCGGTGTAGAACGCGTGCTCGGAGCGGTAGCTCAACGCCACCCGCTCCCGCACCGCGTCCTCCTGCGCCGGCAGCTTGATGACGAACGAGTCCGCGAGGTCGGCGTGCTCCCCGGCGTATCCGACGGCGAGCCGGTAGGTGGCTCCGGTCTGGCCGGTTCCGATCGGGCTGACACCGACGCGGTCGACCACGACGGTGCGGTCGCCGGCGCTGAGCACCTGCGAGACCCAGTCGGCGGTGACGTCGGCGGGCGAACCCGGGATCGCTGGACCGCTCGACGACGCCATGGACGCGATTAGACCACCTTCGAGACCAGCGGGGGCGGCCACCCGCGCCGTACGATCACGCCCATGACCCGCCGGTTCGTCGACCTCTCGGTTCCGTTGCAGGCGGGCATTGCCTCAGACCCGCCAGGACATCTCCCGGAGATCGACTACTACGACCACCGGCAGACCGCCGCCGAGGTGGTGTCGTTCTTTCCCGGGGCGTCGGTGGACGACCTGCCCGTGAACGTGTGCGTCCACCAGGCCCGGCAGCACCGTGTCGCCCGCGTGTCAGGGGACGGGCTCGGCGGTGACCCGGTCCCAGAATCCGCGATGAGCCCGCCGGAGACTTCGATCCAGGACCGATCACTCAGAAACCCTGAGGCGGGATCGAGAAGATGGGCGTCGCGGATCAGCAGGGCCTCAGTCGTCGACATCTATCCTCATCGTCATCCGCGGTTCCCAGGCAGGTTTGTGCGGGGAGATCACCCCCTGAACTCGGGTGAACTGGGCTTTCAGCGGCGCGGGCGCAGCCGGCGAAGGACCACCCGGTGCCACCGGTTCGGGTAACTTTGCCTCATGCCTGGGCCGCATGGCCGGCCTCATCCCGCAGGAGGAGCTATGAACGCAGTGAGTTGTCGGCGCTTGCTGGCGGGAGCGGGTGCTGCGGGTCTCGGCGCCGCCGCGCTGGCGGCATGCGGTGACAACAAGAAGAGCGGTGACAAAGAAGACAGGGGTGACGGCGTCAACGATTCGGCGGACGTCATTGTCGTAGGCGCGGGCCTGTCGGGACTGTGCGCGGCGCGCGAACTCGTGCGGCAGGGCAAGAAATCCCTTGTGCTGGAGGCACGCGAGCGCGTCGGGGGCCGGATGGTCCGCAAGTCGGTCATCGAGGACGGGTGGATCGACCTGGGCGGTCAATGGATCGGCCCCACCCACGTCGGTGTCCTCGAGCTGGCCGACTCCCTGGGCGTCAAGCACTTCGACTTCTACAACAAGGGCCGCACGACCGTCGACTACGGCGGCACCGTGTCGACCATCGAGGATTCCTTCCCTCCTGCCAACCCGCTGCCTCAGGTCTCGCCCACCGACGTCGCCGAAGCGAACCGGGTGTGGGAGGAATTCCAGGCCATGTCCAGAGCCGTCGACGCCGATCGTCCGTGGATGAGCGCCGGCGCCGCCGAACTCGATGCGCAGACGGTCTCCGCATGGCTCGCGACCGCAACGCAGTCCGAGTTTGCCCGGTTCTCCCTCAAACACCGGATCCTCAATGACCTGGGCGGCGACCCCGACGCCGCCTCGATGCTGTTCGCCCTCGACGCCTACGCCGCAGGGCCCGATGACGAAGACCCCGAGAGGTGGCTCTTCGAGGGCGGCGCCGGGCAGATCCCCGAACTCCTCGCCAAGGAGCTCGGGGACATCATTCGGCTCGGACAGCCCGTCAGTCGCATCGACCAGGACGCCTCCGCGGTGACGGTGACGACCAGCGCCGGTGAGTATCGAGCGGCCTACGCCATCGTGGCGACCCCGCCGTACCTGGCCGGGGCGATCGACTACAACCCGCCGATGCCCGCCCAACGGCTGCAATTCACCCAGCGCGCCCCGATGGGTTCGATCATCAAGTTCGCGGCGGTCTACCCGACGGCTTGGTGGCGGAGCAAGGGGCTAAGCGGCGCGACGGTCAGCGACCAACCGATCCTGGCGACCGGCGACAGTTCACCGCCGAGCGGCAAACCCGGAATCCTGACCGGCTTCGCAAGCGGGCCCGACGCGGTTCGCCTAACCGGTACGTCCGAGGAGGAACGCAAGAAGGTAGTGCTCACCGCTTTCGTCGCCTACTTCGGCGTCGACGCGGCCAGCCCGGCGGAGTTCTCCGAGATGAACTGGCCGGCGGAGAAGTGGACGGGCGGCGCGTACAACGCCATCCTGGCGCCCAACACCCTGATGACCTACGGCCCGGCGATCGCCGAACCCGTCGGGCGGATTCACTGGGCCGGCGCCGAGAGCTCGTTGAGCCGCTGGACCGGGTATTTCGAAGGGGCGGTGCAGGCCGGCAAGTCTGCGGCCGGAGCCGTCATCAAACGGCTCTGAGGGTCGATCCGCCACTAACACATCTGAAGGGTCGATCCGCCCCCAAACACAAAGGTCACGAGCTCTTTCCGAGTTCGTGACCTCAGTGCTCGCAGTTCGTAGAAACCGCTCCGCACAAGGCGCTGGGGACCTGTCATCGGCCCAGTTCAGGACGTGTTTTTACCCTTAATCCGCGAGGCTCGGCTGGCCCGCATCCACAAGCTCGGGTGGCTTGACCAGCGAGTTTGAAAGGCCGGCGGGTGTCGTCCGGTGAGGTCGCCTGGTCAGCTTCCTAGAGTCACCCCAAGCTGCAGAAAATTGCCGGTCGGCGGCTCGGCCCTCAGCGCCGGCCAACCACGCGTAGAACGACGAACGTGCGACCTCCACGACCGCACACAGCCACTTCACCTCGAAGGCGTGCAGGTGGTCGGCGACGAACTGGAAGCGGCTCACCAGTTCGTCTCCCCGGCGAAATACTTCGCCGCCGACCGCAGAATGTCCCGCTCGGTGGACAACCGGGCCGCCGTGGCGCGTAACGCCTCGTTCTCCGCCCGCAGCCGGGCCAGCTCCTGCTCAGCCGTCTCGATGCCGTGGGCCAGCTGCGCCGCCGCCGCGGGTTTGCCGTGCCGGATCGCCACCCCGGCGACCTTGCACCACGCCGACAGCGTCGCCTCACCGACACCGAGCTCGGCGGCGATCACCGTGATCGTCGCACCCTCGGTGTCCTGGTACAGCGCGACCGCGTCACGCTTGAACTCGTCTGGATAGTTTTTCCTTGCCATCGCGTTGGATCATCTCGCTTCCCCCAAGAACATCCAGGGATTGAGCGTGTCCAACACATGGGGTCAAGTCCCGGGCTCGGTGCGGGTCGGCCCGCTCGCGCGGATGAACGTCACCCAGACCCTGTCGACACCGCTGGCTGCGCAGGCGCTGGAGAAGTTCCACGCGTATACAAGCGGACGAGCGAACAACATGACTTTACACACGAATTGGGCCCGAACGATCGAGATCATCCACGCCGCCGAGATCGTCAGAGATTTGCTGCTGGATCCGGATATCCAGAAAGACGACCTGGTGGTCACGCCCCCGGCCGACGCCTGGACTGGTGAGGGAGTCGGAGTGGTGGAGGCGCCGCGCGGCAGTCTGCTGCACCATTACCGGGCCGCTCGCGAAGGAAATGTGACGTTCGCCAACCTCATCGTCGCCACCACCCAGAACAACCAGGTGCTCAACCGGACGATACGCAGTGTGGCAGAAGACTATCTCGGTGGTCAGGCAGAGATCACCGAAGGCATGATGAACGCCGTCGAAGTGGGCATACGAGCCTACGATCCCTGCTTGAGTTGTGCCACACGCGCTTTGGGGCAGATGCCCTTGAAGGTTGCGGTGGTCGACCCGAGAGGCCGGGTGCTCAGTGAGCGCGTGCGCTGAGCCGCCGTTTCCCACCTTCGAGTTCCTCGACGACCCTTCTTCACTGGTCTACGGCATCGGCAATGTCGGACGACGCGACGACGGACTGGGCTGGGCGTTCATCGACCGACTTGAGGCTCGCCGGCCCCCGTCGCACGCAATGCTGCACCGTAACTATCAGCTCAACTTCGAAGACGCCGAACTGATCAGCAGATTCGCGCGGGTCCTGTTTGTCGACGCGACGAAAGATCCGGCCGTTTCTTGCTTCTCGCTGACCCGCCCGGAACCGATGCTGGATTTCAGTTTCACCTCGCATGCAATCTCGGTTCAGTCGATCCTGGCGACTGCAAGGAATTGCTTTGGTTACGTTCCCGAAGTCTATCTGCTGGCGATCCGCGGCTACGACTGGGAATTGCAGATGGGGCTCACCGAGCCGGCCGAACAGAACCTCTGCGATTCATTGAAATATCTAGACGGTGCCGGCACGGACCAGCTGGGCTCGATGAGTGGTCGGTGACCACGGAGGCACAAGGAGAGAGATGTGGCCGTTCGCTTAGACTTAGGCCTGGATCCACCGATTCGGTAGCAGTCAGTAGTGGGTCGTGATGCCCTGTCGCGGTGGAGGTTTCAGCCAAGCAACCGCGGCGATGGACCTGACCGCGGCTCAGAACGCCGAAATCAGGGCGACACTCGCCGCCCGACCGCGGCTTCGGGAGTTGGGCAAGGCCAATTCCTATGGCTCGACAGGGTGGCGGACAGCTACGTACTCCGTCTCCCAGGTCGGCACCTACTTGATCGGGTTCCCGGTCTTCAATCGCGACGACGCAGCACTTCCGCGGTCCTGCTATTCTTTAAAACCACTAGATTTGCATGAATCGACGAGGCTTTTTGGCTAGTACTGGAGCGGCTGTCGGCGTGGTGTCAGGACTGAGTGCCCAAGCGGAAGATGTTTTGCCTGTGTCTGCCTCTGAAGAGAACTTAGATCAAATTAAACTGGTTGATGTTGTTATTGTTGGAGGTGGTGTATCGGGGCTCACGGCAGCGCTTCAACTGAGTAAGCGAGGACGCACAACCGTTGTCTTAGAGGCTCAGGACAAGATTGGTGGTCGTTTGCAGCGCCTGCAGGTTGGTTCTGCTGGGCGCAGTTCGTCTGATGCAGTACCTGGGTGGGTTGATCTGGGTGGTCAGTGGGTGGGCCAAACGCAGACCAAGACATTGGAGTATGCGAAACAGCTGAAAATCTCAACCTTCCCAATTCCAGTTGGTGGTAAGGATACATTCTTTTATGAGGGAAAGATAAGTCGACATAACTATGCCTGGCCATCCACCCCCTACAACAAGCTTGACCTTGCGAAGGACTGGCCTGCCCTCAATGTGTCTAAGGCAGAACGGGATGATGTTGTTGCAACGTGGTTGAAAATTGAACATATCGCTAAGAGTGTCAATCCAGCAGCACCCTGGACTCACCCCGAAGCAAGGGCTTTAGACACGATGACGATTGCGACTTGGCTAGAGCGCAATGCTCGGACCCCCATGGCTGCATGGTGGACGGATGTCATCGCTCGTAACTGGGGCGGTAATGGTGCCTTTGAATCTGGCTCAGCATCGATGCTTCACTTCGCTTGGGCTCAGCGCGTGTCACCCCAGAGTGAAACCCCTGAAGCGATGCTCTTTGATGGAGGGGCGGGGCAATTTCCGGAGAGGCTTGCTGCTGCTCTCCCTAAGGGAACCATTCATTTGAATGAGCCGGCGCTCTTGATTGAGCACTCAAATTCAGGTGTTGTAGTTAGAACATCGAAGAATGTCTACAGGGGTAAAGCGGTGATTATTGCCATGCCTCCCCATCTGACGGGTCGTATTCACTACACGCCACCCTTGCCTCCTGCGCGCGATCAGTTGACCCAGCGCTCGCCGATGGGTTCCCTCATCAAGGTGCTTGTTGTTTATGACACTCCCTGGTGGCGGGAGAAAGGACTGTCTGGTAACGCGATTGGTAAACTCGATGCAGTTGAACTTGTTGCCGATTCAACGAATCCGAAGCCTGGAAGCCCAGGTGTCTTGGCGACTTTTCTGACAGGTGAAGCTGCTACAAAATATGGAGCTCTTTCTTTAAGCGAACGTCGTGAGGCTGTTCTTCAAGACCTTGCAAAATTGCTTGGTTCTCCAGCTCGAGATGCAGTTCTTGAATATCACGAAGGGAATTGGCCTGAAAATCCTTGGATTGGAGGTGCTTACTCCACCTTCTATACACCAGGTACCTGGACGCAATTTGGCGCATCTCTTCGTCAGCCTTTCGGCAGGATTTTCTGGGCCGGAACTGAGGTCAGTACGGCATGGCCTGGCTATATCCACGGAGCCCTGCAGGCTGGTGAAGATTCGGCGGCAGCCGTTCAGGCGCTGCTTTGAATTGTATTCCTTCGCAGGCTCGTCCATAGGCGTCTGTTTTCAATAAGCAGACAATTTCTTCTTGGTGTTTGCTGTCGTGTGATACCACTATCGCTGAGAAGACTTACGAAGGGCTTTTCGATGACCAACCGGGGACAAACACCAGGAATGGGTAGCCGTTCGGTCCTAACTATAGCTATAGCTAGGCCCAGCCAGGGTCCATCAGCCCTGGAACGTGTTGTGCAGCAATACACTTGGACAAGGAATCGCCCAGAAGCATCCTGCGCATAACGATGTCACAGTGACGATTCGTCGCGGCGTGACTGGGCAAGCACCGATGCTCGCCGAGGCGCCGCACCGGTCCGGGCTTCATTCGCCTAGGAAATGACATGCTCCATGAGACAAACCAGGAATGACACAGCGTGAGACAGCCGACGGAACCGCAGGTCACACTGTCGACAGATGACATGGGATTTGAGAACCTACAGCGGCTGTGAGTTCTCACGTTGCGTTTCCGATTCTCATCCCGAATGTCCACCCGTTGTCCAACAGGACAACGGGTGGAGACGGCTTGGAGTGAGTTTCGCCGGGCGCTCGGATCCGTACTGGCAAGGGATAAGTACCCGGATCGCTGGGTGTTGCAGCTTTCGAGGATGGAGACTCCACCCAAACGGCGAGCACTCATCGTGGACTCGCCCACAAGAAAAACCAGCTTCGGTGAAACGCTGCCAGCTGGCATACAGTGCGCATGCCAGGATCTCCCGGCGGGGGATGTTGCTCCTACTGGCCGCGACCGCCGCCGGGTGCGCCGACCGGGCGACCGAGCCCGCCGAGCCCGCCGCGAGCACACCCCCGCCGCGGGAGACCCCGCTTCCGGTAGGGCTGGCCCCCGACGCGTCCCCGCAATTCCGCGCCGTGACCGAGGCGCTGGTGGCGGCGATGCGTTCGGCGCGCATCCCCGGCGCCGCCCTGGGCATCCTCTCCGGCGGACGCGAAGAGCACGCCACCGTCGGGCTGGCCAGCCTGTCGACGCGGCGTCCGGTCACCCCGGAGACGCTCTTTCAGATCGGATCGTTGACCAAGACCTACACCGCGACGGCGATCTGGCGTCTGATCGACGACGGCAAGCTGCAACTGCAGGCTCCGGTGCGACGCTACCTGCGGGGTCTGCGGTGCAGCGATGAACAGGTCGCGGCGAGGGTCACGGTGCAGAACCTGCTCGAGCACACCGCCGGCTGGTACGGCGACGACTTCATTGATACCGGGGACGACTCCGACGCGCTGAGCCGCTTCGTAGTGGAGCGGCACCGTCGTGGTGACCGGCCGGCTCGTCAACGTCGTGGCTCCCTCCTGGGGCGGCACGATCGCGGCAGGTGGCAGCGTCCGGCACTTCGGGCTCTGTATTGAGGGCGTTGGCGACCCCACGGGGGTGCGCGCTCAGTAGAGTACGCCCCATGACGGACGAGCAAGCCAATTGGGATGCCGAGGCGGCGGTCGACGCCGCCCGGCAGAAGGTCCTGACGCTGCTCCTGCGCGAGACCGAGATCGGTCTCGACCAGCGGGGACGTCTGACCATCGACCGCGGATCGACGCGGGTCTTCCTCGAGTTCTTCCCTATACCAGAGAGGAAGCTCGTCTACGTCACGCTCACGGCGCCCATCGCCTTCTACGCGCCC
>NZ_JBJTCF010000005.1:0-22971 GCF_046091765.1 Mycobacterium sp.
CCGCCCTGCAGGTCGATACCGAGTTTGGGCTTGGCCTCTTTGTTACCGGTGAGGAAGACCAGCAGGTAGGTCCCGATCAGCGCAACCAGGAACAACGCCAGCCAGCGGTAGGGCCGCACCGGCGCCGATGACGATGCCACGTTGCTGTTTCTCCTCTGTGTCGCCTGCGTTCGCCTGCGCGCCTCCCGCAAGAGGGTACGGGGTGCGCCGGGCGATCAGTCCTGGGCCAGCCGATCCGCGTCGGTTTCGGCCGCAGCCTCGGGCAGTTCGGGCTCGATCCGGTCCCGGATGGCCAGCTTCATCCACCGGGTCACCACCCCGGGCGCGATCTCCAGGTCCACGGTGTCCTCGGCGATCGCGGCGATGGTGGCCTCAAGCCCCGAGGTGGTGTGCACCCGGTCCCCGACCCGCAGCGATTCGTGCAGGTCGATGGTGGCTTGCATGGCCTTGCGCTGGCGGCGCGAGGCGAAGAGCATGAACGCGCCCAGGATGATGATCAGGGGCAGGAAGGTCAGCAGTTCCATGGCGGCAGGCTTTCGGGTCGGGTGCGGGCGGACGGTTGGCCGGGGACCCAGCCGCGGCCCCCGCCTGACACAGTGTGCCACCGGGAGCCACCGGCGGTACGAAACCGTGACGTCGCCCGCGCCGACTGGTGCAACCCCGCCAGCCGAGGCTACCCTTATCTGATCAGCGTAGATCCGTCCGTCGCGCCAGGAGATCACCCGTGAGCATCGTCGAACAGAGCCGCAAAATCGTCACCCCCATCCCCGGACCGGTGTCCACCGATCTGGCCAAACGCCGCACCGCGGCGATCTCGCGCGGGGTCGGCAGCACGCTGCCGGTCTTCGCCGCCCGCGCCGCCGGCGGCATCATCGAGGACGTCGACGGAAACCGCTTCATCGACCTGGGTTCGGGCATCGCGGTCACCACCATCGGTAACTCCGCGCCGCGGGTGGTCGACGCCGTGCGCGATCAGGTCGCCGACTTCACCCACACCTGCTTCATGGTGACGCCGTACGAGGAGTACGTCGCCGTCGCCGAACACCTCAACCGGCTCACGCCGGGCTCCTTCGAGAAGCGCACCGCGCTGTTCAACTCCGGTGCCGAGGCGGTGGAGAACGCGGTGAAGATCGCCCGCGCCTACACCCGGCGCACCGCGGTGGTGGCGTTCGACCACGCCTATCACGGCCGCACCAACCTGACGATGGGGCTGACCGCCAAGTCGATGCCCTACAAGAGCGGCTTCGGGCCGTTCGCGCCGGAGATCTACCGGGCCCCGATGTCCTACCCCTACCGCGACGGGCTGATCGACAAGGAGTGGGGCACCGACGGCGAACTGGCCGCCGAGCGCGCCCTGACGGTGATCGACAAGCAGATCGGCGCCGCCAACCTGGCTGCCCTGATCATCGAGCCGATCCAGGGCGAAGGCGGATTCATCGTTCCCGCACCGGGATTCCTGCCCGCCCTGCGGGCCTGGTGCACCGAGAATGACGTGGTGTTCATCGCCGACGAGGTGCAAAGTGGCGTCGCCCGCACCGGGCAGTGGTTCGCCTGCGAGGACGAGGGCATCGAACCCGACCTGATCGTGATCGCCAAGGGCGTCGCCGACGGCATGCCGCTCTCAGCGGTGACCGGCCGGGCCGAGATCATGGACGCGCCCCACGTCAGCGGCGTGGGCGGCACCTACGGCGGTAACCCGGTGGCCTGTGCGGCGGCGCTGGCGACGATCGAGACCATCGAGCTCGACGGCCTGCTCGAGCGCGCCAAGCAGATCGAGGCGCTGATGAAGGACAAGCTGGGCCGGATGCAGGCCGACGACGACCGCATCGGCGACGTACGCGGCCGCGGCGCGATGATCGCGGTGGAACTGGTCAAGTCCGGCACCGCCGAACCTGATCCCGAGCTGACCAAAGCGTTGGCCAGCGCGGCGCATGCCGCAGGCGTGCTGGTGCTCAGCTGCGGCACGTTCGGCAACGTCTTACGCCTGCTGCCGCCGCTGACGATCAGCGACGCGCTGCTCACCGAGGGGCTCGAGGTGCTGGAGAGCATCCTCGCCGACATCCCGGTCGCCGCGCCGGCGCTGGTCTGAGCGGCTACTCGAACAGGCCGGGCTGACCCAGCGCACCCGCGGACGGGGGCGGGGTGAGGCCCAGGTGCGTCCACGCCTGCGGGGTGGCCACCCGCCCGCGCGGAGTGCGGGCGATCATCCCGGCCCGCACCAGGAACGGCTCGCACACCTCCTCGACGGTGGCGGCCTCCTCACCGACGGCGACAGCCAGGGTGGACACCCCCACCGGCCCCCCGCCGAAGCTTCGGGTCAGCGCCGAGAGCACCGACCGGTCGAGGCGGTCCAGACCGAGTTCGTCGACGTCGTAGACCTCCAGCGCCATCTTGGCCACGTCGCGGGTGATCACCCCGTCCGCGCGCACCTCGGCGTAGTCACGGACCCGGCGCAGCAGCCGGTTGGCAATCCGCGGGGTGCCGCGCGAACGGCGGGCGATCTCGGCACCCGCGTCCGCACCCAGGCCGATGCCCAGGATGCCCGCCGAGCGGGTGAGTACCTGTTCGAGTTCGGCGGGTTCGTAGAAGTCCAGGTGCGCGGTGAACCCGAAGCGGTCGCGCAGCGGCCCGGTCAGCGCACCCGAGCGGGTGGTCGCGCCGACCAGGGTGAAGGGCGCAACCTCCAGCGGGATCGACGTCGCCCCGGGACCCTTACCCACCACCACGTCGACGCGGAAGTCCTCCATCGCCAGGTAGAGCATCTCCTCGGCGGGTCGGGCGATGCGGTGGATCTCGTCGATGAAGAGCACGTCGTGCTCGACGAGGTTGGACAGCATCGCGGCAAGATCCCCGGCGCGTTCCAGCGCCGGACCGGAGGTCACCCGCAGCGACGAACCCAGCTCGGCGGCGATGATCATCGCCAGCGACGTCTTTCCCAGACCGGGCGGCCCGGACAGCAGAATGTGGTCCGGTGTGCCGCCGCGGTTGCGCGCGCCCTCGATCACCAGTGAAAGCTGCTCGCGCACCCGCGCCTGGCCGATGAACTCCCCCAGCGACCGCGGCCGCAGCCCGGCGTCGATGTCGCCCTCGCCGACCGTCAGCGCCGGCGAGAGATCCCGCTCAACGGGATCGCCGTCGTCCTCGAACCGGCTCATCGGGACTCCCTCATTTTCCACGTCACGTGCGGGTCACTTGCGGCCGAGCAACGACAGCGCCGCGCGCAACGCACCGGACGTGCCGGCCTCCGGATCGTCGGCCAGCGCCTTGTCACAGGCCTCCTCGGCCTGCTTGAGCGCAAAGCCAAGTCCGACAAGGGCTTCCACCACCTGAGCGCGCACCGCATGTCCCCCGACGGCCACTCCCGCACCGGCGCCGAGCACAGCACCGATCTTGTCGCGCAATTCCAGCACCATGCGTTCGGCACCCCGCTTACCGATGCCCGGCACCCGGGTCAGCGCGGTCACGTCGCCGTCGGCCAGCGCCCGGCGCAGCATCACGGGGTCATAGACCGCCAGGGTGGCCAGCGCGATCTTGGGTCCGACCCCGGAGACACCGAGAAGCAGCAGGAACAGATCACGGGCGTCGGTGTCGGCGAAGCCGTAGAGAGTCATCGAGTCCTCGCGCACGATCATCGCGGTGATCAGCCGCGCTTCGTCACCTCGGCGCAGGGTGGCCAGGGTCGAGGGTGTGGCCATCACCTTGTAACCCACACCGGCGGCCTCGATCACCGCGTGGTCGAGAGCGACCTCGATCACCTCCCCGCGGACGGCGGCGATCATCTCGCGCTCCCCCGGGTCTGCCCGGCCGCCGCCTTCAGCTTTTCCTGATACCGCTTGCGCTGCGCGGCCGCCAGCGCGTCGGCCTCAGCCATCCGGGTGATCATCGGCGCGCGCCAGCAGTGACAGATCGCCAGCGCCAGCGCGTCGGCGGCATCTGCGGGGGTCGGTTTCTGCTGCAGCGCGAGGATCTTCGTCACCATCGCCGTGATCTGGCTCTTGTCGGCGCGGCCGTTGCCGGTCACGGCCGCCTTGACCTCACTGGGGGTGTGGAAGTGCACGTCGATGTCGCGGCGCGCGGCCGCGAGGGCGATCACCCCGCCGGCCTGGGCGGTGCCCATGGCCGTGTTGGCGTTGGCGTTGGCGAACACCCGCTCGATGGCGATGACGTCGGGACGGTGGGTGTCCATCCAGTGCTCGACGGCGTCGCTGATGGCCAGCAGCCGCACGGCCAGCGGGTCGGCGGCCGGGGTGCGCACCACATCGACGTCCAGGGCGATGACCTGCCGGCCGCCCCGGCCCTCGACCACCGACAGGCCGCACCGGGTCAGCCCGGGATCGACTCCCATCACCCGCACCAGCGCCTCCTGACTACGAACAGCTGTTCGATAGCCTAGCGGCCGCGAGTGACATCGCCGGGCAGCGACATACCCGGCCTCTAGTCCTCGTCGAGTTGGGCGGCGACCTCGTCGGGGATGTCGATGTTGGTGTAGACGTCCTGGACATCGTCGCTGTCTTCCAGCGCATCCACCAGCCTGAGCACCTTGCGGGCGCCGTCCAGGTCGACGGGCACCGTCACCGACGGCCGGAAGTCGGCCTCGGCCGAGTTGTAGTCGATGCCGGCGTCCACCAGCGCGGTGCGCACCGCGACCAGGTCGGCCGTCTCGCAGAGCACCTCGAAGCTGTCACCGAGGTCGTTGACCTCCTCCGCCCCGGCCTCCAGCACGGCGAGCAGCACGTCGTCCTCGCTCAGGCCGTCCTTGTCCAGGTTGACCACGCCCTTGCGGGTGAACAGGTAGGCCACCGAGCCGGGGTCGGCCATGTTGCCGCCGTTGCGGGTCATCGCCACCCGCACCTCCCCGGCGGCCCGGTTGCGGTTGTCGGTCAGGCATTCCACCAGCACCGCCACCCCGTTGGGGCCGTAACCCTCGTAGGTGATGTTCTGCCAGTCGGCCCCGCCGGCCTCCTCGCCGGCGCCGCGCTTGCGGGCCCGCTCGATGTTGTCGTTGGGCACCGAGGACTTCTTGGCCTTCTGGATGGCGTCCCACAGGGTCGGGTTGCCGTTCGGGTCACCGCCGCCGACCCGGGCGGCGACCTCGATGTTCTTGATCAGCTTGGCGAACATCTTGCCGCGCTTGGCGTCGATGACGGCCTTCTTGTGCTTGGTGGTGGCCCATTTGGAGTGGCCGCTCATCGCAGGGTTCCTCCGTGTCGGCGGGTGTGAGCGAGTCCGAGTCTAGCCGCCCGCCCGGTCAGGCCCGACCGGTGACGATGTCGACGAACAGCCGGTGCACCCGGCGGTCGCCGGTCACCTCCGGGTGGAACGCGGTGGCCAGCATCCTGTCCTGCCGGACGGCGACGACGTGGTCACCCACCCGGGCCAGCACCTCGACGCCGGGTCCCAGACGTTCCACCCACGGCGCGCGGATGAACACCGCGTGGGCGGGGCCGTCAAGCCCGCGGAACTCGACATCGCACTCGAAGGAGTCGACCTGACGACCGAAGGCATTGCGCCGCACCGCCATGTCGATCGCGCCAAGCGGGCGGGCCTCGCGACCGGGTTGCCCGGCATCCAGGATCTCGCTGGCCATCAGGATCATCCCGGCACATGAGCCGTAGGCCGGCATTCCGGCCGCCAGGCGGGCTCGCAACGGGTCGAGCAGATCCAGTTCCCGCAGCAGCAGGCTCATCGTGGTGGACTCCCCGCCCGGGATGACCAGGGCGTCGACCGCCTCGAGTTCCTCGCTGCGGCGAACCGTGCGGGCGTCGGCGCCGGCGGCGTCCAGGGCCGCCAGGTGTTCGCGGGTGTCCCCCTGCAGCGCCAGCACCCCCACCACCGGCCGGCCGGCGCGGCCGCTCACCGCGGCGGCGGGGAGTACCCGCGCTCGTAGCGGGTCAGACCCTCCTGCACGACCGCGGCGACCATCTGACCGCGCTGGTTGAAGATCTGGCCCTGGGTCAGGGCCCGGCCGCCGCACGCCGACGGCGAGGACTGGTCGTAGAGCAACCACTCGTCGGCGCGGAACGGGCGCATGAACCACATCGCGTGATCCAGCGAGGTGACCATCAGGTGCGAGCGCTCCTCGGGATGGGTGGAATTCGCCGAGGACAGCAGCGTCAGGTCACTCATGTAGGCCAGCGCGCAGATGTGCAGCAGCGGATCGTCCGACAGCGGGTCGCGGTGCCTGAACCACACCTGCTGTGGAGACACCTTTCCCGGAACCGCCGCCAACTGCTCGGGTGGAACCCTGCGGATGTCCCACTCGGCGAACAGACCGAACGCGCGATCGCCGAAGAGGCGCACCCCCAACCCGCCCGGGGTGTGGAAGTCCGGAAGATCATCGGGCGGCGGGGTGATCGGCATGGGGTCTTGATGTTCGATGCCGCGCTGCTCGAGCTGGAAGGACGCACCCATCGAGAAGATGACCTCGCCGTTCTGGACGGCATTGACCCGCCGGGTGCAGAACGAGCCGCCGTCGCGGGGCCGGTCGACCAGGTAGATCGCCGGCTCCGTGGCATCACCGGGCCGCAGGAAGTAGGCGTGCAGCGAGTGCACCCGGTATTCCGGCTTGACGGTCCGTACCGCCGACACCAGAGCCTGTCCGGCGATGTGACCGCCGAATGTCCTTCGCAGATAACCCGATTCGGGGTCGAAGACGGCACCGCGGTAGATATTGACCTCGAGCTGCTCCAGGCCGAGGATCTGTTCGATCGCCATCGGACGAGTGGCTACCAGCCGCGCTGCGCGAGCCGGTGCGGCTGCGCGATCTCCTCGACGTTGATCCCGACCATGGCCTCACCGAGGCCGCGGGAGACCTTGGCCAGCACGTCGGGGTCGTCGTAGAAGGTGGTGGCCTTCACGATCGCCGCCGCGCGCTGAGCGGGGTCGCCCGACTTGAAGATCCCGGAGCCCACGAACACGCCCTCAGCGCCGAGCTGCATCATCATCGCCGCATCGGCAGGCGTGGCGATACCGCCGGCGGTGAACATCGTGACCGGCAGCTTGCCCGCGCGGGCCACCTCGACCACAAGATCGTAGGGCGCCTGCAGTTCCTTCGCGGCGACGAAGAGCTCGTCGGGCGACAGCGACGACAGCCGACGGATCTCCCCGGCGATGGTCCGCATGTGCATCGTCGCGTTGGACACATCCCCCGTGCCGGCCTCGCCCTTGGACCGGATCATCGCCGCGCCCTCGGTGATGCGGCGCAGCGCCTCACCGAGGTTGGTGGCACCGCACACGAACGGGACGGTGAACTTCCACTTGTCGATGTGGTTGGTGTAGTCGGCCGGGGTGAGCACCTCGGACTCGTCGACGTAGTCCACGCCGAGGCTCTGCAGGATCTGGGCCTCCACGAAGTGCCCGATGCGGGCCTTGGCCATCACCGGGATGGAGACCGCGGAGATGATGCCCTCGATGAGATCGGGGTCGCTCATCCGGGCCACCCCGCCCTGGGCGCGGATGTCGGCGGGCACCCGCTCCAGCGCCATCACCGCGACCGCGCCGGCCGCCTCGGCGATGCGCGCCTGCTCCGGGGTGACGACGTCCATGATGACGCCGCCCTTGAGCATTTCGGCCATGCCGCGCTTGACGCGCGCTGTCCCAGTCTGAGCGTCCACGGTGCTCCCTCCGACTCGATCAGTCTAGAGGCTCAGCTGATCGGGCGTGGCTGCGCACCCGGCTGCGCCTCCGGCCGGTCGGCCAGCCGGCCCGCCTCGGTGAGCAGCCCACCGAGTTGCAGCGGGTAGACCTGCTGGCCGGCCGCGGTCAGCTCGGCGATCGCGGGCGCGTCACACCAGCGGTGGTCGTGGAGGTAGCCGCGCTCCAGCGCGGTGTGCCCGGCGGTCGACGGCACGAACCGCGGGGTGCGGTGAACGAAGAAGAACTCCGCGCTGGAGATCACCGCCCCGTTGAAGCGGAACACCGCGTCGCGTCGCCAGACCGGCCCGACGAGCCGGCCCGGTCGCACCCGCAGTCCGGTCTCCTCGGCCAGTTCGCGCGCCGCCGCAGCGGCCAGTGACTCACCCCGGCGGGCCTGCCCGCCGACGGTGAACCACCACCGCGGCGCGCTGCCGTCGGTGATCGCCGGATCCGAGCCGCACAGCAGCAGCACAGCCCCGTGCTCGTCGAGCAGGATCACGCGCGCCGAGGTCCGGGTCATCGCTGGGCTGGTTCGGCGATCTCGAAGTAGTGCGGCAGCGCCGCTCGTCCGCCCAATCGCAGCCAACGCACCGGGCGGCGCTCGCGCAGCGCCAGGGTGTCGCGGACGGCGTCGTTGTGAAAACGCCGGGCCAGTAGCACCCGCGCCTCGGCGTCGGCCAGTTCGGCGACCAGGGCCGCCGGAACGGTGGACGGATCGACACGTGCCAGCGCGGTGGACAGTTCGTTCTCGCAGGCTTCGCGGGCGGACCGGGGAGCCCGTTCGGCGGTGTCGGCCAGGGCGGCCAGCCGAGCCGCCAGCCGGCCGTCTTCGGGATCGCCGCCGCGGGCGTCGGCGGCGACCGCCCGGGCGACCACCGCGCGACGGGCCAGCGCGGCGTCCAGCGCCTGCCAGGACAGGTCGTAGCGGACGTGCAGCCGGTCGAGCCGGTTGGCGGTCTGATAGGCCCACGCGGCGAGCACGATGAGGACCGCGACCAGCACGGCGGTCAGCGACCAGTACAGGCCCGGGGCCACTAGTCCGGCTCCATCAGCCGGCGACCGCGACCTTCGCCCCGGCGGCGGCCACCGTCTCGTACACCCGCATGATCTCGTCGGCCACCACCGCCCAGTCGTAGCGGCGCACCGCGGCGGCGGCCGCCCTGACATAGCGCGCCCGCAGTCCGTCGTCGCACAGCACACTGATCAGTCCGGCAGCCAGCGCCTCGGAGTCCTCCACCGGGACCAGCCGTCCGGCCTTGCCGTCCTGCAGCACCCGGCGGAAAGCGTCAAGGTCGCTGGCGACCACCGGGGTCCCGGCCGCCATCGCCTCGACGAGCACGATGCCAAAGCTCTCACCGCCGGTGTTGGGTGCGCAGTAGACGTCGGCACTCCGCAGCGCCGAGGCCTTCTCGGCATCGTCGACCTGGCCGAGGAATCTCAGATGGCCGGCCAGGTCTCCCACGCTCTCCCGCAGTTCATCCTCGTCGCCGCGCCCGACGATGAGGATCTGCACGTCGCCGAAGCGCTCCACGAGTGCAGGCAGTGCGCCCAGCAGCACCGCCATGCCCTTGCGCGGTTCGTCGTAGCGGCCCAGGAAGAGCACGGTCTTTCCGGATCGCGGATAGCCGCTCAGCAACGGTGCCGAAGCGATCGCGGAGACGTCCACGCCGTTGGGGATCTCCACCGCATCAGAGCCGAGCGCCTCCATCTGCCAGCGCCGGGCCAGGTCGGAGACCGCGATGCGGCCGACGATCTTCTCATGCCACGGTCGCAGGATTCCCTGAAACACGCTGAGCGTCAACGACTTCGTCGTCGAGGTGTGAAACGTCGCAACGATCGGACCCTCGGCGATCATCAGCGCCAGCATCGACAGGCTCGGCGCGTTGGGCTCATGCAGGTGCAGCACGTCGAAGTCGCCGTCGGCGAGCCACTTCTTGACCTTCCGGTGGGTGGCCGGACCGAACCGCAGCCGGGCCACCGAGCCGTTGTACGGGATGGGGACCGCCTTCCCGCCGGAGACCACGTAATCAGGCAGGTCGGCATCGTCTGTGGCGGGGGCCAGCACACTGACGTCGTGGCCGCGCGCGCGCATCACCTCGGCGAGCTGCAGCACGTGCGACTGCACCCCGCCGGGAACGTCGAACGAATAGGGGCAGACCATCCCGATGCGCATCAGGTCCCGTGCCCCTCGAGGCCCGCGCGCCGCTGCTCGGAGAGGTCGGCCAGCCACAGCGGCTGGAGCATGTGCCAGTCCTGGGGATGGGCGGCGATGTTGACGGCGAACCGGTCGGCCAGCGCCTGCGTGACAACACCGACATCGCCCGAGCGGGTGTCCAGCGCGTCATCGATCTGGACCACGCAGTCCTCGCCGTCGTAGAACACGTGCGCGGGGTGCAGCGGGGCGCCGGTCTGGATCGCCAGCTTCGCCGGGCCGGCCGGCATCCGGGTCGGCTCGCCGAAGAATTCGACCGGCACCCCGGCGCGGGTGAGGTCGCGGTCGGCCATCAGGCAGACGAACCTGTTCGCGCGCAGGCGCTCGGCCAGAATCTCCAGCGGCGGGCGCTCGCCGCCGGTCAGCGGCAGCACCTCGAAGCCCAGGCTCTCCCGGTAGTCGATGAAGCGGCGATACAGCGACTCCGGCTTGAGCCGCTCGGCGACGGTGGTGAAGGTGCCGTACTTCTGAGCCAGCCACACCCCGGCCATGTCCCAGTTTCCGCTGTGCGGCAGGGCCATCACCGCACCACGGCCGCCGAGCAACGCGTCGTCGAACTTCTCCGCGCCCCGAAAGACCGCGTTGAGCCGATCGGTCAGTGCGGCGTGGTCCATCGACGGGAGCCGAAACGCCTCGCGCCAGTAGCGGGCGTAGGAGGCCAGTGAGGCCCTCATCAGCCCGTCGGGCACCCGCTCGGGCTCGGTACCGATCACCCGGGCCAGGTTGCGGCGGAGTTGCTGCGGACCTCCACCCCGGGCGGCATACCGCGCCCCCGCGCCGAAGATGTTGCGCGCCAGGCCTTCGGGCATCGCCCGGACCAACTGCCAGCCAGCCGCGTATCCCCAGTCCCCCCAGGGGGCCGGCTTGCGCAGTGCGACCGGGCCGGCCATCACGACTGCGGGCTTCCCGGCTCGCCGCCCCTGCGCTCGACTCCCAGCGTCCCGTCCGTGCCGTCCATCGCACCCGGTGAGCTGCGCACGCTGTGCAGTCGCTGACCGACGGTGAGCAGGCTGGCGACCGCCAGCAGCCACATCGCGACCGGCAGCGCGGCCGGAATGGGAAACCACGGCAGATCCGCCAGTCCGGTCCCCAGCAGCACGATCACCAGCCGTTCGGGCCGTTCGATGAGCCCGCCGCTGCCGTTGAGACCGCTGGCCTCGGCACGGGCCTTGATGTAGGAGATCACCTGGGAGGTCACCAGGCAGATCAAGGTGGCGACCACCAGCGAGGTGCTGCGCAGGCCGAACGCCGCCCACCACAGCAGCCCGCAGAACACCGCGCCGTCGCTGATCCGGTCGCAGACCGCGTCGAGCACAGACCCGAACCGGGTTCCCCCGCCACGTTCCCGGGCCATCGCCCCGTCGAGCATGTCGGCCAGGACGAAGAAAAACACTGCCACCGCTCCCCACCAGAGCTCGCCGATGGGCAACAGGGTCAGTGCCGCCAGTACCGATCCGGCCGTCCCGATGATGGTCACCGTGTCGGGGGTGAGTCCCACCCGCAGCGCGGCCTTGGCCAGCGGTGCGCTGAGCCTGACGTAGGCCGCCCGCGTCATCAGGTAGAAATCGCTCACCGATCCGCCCACTCGTCGGCCAGCAGTTTGCGGGTGTCGCGCAGCAGTTGCGGGATGGTCTTGGTCTCCCCGACGACGGTGATGAAGTTGGCATCACCAGACCAGCGCGGCACCACGTGTACGTGCAGGTGCTCGGCCAACGAGCCGCCGGCCGACCTGCCGAGGTTGAGACCGACGTTGAAACCGTCGGGCCGCGACACCGACTTGATGACCCGGATTGCCTTCTGGGTGAACAGCATCAACTCGGTGCTCTCGGGGTCGGTCAGATCCTCCAGCTCCGAGACCTGCCGGTAGGGCACGACCATCAGGTGTCCCGGGTTGTAGGGATAGAGGTTGAGCACCGCATAGACCAGCTCGCCTCGGGCGACGATCAGGCCGTCCTCGTCGGCGAGGGTGGGTATGTCGGTGAAGGGCTGCTTGGACGGCGCGGCGTCGCGGGGTCGGGGGGTGTCCACGATGTAGCTGAGCCGATGCGGCGTCCAGAGGCGCTGCAGACGGTCCGGGTCTCCCACCCCGGTGTCGATCATCGGCGGGCGCTCGTCAGTCACCGCCGACCTTCACCGACTCGGCGCTGGGAGTGGCGTTCTCGCGGTCGGCGATCCAGGCCCGAATCACGGACAGCGCCTCGCCCCGGGGTACGCCGTTGATCTGGCTGCGATCCCCGAACCTGAAGCTCACCGCCCCGGCCTCGACGTCACGGTCGCCCGCGAGCAGCATGAAGGGCACCTTCTGGTTGGTGTGGTTGACGATCTTCTTCGCCATCCGGTCGTCACTGGTGTCGACCTCCACCCGAACACCGTGCGACTTCAGTTCGGCGGCAACATCTTCCAGGTAGGCGACATGGTTCTCAGCGACGGGTATGCCGACCACCTGCACCGGTGCCAGCCAAGCAGGGAAGGCACCGGCGTAGTGCTCAGTGAGAATGCCGAAGAAGCGCTCGATCGAACCGAACAGCGCGCGGTGGATCAGCACCGGACGCTGGCGGGTGCCGTCGGCGGCGGTGTACTCCAACTCGAAGCGTTCGGGCATGGTGAAGTCGAGCTGAATCGTGGACATCTGCCAGCTGCGGCCCAGAGCGTCGCGAACCTGCACCGAAATCTTGGGTCCGTAGAACGCCGCACCCCCGGGATCGGGCACCAGGTGCAGTCCGGAGGACTCGGCCACCTCGCGCAGCGTCTCAGTCGCCTCCTCCCACAGTTCGTCGGAGCCGACGTACTTCTGCGGATCCTTGGTGGACAGCTCCAGGAAGAAATCGTCGAGGCCGTAGTCGGCCAGCAGATCGAGCACGAACCGCAGCAGCGAGGAGAGTTCGTCGCGCATCTGCTCGCGGGTGCAATAGATGTGCGAATCGTCCTGGGTCATCCCCCGCACCCGGGTCAGCCCGTGCACCACTCCGGACTTCTCGTAGCGGTAGACGGTGCCGAACTCGAAGAGCCGCAGCGGAAGTTCCCGATACGAGCGGCCCCGGGAGCGGTAGATCAGGTGATGCATGGGGCAGTTCATCGGCTTGAGGTAGTAGTCCTGCCCCGGCTTGCGCAGCGCCCCATCGGCGCCGTACTCGGCATCGATGTGCATGGGCGGGAACATCCCGTCGGCGTACCACTGGAGATGTCCGGAGGTGACGTAGAGCTGCTCCTTGGTGATGTGCGGGGTGTTGACGAACTCGTAGCCGGCCTCGATGTGCTTGCGCCGCGAATACTCCTCGAGTTCGCGGCGCACGATGCCCCCCCGGGGGTGAAAGACCGCCAGGCCCGAACCGATCTCGTCGGGGAAGCTGAACAGGTCCAGCTCGACGCCAAGCTTGCGGTGATCGCGCCGCTGAGCCTCCTCGAGCAGCTCAAGGTGACGGTCCAACGCCTCCTGCGACTCCCAGGCGGTGCCATAGATCCGCTGCAGGCTGGCTTTGCTCTGGTCGCCCCGCCAGTAGGCCGCCGAGCTTCGGGTCAGCCGGAACGCCGGGATGTACTTGGTGGTGGGCACGTGCGGTCCGCGACACAGATCGCCCCAGACCCTCTCCCGGGTGCGGGGGTTGAGGTTGTCATAAGCCGTCAGTTCGTCGCCCCCGACCTCCATCACGTCCGGATCGCCGGACTTGTCGTCGATCAGCTCGAGCTTGTAAGGCTCGGCGGCGAGTTCGCGGCGGGCCTCCTCGGCGGAGCTGTAGACCCGCCGGGAGAACAGTTGCCCCTCTTTGACGATCTGGCGCATCCGCTTCTCCAGCGCCTCCAGGTCCTCGGGGGTGAAGGCCTCCGGAACGTCGAAGTCGTAGTAGAAGCCGTCGGTGATGGGCGGGCCGATACCCAGCTTGGCCGCGGGGAACAGTTCCTGGACGGCCTGGGCGAGCACGTGCGCGGCGGAGTGGCGGATCACGCTGCGGCCCTCGTCGGAGTCGGCGGCCACCGGGGTGACCTCGGCATCGGCCTGCGGCGCCCAGCTCAGATCGTGCATCGCGCCCTCGGCGTCGCGCACCACCACGACGGCGCCCGGCTCCCCGCGCCCGGGCAGACCGGCGTCGCGGACCGCCGCCGCGGCGGTGGTTCCGGCGGCAACCCTGATCTGGGCTGCCGGGGCGGGACTTGCGGGGGCGCTCACTGTTGTCACTTTCGGTCGCGACCGGTCACTGCCGTTCGCGACAGGTCGCGACTGGCCGCGTTCATGCTAACGGCAGCCCTGATCAGGCCCCCCGACCGATCGGGCTGTCCAGGGCGGGGTGGTCGAGTCCGACCAGCCGGGCCGACCACGCCAATGCCCCCAGCAGCCACAGGGTCGCCACCACCGCGGCCGCGGTGAGCACCGCGCCCATCGCCTGCACCCACCAGCTCTGCCGCCGGAACCAGCTCATCGCGGTGTCGTAGCGCCCCCGGGTGTAGCTCAGCGTGCGGTGTGCCCAGTAGAACTCCGAGGCCAGGATGGCCAGCCCGAGGAACACGATCGCCCATCCCGGTCCCGGGTAGGGGATCGCCGCGATGCCGACGAACAGCACGGCCAGACCGACCACGCCCACCGCCACGCGATAGGCGAAGTCGGCAGCCGGCCGCTGCCGCAACCGGTCCCGCCGACGTGACCAGCCGGCTCTGAACCCCGCGCGGGGAGGCGGGTCGGCGGCCATGGGCTCACAGTACGGGCGGCGACAGCCCGGTGCGGCATGCTGGAGCGGTGGTGACGTCATGGAGCTGAAGGATCTGGCCGGCCTGCCGTTGACCTATCCGGAAGTCGGGGCGACCGCCGGGACACTGCCCGTCGGCTACCGCCACGTCCGGATCTGCCAGCGGATCGGGTCCGGCCGCGAGCGCTTCGAGCGGGCCGGCGCAGCGATCCTGCGCTACGGCATGCTGCGCGGAGCCGGGCTGAGGGTCACCGCGACCACCGAGGCGGCCCACGTCGGCACCGAGGTTCTCGGCCGGCTCGGGCCGTTCGTGGCGCCGTGCCGGGTGGTCTACGTGCTCGACGACGCCGATCGGCGCGGGTTCGCCTACGGCAGCCTGCCCGGCCATCCGGTTGCCGGCGAGGAGATGTTCGGGGTGCGCTTCGACCCCGCCGACGGCGGGGTCTACACCGAGGTGGTGGCGTTCTCGAAGCCTGCGACGTGGTGGAGCCGTCTGGGTAGTCCGGCGCTCGCGCTGGCGCAGCGGATCGTCACGCACCGTTATCTGTCGTCGGTGTGAGCCGCAATCGCCGGAACCCGCCAAGCAGCGCCACGGCCGCCAGCAGTGCCACGGCCAGTGCGCCCAGCGCCACCGCCGGACCCGCCCACGCCATCACCAGACCCAGGGCCGACGCGGACGCGAACGTCGCCAGGTGCCGCGGTGCCTGCGCGAGACCGGTGACGGCTCCGCGGACATCTGCGGGCGCGTCGGCCTGCACGATGGCGCCGGTCACGCCGATCATCACCGTCATGGCCGCCTCACCGGCGGCCACCGCCAGGCACGCCGCGCCCAGCCGGGAGAGGGTCAACGCCGCGCCACCCGACAGCGCGACGGCTTCCACGACAAGCACGGCCACCAGGATGGCTGCGGAGTAGCGCAGCAGTCGCGCGTGGCACACCCGGTGCCACGCCCACGTCACGAAGCTCATGCCGGCCAGCGCGCCCGTCGCCGCGGCCAGCGCGATGAGCCAGAGGTAGTCGACAGCCGAGATCGCCACGGTGACCGCCGGGGCAAGCACACCGGCCGGCAACGCCAGTTGCAGTACGACGTCGGCCCGGGTGGCTTCCCGCAGTCGGGGCACCCTCCGCAGAGCCGACCACGCGCTGCGCAGGGTGCGCGCGGTGTCGGAATCGGGGCGCGGCGGGCACAGCCCGGCGCCGAGACCCCGCGCCACGGCGGCCAGCAGTGGCAGGAACCCCAGAGCACAGGCGACCTGCCCGACCCCGGTCAGTCCGATCGCGACCAGCAGCCCACCGCCGGCCGCTCCGAGCAGCGCCCCGGCGCGCGCGATCCAGTCGTCGAGCACGGCCGCGTCGCGGGCGGCCTCCGCGGGCACCAGGCTGGCTTGGAAGTGCTGCCACGACGGACGCAGCAGTGCCATCGCGAGCCCGTCTCCGGCGGCCAGTGCGACCACAGCGGTGGTCGTCAGCCCACCACCGAGCGCGAGGATTCCCCCGAGCAGCATCGGCAGTGCCCGCAACATCAGGGCGACGGCGAAGGTTCGCCGCGCGGGCGTGCGGTCCACCAGCACCCCGGCCGGGATCACCGCGAGGGCGAAAGCCAGCGACATCGCCGCGAACGCCGCACCTACGCCCAGCACACCACCGCCGGTGGAGTCGACATTGCCCACCCGCAGCACCAGGTTGGCCGCGGCGGCGGTCTCCACCGGCAGTGCGGCCCACAGCAGCACGGCCAGGCAGGGGTGCTCACTCACCGATCGCCAGGTGCTGCGCCGCGTGGCGGCGCTGAACGTCGTCACGGCGATGCGGGTCACTTACCCGCCAGGCCGCGCACGACCTCGACCACGCGTCCGATGCCCTGCTCCAGCGGCGCCACCACCGGGCGGCCCAGGCGCTCCTCGAGTCGCGCGCACTCCGCGTCGACGGTGGCCGGGTCCATGCCCGAGGTGTTGATCGTCACCGCGCACACCGGCCGGCCGAAGCGCTCCAGCAGCGAGATCTCGTCGGCGATGTCGGGGATCCGGAAGCCGCGGTCCTCCAAGCCGTCGAAATAGATCCGCGCGGGGCTGTGCTGCAGCACGATCGCGTGCGCGTCGCCGGCGACCAGGAGCCCGCGCGAGCCGGCTCCGCTGCCCGCCGGGTTGCTCAGAGCCGACTGCCCTTCCAGGACCATGACATCGGGATCGACTCCGGCCGCGCACGCCAGCATGGCGCCTTCGATTTCCCCGGCGATGAAGTCACACGGCATCGAATCCAGCACGATGCCGTAGCTCCCGCCCTGCATCCAGCCGGTCTGGCCGGTGTGGATCATCTCAGCGGAGGTGCCGGTCTCGCGCAGTGCCGTCACCAGCAGACGCGACGTGGTGCGCTTGCCCACCATGCAGTCGGTGCCCAGCACCGCCACGCGAGTCGCGCGCAGTTCGGTCACCTCGCCGGTCCAGTACCGCAGCGGCCGGTGGGTCGGCGGTTTACGAACGTCGGTGAGCGTCGCGCCGAGGCGCTTGGCCAGCGGCGCAATCACCGGGTCGTCGCAGAGGTAGTCGTGCAGACCGCTGACGAGGTCGAAACCGTGGTGCAGCGCCCGCACCAGTTCGGCGTGCAGTTCAGGGGTGAGCCGGCCGCCGTGCGGGGCCACTCCGAGGATGGCCGCCGGACGGCCGTCGCCGGCCAGGAATCGGGCCCGGGAAAGATCGGCGACGACGGGGATGCCGGCGGCCCGGCCCTCCAGGAGGATCCCGGCGTCGGAGCCGGCGCAGGTTGCGTCGACGACGGCGCGGATGTCGAAGCGGGTGCTGCCGCGGACCAGGCCGTGTGCGACCTTGGCGCGCGGAGTCCGGAAGGCGTCGTCGGTGAGAATGATCGCCGGCTGGGGCCGGGATACCGGTGTGGCGCTGCGCTCGACCGGGCCGGGGCCGAACGCCCGGGCCAGCGACGGGATCTGCTCGAGAAGCGTGGTCATGTCTGTGGGTTCCTTTCGGACGTCGCGCTGACGTCTGAACCCACTATCTGTTCTGCGCGGCCCCGGCGGCATCGGCCCGACCGACCCGGCGGTTGATGATTCCGGGTCCTGCAGAACGAGGACACCACCCGGCTGTCAGCCGCGTTGAGCTGGGCTTATGGGGATCGCAGGATGACGATGGACGTGTCGATCTTCCGGAACGAGTCGAAGGTCTGTGCGGGGACACCGAAGATCGCGGACAGCACCCGGGTCGGCAGTCGGCTCAGCGACTCGCCGATGCCGATGTTGTCGGCGTCCTCGGGCGCACTGGTGTTCTGGATGATCACGATCTTCATGTCCGCCGGGCCGCGATTCTCGAAGTAGTGGAACGAGCCCTGCGGGGCGAAAACGACATCGCCGGTCTGTTGCTCGAAACTCTCGTGGTTTCCGTTGCCGTCGATGATGACCCAGGACGCGACCCCGCTGGTGACGATGTTGAGTTCCCAGGCGCTGGGATGCCAATGCGGCTCCCGGATCCCGCCGGGCTGCAGGGTGAGCAGCACGATGCTGGCCTCCTGCCCCCGCAGGATCGGGAAGTTCTCCCCCGATGCCTGGCGGAACGAGCCACCGTCATGCGTCACGGGCGGTTGCGCGCCGAGCCGGTACAGGTGCGATTGGGAGGTGATCAACTCCGCGGGGATACGCGGATCACCGAATCGCGCCGCGTCGTCTGCCAGCGCATCGGCGGCCGAATCCGGTCCGGTGCGCGGGCCGGACTCGGCGCCGATCAGCAGTCGATCCACGCCCGCCCCGGCGGCGGCAGCCGCACCGGCCAGGCCGGCGCCGCCGAGGACCTTGCGCCGGTTAATCGGCATGATCGCAGCGTTTCATCGGTCGGCTCTTTCGCAGTCAGGGGGAACGCAGGATGACGACGGCATCGTCGGACTTCTTCAACGAAGCGAAGGTCTCTTCGCTCGCGCCGAACAGAGCGGACAGCACGCGCGCCGGGATTTTACTGAGGCTCTGGGCGATCCCGATGTTGTCCTTGGTTTCCGGTGCACTGGTGTTCTGGATGATCAGCACGTCGAGGTCCGCACCACCCCGGTTCTCGAAGAAGTGGAAGGAACCCTGCGGCGCGAAGACGACGTCGTCGACGTTGGCCTCGAAACTCTCGTGGTTTCCGTTGCCGTCGATGAGCACCCAGGTCGCCACACCGCGCAGAACGAGGTTGATCTCCCAGGCGCTGGGGTGCCAGTGCGGTTCCCGGATTCCGCCGGGCTGCAGGGTGATGAGCTGGATGCTCGCCTCCTGGCCTTTGAGGATGGGGAAATTGTCCTCGTGCGCCTGCTGCAGCGAGCCGCCGTCGTAGGTGGTGGGCGCCACGGCACTGAGGCGGAAGAGGTGCGATTGCGAGGTGATCGTCTCCGCGGGGATGCGGGGGTCACCGAACCGTGCCGCATCATCGGTCATGGCCGGGCCTCATCTCTGTCAGTGACGTCCGTTCAATTGGCGTCGGTCACGCCGACCGGAGCGGGCGCGTTCGCCCCGATGTAGGTGCCGTTGGGTCCGACAACGAAACCGACCTGCTCACGGGCATTCAAGCAGGCCACCACACCGGTGTCGTCCACCCCGCAGAACACCTGCCGGTAGCTCAGCCGGGTACCGGGCAGCAGCGGCCGGACCTCGCCGGCGGCGGCGTAGATCCCGGGATCGGCGGAGTCGAATCTCGGCGGGCCCACCGGCGCTCCGGTGACCAGGTTGACGCCGCCCGGCGCACCCGGCAGCGGTCCGCTGCAGCCGTAGTCACCGTTGAGGGTGTCCAGAACGCAGACCACACCGGGCGGACCGGCGAAGGCGTACCACTTGCCGCCATTGACCGTGTAGTCCGCCGGGTTCATCGGCAGGTAGTTCGTGACGTCGGGAATCGGCAAGGCGGGGGGCGGGGGTTCGGGGTCGGCCCAGCCCGGCGGCGCCGCGGCCACGCCGGTCCCCGCCGCGATCGCGGCAGCCAGCAGGAATCTCAGCATCGCCACACGGTATCGGACTTGCTAGCAGCACTTGCGGGTTCCGACCTGCTGGGCAAGTTCTTCTGCCATGCCCTGCTCGGTCGGGTCGATTCCGCGGACCTGTTCCACGAACGCGTCGATGTCGATCTTGCGCCCGCCCAACCACGTTCCCAGAACCTTCACTTGGTCGACGATCTGATCGACGGGGACGGTATAGATGTCCGCGGAGAGTTCGACGAGGTCGGCGTACTTACCGACGGCAAGCGAACCGATCTCGTGGTCGCGCTTGAGCTGGTAGGCCCCGTTGACGGTGATCGCCCGCAGCGCCTGATCCAGGGTGACCGCCTGGTCGGCACCGTGGACCTTGCCGTTGACGGTGGTCCGCGTCACGGTCTGCTGCACGTTGTACAGCTGGTTCGGCGGCGACACCGACCCGTCGTTGTGATAGCTGGGCCGCACCCCCGCCTCGAACGCGTCACGGGTGCGCTGCCACTGCGAACCGTGTTCGGAGTCGAACATCACGCCGTCGAGGAGATCGCCCCAGTAGATGTACTGGAACGGACTCAGCGAGCAGGTGACACCGAGGGAGGCGGCGCGCTCGAACTGGTCTCGCCGCGCCGCGCCGAGGTGCTCGACCCGCCAGCGGTGATCGGAGCCGAGCAGCTTGAACTTCGCCAGCGCCCGCTGATAGGCGTCGAGCACCACGTCGAAACCGACGTCGCCGTTGCAGTGAAAGGCCATCTGATACCCGGTCGGCACGAACTGATCGAGAATCTCGTCGAGTTGGGCTCGGGTGTAATTCATTTCGGCCTCGCCGCGTGGGCCCAACTCGATCTGCGCCGTGCGAGTGGTCTCGTTGTCGAGGTATTCGAAGGAAATCGCGACGTTGCCGATCCACGGTGAGCCGTCGGCCCACAGTTTGATGCCGACCTTGCTCACCAGGTCCGGCTTGGGGAAGGTGAGATCTGCGGCAGCGTCCGGCTCGATCGACATGTGGTAGAGGTGCAGACGCAGCGGACAGTCCGGGACCGAGGACAGCGCGGCATAACCCTGGTACTGCCGCGAGTTGTAGGTGTGCTCCGAGGTGGCGGTGACACCGTTGGCCGCCATCAGCTTGTAGAACAACGCACCGGAGTGCAGCGGATGCGGGATGGCCTTGGGCAGCACCGCGCCCACCACCATCATCAGCGCGCCGGACTCGAAGGCGGTGCCGTCACTGGTCACCCCGTCGGCCTCGCGGCCGAAGGTGCCACCCACCGGATCGGCCGGCGCCTTGCCGTCAGGCCAGCCCATCAATTGCACTGTGGCGCTGTTGAAGTAGATGCCGTGTCCGGAGTTGTCGATCACCACGACCGGGCGCGAACCGAAGATCGGGTCGAGCACCGCCCGGGTCGGAAGCGGTGCCTGCTGCAGCAGCCGATCGACCCCGTTGAAGATCAGCACCTGATCCGGGGGTGTCTCCTTATGTGCCTTGGCGAAGATCTTCTGAACGTCCGCCCAGGTGGGAATCCCGACGTTGGGCGACACCCAGTAGGCCGGCTCCTGGGTCGCCATCCCGGACAGCAGCGGGTGACTGTGCGGTTCGACGAACCCGGGCATCAGCACCGTGGGGCCCAGGTCGGTCACCGCGACACCGGGTGCCGCCGCCTGCACCTGCGAGAGCGAGCCGATCGCGGTGATGCGGCCGGTACCCGAGTCGAACGCCAGCGCCCGCGCCCGAGGCAGCGCCTCGTCCATGGTGATGATGCTGGCCGCCTTGAGGATAGTGTCAGTCGCCATCGTGTCGTGGTGCCTCCTTGTCTGTGGGGCGTGTACCGGTGCCTGAAAAACCGAAGCGTACGCCGACGCGTCGCGACCCTTCCGGAAGGCGAGGGACCGGCAGCCGGATCGGTCAGATGCCCTGCTGCTGCGGCGTCAGATCATCGGGCTCACGCCGGCCCCGGGAGTGCGTGCGACCAACCGGTCGAAGGCGGCAGCGAAGCCGTCGACGATGCCCTCGTGGCCGGGTACCAGTTCGGTGTCGCAGGCGATGCCCACCACGACGTCGCCGTTGTAGCTGCAGATGCTGAAGCTCATCGGTTGGTCTCCGGAGACGGGGGCCCAGCCGGCGATTCCCTCCACCAGTGCACCCGCCAGGTAGACCGGGATCGGCGGCCCGGGCACATTGGTGAGCACCCCGACCGTGCGGTTGGTGAACAACTCCACCGACGCCTCGTACATGGTCTGGCTGAACCTGGCGATCGCCTCCTGCAGCCGGAAGGCGATCGCGGCCTCGTGGCTACGTTTGATCCGGTCCATCCGCCGCTGGGCGATCCTCAGCACCGCGACCGGATCGGGCTCATCGGTGGGCAGCTCAAGTTGCACGAGCGCGAACTCGTTACCCAACGTTTCCGGCAGGCTCAGGTCGAGCGGCTTGAGGTTGACCGGCACCATGAACGCCACCGAAGCGCACTGGGCGTCTCGCGATCGCAGGTAGTCATGCAGCGCACTGGCGACGGTGGCCACCAGGACATCGTTGACGGTGCAGCCGTGCGCCTTGGCGACGGCCTTCACAGCGGCCAGCGGCAGGGGCGGCGACCAGGCGACGCCCTTGAAGCCGCTCGCCGGTCCGGTCCACAGGGTGACGTCGTTGCGGGTGCCCAGTACGAGCTTGCGGGCGGTATCGAGGTCACCGGGCGCGGCGGCCACGACACCGGCCAGCGCGCCGCCGGCGGGCAGCGTTCGCCGCAGCGCCGTCGCGGCCCCCGATGACGCCCTGCGAAGGCCGTGCAGCGCGGAGTGCAGCGCACCCAGCGGGTTGCGGAACGCGAGGCGGCCGAGTCCGGCGGCGCGCAGCGCCGGCCGAGCGGTCGTGGCGGTCCTTCCCCTGCGCACATTCGCCAGCCACCGTCCGGCGGCCCGCGCGACCGCGGTGAATTCGCCGGCGGCCCCTCGCAGCCACCGCGCCTTCGGCCGGGCCGGCTCGGACTGGGCGCCGTACTGGGCTACCGCCGGACCCAGGATCGCTCCGCCCTGCGGGGAGGCGTCGAACAGGCTCATCGCCAACTGGACCATGCGCATCCCGTCGGCCATCGCGTGGTGGCTGCGCAGAATCATGGCGCTCCCGCCGCGGTAGCGCTCGACAAAGATGACCCGCCACAGCGGCCGGTCGCTGCCGAGCAACTCGGTGCGATGCGCGGCCACCAGGGCGTGCATGCCTCGCGGATCGCCGGGGTCGGTCAGGGTGGCGGTGCTGACATGGTGGGCGATATCGAAAGCGGGGTCCTGCTCCCAACCCCAGTTGCCGTCGTTGTCGCGAACGGCCCGGCTGCGGAACACCGGGTAGCGCTCGACGAAACGTTCGGTGATCGCCGCCTGCAGCCGCACGAAGTCCACGGGCTCGGCGGTCCACACCGCGACGTCGGCCACCATGGCGTTGGTCGGCCGGTCCATCTCCAGCCACAGGGAATCCTGGATCCCCATCGGCACCCAGCGCGGAGGGGCGGGGCGGGCGGCCACACA
>NZ_JBJTCF010000006.1:0-7263 GCF_046091765.1 Mycobacterium sp.
TACGGCGCGCACTGGCTCGTCGAGCACCGCCCCGACCTCTTCGACGGCGTCAGCGAAGCGATCGGTGAAGTCGGCGGATTCTCGGTCACGGTGCCGCGCCGCGACGGCGGCGAGCGACGGCTGTATCTCATCGAGACCGCGGAGAAGGGTCTGCTGTGGATGCGGCTGACCGCCCGCGGCCGGGCCGGGCACGGCTCGATGGTCAGCGACGACAACGCCGTCACCGCCATCGCCGATGCGGTGGCCCGGCTCGGCCGCCATCAGTTCCCGATGATTCTCACCGACACCGTCGCCCAGTTCCTGGCCGCGGTGTCCGAGGAGACCGGGCTGCCCTTCGACACCGACGACCTGGAAGGCTCGGTCGCCAAGCTGGGTCCGATGGCCCGCATGCTGGGCGCGACGCTTCGCGACACCGCCAACCCGACCATGCTGCGGGCCGGGTACAAGGCCAACGTCATCCCGGCCACCGCCGAGGCGGTGATCGACTGCCGGGTGCTGCCGGGCCGGCAGGCCGCCTTCGAGCGCGAGATCGACGAGATCATCGGCCCGGGCATCACCCGGGAGTGGATCTCCGAATTGTCCTCCTACGAAACCGGTTTCGACGGCGACCTGGTGGAGGCGATGAACGCGGCCATCCTGGCCGTCGACCCGGACTCGCGGACGGTGCCCTACATGCTTTCCGGCGGCACCGACGCGAAGGCCTTCGCCAAACTCGGCATCCGCTGCTTCGGATTCGCACCGCTGCGGCTCCCGGCGGACCTCGACTTCGCCGCGCTGTTTCACGGAGTGGACGAACGTGTGCCGGTGGACGCGCTGCACTTCGGCACCCGGGTTCTCGAGCATTTCCTGACGCACTGCTGAGATCGACCGACGACACGAGAGGACTCGCCATGGCCTTCCCGTACAACCCCTACGACTACCTGCCCGAGCTGCCCACCTTCGAACTGACGAGCTCCGACGTCACCGACGGCCGTCCGCTGAAGACGGCTCAGGTCAGCGGCATCATGGGAGCGGGCGGCCAGGACCTCTCGCCCCAGCTGAGCTGGTCGGGATTTCCCGAGCAGACGCGCAGCTTCGCGGTCACCGTCTTCGACCCGGACGCCCCGACCGCGTCGGGATTCTGGCACTGGGCGGTGGCGAACCTGCCCGACACGGTCAGCGAGTTGCCCGCCGGTGCGGGTGACGGCTCGAGCCTGCCCGGGGACGCGATCACGTTGCGCAACGACGCGGGGCTGCACCGCTACGTCGGTGCCGCCCCGCCGGCCGGGCACGGCTACCACCGCTACTTCGTGGTCGTGCATGCGGTCGGGGTCGAGAAGCTCGAGATCGACGCCGATGCCAGCCCGGCTTATCTGGGCTTCAACCTGTTCATGCACTCCGTCGCGCGCGCCGTGATCCACGGCACCTACGAGCAGGCCTAGCGCGCCGCCGATCCGACGGCGGCCGCGAGACCGGTAAACCCGCCGGCATGCAGCCGTGCGGCGATCCCGTCGTGAATGTGCTTGGCCCACAGGGCGCCGCCGTAGACGAATCCGGTGTAGCCCTGCAGCAGCGACGCCCCGGCGGTGATCCGCTGCCAGGCGTCGTCGGCGGTCTCGATGCCGCCGACACTGATCAGCGTCAGGCGGTCAGCGGCGCGGGCGCGTACCCGGTGCAGCACCTGCAGGGAGCGTGCGGCCAGTGGCGGACCGGACACGCCGCCCGGCCCGAGTTCGGCTGCCCCGGGTGTGCGCAGACCCGTCCGCGACACCGTGGTGTTGGTGGCGACGATCCCGGCCAGCCCGACCTCGCCGGCCAGGTCGGTGACGGCGTCGATGTCCGGGTCGGCCAGGTCGGGGGAGATCTTCACCAGCACGGGGGTGTCGGTCTCGGCGAGCACCGCGGTCAGGATCGGCCGCAGTGCCGCCACACCCTGCAGGTCGCGAAGCCCGGGCGTGTTCGGCGAGCTGACGTTGACCACCAGATAGGCGGCCAGCGGGCCGAGCAGCCGGGCGGCGGCGGCGTACTCGGCGGCGGCCTGCGGAGCCGGTGTCGTCTTGGACTTCCCGATGTTCACCCCGATCGGGATCTCCGGGCGGTGGCGGGCCAGCCGCAGCGCCAGGTGTCCGGCACCCTCGTTGTTGAAGCCCATCCGGTTGAGCAGCGCGCGGTCGGCCGGCAGCCGGAACAGTCGGGGTGCGGGGTTTCCGGGTTGCGCCTGCATGGTCACGGTGCCGACTTCGGCGTAGCCGAATCCCATTGCGCCCCAAGTATTGAGCCCCAGGCCGTCCTTGTCGAAACCCGCGGCCAGGCCGAGCGGACCGGAAAAGCGGACCCCGAACACCGTGCTGGCCAGTACCGGGTCGGCGCTGGCCAGCCTGCGGCGCAACTGCCGGCGCGTCGCGTCGGTGGCGGTGGCACCGCGCAACGCCGCGAAGACCAGCGAGTGGATGCGTTCCGGCGGTGCCAGGAACAACGCCCGGCGCACCGCGTCGTAGATCACGGGCCCGGCTGGTCGGTTAACCGCGACCGGTCGACTGCTGTCTTGCGGCGCCGCAGCAGGATCCGCCGGCTGCCGTCGGTGTAGAGCCGCACCCGGGTCAGCTCCCAGCCGCGGTACTCGGCCTCGATCGCCAGGCGGGTCGATGCGCTGAGGCGCGTCACGTCCGGCGGCAGCCGCAGCGGAATCCACTCGTAGTCGTCGCTGAGTTCGCTCTCCCAGGCCGCGGGCAGCCCGGCGCGTTGCGGCGCGCTCACCGCTGACCCGCCGCGTCATCGATCACCTGCACGCCGGCCCCCGATCCCGAGATGACATAGAGCGTGCCCGAAGAATCGTCGAAGGCCAGCGAGTTCGGTTGCTGCACGGTCGGGTAACGCACCTTCTCCACGGGTGTTCCAGTGGACAGATCGTAGCCAACAACGGCGTTGGACGCGGTGAGCGAGACCCAGACCAGCTCGCGGGAGTGGGTCAGACCGAAGGGTGAGTCCCCGATGGGGTAGGCCTGCCGTGCGATCAACGGGTCGACGCCGAAGACCAGCAGTTGCCCGCCGCGGGTGTCGGTGACCAGCACCCACCCTCGCGGATCGGCGACCAGGGTGGTCGCCCCCAGCCCGGCGCGCAGCGCCTGGCGGCGCGAACTGTCCGGAACCAGCGCGGTCACCGAGGTCTGACCGCGGTCGAGGACGACGGCGGTGTCACCGACGGTGACGATGGCGTCCACCCGGGAGAAGAGGGCCGCCGTGCGGGTGACGGCCAGGTCCGCGCCCAGGGTGTAGGCCGTCCCGTCCGCGCTGCCGAGAACCAGCCGCCCGTCGGCACGGCGGGCCACGGCGGTGAACTCGGTGTCCGCTTCGCCATCGATCGCCGTTCGTTTCGCCGTCGCGGAGGCCATGTCGACGGTGAAGAAACCGCCCCGGGTCGCCGCGTACACCACGCCTCGGCCGTCGCCACTGATCGGGCCCGCGGCTCCGGGCAGCGGCACCGACCGGGTCGGGTCGCCGAGGATGGTCAGCGTCGCGGGGGCCGCGCCGGGCCCGGTCGCCGGGGTGAGGACCGCCAGCGAGGCCGTGGCGGCGTCGAACACCGCAGCGGTCGGCCGCCCGGCCAGCGGCAGCACCCGGCCGGCGGGCGGGGTCGCCGGCGGGGGCGACACCGCCGCCGTCGCGGGTTCGATGGTGGGCGGCGTCCCGTCCAGCGGGTTGGATTCGCAGCCGGCGGCCAGCACGGCCCCGGCCAGGAGCACCGGCGCACCCAGGCGCAGCACCGCGGCGCGGCGTCGGCGGTGCGGCAACGGGCGGCTCCCCGGGTGGAGTCGGATCGGGATGTCGATCTGGTGACAGTTGTCACGATTCTAGGTTCCGCTGCACCGAACCGGCACCGCAGCTCCATAAGTGACGTTATGGTGGCGCCATGACCTCGGCGTCGGCAGCGTCTCCCGGGTCCGGCCCGGGCGAGATCGTCATCGAGGACCTGATCACCGGGTTCCTCTCCAGCGGCTTCGGACAACTCGGCGACGGCCGCAGCTTCTCGTTCCAGGTGCACCGCGGCCAGCTGACGGTGGAGATCTACCGTCCACGGCTGACCGGACCGGTTCCGGTGCCCGAGGATGTCGTGGCCACCGCCGTGCGGGTGCCGGCCGATCTCGACGTCGACGACGAGCGCAGCATCACCGCCGCGGTCCGCGACGCCCTCGCCGCCGCCGAACCGGTGGCGCGCCCGGCGGCCCTGTCCGCCTGAGCCGCCTGTCCCGGCGGCGGTGCGCGGTACGGTCAGCGGCGTGGACGGCGCACCGATGTCCTGGCTGCAGGTCGTCGTGTTGTCGGTCGTGCAGGGGCTCACGGAGTTTCTGCCGGTCTCCTCCTCGGGACATCTGGCGATCGTGTCGCGGCTGTTCTTCGCCGACGACGCGGGCGCCTCATTCACCGCCGTCTCCCAGCTGGGCACCGAAGCGGCGGTGCTGGTGTACTTCGCGCGCGACATCGGCCGCATCGTGACCGCGTGGCTGCGCGGTCTGCGGTCGCCCGTCCACCGCGACAACCCCGACTACCGGATGGGCTGGTTCGTGCTCCTCGGCACGGCCCCGATCCTCGTCGTGGGCGCGGTGTTCACCGAGGTGATTCGCACCGACGTGCGCAACCTGTGGGTGATCGCGACCGCGATGCTGGTGTTCTCGTTCGTGATCGCCGCCGCGGAGTACTTCGGCCGGCAGAACCGCCACGCCGCTCAGCTGACCTGGCGTGACGCGCTGACCGTCGGTTCCGCGCAGTGCCTGGCGCTGGTGCCCGGTGTGTCTCGTTCAGGGGCCACCATCAGCGCCGGCCTGCTGCTCGGTCTGGACCGCCCGCTGGCGGCGAGGTTCGGCTTCCTGCTGGCTGTCCCGGCGGTGTTCGCCTCCGGGTTGTTCTCGCTGCCCGACGCCTTCGACCCGGTCGGCGCCGGGATGAGCGCGACCGGACCACAGCTGCTGGTCTCGGTGCTGATCGCCTTCGGGGTCGGGCTGGCTGCCATCGCGTGGCTGCTGCGCTTTCTGGTCCACCACGCGATGTACTGGTTCGTCGGCTACCGCCTGGTGCTGTCGCTCACGGTGCTCGCCCTGCTCGCGTCGGGGACGCTGGCCGCCACCTGAGGGTCACCGGCTGTCAGAATGGCCGGGACATGACCGTCATCCTGCTGCGCCACGCCAGGTCGGTGGCCAATACCGCACACACCCTGGCCGGGCGATCCGAGGGTGTCGAGCTCGACGAGAAGGGCTACGGCCAAGCCGGTGATCTGGTCGACCGCCTCGCCGGACTGCCCATCACGGCGCTGGTGCGCTCCCCGCTGCTGAGATGCCGGCTCACGCTGGAACCGCTGGCCGCGGCCCTCGGGCTCGACCCGCTCGTCGAGGAGCGCCTGTGCGAGGTCGACTACGGGCAGTGGACCGGGCGCAAACTCGGCGAGCTGGTGTCCGAACCGCTGTGGGCGGTCGTCCAGCAGCAGCCCAGCGCCGCCGTCTTCCCCGACGGGGAGGGACTCGCCGACGTGCAGGCGCGTTCGGTGGCCGCGGTGCGCGAGCACGACCGCCGGCTCGCCGAGGAACACGGCGCCGACGCGCTGTGGGTGGCCTGCACCCACGGTGACGTGATCAAGGCCGTCGTCGCCGACGCGTTGGGCGCGCACCTGGACAGCTTCCAGCGGATCACGGTGGATCCGGCGTCGCTGAGCGTGATCCGCTACACCTCGGTGCGGCCCTTCGTCGTGCACGTCAACCACACCGGCGCGCAGTTCGCCTCGGCGCTGACCGCCCCGCCGGCCGCGCCGGGCGAGAGCGACGCCGCCGACGCGGTGGTCGGCGGCGCCACGGACTGACGTCCCGGTCACCCGCAGCGGGTCGCCGCCGCGTGGAAACTGTGGCCGCGCTGGTTCTGCCGGTATTTTGGACGTGATCATGGCCCGCGCAATCCACGTCTTCCGCACTCCGGACCGGTTTGTCGCCGGGACGGTGGGTCAGCCCGGGAACCGAACCTTCTATCTGCAGGCGGTCCACGACAGCCGGGTGGTCTCGGTGATGTGCGAGAAACAGCAGGTCGCGGTGCTCGCCGAGCGGATCGGGGCGCTGCTGGCCGAGGTGAACCGCCGGTTCGGCACCCCGCTGCCACCCGAGGCCGACGTCGACGACCTCAGCCCGCTGGTCACCCCGGTGGATGCGGAGTTCCGGGTCGGGACCATGGGTCTGGGCTGGGACGCCGAGGCCCAGAACGTGGTCGTGGAACTGCTGGCGGTCAGCGACACCGCCTTCGACGCCTCGGTGATCCTCGACGACTCCGAGGAGGGGCCCGACGCCGTGCGGGTGTTCCTGTCCCCGGAGTCCGCGCGCCAGTTCGCGGCCCGCTCGCACCGGGTGATCTCCGCGGGCCGGCCGCCCTGCCCGCTGTGCGACGAACCGCTGGATCCGGAGGGTCACCTCTGCGTGCGCGCCAACGGATACCGCCGTGGGTCGCTGGGTGAATCAGTCGAGCCCGACGACTCCGACGACTCCGACGATCTCGAGCCGTGACCCCGACGGCCGCTGGGCGCGAGACGCTGCAGCGCGGCGAGTTGACCGTGCTGGGCCGGATCCGCTCGGCGAGCAACGCGACGTTCCTCTGCGAGGCCAGCCTCGGCGAGACCACACTGCACTGCATTTACAAGCCGGTCGCCGGCGAGCAGCCGCTGTGGGATTTCCCCGACGGCACACTGGCCGGCCGCGAGCTTGCGTCCTATCTGGTGTCCGATGCGCTGAATTGGGACCTTGTGCCGCACACCATCATTCGGGAAGGGCCGGCCGGGCGGGGGATGCTGCAGCTGTGGATCGAGCAGCCCGGGGACTCCGAGGATGAAGATCCCGGCCGCGCGCTGGTCGATCTGTGCCCGGTCGACGCCGTCCCGCCCGGTTACCTGTCGGTGCTCAGGGCCTACGACTACTCCGGGGGCGAGGTGACCCTGGTGCACGCCGATGATCCGCAGTTGCGTCGGATGGCGGTTTTCGACGTCATCGTCAACAACGCCGACCGCAAGGGCGGCCACATCCTGTCCGGACTCGACGGCAGGGTCTACGGGGTGGATCACGGGGTGTCGTTGCACGTGCACGACAAGCTGCGCACCGTGCTGTGGGGCTGGGCGGGCAAGCCCATCGACAGCGACACGCTGGCCGACGTCGCACGGCTGAACGATCGCCTGGGCGGCGATCTGGGGACCGCGGTGCGCCAACACATCACCGCCGCCGAATTGGCCGCGTTGCGGCGGCGCATCTCCGCTCTGCTCGA
>NZ_JBJTCF010000007.1:0-15797 GCF_046091765.1 Mycobacterium sp.
GCCCCCCGAGCCCCCCGAGCCCGCCCCGGAGGAACCCGCCGACACCGAGGGTCCGCGGCGACGCGCCCGCCGCGAACGCGCCGAGCGCCGTGCGGTTCAGCAGCGGGCCATCGCGATCGAGGAGGCCCGCCGGGAGGCCCACCGCCGGGTTCGCAGCGAGTCCGCCGAGACCCCGGGCCGCCGCCTCGGCGAGCGTGCCGTGCGCGGCCTCAAGGCGGTCATCTGGCTGGTCGTGCTGGCCTTCGCCGGTCTGGTCCTGGGCCTGCTGCTGTACTTCACCCCGGTGATGTCGGCCCGCGGGGTCGTGGTCACCGGCATCGGCGCGGTCAGCCGCGAGGAGGTCATCGACGTCGCCCAGGTGCGCCTGGGCACCCCCCTGCTGCAGATCGACACCGGCGCGGTGGCCGATCGGGTGGCCGGCATCCGGCGGGTGGCCAGCGCGCGCGTCCAGCGCGAATATCCGTCGACGCTGCGCATCACCGTCGAGGAACGGGTGCCGATCGTGGTCAAGGACTTTCCGGACGGCCCGCACCTGTTCGACCGGGACGGGGTGGACTTCGCGACCGCGCCGCCGCCCCCGGGCCTGCCCTACATCGACGTGGAGGACCCGGGCCCCGCGGACCCCGCGACCCAGGCGGCGCTGGAGGTGATGACCGCACTGCGGCCCGAGGTGGCCGCCCAGGTGAGCCGCGTCGCGGCGCCGACACTGGCGTCGGTCACCCTCACCCTGACCGACGGTCGCACGGTGGTGTGGGGGACGACCGACCGCACCCCGGAGAAGGCCGAGAAACTCGCCGCGCTGCTGACCCGGCCGGGACGCGTCTATGACGTGTCGACACCCGATCTGCCGACGGTGAAGTGAGCGGGCGCGCGTCGGCGTGGCGGCGACGGAAATAGCCGCCCGACACGTCGGCGCGCCTCCCCAATCCGGGTCGCCCCGGCCATAACGTTCTCGGTGCGCGACACAACTTGACATAACTCTAAGCCTCTGGTTGAGGTTGAGGGTTTGCCGGGAGTGTCGAGTCAACCCGGAGTTCCCAGTACGGAGGAAGACCACACCGATGACACCCCCGCACAACTATCTCGCCGTTATCAAGGTCGTCGGCATCGGCGGCGGCGGCGTCAACGCCGTCAACCGGATGATCGAACAGGGACTGAAAGGTGTCGAGTTCATCGCCATCAACACCGACGCCCAGGCCCTGCTGATGAGCGACGCCGACGTCAAGCTCGACGTCGGGCGCGACTCCACGCGCGGTCTGGGAGCCGGCGCCGACCCCGAAGTCGGCCGCAAGGCCGCCGACGACGCCAAGGACGAGATCGAGGAACTGCTGCGCGGGGCGGACATGGTCTTCGTCACCGCCGGTGAGGGTGGCGGTACGGGCACCGGCGGTGCTCCGGTCGTCGCCAACATCGCCCGCAAGCTGGGCGCGCTGACCGTGGGTGTGGTGACCCGGCCGTTCTCCTTCGAGGGCAAGCGGCGGTCCACCCAGGCCGAGACCGGAATCTCCGCGCTGCGCGAGAGCTGCGACACCCTCATCGTGATCCCCAACGACCGGCTGCTGCAGATGGGCGACGCCGGGGTGTCCCTGATGGACGCCTTCCGCAGCGCCGACGAGGTTCTGCTCAACGGCGTGCAGGGCATCACCGACCTGATCACCACCCCCGGTCTGATCAACGTCGACTTCGCCGACGTCAAGGGCATCATGAGCGGGGCGGGCACCGCGCTGATGGGGATCGGCTCGGCCCGCGGCGACGGCCGGGCGCTGAAGGCCGCCGAGATCGCCATCAACTCGCCGTTGCTCGAAGCGTCGATGGAGGGCGCCCAGGGTGTGCTCATGTCGATCGCGGGCGGCAGCGACCTGGGTCTGTTCGAGATCAACGAGGCCGCGTCGCTCGTTCAGGACGCCGCGCATCCCGAAGCGAACATCATCTTCGGCACCGTCATCGACGACTCGCTGGGCGATGAGGTCCGGGTCACGGTGATTGCCGCCGGCTTCGACGCCACCAGCGCCGGCCGCAAGCCCGTCGTCACCGCCAGTGCCGCGGCGGCGGGTCAGACGATCGCGCCGGGCGCGGCGGGCAAACTGGCGTCGTCGCTGTTCGAGTCGCTCGAGCCGCTGGAGTCGGTCGCCTCGCACACCAACGGCTCGTCGTCGTTCGGCGACGACGACGATGACGTCGATGTCCCGCCCTTCATGCGGCACTGATCACACCCGTTGACTGTTCGCGTCCGCCGCGTCACGACCACGCGCGCCGGCGGTGTGTCGGCAGCCCCGTTCGACACCTTCAACCTCGGCGACCATGTCGGTGACGACCCGGCCGCGGTCGGTGCCAACCGGACCCGGCTGGCGTCGGCGATCGGGCTGCCCCAAGAACGCCTGGTGTGGATGAACCAGATCCACGGCGACCGCGTCGGCGTGGTTGAGGCACCGGTTTGGGCGCCGCTGGACGCCACCGACGCCCTGGTCACCGCAACGCCGCGACTGGCGCTGGTAGTGGTGACCGCCGACTGCGTGCCGGTGCTGTTCGCCGATGCGCGGGCCGGTGTGGTCGGGGCGGCGCACGCCGGTCGCGTCGGCGCCGCCGCCGGCATTGCGCTGCGTACGCTGGAAGCGATGGCGGCCGCCGGTGCCCGAGTCGGGGACATCTCGGTGTTTCTGGGCCCCTGTGTGAGCGGACCCCACTACGAGGTCCCCGAGCAGATGGCCCTCGACGTCGAGGCCACCCTGCCCGGCAGTCGCACCGCCACCCCCCGGGGCACGCCCGCGCTGGACTTGCGGGCGGGCCTGGTTCGCCAGTTGGCCGAGGCGGGGGTGGGGGCGATCGACGTCGATCCGCGGTGCACCGTGGCTGAGCGCGCCCTGTTCAGCCACCGCCGGGATGGTCGTACCGGTCGGCTGGCGTCGCTGGTCTGGTTCGAATGACTGCCGCCGATCGGATGGCCGAACTGACGGCTCGCCTGGCCGCCGTCCGGGCGCGTCTGGCCCGCGCCGCCGAGGCCGCAGGCCGCCCGGTCGAGGGGATCGACCTGCTGCCGATCACCAAGTTCTTCCCGGCCAGCGACGTCGCGATCCTGTGGCGGCTGGGCTGCCGCGAATTCGGCGAGTCCCGCGATCAGGAGGCGGTGACCAAGGTCGCCGAGTTCGACGCGCTCGTCCCCGACCAGACCCACGGGAAGGTCCGCTGGCACATGGTCGGCCAGATTCAGCGCAACAAGGCCAAAAGCATTGCGCTGTGGGCGGATACGGTCCATTCCGTCGACAGCGCGAAGGTCGTCGCCGCCCTGGACCGGGCCGCGGCACAGGCTCTGGCCGGGGGTCAGCGCGGTGCGCCGCTGCGGGTCTTCGTTCAGGTCAGCCTCGACGGCGACACCGGTCGCGGCGGGGTCGACATCGACGATCATGACGGGCTCGACCGGATGTGCGAGCGGGTCGCGGCGGCGGGGTCGCTGCAGCTGGTCGGGCTGATGGCGATCCCGCCGGTCGGGGCGGATCCGGACACCGCTTTTGCCCGCCTGAACTGCGAACATCGGCGCATCCTGCAGAGCTTTCCGGCGGCGACCGAGCTGTCCGCCGGCATGACCGACGACCTCGAGGCGGCCGTGCGACACGGTTCGACGTGTGTGCGTGTCGGTACGGCGCTAATGGGCCAACGTCCTCTAACGTCTTCCTGAGTAGTCACTCCAGTCACAAATTCATCACAGACACCGAAACCACCACCGTCATCACCGTTACCACCGACTGAACCAAAAACCGGAAGTCCAGCTCCAGAAGGGTCCCGTGGATGAGCACTCTGCATAAGGTCAAGGCCTACTTCGGCATGGCGCCGATGGATGACTACGACGACGAGTACTACGACGACGGCCGGGAGCGCGGGCGCGGCTACTCTCGTCGCGGCGACCGTTTCGCCGACGACGGCTATGACCGGGGGGGCCGCTACGAGGGCCGCTTTGGCGACCACGAGCACGACTACAATGACCGCGACGCCGACTACCCGCCCACCGGAGGATTCCGCTCGGGGTACGCCGACGAGCCGCGGTTCCGTCCGCGCGAGTTCGACCACCCCCACGACCTGCCGCGCTCGCGGTTCGGCGCGCTGCGGGGCTCGACGCGGGGAGCGCTGGCGATGGACCCGCGTCGGATGGCGATGCTCTTCGACGAGGGCAGCCCGCTCTCGAAGATCACCACGCTGCGCCCGAAGGACTACAGCGAGGCCCGGACGATCGGCGAACGGTTTCGCGACGGCCAGCCGGTGATCATGGACCTGGTCACGATGGACAACGCCGACGCCAAGCGTCTCGTCGACTTCGCCGCCGGCCTGGCGTTCGCGTTGCGCGGATCCTTCGACAAGGTGGCGACGAAAGTCTTCCTGCTAGCCCCGGCAGACGTCGACGTCACCGCCGAACAGCGTCGCCGGATCGCCGAGGCGGGCTTCTACAGCTACCAGTAGCCCGCGAGGGCAGACCGGGTGGGCGCCCGAGGCGCCCACCCCCGGTCGGTAGGCTGGCGAGGTCATCCGCTGTACGTGAAGGACCGGCACTTCGTGGCGCTGTTTTTCCAGATCCTGGGCTTCGCCCTGTTCGTGTTCTGGTTGCTGCTCATCGCCCGGATCGTCGTGGAGTTCATCCGCTCCTTCAGCCGCGATTGGCATCCCCGGGGTGCGACGGTGGTGATCCTGGAGGCGATCATGACCGTCACCGATCCGCCGGTGAAGTTGCTGCGCCGCATCATTCCGCAGCTGACGATCGGGGCGGTGCGCATCGATTTCTCCATCATGGTGCTGCTGCTGCTGGCTTTCATCGGCATGCAGTTGGCGTTCAGCGCCGCCGTCTGAGCGTCGCGTCGGCCCGGCCCGGACCGGCGAACTCGGCCGGAACCCGACTCGAATTCCCGGGTGCGGCTGCGACCGGCGGGTCTGGTGTGACAGGATGTGCGCCGGAGACCACCAGCGGGGAGCATCCGGAGCCTGCGACACCGGGGGCTTTCGTTCCAGATCGGAAGGGCAGACAATGCCACTCACACCGGCCGACGTGCACAATGTGGCGTTCAGCAAGCCGCCGATAGGCAAGCGCGGCTACAACGAGGACGAGGTCGACGCCTTCCTCGACCTCGTCGAAACCGAATTGGCGCGGCTGGTCGAGGAGAACGCCGACTTACGCCAACGGGTCGGCGAACTCGACCAGGAGGTCTCCTCGTCGCGTGCCGGCGAGGGTCAGGCCCAGGCCATCCCGCTCTACCAGCCCGAGCCGGTGCAGCCGGTGGCCGCCGAACCGGCCCCGTCGATCACCGAGGAGCAGGCCGCCAAGGCCGCCCGGGTGCTCAGCCTCGCGCAGGACACCGCCGACCGACTGACAGGCTCGGCGAAGGCCGAGGCCGATCAACTCGTCGCCGACGCCCGGGCCAACGCCGACCAGATCGTCTCCGAGGCGCGGCGGGTGGCCGAGACCACCGTCAACGATGCCCAGGCGCACGCCGACTCAATGCTCTCCGATGCCCAGACCCGGTCCGAGACCCAGCTGCGGCAGGCCCAGGAGAAGTCCGAACTGCTGCAGGCCGACGCCGAGCGGAAACACTCCGAGATGATGAATTCCTTCAACCAGCAGCGCACCGTGCTCGACGGTCGCCTTGAGCAGCTGCGCACCTTCGAACGCGAGTACCGGACCCGGCTGAAGACCTACCTGGAGTCCCAACTCGAGGAACTCGGCCAACGCGCGTCGGCGGCGCCGTCGGAGGCCGGCGAGGGCGGATACGCCCAGTAGAAACCCGCTGACGGGTCGAGAGGCTGGCCGATGCTGATCATCGCGGTGGTGCTGGCCGTGGTCGGGCTGGCGTCCCTGGTTGCGGCGGTGGCCACGAGCAACGAGGTGTTCGCCTGGATGTGCATCGCCTCCAGTGCGCTGGGGGTCATTCTGCTGGCCGCCGATGCCATCCGGGAACGCAAGCAGCGCAGGATCGCCGTCGGCGCCCTGATCGCCGCGGATCTCGGCGCCGACGAGATCGCTTCCGCCGAAACCGAGATCATCGAGGCCTACAGCGATACCGACAGCGATTCGGACTCTGATTCCGAGTCTGAGCCCGGGCCGGACGGCGCGGAGGACGCTCCCGAGGAGATCGTTCACGACGAACCCGAGACCGACATGCCCAGCGACGACGAACCGGACTATCCCGTGCCGGCCGAAGAGGCAGCGATGCATATCGTTACCGAAGACGCCGAGGTGACCGAAGACGCCGAGCAGGGCGCCGCACGCGTGGACGAACCCGGCGAGCGATAGCCCCATGGGGATCAGCTACGCCAGTGTGGTCGAGTGTCCGATTGACGACGTGTTCGCCTGGCATACCCGTGCGGGTGCGATGCCCCGCCTGGTCCCGCCGTGGCAGCCCATGCGGGTGATCAAGGAGACCGAGTCGCTGGCCGACGGGCAGGCGATCCTCGGCCTGCCCGGCGGGTTGCGCTGGATCGCCCGCCACGAACCGGCCGGCTACGACCCGCCCCGCCAGTTCGTCGATGTGCTGTCCTCCGACGGCGTGATGTCGTTGCCGCCGCGGGTGATCGGCTGGTGGCGGCACACCCACCGGTTCAGCGAGGTCGGCGCCGGCGCCACCAGGGTCCACGACGAGGTGGACACCACCGTTCCCGGTGCCGCCCTGCGGTCGACCTTCGCCTACCGGCACCGGCAACTCGCCGAGGACCTCGCCGCCCATCGCGATGCGGCACAGGCCGGAGCCGGCTCGCTCACGGTGGCCGTCACCGGTTCGGCGGGCCTGGTGGGAACCGCGTTGTGCGCGTTCTTGAGCACCGGCGGTCACCGGGTGGTGCGGCTGGTGCGCCGCGACCCCGCCGACGCCGGGGAGCGGCGATGGAACCCGGACCAACCCGCCCCGGATCTGTTCGACGGCGTCGACGCGGTGGTGCATCTGGCCGGTGAGTCGATCGCGGGCAGATTCACCGAGGCGCATCGGCGCGCTGTCCGGGAGTCTCGCATCGAACCGACCCGGCGGCTGGCACAGCTGGCGGCCGACACCGCCGCCCGTGGCGGGGTGCGGACCTTCGTCAGCGCCTCGGCGATCGGCTACTACGGCTACGACTGCGGCGACACCGTGCTCGACGAGCACGCCCCCCGCGGCGGCGGCTTCCTGGCCGACGTCGTCGCCGACTGGGAGCAGGCCACCGCGCCCGCCGCCGAGGCCGGGCTGCGGGTGGTGACGGTGCGCACCGGCATCGTGCAGGCCGCCGCGGGCGGGACACTGCGGCTGCTGCGGCCGCTGTTCGCCGCCGGACTCGGGGGGCGGCTGGGCAGCGGGCGGCAGTGGTTGTCCTGGATCTCCCTCGACGACCTGCTGGACGTCTACTACCGCGCCCTCTATGACTCCCGGTTGAGCGGACCGGTCAACGCGGTGGGACCCCATCCGGTCCGCAACGCCGAGTACACCCGGGCGCTGGCGAAAACCCTGCGCCGCCCGGCGCTGCTGCCGGTCCCGTCGGTCGGCCCGCGGGTGCTGCTGGGCCGACAGGGCGCGACCGAACTCGCCGAAGCCGACCAGCGGGTGGCGCCGGCCAAACTTCAGGCGCTGGGTCACCGGTTCCGGCAGGCCACCCTCGAGGATGCCTTGGCCCACCAACTGGGCCGCGACCCCGCACCGGGCGTGCTGTGATCCTCCGGCCGCTGTCGTTTCGTCGGTCGCAGTGACGTTAGACCCCCGATAGCGAGTCCTTACGGCCCCGTTAAACCCTGTGCAGCCGGGCGGTGTTCGGGCACGATTGAACCTATGGCCGCGGTGGTGATCGACAGCAGCGGTGTGCACCGGCTCGTCGAGCAGTTACGCGAACGGGGCTACCGGGTGGTCGGGCCGACCCGACGTGACGAGGCGATCGTGCTGGCCGAGTTGAGTTCCGCCGACGAGCTGCCCTGGGGCTGGGGGGTCGACGTCGCCCCGGGCAGCTACCGGCTGCGCCGTCGCGTGGACGAGGCCGCGTTCGGGCATTCGGCGGGGCCGCAGTCCTGGAAACAGTTCCTGCATCCCGCCCGCCAGCTGCTGTGGTCCTCCGGACCCGGGGGCGAGCAGACCGGCGAGCCCGAGGCGCCGTACGCGTTCCTGGGCGTGCGCGGCTGTGACCTGGCGGCCATCGGGGTGCTCGACCGGGTGCTGGCCGGCGGGACCCACCCCGACGGCTCCTACGCCCGCCGGCGCCATCAGACGTTCATCGTCGCCGTCAACTGCACCGAGCCGGGCGGGTTGTGCTTCTGCGACTCGATGGGCACCGGCCCGGCCTGCGGACCCGGTTACGACCTCGCGCTGACCGAGCGCGTCGCGGCAGGCACCGGTGATCGCACGATCAGCTACCTGGTCGAAGCGGGAACGGCGGCGGGTGCCGAGGTCCTGGCAGCGCTGCCGTCGCGGGCGGCCGAGCCGGCCGAGTCCGCCGCAGCCGCCGCCGCCGTGCACGAGGCCGCCGGGGCGATGGGTCGCCGGATGCCGCAGACCGACCTGCGCCAGTTGCTGGTCGACGCCCGCGAGTCGCCGCACTGGGCCGAGGTCGCCGACCGCTGTCTGACGTGCGGAAACTGCACGATGGTGTGCCCGACCTGCTTTTGCACCTCCACCGCCGACGTGACCGACCTGGCCGGTGAGCACGCCGAACGATGGATGGAATGGGCCTCGTGCTTCGAACTGGACTTCTCCTTCGTGCACGAAGGGCCGGTGCGCAGCTCCGGGCAGTCGCGCTACCGGCACTGGCTGACCCACAAACTGAGCGCCTGGCACGACCAGTTCGGCAGCTCCGGCTGCGTGGGGTGCGGGCGCTGCATCGCGTGGTGTCCCCCCGGCATCGACATCACCGAGGAGATGGCGACGTTCGCCCGGCTGGCGGGTGCCGACGATGACTGACACCGCGGTCGTCGACCAACAGCTTTCGGCGATGGCCCCGGTGTCCTACCGGGTGCGCTCGAGGGTGGTGGAGAACGCCGACTCGGTGACCCTGTGCCTGCAGCCCCAAGGCGCCGCGCTGGCGACTCCCGAGCCGGGGGAGTTCATGATGCTCTACGCGTTCGGCGTCGGCGAGATCGCGGTCTCGGTCAGCGGCGATCCCACGGTCAGCGACGGCACGCTGACCCACACCATCCGCGCGGTGGGCGCGGTCAGTGCCGCGCTGTGCGCCGCCGAGCCTGGTTCGACCCTCGGGGTGCGGGGACCGTTCGGGACCGGCTGGGGGTTGGCCGACGCCGCCGGTCGGGACCTGGTCGTCGTCGCCGGCGGCGTCGGGCTGGCGCCGCTGCGGCCGGTGGTGCTCGGTGCGCTGGCCGACCGCGACCGCTACGGGCGGGTGGTCCTGATCGCCGGTGCGCGCCGGCGCGGTGAGTTCCTCTACGCCGAGCAGCTGGCCGCCTGGCAGTCAAATCCCCGCCTGGAGGTACACCAGACGGTGGACATCCCGATCCAGGGCTGGCCGGGGGAGACCGGTTTCGTGACCGAGCCGCTGCGGCGGCTCTCGCTGCAGCCGCAGCGGACCACTGCCTTCCTGTGCGGCCCCGAACCCATGATGCGCTTCGGCGCGGAGGTTCTGCTGTCCAAAGATGTTGCGCGAGCAGATATCCGGGTTTCCCTGGAGCGCAACATGCAGTGCGGGGTCGGCTGGTGCGGACACTGTCAGCTCGGTCCGCTGCTGCTGTGCCGGGACGGTCCGGTGGTGGGCTATCACCTCGCCGAGCCGCTCCTCGCGGTCAAGGAGCTCTGAGGTGCCCAGTCTCGCGGTGTGGAAGTTCGCCTCGTGCGACGGGTGTCAGTTGACGCTGCTGGACTGCGAGGACGAACTGCTGACCCTGGCCGAGCAGGTGCAGATCGCCACCTTCGCGGAGGCTTCCAGTGCGATGGTCGGCGGACCCTACGACGTGTCGCTGGTGGAGGGTTCGGTCACCACACCGTCCGACGAGCTGCGCATCCGGGAGATCCGCGAGCAGTCCGGTGTGCTGGTGGCGCTCGGGGCGTGTGCCACCGCCGGCGGGATCCAGGCGCTGCGCAACTTCGCCGACGTCGCGGAGTTCGCCTCGGTGGTCTACGCCCGGCCCGACTACATCCACACCCTGGCGACCTCCACGCCCGCCTCCGCGCATGTCACGGTGGACTACGAACTTCGCGGCTGCCCGATCGACCGCCGGCAACTGCTGGACACCCTGGCTGCGCTGTTGATCGGACGCAAGCCCCGGCTTCCGGCGGCGACGGTGTGCACCGAGTGCAAGCGTTCCGGGGTGACCTGCGTGGCAGTCGCCGAGGGTGTTCCGTGCCTGGGGCCGGTCACCCACGCCGGATGCGGCGCGTTGTGCCCGAAGCACAACCGCGGGTGCTTCGGCTGCTTCGGGCCGACCGCGACGCCCAACATGGCGGCGATGATCCCGCTGCTGCGCCGCGACGGCATGTCCGGTGACGACGTCGACCGCGTGTTCAGCACCTTCCACGTGAGCGACTTCACCGGCCTGATGCCGCCCCGGAGCGGGTCGTGAGCGCCTCCGGTTCGCGCACCCTGCGCGTCGGCACCCTGACCCGGGTCGAGGGGGAGGGCGCGCTGCACGTCGAACTGCGCGACGGCGTGCCCGAGGTCGTCGAGCTCAACATCTATGAGCCGCCGCGCTTCTTCGAGGCGTTCCTGCGCGGGCGCGCCTACACCGAACCGCCGGACATCACCGCCCGCATCTGCGGCATCTGCCCGGTGGCCTACCAGGTCAGCGCCTGCAACGCGATCGAAGACGCCTGCGGTGTGACGCTGGATCCCGAACTGATCGCGCTGCGCCGGCTGCTCTACTGCGGCGAGTGGATCCACAGCCACGCGCTGCACATCTATCTGCTGCACGCGCCGGACTTTCTGTGCGCACCCGACATCATCACCGTCGCCCGCACCCAGCGCGCCGCGGTCGAGCGCGGTCTGGCGCTCAAGAAGGCCGGCAACCGGCTGATGGAGCTGATCGGCGGGCGCGCGATCCACCCGGTCAACGTGCGGGTGGGCGGGTTCTACTCGGTGCCCACGGCTGCCGACCTGAAGCCCATGGCCGAGCAGTTGCGCCGGGCCCTCGACGACGCGCTGGCCACCGTCGCCTGGGTTGGCGGTTTCGACTTCCCCGACCTCACCGTCGATCACGAACTGCTCGCCCTCACCGGGGAGCGGTATCCCCTGGAGGACGGGCAGATCGCCCGCACCGCCGGTGCGGCGTTCCCGGTAGCCGAGTTCGGCGAGCACGTCCGCGAAACCCAGGTGGCGCACTCGACTGCCCTGCAGGCCACCCTCGACGGGCGCCGCCATCTGACCGGCCCGCTGGCCCGGTACTCGCTCAACTACGACACGCTGACCCCTACGGCCAGGGAAGCCGCCACCGCAGCCGGGCTGGGCCCGGAATGCCGAAACCCGTTTCGCAGCATCGTGGTTCGCGCGGTCGAGGTCGTCTACGCGGTGGAGGAGGCGCTGCGCCTCATCGAGAACTACCAGCGGCCCGCACGCCCCTTCGTCGACACGCCGGCGCGTCCCGGGGTGGGTCACGGGGTCAGCGAGGCTCCGCGCGGTCTGCTCTACCACCGCTACGAGATCGACTCCGACGGGCTGATCGCCGGCTCGGTGATCGTGCCGCCCACCGCGCAGAACCAGGGCGCGATCGAGGCCGACCTGGCCCGGATCGTGGTGGCCGGCGGTGATCTCGACGATGCCGCGCTGACGACAATGTGCGAACGCGCGATCCGCAACTACGACCCCTGCATTTCCTGCGCCACGCACTTCCTGACGGTGACGGTCGACCGGCGTTGAGCGGGCCGGCCACCGCAGCGGTCGTGATCGGCCTCGGCAACGATCTGCGCCGCGACGACGGAGTGGGGCCGGCGGTGGCGCGCGCGGTGGCCGCCCTCGGTCTGCCCGGGGTGCGGGTGCTGGACTGCGCCGCCGAACCGACCGCGATCCTCGACGCCTGGACCGGTGCGGACCTGGCGGTGCTCGTCGACGCGGCCGCCGGGGGGCGGCCCGGTCGGGTCCGCAGCCACCGGTTGGCCGAGCTCGCCGAACCCAGACCGGTGAGCTCCCACGACCTCAGTCTGGCCCAGACCTGGCACCTCGGCCGGGCGCTGGGCCGGGCGCCGGCGCAGGTCGTGGTGGTGACGGTGGACGCCGAGGACACCGGACACGGCGCCGGGCTGAGCGCGGCGGTGGCCGCCGCGGTGCCGGCAGCCTCAGCCCTGGTGGAGGCTGTCGTGCGCGGCGCGCTCGAGCCTGCCGACAAAACCGCGCACCAGCAGCCGTAACCGGCGCACGGCATCGTCGATCTCGGTCGCCGTCCGGCATCGCAGAGCGTCGGCGTCGCGACCCAGGCGCGCCAGCTCACCGGCACCGCCCTCGTAGTCGTCGGCGATCCAGCGTTCCAGGAGCGCCTCATCGAGCTCGGGATGGAATTGCAGGCCCAGAGCACGGCCGTAAGCGAAGGCCTGCGGCGCGGCGGAATTCCGGGCGATCTCGACGGCACCCGGGGGGACCGTGAAGCGATCGAAGTGCCACTGAAACCACGGCCCGTGCGGCACCAGGTCGGTGTCGGCGCTGCGGACCTCGCACCAGCCGATCTCGGGCTGCGGGGCGCGGCTCACCGCGCCGCCGAGCGCGCTGGCCAGCAGCTGGCCACCGAAACAGACCCCGAGCACGCCCACACCGGCGGTCAGCGCCCGGTCCACCACCGCGCGCTCGCCGGCCACCCAGGCGCCGGCCAGTCGTTCGTCGTAGACCGACCAGCGCGACCCCAGCGGAGCGATGACGTCGTAGCGCAGCGGGTCGGGGAACTCCACGTCGAACACCGGGTCGTCGACCCGATCGGCGGGCACGACCTCGAAGGTGCTGACATCGAAACCCGCTTCGGCAAAGGTCTCGCCGAGCAGCGCCTCCGGCGCCGACGGGTCGTTGTAGAGGAACAGCACCGTGCGGGCCACGCGCCCAACCTACGTCAGGGCTGCGGATAAGCTGAGCCGGTGCGGCCGCTGTACACCGCGGCGGTGTGGCTGGTGGTTGCGGCCCACTTCGCTTTTCTGCTCTACCTGCCGATCGGCGGGTTTCTGGCCCTGCGGTGGCCGCGGACCCTCTGGCTGCACGCCGCGGCGGTGTTGTGGGGTGCCGCGACGGTCGCGCTGAACCTGGACTGCCCGCTGACCGACGTCGAGCGGTGGGCGCGGGCGCGGGCCGGGATGCCGCCGATCAGTTCGGCGGGTTTCATCGATCACTACCTCACCGGTCAGCTCTACCCGGCCTGGGGTGCGGGGTACGTCCCGCTGGCGGTGCTGGCGGCCGTGCTGACGTCCTGGGCCCTATACGCGAAGAGGCATTCCTGAATAGTTCTGGATAATGATCGGCATGGACGTCTCCACCCAGATCTGGATCATCACCTCCCTGGCGATTCTGGGACTGTTCGTCTTCGACTTCTTCGCCCACGTGCGGGTGCCGCACGACCCCACCTTCCGGGAGTCGGCGTCCTGGTCGGCGTTCTACATCGCCCTGGCGGTGGCCTTCGGATTCTTCGTCTGGTGGTACTGGGGCAGCCAGTACGGCGGTGAGTACTTCGCCGGCTACCTGACCGAGAAAGCCCTGTCGGTGGACAACCTCTTCGTGTTCACCGTGATCATGAGTTCCTTCGCGGTGCCCCGCATCTACCAGCAGAAGCTGCTGCTGATCGGCATCGTGATGGCTCTGGTCATGCGGGCGGCCTTCATCGCCGTCGGCGCGGCCGCGATCAATGCCTTCAGCTGGGTGTTCTACCTGTTCGGCATCTTCCTGATCCTCACCGCGGTCAAGATCGCCCGGGAAAGCGGGCACGAGAAGGAGGCCGAGCAGGAACGAGAGAGTCGGCTGATCTCCGTGGTCCGCCGCTTCATCCCGATCTCCGAGAACTACGACGCCGACAAATTCCTGACCCGCATCGACGGCAAGCGCGCCGCGACCCCGATGCTGCTGGCGTTGGTGGCGATCGGATTCACCGACCTGCTCTTCGCGCTGGACTCGATCCCGGCGATCTACGGCCTCACTGAAGAGCCCTACATCGTGTTCGCCGCCAACGCCTTCGCGCTGATGGGTCTGCGCCAGCTGTACTTCCTCATCGGCGGTCTGCTCGAACGGCTGGTGTACCTGTCCGCCGGCCTGTCGATCATCCTGGGTTTCATCGGGGTGAAACTGATGCTGCACGCCCTGCACAAGAACAGCCTGCCGTTCATCAACAACGGCGACTATGTCGACGTCCCCGAGATCTCGACCGCCATGTCGATCAGCGTGATCACCGCCGTCCTGGTGATCACCACGGTGGCCAGCCTGGTCAAAACCCGGAGCCGCTCCAGTGGTGTCCGAGGGGGGACTTGAACCCCCACGCCCGTTAATAGGGCACTAGCACCTCAAGCTAGCGCGTCTGCCATTCCGCCACTCGGACCCGGGTAGGTAAGGCTATCGGATCAGCGCAGGTCGCCCAAACCCAGTGGAGCCTCAGGCGTTCGGCAACCGGCCGGAGATGGTGCGGGCGATCGCCACCGCCGCCGGGGCCTCCGCGGCCAGGCTGCAGGCCTCCACATCGACGGCCACGTTGCCGTGAACGGTCAGCGCCCGTTCGCAGGACCACTGCTGCGGGCTGCGCTGCACCCGCGAGACCGCGAGGACGTCCCTGTCGACACCCGTCGACCCGATCGACCAGACCTGGTCGGGGGCGGGCTGCTGGGCGTAGGTCAATTCGCGGTCCGAACACCGGGCCCAGTCGGCCCGCGACGCGGTGAAGAAGTCGGCCGCCGCCGCGGCGGTCGGGAACAGCACCACCGCCTGGACGGCGTAGTGCGACCACGACGCCGCGGCCGGCGGCTCCCGCACCACCTGGGCGCGCAGGGCGGTCCATCCCGCCGCGGCGTACACCTGCTGCTGGGCAGCGCCGGCCACCGCCGAACAGGACGCGTCGCTGAGCCGACCGGAGTCCTGCCACGGGGCGCTCACCTCGCGGGTGACCACCAGCTGCGGACTTGACATCGTGGCCTGCATGTCGGCGGCGGACAGCAGAAGCCCGGGCAGCGCCTCGGCGGAGACCAGCGGATCCGGGGCGGCCGGCGTCGCGGTGCCGAAGGTCGTCTGCGAACAGCCCACGGCGGTCAGGCTGAGCAGCGCCGCGAGTGCCGGCCGAGCGCGGGTCATTGGACGATCAAACCCTATGAAGCTGCTGTTGCCAATGGTGCATTCGGGAGCACAGTGACTCGATTGTCCCGAGACCGGGCCGGCGCGAGCGCGGACGGGCGCAAAAGGGCAAGAGCGTGTATGAAAGGGACCGTGACGGAATCCGCCCGCGCGACCGTGGAGGTGGCGGTGAACGAGGTCGTCGAACTCGTCAGCGCGCTGATCCGGTTCGACACCACCAACACCGGTGATCCGCACACCACCCGGGGCGAAGCCGAGTGCGCCCAGTGGGTGGCCGGGCAACTGCGCGAGGTCGGCTATTCACCCGAGTACCTGGAGTCCGGGGCACCCGGACGCGGCAATGTCGTCGTGCGCCTACCCGGCGCCGACCCCTCCCGCGGTGCGTTGCTCATCCACGGCCACCTCGACGTGGTTCCAGCCGAACCGCAGGACTGGAGCGTGCACCCGTTCTCCGGCGCGGTGTCCGACGGCTACGTCTGGGGACGCGGCGCGGTCTCGATGAGATACAGCCGTCGCTCGCCGCCGTCGCGGCGCGGCACCGTGACCGAGAATCCGCCGACTTCACCGATCGCTTCGCTGACGCCGTCGAAGAGGTCGGGGCGGTGCTCGACGAGCCAGTGCGCGCCGTA
>NZ_JBJTCF010000008.1:0-4653 GCF_046091765.1 Mycobacterium sp.
CTCTCCCAGCTGCACCAGCTGCGCGGCCGGGTCGGGCGCAGCCGCGAGCGCGGCTACGCCTACTTCCTGTATCCGCGCGAGGCGCCGCTGACCGAGACCGCCTACGACCGGCTGGCCACCATCGCGCAGAACAACGAACTGGGTGCCGGGATGGCGGTTGCGTTGAAGGACTTGGAGATTCGCGGTGCCGGCAACGTGCTCGGGGTCGAGCAGTCCGGTCACGTCGCCGGTGTGGGATTCGATCTGTACGTGCGGCTGGTCGGCGAGGCTGTCGAGGCGTACCGGGCGGCCTACCGGGCAGCCGGCGACGGCTCGACCGTCACCACCGCCGAGGAGCCCGCCGACGTGCGCATCGACCTGCCGGTGGATGCGCACCTGCCCGCCGACTACATCAACAGCGACCGGCTGCGGCTGGAGGCCTATCGTCGGCTGGCCGCCGCCCACGACGAGGCCGCGATCGCGGCGGTCATCGACGACTTCACCGACCGCTACGGCCCGCTGCCCGAGCCCGCGCAGCGGCTGCTCGCCGTGGCCCGGCTGCGACTGTTGTGCCGGCACTACGGCGTCACCGAGGTCGCCGCCACCGGAAACGGTGCGACGCTGCGGATCTCGCCGCTGACGCTGCCCGACTCCGCGCAAGTCCGGCTCAAGCGGCTCTACCCGGCCGCCGGCTACCGCGCGACCACGTCGACCGTGCAGCTGCCGGTCCCGCGGCAGGGCGGCATCGGCGGGCAGCGGCTGCGGGATCTGGCGCTGGTGCAGATGGTGGCCGATCTGCTGCTCGCGCTGCATGGCCGCCCGCCCGGCGACATTGATATAACGGCCCGGTGACCGTCATCCTGGTCGACCCGCGCCGGCCCGCGGTGGTTGCGCTGGAGGCGGTCGGACACCTCGGCGGGGACGTGCAGTACACCGCGGACGTGCCCGAGCAGCTGGTGCGGTCGCTGCCGGCGGCCCGCCCGGCCGGCACGGGCGCACCCGCGCCGACGCTGCTGGCCGCCGACCCCGCGCACCCGCAGGTGACGTCGCGGCTGGCGGCGGGGGAGGCGCTGATCGGCGCGCCCGACCCCAGGCCCGGGGAGCGCGTGCTGGACGCGGTCGCGGTGATGGACACCCTGCGCACCGCGGGCCCGTGGGAGAGCACCCAGACCCACGAGTCGCTGCGCCGCTACCTGCTGGAGGAGACCTACGAGTTGTTCGACGCCGTGCGCGGCGGCGACGCCGCCGAACTGTGCGACGAACTCGGCGACGTGCTGCTGCAGGTGCTCTTCCACGCCCGCATCGCCGAGGACGCCCCGGAGCATCCGTTCAGCATCGACGACGTCGCCGACGCGCTGGTGCGCAAGCTGGGCAACCGGGTCCCCGCGGTGCTGGCCGGCGAGACGATCACCCTGGAGGACCAACTGGCGCAGTGGGAGCAGCGCAAGGCCCGGGAGAAGACCGCCGGCGGGTGCCTCGAGGGCATCCCCACCGCGCAGCCCGCCCTGGCGCTGGCGCAGAAGGTGATCGACCGGGTCGGTGCGGCCGGGCTGCCCGCCGACCTGATCCCGACCGAGCTGACCGCGGTGTCGGTGAGCCCGGGCGGGGACGCGGAGAACGAGCTGCGCGCGGCGGTGCTGTCCTTCCTCGACGCGGTGCGCGCCGCCGAGCGGTCCCTGGCCGCCGACGGCCCGCTGGCCGGGCCGATCAGCGCTGATCAGTGGCGGCGGCACTGGCCGCGCGGGGATTGACCCGGGATTAACGCCGCCGGACCGTGGGATGATAGGAGAGTCGGGGTACGTCACCAACGAGGGGTAGCGAGGGGCAGCGAGGGGTGGTGAGGGATCTGTGATGCCGTCGTCGGTCCGGCCGCGGGTCGCCGCCGCCCTGGTGGCAGCGGTGATGCTGCTGGTCTCGGGGTGTTCCTGGCTGACCGGAGCCCCCATCCCCGAGGGCGTCCCGCCGCCGCCCGGGGACCCGGTGCCCGCGATCGACACCCGCGCGGCCGGGCGCCCCGCCGACCAGTTGCGGGACTGGGCCGCCCAGCGCGCACCGGCCCTGGGCATCCCGGCCGAGGCCCTGGAGGCCTACGCCTACGCCGCGCGGGTCGCGCAGGTGGAAAACCCCGACTGCAACCTGGCCTGGACCACGCTGGCCGGCATCGGCATGGTCGAAAGCCACCACGGCACCTACCGCGGGGCGGTGATCGCCGACAACGGCGACGTCAACCCGCCCATCCGGGGAGTGCGCCTGGATGGCACCGGCGGCAACCGCGAGATCCGCGACAACGACCCCACCGCGGACGGCGACCCGGTCTACGCCCGGGCGATGGGCCCGATGCAGTTCATCCCGGAGACCTGGCGGCTCTACGGGGTGGACGCCAACAACGACCGCGTCGTCAGCCCGGACAACTTCGACGACTCCGCGCTGGCCGCGGCGGGCTACCTGTGCTTTCGCGGCCAGGACCTCGACTCGCCGCGCGGCTGGATGAAAGCGCTGCGGGCCTACAACCACTCCGACTCCTACGCGCGGGCCGTGCGGGACTGGGCCACCGCCTACGCGGCGGGCCATCCGCTCTGAGCGACCCGCAGCGTGCGGCCCCGATCCGGCCGCGGCGCGGTTTAGGCTGATCGCGTCCCGCCCGGTCAGCCCTGCCAGCAAGGAGAACCCCGTGCCCATCATCGAACAGGTCGCCGCCCGCGAAATTCTCGACTCGCGCGGCAATCCGACCGTGGAGGTCGAGGTGGCCCTCATCGACGGCACCCTCGCCCGGGCCGCCGTGCCCTCAGGCGCCTCCACCGGAGAGCACGAGGCCGTCGAGTTGCGCGACGGCGGGCCGCGCTACGCCGGCAAGGGCGTGCAGAAGGCGGTGGCCGGGGTGCTCGACGAGATCGCCCCCGCCGTCATCGGGCTCGCCGCCGACGACCAGCGGCTCGTCGACCAGGCGCTGGTCGACCTCGACGGCACCGCCGACAAGTCGCGGCTGGGCGCCAACGCCATCCTCGGGGTGTCGCTGGCGGTCGCCAAGGCCGCCGCCGACTCCGCGGAGCTGCCGCTGTTCCGCTACCTGGGCGGGCCCAACGCGCACATCCTGCCGGTGCCGATGATGAACATCCTCAACGGCGGCGCGCACGCCGACACCGGCGTGGATGTGCAGGAGTTCATGGTCGCGCCGATCGGCGCGCCCAACTTCCGGGAGGCGCTGCGCTGGGGCGCGGAGGTCTACCACGCGCTCAAGGCGGTGCTCAAGAAGCAGGGTCTGGCCACCGGTCTGGGCGACGAAGGCGGCTTCGCCCCCGACGTGGCCGGCACCACCGCCGCGCTCGACCTGATCCTCTCGGCGGTCGAGTCGGCCGGTTTCACGCCCGGCACCGACGTGGCGCTGGCCCTCGACGTCGCCGCGACCGAGTTCCACACCGCCGGTTCGGGTTACAGCTTCGAGAAGCACACCCGCGACGCCGCCCAGATGAGTGAGTTCTACGCCGGTCTGCTCGACGTCTACCCGCTGGTGTCCATCGAGGACCCGCTTTCCGAGGACGACTGGGACGGCTGGGTGGAGCTGACCGCGGCGATCGGCGACCGGGTGCAGATCGTCGGCGACGACTTGTTCGTCACCAACCCCGAGCGCCTCGAGGACGGCATCGAGCGCGGCGCGGCCAACGCGCTGCTGGTGAAGGTCAACCAGATCGGCACGCTCACCGAAACCCTTGATGCGGTCGCGCTGGCGCACAACAGCGGCTACCGCACGATGATGAGCCACCGCAGCGGCGAGACCGAGGACACCACCATCGCCGACCTCGCGGTGGCCGTGGGCAGCGGGCAGATCAAGACCGGTGCGCCGGCCCGCAGCGAGCGCGTCGCCAAGTACAACCAGCTGCTGCGCATCGAGGAGGCCCTCGGCGACGCCGCCCGCTACGCCGGCGATCTGGCCTTCCCGCGGTTCGCGGCGGGCGACTGAGGAAGCCTCCGGTGGCAGAGGGCAAGCGGTCGGACTCCAAGCGGCGCGCACCGGCGTCGCGGCCGGGTGCCGCGTCGCGCCGTTCGCGCCCGGCGCGGGCGGGCGCCAAGGAGACGGGCCTGCGCGCCCGCGCCGAGTCGGTCGGGCGCGGCATCACCGAGCCGATCCGGCGCGCGCTGGCCGCCTCGGCCGCCCAGCAGAGCGAGGAGCGGCTGGGCTTCACCGCCCGGCGTGCGGCCATCCTCGCCGCGGTGGTGTGCGTGCTGACCCTGACCATCGCCGGGCCGGTGCGCACCTATTTCGCGCAGCGCACCGAGATGCGTCAGCTGGCCGCCAGCGAGGCCGCGCTGCGCGAGCAGATCGCGGAGTTGGAGGGCCAGAAGGCCAAACTCGCCGACCCGGTCTACATCGCCGCGCAGGCCCGCGAGCGGCTCGGCTTCGTCAAGCCCGGTGACATTCCCTATCAGGTGCAGCTGCCCGAGTCGGCGGCCGCGGCGATCGACGGCGCCCCCGGGGGACCGCAGGGCGGCACCGCGCGCGGCGGCGACCCCTGGTACACCGCGCTGTGGCACACCATCGCCGACCTCGCGGTGGCTCATCATCGTGCGGTAGCCGCTGTTGTGCGCCAGCGCGACCGCATCAAGGGTTTCGGTGAGCGTGCCGATCTGGTTGACCTTCACCAGCAGCGCGTTGGCCGCGCCGCGCTCGATGCCGTC
>NZ_JBJTCF010000009.1:0-5063 GCF_046091765.1 Mycobacterium sp.
TGGCGCTGCTGTCAACGATGGCATGTCTGAACTCGGTGGCTCGCTGGGCGTCGCCATCCTAGGCTCGCTTCTCGCTCTGGGCTACCGCAACGAGATCGAAGCCCGCGTCGCCGCGGCGGGGGATGCCATCAATGCCATCCCCACCAATGTGGTGGAGGCGGTGCGGGAATCCCTGGCTGCGGGCAGCATCGCGGTGCAGCGACTGACACCCGATCTCGCCATACCCATCCGCGAGGCGGCAGGCGAGGCCTTCGTGTCCGGGATGACGACGGCACTCTTGGTGGGTGGAGCGCTCACCCTGCTGGGATTGGTGCTCGCCTGGTGGTTGTTTCCGTCGAGGGTGGAGCGGGTCGAGGAGTAGCGCTAATCGCTCAGCGTGATGACGCCCTCGGTGACGTCGTACGCGACGGTGAACGCCGAGTAGATCGCGGACGAGGTATTGATCAGCGTGCGACCCGTGGCTGAGACCTTGGCGCGATTGAGTCCGAAGCGCTGACCGGACGTGAAGTTCCACGCGTAGAAGCTCGTGTGTGGGGCACCCATCGAGATGCTGATACCCGAGGCGAGGAATCCGCCGGTGGTGGTGCGCAGCGGTGCGAAGTCGGAGCCCTTGATGAGCATGAAGGGCGCCATGGAGTCAAAGTAGGTGTCGCCGCAGATCTCGGATAGCGCGCCGATGACCCAGCACGCGTCGGCCGCCTGGTCATCCCACAGGGGCACGCCCTGAGGGTCCTGCCCCTGCGTGCGCAGATCGAACGTCGTGAAGGACTGGGCAGGCACATCGGCACCGAGCACAAGAGCGCCGGTGCCACCCGTGCGCGCTGTATTGGGGGTGAAGCGCACCGTCCACTGCCGCCCGACATTGCCCGGGAGTGTGGTCAGCGGATTGGGCAGGTCCTGCCGTGAGAGCCCAATGCCTAGGACGCCCTGGATGCCCTGGGCGGCGGCCTGCTCGGTCCACGAGGACTTGTCCATGAACATGAAGCTGATGGGGTAGTCACCGCGAAGGCCGGAGATGCCGAAGAGGCCAGACCCGATGCGCCCCTGGAGGCGCTCGCCGTCGGCCGCCCAGGTGATGCGTCGATCGGTCATGGTCACCCCCGAGGGCACGGTCTTCCAGGCTCCCGGGAGGAGTCGCAGCCCCACCGATCCGGTATCGACCGTCACGCGGATGGGCTTGGAGTTGCCGATGCGCACCGTGGTCATGCCGTAGAGGGCTTTGGTGATCGGTGCCTGGACGAGGCGGACGGGAACGTCCACCGTGACCGGCGCCGCCACTGTCGGTGCTGCGCCAGCCGGCGGCGTCGTGAGGGCGATGATCAGGGCGCCTCCCGCGAGGGCGACCAGGCTGCGCTTCACTGCACCATCCTCTGCGTCGACGCGGTGGGCCGCATCCGTGCTGCAACGGTCACGTGCGGTGCCAGTATGGGGCATGATTCGGGAACAAAGGCAAGGGAGGGCATCAATGTCGCAGCACGCTGATGAGGGCGGACTCAGTCGTCGCCGACTCCTGCAGGCGGCCGGCATAGCGGCGGCCGGAGCCGCTGCAGCTGGCACGGTCGCGGGGGCGTCGGCGGCCCCGGCCGCGGCTACGCCCCCCTTCAAAGCGCGCGGGCGGCTGCGCCGGCGCCCCAACTTCCTCATCCTGATGGTCGACGAGCAGCGGTATGCCCCAACCTACGAGTCCGCCGAGCTCGCGGCCTGGCGTGCGGCCAACCTGAAGGGGCAGGCAGCGCTGCGCTCGCGTGGCATGGAATTCACCCACCACCACATCATGTCGACGGCATGCCAGCCCAGTCGTGCATCCATCTTCACGGGGCAGTACCCGTCGCTTCACGGGGTGTCCCAGACCTCGGGCTCGGCCAAGGCCTCCATCGAGACCGACCTGTACTGGCTCGACCCGACGATGGTGCCGACCCTGGGGTCGTGGTTCCGTGCGGCCGGCTACGACACGTACTGGAAGGGCAAGTGGCACATCTCGGATACCGACCTCTACCAGCCGGGCTCCTACAACCCGCTGCCGTCCTACACCGACACTGGCGCACGCGATAAGTACCTCGAGGACATCTACCTCGAGGCTGGCATTCTCGAGCGCTACGGCTTCACCGGCTTCATCGGGCCGGAGCCGCACGGCAGCAATGTGCTGAATTCCGCTTCCTCGGCAGGTCTCGGGGGCCAGGGTCGCGACCAGGTGTTCGCGGAGATCAGCGTCGCCCAACTCGAGAAGCTGCGTTCCAACGAGAATCCCTGGCTCATGGTCGCGTCCTTCCTGAACCCCCACGACATCACCCTGTGGGGCACGTTCACGCTGGCGGCCGAGGCGACGGAACAGCCAGGTCACATGTATCTGGCGAGCCAGCTCGTGGGCTCCAACGTGCCCAGGGATCTCTTCACGGATGTCTACCGCCAGTCCTCCACGGAGAGCCTGGCAACCAAGCCGGATGCCCAGGCTAGCTATGTGGGGCTCTATGCGGCGGGCTTCCAGCCGCTGGTCAACGACCTCGCCTACCACCGCTTCTACTACCAGTTGCAGAAGGAAGTCGATCAGCACATCGCACGCCTGATGGCCACCCTCGCCGCTGACCGCGACATGTACGAGAACACGATTGTCATCTACCTCTCCGACCACGGCGAGGTGCTTGGCGCGCACGGCGGGATGTTCCAGAAGTGGCACAACTCCTACGACGAGATGCTGCGCGTCCCCTTCATCTTCCACAACCCCACCCTCTTCCCGAAGGCCGCCGAATCCGACGTCCTGACCAGCCACGCCGACCTGATTCCGACGATGCTCGGCCTCGCCGGGCTCAACGAGCGGGCGCTAGCGCGCAAGCTGCGGGCAACCCACACGCAGGTCCGTCGACTCGTTGGTCGCGATCTGTCCGGGGTGCTCCTCGGCGAGGATGATCCCGATGACCTCCGCAGTCAGCCCGTCTACTTCATGACCGACGACCAGATCTTCCGTGGTGCCCAAAACGTCTCGGGTCTGGGCCTGACCTACGCGCCCGTCGTCCAACCGGCATCCGTGGAGTCAGTGGTGGCCTACCTGCCCACCGGTGCGGACAATGGGATGGAGCGCTGGAAGTACGTCCGCTACTGGGACAACCCGGCGATCTGGACGACGCCCAATGTGCAGGACGTGCTGACGATCGTGCCGGGCCTCGTAGACAAGCCCGGCACCCGTGTTGCCGTGACCACGGTCAAGACCCCCAATCCGACGGACGGCCAGATCGCGCCTCCGGCCGATCAGTTCGAGATGTACAACCTGACGGCCGACCCGGCCGAGCTCACCAATCTCGTGGGGAACGCGGACTACTCGGTGCAGCAGGCGGCGCTCGCCAAGATCCTCACGGCGCAGCGCACGGCCAAGCGCCTCGAGCCCGTCATCATGCCGTGGGCCGATGGCACGGCCAAGCAGTTCCCCTTCGTCCCGACCGCCAGTTAGCGGCGGACGGCGATCGGCTTGACCACCGAGGCGGCCTGGCCCTGCGATTTCGCCGTGATTCGCAGGGTGCCGCTCCGGGTGGGGCTCACCGTGACGGAGTAGCGGCCTCGGGCGCTGGTCGCGCCCGTGCCGAGCTCCTTGACGTTGCCGGTCGAGGAGACCCACACGACGCGCACCTTGGCATTGGCTACGGGTTCGCCCCCGCGCAGCACCCTGCCTGTCACGTCGGTTGACTTCCCGGCCCGCACAGAGCTGTCGAAGCCTGCGGTCAGGGTCAGCGGCGGCGCGATCTCACGGCGCATCTGTGCGTAGAAGCCGTCCAGCACGAAGCCGAACTCCCACACGGCCAACCCGGCGATGGCCTGATCCCTGACGATTCCTGCCTTGAGTTTCGCGCCCCTGGTGTCCTCGAACCACACCTCGCGCTCGGCTCTGCAGGTGACCGCGACACCGCCCGCTATGCCGGCGGTGTCGATCCAGTAGCGGAAGGTGTATTCGCCGTAGGTCGCGTCCCACGTGGGCGTCACCTGCTCGCGTGCGGCGATCTCCCGGGCACGCTCCAGGGACTGGCTCATCATCGAGCTGTCGGTTGGCGTCCAGCCGGTCGGGCAGTCGCCCTTGACCACGTAGGAGCCATTGGCGTTTTGCCGTAGCCAATTGCGGGAGTACTGCGGGACCCCGAGCCAGATCTTGCGCCGGTTTGCCGGAGTCGCCGTGGCGACTTGGGCAATCGCCGACTCGGTCACCTTCTGGGCCCATGGATACGGACCGATCGGCCCGGGCGAGGAATAGCTGTAGTCGTAGGCCATGATGCGCAGCCGGTCGATGGAATCGATGATCTCGTCCCAGGCGTACACCCAGTAGCCGGAGCCGGGGTTCGGATCGCCGTTCGCCAGGAATGGGTAGGAGCCCGCGGGCACCGTGGCCGATAGCAGCAGTCCCCAACTACGTCCAGCGTGTGGCCGCCCTGTCGAGCATCGTGACGACGTTCAATCAGGACTTCGCGGATAGCAAGAACGGAACGCCGTGGGCGCAGATCGCCGCCAAGCCCATCTCGGCACTGCGTGCCGGGGCCGCGCCTTCAGGTAGAACCGCCAGCGAGCGAAGCTGGACGCGGACATTCCCGGTCCTCTGCGGCGCGCTACCGACGAGCGACGGACCGGTGCCCGCGCCCGACTGGTGATGGCGTGCCCCCGGCAGGATTCGAACCTGCGCACAAGGTTTAGGAAACCTCTGCTCTATCCCCTGAGCTACGGGGGCTCGTACGCGCCTCAGCGCGAGTGGGAGGTCTCATTGTGCCGGATGGCCGGTGCGCCATCGCTCCCGGCGACGCTCTCGCGGGGGAGGGGAAACCAGCGGAGTGAGTCGAAGTCTGCGTTGAGGCTCGCGTCGGCTGTGAGTGGTGGCAACTCCCGCAGGAGTTGCCGGGCCTGTTCGAGATGGTCGCGCAGGGCCGACGGGGGCAGCCGGTCATCGTGTCGCGGGTAGCGCAGCACGCCGTCGGCGTCATACGACAGGTCGGTCATGCGCAGGGGCGGCTCGACCGGCCCGAGATGGTGACGCCACAGGCCGGTGGCCGGCTCGAAGCGGTAGAGCGGAAGCAGGCGCTCGCCGGAGTCGG
>NZ_JBJTCF010000010.1:0-9648 GCF_046091765.1 Mycobacterium sp.
AAAATACCACCACTCAGCGCGCAGCAGCGAGACGTTCGGCGATCTGGATGGTGTTCAGCGCCGCGCCTTTGCGCAGGTTGTCCCCGCAGACGAAGAACGCCAGCCCGCGACCGCCGGGCACCCCGGGATCCTGGCGAATCCGGCCCACCAGGGACGCGTCCACACCGGCGGCGGCCAGCGGGGTGGGGACGTCGACCAGCGTGACGCCGGGGGCACCGGCGAGTAACTCGCGGGCGCGCTGGACCGACAGCGGTCGGGCGAACTCGGCGTTGATCGACAGCGAGTGGCCGGTGAACACCGGCACCCGCACGCAGGTGCCGCTGACCGCCAGATCCGGGATGCCGAGGATCTTGCGGCTTTCGTTGCGCAGCTTCTGGTCCTCGTCGGTTTCCCCGGAGCCGTCCTCCACCAGGGCCCCGGCCAGCGGCACCACGTTGAACGCGATGGGCGCGACGTACTTCTTCGGGGGCGGGAAGTCCAGCGCCGCACCATCGTGCACGAGGCGCTCGACATCGGAGATCACCGCGCGGACCTGGGACGCCAATTCCTCCACGCCGGCCAGACCGCTGCCCGAGACGGCCTGATAGGTCGAGGCGACCATCCGCACCAGCCCGGCCTCGTCGTGCAACGGCTTGAGCACCGGCATGGCGGCCATGGTGGTGCAGTTCGGGTTGGCGATGATGCCCTTGGGCAGCGTCCTGCCACGCACGTCGCGGTCGAAGTTGACCTCGCTGACCACCAGCGGGACGTCCGGATCCTTGCGCCAGGCCGAGGAGTTGTCGATGACGGTGACCCCCGCCGCGGCGAAGCGCGGCGCCTGGACGCGGGACATCGCCGCACCGGCGGAGAAAAGCGCGATGTCCAACCCGGTGGGGTCAGCGGCCTCGGTGTCCTCGACCTCGATGTCCTGGCCGCGGAACCCGAGTCTTTTTCCCGCGGAGCGCGACGAGGCGAAGAACCGCACACGGGCGGCGGGAAAGTCCCTTTCCGCCAACAGGTTTCGCATCACCTGTCCGACCTGACCGGTCGCGCCTACGACACCGAGGGTGACCATGACCTCAACGCCCCGTCCCCGCGTAGACCACCGCTTGCTCCTCACCGCCGAGGCCGAACGCCTCGTGCAGCGCAGAGACGGCCTTGTCCAGTTCGGAGTCCCTGATCAGCACCGAGATCCGGATCTCGGAGGTGGAGATGAGGTCGATGTTGATGCCCACCTTCGCCAGCGCCTCGCAGAAGGTCGCGGTCACCCCGGGATGGCTGCGCATCCCGGCGCCGATCAGCGAGACCTTGCCGATGTGGTCGTCGTAGAGCACCGCGATGAAGCCGATCTCGTCCTTGAGCGATGTCAGCTTCTCCACCGCGGTCGGTCCCACCTCACGCGAGCAGGTGAAGGTGATGTCGGTCTTGCCGTCCTCCACCTTGGAGATGTTCTGCAACACCATGTCGATGTTGACGTCGGCGTCGGCGACCGCGCGAAAAACCTTGGCGGCGTAGCCCGGTACGTCGGGCACGCCGACGACGGTGACCTTCGCTTCGCTGCGGTCGTGGGCGACTCCGGTCAGAATGGCGTCTTCCATGGCAATGTCCTCAATCGATCCGGTGACAATCGTTCCTGGTTTGTCGGAGTAGGACGAGCGGACGTGGATCGGCACGTGATAGCGCCGCGCGTACTCCACACAGCGCAGCATCAGTACCTTCGCCCCGCAGGCCGCCATCTCGAGCATCTCCTCGAAGCTGACGGTGTCCAGCCGTCGCGCGTTGGGAACGATGCGCGGATCGGCGGTGAAGACACCGTCGACGTCGGTGTAGATCTCGCAGACGTCGGCGTGCAGCGCGGCGGCCAGCGCGACGGCGGTGGTGTCCGAGCCGCCCCGGCCCAGCGTGGTGACGTCCTTGCTGTCCTGGCTGACGCCTTGGAAGCCGGCGACGAGCACGATCTGACCCTCGTCGAGCGCCGAGCGCAACCGACCCGGAGTGACGTCGATGATCTTGGCGTTGCCGTGCGTGCCGGTGGTGATCACGCCGGCCTGCGAACCGCTGAACGAGCGGGCCTTGGCGCCCAGGTCGGCGATCGCCATCGCCACCAGCGCGTTGGAGATCCGCTCGCCCGCGGTCAGCAGCATGTCCAACTCCCGCGGCGGCGGGGACGGGCAGACCCGGCGGGCCAGGTCGAGCAGATCGTCGGTGGTGTCCCCCATCGCCGAGACGACGACCACGACGTCGTTGCCCTGCTTTCTGGTCTCCACGATGCGCTCGGCGACCCGGCGGATCCGTTCGGCGTCGCCCACCGAGGAACCGCCGTACTTCTGCACGACGAGCGCCACAGTCCGCCCTTTCCCCGCTACCGGATCCTCGGCCCAGGAGGCCGCCCCTAAGGATAGGGCGGCGAGCGGCGGGCCTGGTGAGCGGTAACCTCACAGCGATGGCCGACCACCCCGCCGATCGACGCGCCCAGACCACGGTCCCCCTTCACCCGCCGATCGCCGATCGGTGGAGTCCGCGCGCTTTCGACGCCGACGCCGTCCTGGCCACCGAGGACCTGACCGCCCTGCTGGAGGCCGCGCGCTGGGCCGCCACCTGGGGCGGTCGGCAACCCGTGCGGTTCGTCGTCGGTCAGCGCGGCGACGCCACGTTCGAGACACTGGCCGGCCTGCTCGCCCGGGGCAACGCCTACGCCGCGGCGGCCGGTGCGCTGATCCTGGTGTGCGCCGACGAGGGCGAGGACGAGGCGGCCGCGCTGTACTGCGTTTTCGACGCCGGGGCGGCGACGGCCAACCTGGCCGTGGAGGCCGTCGCCCGCGGCCTGGTCACCCACCCGATGGCCGGCTTCGACGCCGAGGGCGCCCGGGCGGCCTTCGCCATCCCCGCCGGGGTGCGTCCGCTCGCGATGGTCGCGGTGGGCAGCCTCGCCGACCCGGGCACCGTCGACCCGCGGTTCGCCGAGCGCGACGCCCGACCGCGCACCCGGCTGCCGCTCGACGAGGTCGCCTTCGCCGGGACCTGGGGCCGGGCCTGGCGGCAGCCCGGCTAGGCCTGGTAGCTGCGACGGCGTACAGTGACACCTGTGCAGCGTGTGCTCCTCCTCGGACGCCGCGGCGGGGTCTGATCCAGACCGGCTTCCCGTCGCGGGAGTTCGCGGCGCGCCGGTCGGATGTCCACCCCTGATCACCGGAGCACCCTCGTGACCACACCCTCAGCTGAATCCTCCCCGGACGCGTTCGTGTCCGCGCGCACCGTCCGACAACCGGCCGGGCCGCCGCGCGACGGCCAACCCCCCTGGAACACCCAGCGCACCACGGCGATGCCGGTACACCGCTACCGGCCGTTCAGCCGGGAGGTCGAACAGATCGCCCTGCCGGACCGCACCTGGCCGGACCGGGTCATCGAGCACGCCCCGCTGTGGTGTGCGGTGGATCTGCGCGACGGCAACCAGGCGCTGATCGACCCGATGAGTCCCGCCCGCAAGCGCCGGATGTTCGACCTGCTGGTGCGGATGGGCTACAAGGAGATCGAGGTCGGCTTCCCGTCGGCCAGCCAGACCGACTTCGACTTCGTGCGCGAGATCATCGAGCAGGGCGCCATCCCCGAGGACGTCACGATCCAGGTGCTCACCCAGTGCCGCCCGGAGCTCATCGAGCGGACCTTCCAGGCCTGCGAGGGCGCGGCGAACGTCATCGTGCACTTCTACAACTCCACCTCGATCCTGCAGCGGCGCGTGGTGTTCCGCGCCGACCGCGACGAGATCAGGAAGATCGCCACCGACGGGGCCCGCACGTGTCTGCAGGAGGCGGCCAAGCGGCCCGGCACGCGCTGGCGGTTCGAGTACTCCCCGGAGTCCTACACCGGAACCGAACTGGCCTACGCCGTCGACGTGTGCAACGCGGTCTCGGAGGTGATCCAGCCGCGGCCCGACTGGCCGCTGATCGTCAACCTGCCCGCCACGGTGGAGATGACCACCCCGAACGTCTACGCCGACTCCATCGAGTGGATGAGCCGCAGACTGACGCCGCGCGAGTCGATCATCTTGAGCCTGCACCCGCACAACGACCGCGGGACGGCCGTCGCCGCAGCCGAATTGGGTTATCAGGCCGGTGCCGATCGGATCGAGGGCTGCCTGTTCGGAAACGGTGAACGCACCGGCAACGTCTGCCTGGTGACCCTGGGCCTGAACCTGTTCTCCCGCGGCGTGGATCCGCAGATCGACTTCTCCAACATCGACGAGATCCGGCGCACCGTGGAGCACTGCAACCAGCTGCCGGTGCCCGAACGGCATCCCTACGGCGGGGACCTGGTCTACACCGCGTTCTCCGGAAGCCACCAGGACGCGATCAACAAGGGCCTGGACGCGATGAAGGTCGCCGCCGACGACTCCGACGCCGACGTCGACGACATCCTCTGGCAGGTGCCCTACCTGCCGATCGACCCCCGCGACGTCGGGCGCTCCTATGAGGCCGTCATCCGGGTCAACTCGCAGTCCGGCAAGGGCGGGGTGGCCTACATCATGAAAGCCGACCACGGCCTGGTGCTGCCGCGCCGGCTGCAGATCGAGTTCAGCCGGGTCATCCAGAAGATCGCCGAAGGCTCCGGCGGCGAGGGCGGCGAGGTGTCCTCCAAGGAGATGTGGGACGCCTTCGCCGACGAGTACCTCACCCCGGTGCGGCCGCTGGAACGCATCCGCCAGCGGGTGATCGGCTCGGAGGTCGACGGCGGGATCGACCGGATCGAGGCGACGGTGAAGATCGACGGCGTCGAGACCGAGATCCGCGGGGAGGGCAACGGCCCGCTGGCCGCCTTCGTCGACGCACTCGGGAGCGTCGGCATCGACGTCAGCGTGCTCGACTACTCCGAACACGCCCTGTCCTCCGGCGAGGAAGCGACCGCGGCGGCCTACGTCGAGGCCTCCGTCGGCGGGCAGACCGTCTGGGGTGTGGGCATCGCGACGTCGATCACCACCGCGTCGCTGCGCGCGGTGGTGTCAGCGGTCAATCGGGGTGCGCGGCGCAGCTGAGCGCGGCGCGGCTTCAGAACAGCGCGAACTGCCGACCGCGGTCGGCGGGCTCCTCGAAGCGGTCGATGCCGGTGCCGCCGGCGACCGTGCCGACCGCGCGCAGGAACGCGTCGTCGGCGACCGTGGGCACCCCGAGCTCCTGAGCCTGATACCCCTTGCCGTTGACCGGCTGCGGCTCGTTGCAGATCACCAGCGACGTCTCGGTGTCCACCGCGTCGGCGTAGGCCAGCCCGGCGTGCAGAATCCGCTCGACCAGTTCCTCGTGGGTGCGGGTGACCTCCGCCGAGAGCGCCACCCGCATGCCCTGCACCAGGGGCTCGCCGAGCACATAGCGGCCCGGGTTGAGATACGGGCAGGGCATCCGCGCGGCCAGCATCTTCAACGGGCGCAGCTCGTCGTGGGTGATCTTCCCGTTGGGCCAGCGCCGCCGGGTCACCGGGCGGACCGGCAGCCACACGTCGCGCTCGCGGGCCCGCTGCAACGCCGGTGTCAGCACGCGGGAGAGCACCAGCGCGTCGTCGAACGCGTCGTGCGCGCGGGTCTGCTCGATGTTCCAGTGCCGTGCCAGCGTCTGCAGCCGCAGATTGTCCAGCCCGAGGTCGAGGCGGCGGGCGAGTTCCACCGTGCACATGACGTTCTCGACGGGCAGCGCCGTCTGGGCCAGTTCGGCCTCGGCGACCAGGAACGAGTAGTCGAAGGCGACGTTGTGCGCCACCAGGGTGCGCCCGTGCATCACCTCGGCGACGTCGCGGGCGATCTCGGCGAAGGTCGGCTGATCCTCGAGCATCTCCGCGGTCAGGCCGTGGACGTGGGTCGGGCCGGGGTCCACACCCGGATTGACCAGACTGACCACCGACTGCTCCACCGCACCGTCGGCGTCCAGGGCCAGCACCGCCACACTGAGGATGCGCGCCTGCCCGGGACGGAAACCCGAGGTCTCGACGTCCACCACCACCCAGCCCTCGCCCGGATCGGTGGCGGGGCGGCCCCACGGTCGGCTCATAGCCGTCAGGATGGCACGCCCACCCGACAGCCCCCGGTAGATCGGATCCGTGTCGGGCCGACTGATACCCGCTCGGCATAAACTCATCTGACGATGCCGATGACTTTGCGCGGTCGTGCCGCCCTCGGCGTCGGCGCGGCCGCACGCTGGGCCTCCCGCGTCACCGGCCGCGGCGCGGGGGCGATGATCGGCGGGCTGGTCGCGATGACCCTGGACCGCTCCATCCTGCGCCAGCTCGGCCGGGGCCGTCGCACCGCGCTGGTCACCGGAACCAACGGCAAGTCCACCACCACCCGGATGCTGGCCGCCGCGCTGCGCACGCGCGGCACGGTCGCGACCAACGCCGAGGGCGCGAACATGGACGCCGGCCTGGTCGCCGCGCTGGCCGCCGACCGCGACGCCCCGCGGGCCGCGCTCGAGGTCGACGAGATGCACGTGCCGCACGTCGCCGACGCCGTCGACCCCGACGTCGTGGTGCTGCTCAACCTCTCGCGCGACCAACTCGACCGGGTCGGCGAGATCAACCACATCGAGCGCACGCTGCGGGCCGGGCTGGCCCGGCATCCGCGCGCGGTGATCGTGGCCAACTGCGACGACGTGCTGATGACCTCGGCGGCCTACGACTGCCCGAACGTGGTGTGGGTGGCCGCCGGCGGGGGCTGGTCGGGGGACTCGGTGAGCTGTCCGCGCAGCGGCGAGGTGATCGTGCGCGAGAAGACCGACGGGGCCGACTGGCATTCCTCCGGTGCGGACTTCCGCCGGCCCGCGCCGCACTGGTGGTTCGACGATGAAACGCTCTACGGTCCCGGCGGTCTGGTCCTGCCGATGACGCTGGCGCTGCCCGGTGCGGTCAACCGCGGCAACGCCGCCCAGGCCGTCGCCGCGGCGGTGGCGATGGGCGCCGAGCCCGCCGCCGCGGTAGCCGCCGTCGCCGCGGTCGACGAGGTCGCCGGCCGCTACCGCACGGTGCGCATCGGTGATCACAGCGCCCGGCTGCTGCTGGCCAAGAATCCGGCCGGCTGGCAGGAAGCGCTGTCGATGGTCGACAAAACCGCTGCGGGCGTGGTGATCTCGGTCAACGGGCAGGTGCCCGACGGGGAAGACCTGTCCTGGCTGTGGGACGTGCGCTTCGAGCACTTCGGCGCGGTTCCGGTGGTGGCCGCCGGGGAGCGCGGCACCGATCTGGCGGTGCGGCTGGGCTATGCGGGCGTGGAGCACACGCTGGTCCACCACACCGTCGCGGCGATCGAATCCTGCCCGCCGGGCCACGTCGAGGTGGTCGCCAACTACACCGCCTTCCTGCAGCTGCAGCGCGCCCTGGAGCGCACCCGTGGCTGAGCCGGTGCGGATCGGGCTGGTGCTGCCCGACGTGATGGGCACCTACGGCGACGGCGGCAACGCGGTGGTGCTGCGCCAGCGGCTGCGGCTGCGCGGGATCCCCGCCGAGATCGTCGACATCACCCTGGCCGATCCCGTTCCCGACTCCCTGGACCTCTACACACTCGGCGGTGCGGAGGACTACGCCCAGCGGCTGGCCACCAGGCACCTGCTGCGCCACCGCGGTCTGCAGCGCGCCGCCGAGCGCGGGGCGCCGGTGCTGGCGATCTGCGCGGCGATCCAGGTGCTCGGGCACTGGTATGAGACCGCGGCCGGGGAGCGCGTGGAGGGCGTGGGGCTGCTGGACGTGACGACCTCGCCGCAGCCGGAGCGCACCATCGGCGAGATCGTCTCGACCCCGCTGATCGAGGGCCTGTCCGAACCGCTGACCGGTTTCGAGAACCACCGGGGCGGAACGGTTCTCGGCCCCGATGCGCGCCCGCTGGCCGCGGTGGTCACCGGAGCGGGAAACCGCCTCGGTGACGGCGTCGACGGTGCGGTGCAGGGCAGCGTGGTCGCCACCTACCTGCACGGGCCGTGCCTGGCCCGCAACCCCGAACTGGCCGACCTGCTGCTCACCCGGGTGCTCGGCCCGCTGGCCCCCCTGGAACTGCCCGAGGTCGAGCAACTGCGCCGCGAGCGATTGGCCGCGCCGCGCCGGGTCTGACCCCGACGGTCACCAGGTGATGCGCGGCCAGGCCTGGGTCTCGACTTTCCATTCGGCCCAGTCGTTCTCCACATATTCACCTGCGTAGGTGGTTTCCCACGCCTGCGCCTTGCCACCGTTCGATTCCGGCGGGACCAGCAACCCGAAGTTGATCGCGATATCGACGTCCCATGGGCCGTCTCGGAGCCCGACTGGAGGAACGCGGCCGAGGAAGTCGGGACCAAGACAGTTGCCCTGGTAGCAGATCTTCTCCGGGCCGCCGTTCGCCCGGATCAGATCCACAGCTTCTTTGTCTACCGGGATGAGGACTGTCGCGCCCAGCCCGACCGGCTCATCGGGATCACCACCGCTGGCAATCCAGGCCGCAATTCGACCCACAACCGTTTCGATGATCTCCTCAAAACCGAATTTTGTGAGGATCCCGCGGCTCTGCGCGAGCGCGTCTGCGAGTGCCTTCGAGGCTTGGCTGGTCGGATTGTCGACCAGGACTGCCTGTCCCTTCGCTGGCCGCTTCGGCTCTAAGCATCCGGGTGGGTCGGCGCATCCGCCCACAAACTTCACGGTGGGCGCACTGAAGTAGAGGCTGCCCGGATTGGTTATCTGAACTTCTTTCACCTGGCCGTTCGAGCGCATCAACGCTTGGCCTTCGGCGTCGAAGCCTTGTACATTGGGGGGCCGTCCACCGCTGAACTTCACCGTCGGCGTTGAGGTGTAGCCCTCCCCAGGATCGGTGACCGAGACGCTGGCTACCGAAGTGCCCGGATATAACTTGGTGGATTCATACAACTGGCCGATGCTTTCCAGCTTGTCATAGATCAGACCGCCCATGTCTGCCGTCACCGCAGAAGAGCTGAAGTCGCCCTCGATGGCCATCGTGACGACCGCAATGACGGGGATCGGCAGGGGCTGGCCACGCAGTGCCGCGATGTTGAGGTCCACCGGATTCAGCGGCATGAAACCCTTGACGAGGGAATCGTCGCTGTCTTTCTCTGCCCAGTATTCGATCCAGTTGTCGCCGGTCGGGTCGTCGATTTTGATTTTGTCGCCGGCGTCGACACCGGAGGCGATCTCGTTGGGTGTGTCGTCCACCAAGGTCGTTCTGGAGCTTCCCGCGTATCCGAGGGTCGTGGTGAGGGTAGTGGTCACTAGGATCGGCTCGTCGCCGTTGGAGAAACCCAACTTGTAGTCGTTGGTTTCCTTGACCACGGTCAGCCAGTCCGAGGCGATCAGCCCGCGCTTGCCGGAGGAGGACAGCAGCCCCGATTGCACCGCGATGGTGACCTCGGTGGGCGCCGCGAACGGATCGAGGATGTTCCAGCCGCCGTCGGCGACGGTCACCGCGAACTCATCCGGCTGCTGGGCACCGGCATCGGTGGGGGTGTAGACCCACGAGCCGTCGGCATCAACACGCACCGTGCCGAACTGCGCAGCCCGGCTGAGCGCATACGACAACGGCGCACCCTCGGGATCGGTCGCACCCAGCGACCCGGCCACCTCACCGCCCAGGATCGTCGAGTACGCCCAACCCTGCCCGGTCATGGGCCGCAACACCTCACCCACCAGCACCCGCGGAGCCACCGCCGGCGCCTGGTT
>NZ_JBJTCF010000011.1:0-75408 GCF_046091765.1 Mycobacterium sp.
CGACACCAGCGAGTTCTTCGGCCCGCCGGCGGGCCGCAGAACTCGCTGGTGTCGATGACCTCGCCGGCGGTGTCGGTCACCGTCGCCGCCTCCACCACGGCCGCCACGGCCAGACCCCGACGCACGTCGGCGAAGATGGCCGGCAGCTGGTTGTTCTGCTGGAGCATCTGGGCCAGCTGCTGGGGTTCGATGCCGTACTGGCGCGACATCAGCATCAGCCGCTCGGTCAGGTCGTTCTCCCCCACCCGGATACTGAGGTCGTCGGCTACGGCGTCCATCAGCAGCTGGGTCTTCACCGCCTTCTCGGCGGCCTCGCGGTTGTCGGCGTCGAACTTCTCCCGCGAGCTGCCCTGGGTTTCCAGGATCTCGGCGAACCGGTCCTCGTCATGGTCGAGCGGGTGCAGCGCCTCGTGCAGCGCGGCGTTGACCTGGGCCTGCACGATCGCCTCCGGCAGCGGCACCTCGACGAGTTCGAGCAGCGTCTCCAGGGTGTCGTCGCGGATCTTCTCGGCCTGATGGATCCGCTTGACCCGCAGCAACTGCTCCGAGAGCCCTTCGCGCAGCGCGGTCAGGGTGTCGAACTGACTGGCCAGCTGAGCGAAGTCGTCGTCGGCCTCGGGGAGTTCGCGTTCCTTGATCGTGGTCACCGTCACGGTCACCTCCGCGTCCTCACCGGCGCGGTCGCCGGCGATCAGCTTGGTGACGAAGGTGGCCGACTCCCCCTCGGAGAGACCGACGATCGCCTCGTCGAGCCCCTCGATGAGCTGGCGGGCGCCGACCTCGTGGGTCAGTCCGCCGGTCCGGACCTCGGGGATGTCCTCGCCGTCGACGACTGCGGACAGGTCGATGGTCACGACGTCTCCGTCGCGGGCCGGCCGCTCGGCGGCCTTGAGGGTGCCGAACCGGGAGCGCAGGGCGGTCAGCTCGGACTCCACCTCCTCCTCGGACACCGCCACCGGATCCACGGTGATCTTCAGCTCGTTGAGGTCGGGCAGCGCGATCTCGGGCCGCACGTCGACCTCGGCGGTGAAGATCACCTCCTGGCCGTCCTCGATCTTGGTGACCTCGATGTCCGGCTGGCCCAGCGGCCGAAGTTCGGTCGTGCTCATCGCCTCGGTGTAGCGGCTGGGCAGCGCCTCGTCGAGGACCTGCTGGAGCACCGCGCTGCGGCCGACCCGGGCCTCCAGCAGCCGGGCCGGCGCCTTGCCCGGCCGGAACCCCGGCAGCCGGACCTGCCGGGCCAGCAGCTTGTAGGCCCGGTCGAAGTCCGGCTTGAGCTCGGTGAAGGGCACCTCCACGTTGATGCGAACCCGGGTGGGGCTCAGCTTCTCCACGCTGCTCTTCACGGTGCTCCTCGGAATGGTCTGGCGTCCTACAGCGGCGGGCTCGGTGAGCGGGTCGGGGTGACAGGATTTGAACCTGCGGCCTTCCGCTCCCACAGCGGATGCGCTACCAAGCTGCGCTACACCCCGCTGCTGTGCATCGCGCGATCCTACGGCCAAGCACGGATCCCAGTGGAACCGGACTGGCCGACGCCGGTACATTTAGCTCGCGTAGGTCACCACGCGGGCGTAGCTCAATGGTAGAGCCCTAGTCTTCCAAACTAGATACGCGGGTTCGATTCCCGTCGCCCGCTCCACGGCAATCCCCGAGTTCCGGGCCGCGTACCAGTAACGACACGGTCGCGGTTCGGACCCGATCCGTCCGACGGATTCTCCCGGCGGCACGGTGTCCGTAGATTCAGGGTTCGCCCGGTTTCGGCCGGGTTGCCGTGAGACCAGGAGGCGCCGTGAGCGACCACGTCCCCTCGAACGGCACCTGCGCGCCCGGCTTCGAATCGGTCCGACGCGCCTTCGAGAGCAACTTCGCGACCGGCGGCGAGGTCGGAGCGGCGGTCGCGGTCTGGGTCGACGGCGATCTGGTGGTCAACCTGTGGGGAGGCCACGCCGACGCGCGACGGCGGCGCCCGTGGCAGGAGAACACCCTCGCCAGCATCTTCTCCGGAACCAAGGGCGTGACGAGCACCTGTCTGCACCTGCTCGCCGACCGCGGCGAGATCGACCTCGACGCCCCGGTGTCGCACTATTGGCCGGAGTTCGCACAGGCCGGCAAGGAGGCGATCACCGTCGCGTCGGTGCTCAGCCACCGGTCGGGCGTGATCGGACCGGCGAACCCGATGCACTGGCGCGCCGTCACCGACTGGGACCTGGTGTGCGAGCGGCTGGCCGCCACCGAACCGTGGTGGGAACCGGGAACGGCGCAGGGCTACCACATGGTCAGCTTCGGGTTCATCCTGGGCGAGGTGGTCCGTCGCGTCACCGGCCGGACCCTCGGCGAGTACCTGCGCACCGAGATCGCCGAACCGATGGGTATCGACGTGCACATCGGGCTGCCGCGGTCCGAACACCGCCGCTGCGCGGAGATGGTCAACAAGCCGCACATCCGCGAGGTTCTCGCCGAGGGCGGTGCGCCCGGCCACCCCGCTTCGATCAGCGAGCACCGGCTGGCGGCGCTCTCGGTGGCGATGGGGTTCGTGCCCGACGACGAACTCGGGTCCCACGACCTGGCGCTGTGGCGGGCCGGCGAGTTCCCCGGCACCAACGCCCATGTCTCGGCGCTGGGCCTGGCCAGCTTCTACAACGGCCTGGCGCAGGAGAAGCTGCTCAGCCGCGAGCAGATGGAGTCGGCGCGGACACCCCGGGGCGGCTTCGACGCCGACGTCGTCCTGGGCCCGCGGGTGGCCGACCACGGCTGGGGTCTGGGCTACATGCTCAACCAGCGCGGGGTGGCCGGCCCGAACCCGCGCAGCTTCGGCCACGGCGGCTCCGGCGGGTCCTACGGCTTCGTCGATCTCGAACATCGCATCGGCTACGGGTACGTGATGAACTATTTCGACGCCACGCAGTGCAACGCCGACCCGCGCAGCCGGTCGCTGAGCGACGAGGTCTACCGCGTGCTGGGGGTGCTCTAGGGGCCCGCCGGGAGTCCGGAAACCCACGGCACGCATCGCCCGGCGATCGGTACTGTGGGTGCCATGAACTCTGCGCTGCTGATCCTCATCCTGCTGGTCGTGGCGGTCATCGGGCTGGCGGTCTGGAGTTCGTCGCGCGCGACCGGCAACCGGGCCGCGGCGAGCCTGGCCGATGCCAAGGCCGACGCCCGGCGGGTCATCGAGCGGCTCGGCGGGCAGGTGCTCAACCTGAACGGAACCGACGAGCCGTCCCGGCAGGCGTTGGCCGACGCCTCCGAGCGGTTCACCGCGGCCTCCTCCCAGATCGACCAGGCCGCCACGGCCAAGCAGGCGATGCTGGCCAAGGAGAGCGCGATGGAGGGGCTGTACTACGTGCGCGCGGCCCGTCTGGCGATGGGCATGGATCCCGGCCCCGAGTTGGAGTCCACCGCGGGCCAGAAAGCGGCCGGCGCGGTCACCGAGGACCGCCGGATTCAGTTCGAGGGCCGCGAGATCGAAGCCTCCCCGGTGCCGACCAGTCGCACCACGAACTACTACCCCGGCGGGCGGGTCGCGGGCCGGCCGGTCCCGGCCGGCTGGTACTCCGAGCCCTGGTGGAGGCCGGCCCTGGTGGCCGGCGCCTGGGGACTGGGCTCGGTCCTGCTCTTCGATGCGCTGTTCTCCGGGATGTCCGGGGTGGGCTACGACGCCGCCGGGTTCGAGAGCGGCTTCGGCTCGGGGTTCGACCAGGGATACGACCAGGGTTTCGACCAGGGTCTGGAACAGGGTCTGGACCAGGGGGGCCAGGGCGGTGACCCCGGGTTCGACATGGGCAACGCCGGCGACGGCGGCTGGGGCGGCGACTTCGGCGGGGGCGACTTCGGCGGCGGATTCGGCGACTTCTGAGCCGGCTCACCTCTGGCAGGTCGGGCACCAGAACAGGTTGCGTCCCTCCATCTCCGCGGTACGGACCTTGGTTCCGCACAGCCGGCACGGCTCCCCGGTCCGGCGGTAGACGTAGGTGCGGGGCCGTTTCGGGCCGTAGGACGCGTCGCCGTGATCGTGCTCGGGGCGCACCACGATGATCCGGCCGCGGCGCACGCCGACCTTCATCAGCTCCACAAGATCGGCCCACGCGTCGTAGAACTCGCTTTCCTCGACGTCGCAGCCCGCGCGGTAGGGGTCGATGCCGTGCCGGAAAAGCAATTCACTGCGGTAGACGTTGCCCACCCCGGCCAGCACCTTCTGGTCCATCAGCAGAGCCCCGATCGCCTTGCGGGACTTCGCGATACGCGTCCACGCCAGGGCCGGCTCGGCGTCACCGCGCAGCGGGTCGGGCCCGAGCCGGGCCAGGATCGCCGACATCTGCGCCTCGTCGATCACCTCGCACGCGGTCGGGCCACGCAGATCGGTGCCGTACTCGGCCCCGCTGATGCGCATGCGTACCTGACCGACCGGTGCGGCCAGCGGGGTACGGCTCTCCCGGAAGGTGCCGTAGAGACCCAGGTGCACGTGAACGATGGGCCCGCCCTCGTAGTGGTGGAACAAATGCTTGCCCCACGCCGACGCGGCGGTGAACATCCGGCCGTCGACCGTCGCGGCGTCGGAGAAGCGGCCCTGCGGACTGGACACCTGCACCGGTCCGCCGGCGTAGCGGCGCTGGTGCAGCCGGGCCAGCCGGTGCAGCGTGTGGCCCTCGGGCACGGGTTATCCGCCGGGGACCGGAGGTGCGACGTGAGTCCGCTCGTACTCGTCGAGGATGTCGATACGGCGTTGGTGCCGTGCGGCTTTGGACCACGGGGTGGCCAGGAAAGCGTCGACGATGGCCAGCGCCTCGGCCTCGGTGTGCATGCGCCCCCCGATGCCGATCAGTTGGGCGTTGTTGTGCTCGCGGGCCAGGGCGGCGGTCTCGGTGCTCCACGCCAGCGCACAGCGCGCACCCGGCACCTTGTTGGCGGCGATCTGTTCACCGTTGCCCGACCCGCCGAGCACGATGCCCAGGCTGCCCGGGTCGGCCACGGTGGCCGCCGCGGCTGCGATGCAGAACGCCGGGTAGTCGTCCTCGGCGTCGTAGCTGAAGGCACCGCAGTCGACCGGTTCGTGGCCGGTCTTCTCCAGATGGGCGATGATCGCTTGCTTGAGTTCGAATCCGGCATGGTCGGAGCCGAGGTAGACGCGCATGGCGGTCAGACTAGACGAGGCTCACTCGTAGGACGGCGGCTCGGTGCGAGTCCGCTTGAGTTCCCAGAAATGCGGGTAGGACGCCAGCGCCACGGAGGCGTCCCAGAGCACGCCGGCCTGCTCGCCGCGGGGGATCTTCGACAGCACCGGGCCGAAGAACGCCACGTTGTTGATGTGGATGGTGGGGGTGCCGACGTCGGCTCCCACCGCGTCCATCCCGGCGTGGTGGCTCGCGCGCAGCGCCTCGTCGTAGGAGCCGTCGCTGGCCGCGGCCGCCAGCGCGGCCGGCAACCCGGCTTCGGCCAGCGACTCGGCGATGACCTGATCGAGTTCCCGGTTGCCCTGGTTGTGGATGCGGGTTCCCATCGCGGTGTAGATCGGGGCGAGCACCTCGGCGCCGTGCGCCTGCTCGGCGGCGATGGCCACCCGCACCGGCCCCCAGGCCTTCTTCATCAGCTCCAGGTACTGCTCGGGAAGGTCGCGCCCCTCGTTGAGCACCGCCAGGCTCATCACGTGAAACCGCACGTCGATGTCGCGGACCTTCTCGACCTCCAGGATCCAGCGGGAGGTGATCCAGGCCCAGGGGCACAGCGGGTCGAACCAGAAATCGGCGCGGGATTTGGCGGTCATGGTCTAAGGATAGGTTGGAGTCCGTGCTTCCCAATCTGACCCGCAACGAGGCCGTCGAGCGCGCGGCCCTGGTGACCGTGGATCGCTATCGGATCGAGTTGGATCTGACCGGTTCGGACAAGACCTTCCGCTCGACGACGACTGTGGAGTTCGAGGCCCTTCCCGGCGCGGACACCCGCATCGACCTGGCCGCCGACCGGGTGCACAGTGCGGTGCTCAACGGCCACCCCGTCGACGTGTCCGGCTACGACGAGTCCACCGGAATCCCCCTTGTCGGTCTGGCGGCCGGCAACGTTCTGGTAGTCAGCGCCGACTGCTCCTACTCCAACACCGGCGAGGGCCTGCACCGCTTCGTCGACCCGGTCGACGGGCACGTCTACCTGTACTCGCAGTTCGAGACCGCCGACGCCAAGCGGATGTTCGCCTGCTTCGACCAGCCCGACCTCAAAGCCGCCTTCGACATCACGGTGACCGCGCCCGCGCACTGGGAGGTGGTGTCCAACGGGGCAACGGTCTCAGCCCGGCGCGACGGGGATGCGACCGTGCACACCTTCGCCACCACCCCGAGAATGAGCACGTATCTGGTGGCGCTGATCGCCGGGCCGTACGCGGTGTGGCGCGACGTCTATCGCGACGAATTCGGCGAGATACCGCTGGGAATCTTCTGCCGCGCGTCACTGGCCGCACACATGGACGCCGAGCGGCTGTTCACCGAGACCAAGCAGGGCTTTGGCTTCTACCACCGCAACTTCGGCGTGCCCTACGCGTTCGGCAAGTACGACCAGCTCTTCGTGCCGGAGTTCAACGCCGGCGCGATGGAGAACGCCGGGGCGGTGACGTTCCTGGAGGACTACGTGTTCCGCAGCAAGGTCACCCGGGCGTCCTACGAGCGCCGCGCCGAGACCGTGCTGCACGAGATGGCGCACATGTGGTTCGGCGACCTGGTGACCATGCGGTGGTGGGACGACCTGTGGCTCAACGAATCCTTCGCCACCTTCGCCTCGGTGCTCTGCCAAGCCGAAGCGACCGAGTACACCCAAGCCTGGACCACGTTCGCCAACGTCGAGAAATCCTGGGCCTACCGCCAGGACCAGCTGCCCTCCACCCACCCGGTGGCCGCCGACATCCCCGACCTGCACGCCGTCGAGGTGAACTTCGACGGCATCACCTACGCCAAGGGTGCCAGCGTGCTCAAGCAACTGGTCGCCTACGTCGGTCTGGAGCACTTCCTGGCCGGCCTGCGCGAGTACTTCGCCGCGCACGCCTTCGACAACGCCTCCTTCGGCGACCTGCTGGGTGCGCTGGAGAAGGCGTCCGGGCGGGATTTGTCGGACTGGGGGCGGCAGTGGCTCAAGACCACCGGGCTGAACACGCTGCGCCCGGAGTTCGAGGTCGACACGGCGGGCCGCTTCACGCGCTTCGCCATCGTGCAGGGCGGGGCGACACCGGGTGCCGGTGAGACCAGGGTGCACCGGCTGGCGGTCGGGATCTACGACGACACCGACGGCAAGCTGATCCGGGTGCACCGCGAGGAACTCGACGTCGCCGGCGAGATCACCGACGTCCCTGTGCTGCAGGGGGTTTCGCGAGGGGCCCTGATCCTGGTCAACGACGACGACCTGACCTACTGCTCGATGCGCCTGGACCCGGAGTCACTGCGGATCGCGACCGACCGCATCACCGACATCGCCGATCCGCTGCCGCGCACGCTGGTGTGGTCCTCGGCCTGGGAGATGACCCGTGACGCCGAGATGCGGGCCCGCGACTTCGTCGCGCTGGTCGCCCGGGGTGTGCACGCCGAGACCGAGGTGGGGGTCGCCCAGCGGCTGCTGATGCAGGCACAGACCGCACTCAACGCCTACGCCGAACCCGCCTGGGCGGCCGGGCAGGGCTGGCCGGCATTCACCGACCGGCTGGTCGAGTTGGCCCGCGGCGCGGACCCGGGATCGGATCACCAGTTGGCCTTCGTCAACGCACTGTGCTCCTCGGTGCTGCCCGATCGGCATCTGCGGCTGCTGGCCGACCTGCTCGACCACGACCCCGCAGGCCTCGGACTGGGCGGACTGCAGATCGACACCGACCTGCGCTGGCGGATCGTGACCGCGCTGGCGGCCGGCGGACAGATCGACGCCGACGGTCCGGCAACGCCCTTCATCGACGCAGAACTCACCCGCGACCCCACCGCTGCCGGCAAGCGCCACGCTGCGGCGGCTTCGGCGGCCCGCCCGCAGGCCGACGTCAAACACGCCGCCTGGCGCGAGGTGATCGAGGACGACACGCTGCCCAACATCACCGCCCGGGCGATCATCACCGGGTTCGCCCAACCGGGCCAGGCCGAGGTTCTGGGGCCTTTCACCCGGCGGTATTTCGAGGCGATCGGGGCAATCTGGGAGCGTCGCTCCAGCGAGGTCGCCCAGACCGTGGTCGTCGGGCTCTACCCGTCGTGGGACGTCAGCGAGGACGGCCTGGCGGCCGCGGACTGGTTCCTGGGCGGCCTGCACGTGCCGCCGCCGCTGCGCCGGCTGGTGGTGGAGGGCCGGGCCGGGGTCGAACGATCGCTGCGGGCACGCCGCCGCGACGCATCGGGCGGCTAGCCACCGCTGGACACTCTTCAGGCCGGCGAGATGCCCGCCGACATCACCTCGACGGCCTTGACCAGGCCGGCGATGAGCTTGCCGTCCTTGAAGGCCGCCGCCGCCGTGGACACCCCCTGCGGTGCCGCCGCGTCCGCGCCCCGGCCCCGCAGGTCGGCGCCGTAGACCACCTCGATCGCCCGCTGGTCGGGCGAGACCGCCAGCAGCACGGCGTTGTCGGGGGTCGGCACGTCGGCAAGGATCTCGCGCGCCCTGGCCGCGGTGTCGCTGCCCAGATCGCCGAGGTAGACCGCGAAGCGGGCACCCGAGCGGCGGCTTCCGTAGGTCAGCGCGTCGTCGAGGACGACGAGATCCTTGATCGGGAACGGGTACTGGACCGGCAGCTCCTCGGGCTGACTGACCGCCGAGATCCGGCCGCTGGACGTCACCGCCCAGCCCACCGGCAGTTTCTGGTCGGTTCGCGCTACGGCGCGATCACCACCGGCCACTGGCGCCACCCCCCACGGTCACCCCGGTGCCGCCGTGCCCGCCGGGCAGCGCCTCGTCGGTGGCCGCCCACAGAATCGGCGGGTGCGTCCAGCGCTCGGAGAGCGTGTAGGTCGGCGGATGGCGGTCCGAGCTGGCGAACAGCGCGTAGAGCAGGCCACCCAGGCCGACCGGCACGGCGACGTAGAGCGCGTGCACGAGTGCAGAGTTACTCACGAGGAAAACCGTAACGCAGGTGCCCCGCCGCGGGGGCGCGGCGCGGAAAAATTCAGGCCGCGCCCTCGCCCAGGTACCGCATCCACGCCGGATCCAGTTCCTTGACGGCACTCAGCAGCCGCCAGTGCTGACCGCGGGGCGAGCTGGGGACCAGGCGCAGGGTCCAGCCCAATTCGGTCAGCAGCCGGTCGGCCTTGCGGTGGTTGCAGGTCGAGCAGGCGGCGACGCAGTTCTCCCAGGTGTGCTCGCCGCCGCGGCTGCGCGGGACCACGTGGTCGACAGTGTCGGCCTTGGCCCCGCAGTAGGCGCAGCGGAAGCGGTCCCGGTGCATCAGCGCCGCCCGGGTCATCGGGATACGGGCCCGGTAGGGCACCCGCACGTAGCAGCGCAACCGGATCACCGAGGGCACCGAGATGACCCGGGTGGCCGAGTGGATCACCGGTCCGGCGGGATCCTCGTGCACGACGTCGGCCTTCCCGCAGAGCACCATCACCACCGCCCGCCGGATCGACAGGGCGGTGAGCGGCTCGTAGGTCGAGTTCAGCAGCAGCACCCGCCGGCGCCCCCACAGCGAACCCTCCAGCGGCGAACGGGTCTCGACCGGGTGCAGGGTAGACGTGGACGCGAGCCCGACTGAACCCGCCGCGGCGCGGTGTCCGCGGTTCCGTTTGCGCTGCGCCATACGTCCTCCAGCTACCAGTGCACCACGGATCGGCCCCGATCGCACGTGTATTCGTGCCGTGTTCCCCCGTCATTGCCCCGGTGTTGGTGCGGCGTTGGGCGCCCGGGGCGCGATGGGCCACGCGGGATGGACCACGCGGGATGGACCACAATGAGCCGGTGGATCAGACACCACAGACCTTCTACGAAGCCGTGGGCGGCGCGCAGACATTCCGCACCATCGTCTCGCGCTTCTACGAGCAGGTGCGCGATGACGAGGTGCTGCGCCCGCTCTACCCCGAGGACGACCTAGAGGGCGCCGAGGAGCGGCTGCGGATGTTTCTCGAGCAGTACTGGGGCGGCCCCCGGACCTACTCCGAGCAGCGCGGTCACCCGCGGCTGCGGATGCGCCACGCCCCGTTCCGGATCGGCTTCATCGAGCGCGATGCCTGGCTGCGCTGCATGCGGACCGCGATCGCCTCGGTCGATTCGGCGACCCTCGACGACGAGCACCGCCGTGAGCTGCTGGCCTATCTGGAGATGGCTGCGCACTCGATGGTGAACTCGGGGTTCTGAGCCCCTCAGAGCAGAAGCGCCGGATCGCCGCGGCGGCGGAACACCGACCCGAAGCGCGCGTCAAGACGCAGCCAGCCGGGCAGCGCCCGGACCCGGACCACGTCCCCGGCACCCGCAGGCTCGGGCAGGAAACCCATCGCGGCCAGGGCCAGCACGCAGCGCATCGGCACCGCCACTCCGGTCGCCCCCGAGTTGACCTGCAGCACCTCCTGATCGAGCAGCGAGGCGGCGGGACCGACGGGCCCCCGATGCTGGCGGGCCAGTTCCGCGCCGCTTCGCGCGAGCTCACCGACCACGTGGGCCGGGACGTCGTCGAGATGCACGAATCCCGCCTCGGGCGGCAGCGCGCCGCGCCAGCCCGAGTGCATCGGAGGCCCGGGGTCGATGTCAGTGGACCCCGTGGCGCCGCGCAACCCGCGTAGCAGCAGATCCGCCCCGCACGAGAGGTCCGCCGGGCGCACGCCCCCGGCCACCACCCGCCCGGCCAGCACCCCCAGACCGGTCGACACCCAGACCCCGACCAGTCCATCGTTGCGGGTGCGCAGCCGGATGACGGCAGCCTCGTCCATCCGCAGCGCTCGCTCGACGAAAACAACCAGGTCCTGCCGGTGAGCGGGGTCGGCCAGCCGCAGGGTCATCGCAGCCAGCGCTGAAGGTATTCCCGATGGGTCGGCGAGAGCCGCACCAGCCGCTGCTCCTCGATGTGCACCGCCGCCAGTTGCGTCTCGGCGATCACCGCCGGCCGCGAACCCGGTTCCGCGCTGACCGAACGGACTTCGTAGTCCAGGGTGAAGTCGACCGCGCGCAGCCGCTTGGTCCGGATCGTCACCTGCAGGGGCGAGTCGGCCAGGCGCAACTGGCCTTTGTAGAGCACCCGCACCTCGTGGATAAGCAGCCCGATCGTGGTGATGTCGGCAGCGAAGGGCTCGCGGAGAAAATCGACCCGCGCCTCCTCCAGGATCGTCACCATCGTGGCGTGGTTGATGTGCTGGTAGGTGTCGATGTCCGACCAGCGCACGTGTACGCCGGTAGTGAAACCGTTACTCACGCCTCAGCCACTCGTGCCTTTTCCGGTCGTCCGGGTCATGCTGCGGATCTGGCGGGCCGCCACCGACAGGGTCGCCAGGTCCAGCGCGTCAGTCGCGTAGATCTGGGTGAGCGTGCGGTGCGCCCGCTGGACTCGCGAGCCGTTGCTGTGCTCCCACTCGGAGATCTTCTCCTCCCCCGTCTCTCCGGGTTCACCGGCGGCGATCACGTCGAAGCACAGCGCGCGCAGCGATACGTAGATGTCGTCACGGATCGCCAGCCGGGCCAGCGCGTGCCAGCGGTCGTCGCGCGGCAGGCCGGAGACCGCGGTCAGCAGGCCGTCGGTGCCGAGGTAATTCATCAGGGCGAAGTAGGCGTCGGCGACTTCGGCGGGATCGCGCTCGACGATGTCGGCGATGTCGATGACGTCCAGAAGGCTGAACTGGTAGAGCCCGGTGGCCACGGTGTAGGCGAGGTCCTCCGGTGCGCCGCCGGCGGTGAACTCGCCTGCCTCCTTGGTGACGATGGCGTGATCGTCGCCGCGCAGCCACTCCGGAATCCGCGGCGCCAGTTCCGCCACGGTCGCGGCGAATCGGTTGATCTCCGCGCCGACCGCCAGCGGCTGCGGCCGGAAGTTCAGGAACCAGCGGGAGGCGCGGTCGAGCAGCCGCCGCAAGTCCAGGGTCATCCGGTCGGTGACGTCCGAGGCGATCCCGTTGAGCTGGGCGGCGGCCCGGATCAGCCGCGAGGTCCGCTCGATCCCGAAGATGGCGTCGGTGGCGGCGAAGGCCCGCACCGCGTCGATGTAGCCGACCCCGGCGTCCTCGGTCGCCCGATAGGCGAAGGTGATGCCGCCGGTGTCGACGACGTTGTTCACCAGCATGGTGGTGATGATCTCGCGGCGCAGCTGGTGGGAGCGGATCTCGGTGACGAAGTTGTCGCGCAGCTGGGCGGGGAAATACGACGGCAGCCTGGCGGCGAAGACCTCGTGATCGGGAAGGTCACTGGCCAGCACGTCATCCTTGAGCGCGAGTTTGACGTGCGCCATCAGCGTCGCCAGCTCCGGGGAAGTCAGGCCGATGCCGATCTCGTGGCGGCGGGCGATCTCCTTTTCGGTCGGCAGGGCCTCGAGTTCGCGGTTGAGCCCGCGTTGCTCCTCGAGCTGCTGGATCTGTCGTGCATGCACGTTGAGCAGCGACGGGGCGTTGGCCCTGCTGGTGCCCATCAGGTCGTTCTGGTCGCTGTTGTCGGTCAGCACCAGCCGCGACACCTCGTCGGTCATCGAGGCCAGCAGGTCGCTGCGCCGCTCGGGCTCGACCTTGCCGACGTTGACCAGCGAGTCGACCAGGATCTTGATGTTCACCTCGTGGTCGGAGCAGTCCACGCCCGCGGAGTTGTCCATCGCGTCGGTGTTGACCCGACCCCCGCACAGATCGAACTCGATCCGCCCCAGGGACGTCACGCCGAGGTTGCCGCCTTCACCGATGACCTTCGCCCGCAGCGCGTTGGCATCGACCCGGACGGTGTCGTTCGCCCGGTCACCGACCGCTGCGTGCGATTCGGCCTCCGCCTTGATGTAGGTGCCGATACCGCCGTTGAACAGCAGATCCACCGGGGCGAGCAGGATCGCGCGAATCAGATCCGGCGGTGTCATCTCGGTGACTCCTGCGTCGATGCCGAGCGCCTCGTGCATCTGCGGGGTGATCTCGATCGACTTCTGCTGCCTGCTGAAAACGCCGCCGCCCGCGCTGATCAGGGCGGCGTCGTAGTCCTCCCAGCTGGACCTGGGGAGCTCGAAGAGCCGCTGGCGTTCGACGAAGGAGGAGGCCGAATCCGGGTCCGGATCGATGAAGATGTGGCGGTGGTCGAACGCCGCGATGAGCCGGATGTGCCGCGACAGCAGCATCCCGTTGCCGAAGACGTCGCCGCTCATGTCGCCGACGCCGACCACGGTGAAGTCCTCTGACTGGGTGTCGATTCCCATTTCCCGGAAATGCCGCTTGACCGACTCCCAGGCTCCCTTGGCGGTGATTCCCATCGCCTTGTGGTCGTAGCCCACCGAACCGCCGGAGGCGAATGCGTCGCCCAGCCAGAACCCGTAGGAGTGGGCCACGTCGTTGGCGATGTCGGAGAAGGTCGCGGTGCCCTTGTCGGCGGCAACGACCAGGTAGGAATCGTCCTCGTCGCGACGAACCACCCGGGCGGGTGCCACGATCCCGCCGCCGGAGCGATCGACATTGTCGGTGACGTCCAGCAGTCCGCTGACGAAGAGTCGGTAGCAGGTGACTCCCTCGTCGCGGAAGGCCTCACGGTCAGCTGCGGCATCGCCGGTCGGCACCGGCGGCTGCTTGAGCACGAATCCGCCTTTTGCGCCACCCGGGACGATGACCGCGTTCTTCACCGCCTGGGCTTTGACCAATCCGAGGATCTCGGTGCGGAAGTCCTCGCGTCGATCCGACCACCGCAGCCCACCGCGGGCGACGTTGCCGAACCGCAGGTGCACGCCCTCGACCCGGGGCGAGTAGACGAAGATCTCGAATTTCGGCCGGGGCAGCGGCAATTCGGTGATCAACTCGGGATTCACCTTGACCGACACGACGTTCCTGGCCCGGGCCGAGTCGGGTTCGGTGACATAGAAGTTCGTGCGCAGGGTGGCCTGGATCATCGAGGCGAATGCCCGCAGCACGCGGTCGGTGTCCAGACTCGTCAGCGCGTCGATGCCGGTGGAGACGGCCGCCGCGGCAGCCCGGGCGTCCAGTCCTTTGGCCGCCGCGTCCGGGTCGAACATCGCCTCGAACAGTGCGACCAGTGACTTCGCGGTCGCGGTGTTCTCTTTCAGTATCGATTCGATGTGGGACTGGCTGTAGGGGAAGCCGGCCTGCCGCAGGTACTTGGCGTAGGCGCGGATCACCGTGACCTGCTGCCAGGTCATCCCCGCCCGCAGGACGAGTTCGTTGAACCTGTCGATCTCCGCTCGGCCGTGCCAGATGGCGGTGACGGCATCGGTGAACCGCTTCGCGGTGGCATCCCAGTCCTGCTCGGCGGCGAACTCCGGGGCGGTCGGCTCGGGGCGGATCTTGAACTGGTAGATCCAGACCTCCAGCCCGTCGCGGCGATCGACCGTGAAGGGGCGCTGCTCGAGCACCTCGATGCCCATACTCTGCAGCATGGGCAGCAGCTCGCTGAGCGACGCCGAGCAATCGCCCAGATACCAGGTGAGGAACACCTCCCGCCCGGATTCGCCGGGCTCGAGCTGGAGAATCACCGAATCCTTGGCCACTGACTCGATCAGGCCGATGTCATTGAGCGCCTCATCCGGGGTAACCGCCTGCTTGAACTCCTCGGGCAGTGCGTCCGCGTAGTGCTCCAGAACGGCAATGTCGATCTTTCGATTCTGACCGGCACTCAGCAGCCGGTCGGACCAGGTGCGGGTTGCCGCCGTGAGCAGATCCTGGACCCGGATCCGATTGTCCTCCGAGGTGTCGATTGCCGGGCGATCCGCCGCATCGGGCAATCGAACGGTGAAATGCACGACGGCCCACAGTGATTCGCCGACCCGCGCCGCGTAGTCGATGCTGGTACCGCCGAATTCGCGCAGCAGGATCTCCTGCATCCTCAGCCGCACGGCAGTGGTGTAGCGATCGCGGGGCAGATAGACCAGGCACGAGACGAAATGGCCGAACTGATCGGCGCGCGCGAACAGCAAAGCACGGCGTCGCGAACCCAGGTCGATGACCTGGCTGGCCATGCTCAGCAGTTGTTCGGACGTGAGGGAGAACAGCTCCGAACGCGGCATGTTCTGGATGACGTCGAGCATCAGCTGACCGGGATGACTCGGATCGTCCTGCGACATCGCCAGCACGTTCTGGACGCGACGCGACAGCAGGGGGATGTCGAGGACATTCTCGTTGAACGCCGACACGGTGAACAGCCCCACGAAACGGTGCTCGAGGTCGGGCTGTTCGCGCACCGCGATGATGTAGGGAAACGCGCCGTACCGGAGGAAGCTGGGCATGGTGGCCTGGGCGAGCATCAGCAGCTCACCGGTATCTGTCAGCTCGGGCAACAGCTCGGTGCGCAGCCGGGCAACCCCCAGCCGGGTATCGGGATCGACCGTGACGCGGCCATCTCGGACCGAGCACTGCTGGGCGCCGAGGACGACGTAGTGGCCGTTGCCGAGCCAGCGCAGCAGCGCGGCCACGTCGGTGCGATCGGGGCCGGCGAAGCGGGTACCGTCGTCGGCGTCGATCTCGTCGGCGAGTCGCGCCAGCGTGGCCGCCAGTTCGGCGGAGTCCCCGGCGACCAGTCTGGCGTCGGCGACCACCAGCGGCAGCAGCCGTGCGGCCTCGGCGAGAGCCCCCTGGTCGACCGCCGGGGAAAGCTGGACGTGAATCCAGGACTCGTCGATGGCGCCGGGCGGCGGGGAGCCGCCGCTGATCGCGTCGACGAGCACCCCCTCGCTGTCCCGGCGCACGTGCACGAGGGGATGCATCAGGGCGACGTAGGCGACCCCGAGCCGATGCAGCAGCACCGTCACCGAGTCGATAAGGGTGGTGACCTGGTCGGTGACGATCTGCAGCGCCGGGCCGAAACCGCCCGGGTCATCACCGTCGTACACCTCGACCAGGGTCTCCCCGGGAGGGCGTCGATGAGCCAGGCGCTCCTGGGCGGCGATCAGCGCCGGCGACACCGCTCCGTCGGGGCCGGCCGCGTCGTCCCCGAAGGGCTGCCCGTGCTGGCCGTGGTAGGTGGCCGCGTAGGCGCCGGCGAGGGCGGCCAGATCGGCGGGTGTCCGGTCGACCGTCATGGCGCCGACATTAGTCCCGAGTGAGTCGGCGGTGGGTCACTCTGTGCGGACGGGCGGCTTCCGCCCCGAGCCGCTCGAGCTTGTTCTCCTCGTAGGCCCCGAAGTTGCCCTCGAACCAGAACCATTTCGCCTCGTTGGAGGAATCCCCCTCCCAGGCCAGGATGTGGGTGCAGGTGCGGTCCAGGAACCACCGATCGTGGGAGATCACCACCGCGCAGCCGGGGAACTTCTCCAGCGCGTTCTCCAGCGAGCCGAGGGTCTCGACGTCGAGGTCGTTGGTCGGCTCATCGAGAAGCAGCAGGTTGCCGCCCTGCTTGAGGGTGAGCGCGAGGTTGAGCCGATTGCGTTCGCCTCCGGACAGCACCCCGGCCGGCTTCTGCTGGTCGGGCCCCTTGAAGCCGAAGGCCGACACGTAGGCCCGCGACGGGATCTCGTTCTGGCCCACCTCGATGAAGTCCAGTCCGTCCGAGACGACCTCCCACACGGTCTTCTTGGGGTCGATGCCGGCCCGGCCCTGGTCGACGTAGCTCAGTTTGACGGTGTCGCCCACCCGAACGGTGCCGCTGTCGGGCTTCTCCAGCCCGACGATCGTCTTGAACAAGGTGGTCTTGCCCACGCCGTTGGGCCCGATCACCCCGACGATGCCGTTGCGCGGCAGGGTGAACGACAGGTCCTTGATCAACACGCGGCCGTCGTAACCCTTGTCGAGGTGCTCGACTTCGACGACCAGGCTGCCCATCCTCGGGCCGGTGGGGATCTGAATCTCCTCGAAGTCGAGCTTGCGGGTCTTCTCGGCTTCGGCCGCCATCTCCTCGTAGCGCTGCAGGCGGGCCTTGCTCTTGGCCTGGCGTGCCTTGGCACCCGAACGCACCCAGGCGAGCTCCTCCCGAAGCCGCTTCTGCAATTTCTGGTCCCGCTTGCCGGCGACCTCGAGGCGTTCGGCTTTCTTCTCCAGATAGGTCGAGTAGTTGCCCTCGTAGGGGTAGGCGCGGCCGCGGTCGAGTTCGAGGATCCACTCGGCCACGTTGTCCAGGAAGTAGCGATCGTGGGTGACGGCCAGGATGGCGCCCTTGTACTCGGCGAGGTGCTGCTCGAGCCACTGCACGCTCTCGGCGTCGAGGTGGTTGGTCGGCTCGTCGAGCAGCAGCAGGTCCGGCTTGCTCAGCAGCAGCTTGCACAGCGCAACCCGGCGCCGCTCCCCCCCGGACAGGTGGGTGACCGGATCGTCGGGCGGCGGGCAGCGAAGCGCATCCATGGCCTGCTCGAGCTGGGAATCCAGATCCCAGGCGTCGGCGTGATCGAGCTCCTCCTGCAGCCGGCCCATCTCCTCCATGAGGTCGTCGGTGTAGTCGGTGGCCATCAGTTCGGCCACCTCGTTGAACCGGTCGAGTTTGGCCTTGATGTCGCCGAGGCCCTCCTCGACGTTCTCCCGGACGGTTTTGTCCTCGTTGAGCGGAGGTTCCTGCAGCAGGATCCCCACGGTGGCCTCAGGAGCCAGGAACGCGTCACCGTTGTTGGGTTGGTCGAGTCCGGCCATGATGCGCAGCACGCTGGACTTGCCTGCCCCGTTGGGTCCCACGACGCCGATCTTGGCGCCCGGCAGAAAGCTCAGCGTGACGTCGTCAAGGATCACCTTGTCGCCGTGGGCTTTGCGGACCTTGCGCATGGTGTAGATGAAATCCGCCACGGCAGTCATCCTAGGCACGGTCCGCCGGCGGACCCTCCTCAGGCCGAAAGTGACAGCGCTGCGGAGTCGGAGTCGGTCCCAGGATCGGCCTCGCTGCCCGGCTCACCGTCGGAATCGCCGTCGGGATCGCCGTCGGTTCCGCCGGCTTCAGCCGTCTCGGCGGCACCGCGCGGCTGGGGCGGCTGTTCGATGCGGGCGATCGTCCAGGCCAGATCCGGGCCGACCGCGCTGGCGCGCATCTCCAGTGACGACCGCTTCACGCCGTCACGGTCCTCGTACTCGCTGGTGTGCACGGTGCCGACCGCGATGATGGCGGCACCCTTGTACAGGCCCGCGCCGACCCCGGTGACCAGCTTTCCCCAGCAGTTGACGGTGATATAGAGGGTGTTGCCGGGCTCCCAGGTGCCTTCCGCGGTGCGCCGGCGGGAATTGCTGGCGACGCGGAAGCTGATCACCTCCTGGCCCGCCACGACGCGGCGGCGTAGATCGGTGATGATCCGGCCGACGACGGTGATGGGTGTCTCGAACATGATGGTCCTCTCTCGGCAAGCAATGCGGTAGCCGCAGTGATCACTGCAGTGGACCTACGATGCGGGCCGAGACCGACACACCCGGAAGGAAAGCGTGATCAATCCGGTGCGTTGTGGATCAAGTGGGCTCTGTGGATATCGCCGGTCCGGCCGCCTACGACTGCGCCTTGTATTCGAAATTGACCGTGTCGCCCTCCACCGTGGTGACGGTCACGACGAACGGCTGACTTACTCCGTCGGTGACCGCCGTGCAATCGGCCGTGCTGCCGGGCTTGGCCGGCAGGCCCGCCATGCACTCGACGGAGTCGGGCTGGATCCCGGAGTCGACGGTGATCCGCTGCAACAACAGGTCCGCGAGCTGATCCCTGGGAATTACCTGCATGACACTGAGGTCCATCGACAGGCCGTCGACATTGCTGACTTCGACCATCCGCTGGGACTGGTTGCCGTCGGCGGTCACCGTGCACTGGGTGGAGTCGCCGACCTTCCCGGCCAGGCCCGCATCGCAGGATGCCGACTGGGCCTGGGCCAGGCCGGAAACAGCCTTTTCGAGTTGCTCCTGCGTCAGCTCCGGTGCGATGTCGTAGCTGACCGTCTTGCCCTCGACCTTGGTGGCGGTGAAGACCGCCTCGACGCTGTTGGTGCCGCTGAACACCACCTCGCAGCGGGCGGTGGCGCCGACCTCGCCCTTGAGGCCCTGCGTGCAATTCACCGACTTGGCGGGGTTGTTGGCTTTGGTGAGCCGGTCGGTGAGATCCGTTTGCAGGTCAGCGGCACTGACCTCCCGTTTGCCCGCCTGGAACGACACCGAACAGCCGGACAGGACGATCCCGAGAATTCCTGCCGCGGCGACCGCGGCACCACTGGCTGCTATCCGTGTGAGTGCCACCGTTGACCTCCGTGATTATTCGTCGCTTGCGCGCGCTGTTCCGGGATTCACCGGCAGCGACGTTAGCAGTGATTTCCCCGGTCAGTGGGGTTTTGCGGCCAGTGCTGCCTCGCGCTCGTAGAACTGTTCGGCCGACAGTTCGTGCACCCGGTCCATGTCGCCGAGGATGGTGCGCAACTCGCGCAGGAAACCGTGGCGGCGCTCGCGTAAATCCGGAGCGGGCTCTAAAAGTTTCTGATCGGCCGCCAACTGCCGTGCGGTGGCGAACAGCAGCGCCGAGACCGACTCATTGCTGCGCACCAGGCCCTGCGCCGCGTACTGATTGCCGACCCCGAGGGCTGACGTGGTCAGATCCTGGAGGCTGATGTCGGCGGGGGCGTCGCACAGAACATCGGCAACGATCTCGTAGGCCTCGATGAAGGGGCGCAGCATTGCGTTGGCCATCAGCGGTCGCTTGGCGCGCAGCATCGCGCCCACCGCCGCACTACCGGCCGCGAGCTGGCTCTCCCAGGAGTCGTTCCACTCCAACTCCTCGGCGATGTTCGCGCGGAAGGTGGCCGAGTCGGCGAAATAGAACTCGAACTTGAGCAGCGAGCGCAGCCGCATCGCCTGCGCCCAGAAGGCGTCCACCCGCTCCCCCTCGGCTGCCCGCGCGGCGTGAACGAGTGCCAGCTCGACGATCGAGGTCTCCAGGAAGGCGTGGATCAGGGAGTTGCGGTAAAAGGCTCCCTCAAGTTCGTCTTCGGGCGCGATCCGCCAGACCGGTTCGTGACCGCCGTCGACCCGGGTCACCGGGTGGCCGTTGGACAACGCGTCGACCGCGGTGCGGACTCCATCCGGCGAGTGCAGCCGCAACGCGCTGTTGGTCATCGGCGTCTTCTTGCGCTCGAGATAGTCCAGCGAGTCCTGCAGGGTGTGATGCAGCTGCCGCAGGGTCAATGCCCGGCCGCGAGTGGCCAGCAGAACCGCAGACACCAGCCCGGTGGCGTTGATCGGGGTCGCCCGCAGGATTCGCCACGCCACCTCGATGGCCATCTTCTGCATGGCCAACCGCTTGGAGTCCACGTTGGTGGCGATCGGACCGTCCGGCTCGCCGAGATACTGCCGCATCGACACCGCTGCCGGGAAGCGGACATAGATTTTGCCGTAGTTGCGCTCGCCCTGTGCCTTGATGAAGTTGAACAGCCACTCCGCACCCTCGGGGATCTTCTCGCCGCCGCGGGCATACGCGGCATACTCGGCGGTCTCGTGCAGCTGGTCGAAGCTGATCGACACCGGCTGCAGCAGGATGTCCTCGCTGCGGCCGTCCAGGTAGGCGTCGGCGACGTAGCTCAGCAGACCGAGCTTGGGTGGCAGCATCTTCCCGGTCCGCGACCGGGTGCCCTCGATCGACCAGCTCAGGTTGAATCGCTTCTGCACGATGTAGCCGACGAACTGCCGCAGTACATACTTGTACAGCGGGTCGTCAAGCTTGCGGCGCAGGAAGATGACCCCCGAGCGTCGCATCAACGGACCCATGAACCCGAAGGACAAATTGATGCCGGCGAAGGTGTGTGCCGGGGGCAGCTTGTTCTCCTGCATCGCCACCGGCACGATGACGCCGTCGAGGTAGGAGCGGTGTGACCACAGCAGGACCGCCGGGTGCTCCTCCAAGGAGCTGCGCATGGCCTCGATTTCGGTTGTGTCGTAGTCGATTCGGGGATCGAAACCCCGGCTGAAGATCGCCCGCCCGAGGTTGGGAATGAGGTCCACCGAGAACCTGCTCCACCCGGTGGCAAGCTCGTTGAGCATGGTTTCGGCCTTCTCCGGGGTCGCCCCGGGAATTCCCTTCAGGCCGTCCACGAATCGCGAGGACGCCATCAACTCGTCGGTGATCAGGCGCGGCGACTTGTATTCCGGTCCCAGCAGGCGAAGTTCCATCCGCTCGATCGCCAGTTCGGCCCGGCGCAGCACGAACCGGGCAAAGTCCTGCGGGCTCTTGCCGGCGCTGTTTTCCTGCCACTGGTCACGCAGTTCGGACACCGTCGCCGGCTCCCCGGCGACGATGCGGGCCCGCGACGGGTCCTTGCGCAGGATGGCGCGCTGAAGCATCTCGGGCGGCCGGTAGGTGTCGCGCCCGGAGAGCAGGCCCACCACCTTCACCCGGGTGGGCAGCCCCCCTGGGACCCAGAACACCCGGACCGGGACGACCGAGCGGTCCCCGCCGGAGTCGAGTTCCCCGACGAGTCGGTTGATCACCTGCGGGCTGGGATCGGTGTGCGGCAGCGGCAGAACCTCGACCCGGGTGCCGGGGTGGGCGCGGCGCTGGGCGTGCAACCAGTCGTCGAGCAGGTCGAGCTCGGCCTTCGACGACGCCGAGGCGAGCACCAGGGTGTCGTCGGTGGTGCTGAAGTCGGCGAGGTGATCGGCGGCTGTCATCGGCGACCCTTCAGTGCCGTAGTGCTGGCTTTCACGGGGGCCTTCTTCACGGCCTTCTTCACGGCCTTCTTCGCGGCCTTCACCGGGACCTTCTGCGCGGCTGTCTTAGCGCCTTTCTTTACTGGTGCCTTCCGGGCGGTCTTCTTCGGCGGCGCCTTTTGGCGCCGGGTGGATCCGGTGTAGAGGTCGGCCTCGGGCACCTCGTCGAGCGGCCAGTCCTTGAGAGTGTCGACGTAGAGCTGGCGCACCTCCTCGATACGGTCGGGCAGATCCTCCAGGGTCCAGTCGGCCACCGACAGCGGCGGGTAGACGAGCACGTCGACCGAGCCCGGGTTCATCGTCGAGGCATTGCGCGCCGCGATCGCTTCGGCGTTGCGGATCACGATCGGCACGATCGGCACCCCGGCCGACATGGCCAGCCGGAAGGGGCCCTTCTTGAACGCCCCCACCGACCGGGTGTCGAGCCGGGTCCCCTCCGGTGCGATCACCACCGAGAGGCCCTTGCGGGTGAGTTCCTCGGCTTCGCGCAGCGACTCGATGGCCGCCTTGGGGTTGTCCCGGTCGATGAACACCGTGTCGACCAGCCGGCCGAGGGTGCCCACGATGGGGTCGGTCTGCAGTTCCTTCTTACCCACTGCTGTCCAGTTGTCCTGGACCAGCGAGGCGACGATCACCCCGTCGAAGTTGTTGCGGTGGTTGAACAGGAAGACCGCCGGGCGCTGTTTGCGGAGATTCTCCTTGCCGAGCACGTTGACCCGCACACCGCTGGCGGCCAGCAGCAGCTGAGGGAAGGCCGTGGTGAAGAAGTTGACACCGCGACGCCTGCTACCGGTCAGCACTCCCCAACCGATCGCCCCGGACAGCGCGGGCACCAGCGACCCGGCCGCGAGCAGGGTGCGCACCTGTCCCAGCAGGCCTCCGCTGCCGCGGCTGTTGAACTCCAGGATGGGCCAGCCACGCTTGCGCGCGACCGCGGCCATCTTGTCCCCGGGATTGGTCGGCCGCGGGTTACCGACCAGATGCATCAGCGCGATGTCCTCGTCGCCATCGGCGTAGAAGTAGCTTTCCTTCAGGTCGATTCCCTGCTCGTCGGCGAACTTCTGCACGGCGTTGGCCTTGCCGGGACCCCAGACGATCGGCGGAACCACCTTGCCGGTGAGCACTCCGTTGAGGTCGATCTCGAACCGGTTGGTCAAGGTGTTGGGGATGCCGAGGAATCGGGCGACGGGCTCCACCTGGATGGTCAGCGCCGACGAACTCAACACCACGGTGTGTCCGCGGTCCAGGTGCGCCTGCACGAGTTCGCGCATCTCCGGGTAAATCCGTTTCTCGATCTTCTCGTGGAACAGCCGCTCACCGATCTGCTGCAGATCGCTCAACGGGCGTCCGCGCAGCATCTCCGAGGCCCGGTTGATCAGAGCCTCGAACTCCAGCCGCCCGAAGTGATGATCCAGACCCGCGGCAACCATGCTGACCAGCTCGCCCAGCCCCATGTCGCGACGGCGCAGCCGTTCCCGGGTCATGATCACCGCGGTGAATCCGGCGACCAGGGTGCCGTCGAGATCGAAGAACGCCCCCACGCCCGGACCGGGCGGGCTGGCCATGACTTCGGCCACCGAACCGGGCAGGCGCACCTGGGACGCGGCACTTTTCGCGCTGCTCATGAGTAGGCCACCGATCCCTTCCTGGGCGGAGCGGACTCGCTGTCATCGGGGAAGGAAGCCGGGTAGACGCGAGGCTGCGGGTCACCGGCGAGTGCGAGCACCTCGTCGAACCCCTTCCGCAGGCACTGCGCAAAGAGTTCAGGGTAGGCGATCGAGGCGCGGTCGTAGCGTGCGGTGACCGTGGCGAACCCGCCGCGAGAGACCAGCACCACCATCATCGCCACACCGGGCAGCGGTCCCAGCCCGTACTGGCGCAGCACTTTGGCCCCCGCGATGAAGGTGTCGCCGGGATAGATCGGCACATTGCTGGCCTGCACGTCCGACGCGATCACCGATCCGCTCAGGGACTCCAGGATCGCGTCGGGAAGCAGTGTGAGCAGCGGCGCCACCGCGCCGAGCAGGTCGATCGCCGCCTCCTCGCGGCGGGCGATCATCTGCTTGTGGATCTTGGCGATCCGGGACGCCGGGTCGGCGACGCCGATGGGTGCCGCCAGGTTGACACCGGCGAACCGGTTGCCGCCGGCGGGGTCGGCATCGGCCCGCAGGTTGACCGGCACCGCCATCGGCAGGCTGTTGATCGGCAGCCCGAGGGCCTCGTGATAGTGCCGCAGGGCGCCGCACAGTCCGGCCAGATAGGCGTCATTGATCGAACCGTCCGCGGCGTGGGCGGCCCGATGCAGATCGCCGAGTTTCATCTCGATGGCCTCGGTGCGGGTGGACAGGCTGCGCCGGCGCAGCAGTGGCGAGGGTTCGGCCGCGCGGCGCACCACGCGCCGGCCCGAACGCACGTAGTCGACGGCGTCGAAGATCGCCGATCCGGGGCTGCGGACGACGCGGCCCAGCAGCGAGAAGCCGCCGGAAACCGCACCGAGCACACCGCCGGCGATCGCGGCGGGCAGGTGCCCGATGCCCTCGCGCATGAGGTCGTTGGGCGTGATGTCCTCGGGCACCGGGATCGGCGGTGCCGGCCGGGTCGGCGGGGTGCGCTCCAGGTCGTAGATCTCGGCGAACATCGCGGTGGCCCCCACCCCGTCGGTGACGGCGTGGCTCAGGTGCAGCAGCGTGGCGGCCTTGCCGCCGTGCAGGCCCTCCACCAGAGTGGCCGTCCACAGCGGCCGGGAGATGTCCAGCGGCGACTGCAGCAGCACCTCGGCCAGATCGAGCACCTCGCGCAGCCGGCCCGGGCTCGGTACCCGCACCCGGCGCACGTGGAAGTCGAGGTTGAAGTCGGGGTCGACCACCCATCGCGCGGGCGCGGTCGGCAGGGTCGGCATGACCACCTTCTGCCGCAGCCGCAGCACCTTGCGGGAGGCGTTCTCGAAGCGGGTCCGGAAGCGCTCCCAGTCAGGGGTGGTGTCCAGGATCTCCAGGGCCATGATGCCCGAGCGGGTACGCGGGTTGGCCTCCCCGCGGTGCATGAGGATGTCGAAGGCGCCGAGCTCGGACGGCAGGCCGGCGGCGTCGACCGGGCCGCTCATCCGTACCGCCTCACCGTCCGCACCTTCCCGCGAGTCCACCCACCGGGTGTGACCCCACGCTAGTCCGACCGGGACGGTCGCGAAGCTAGCCGGCGAAAATCAACTCGCCGAGCTGACCGGCGCCCGCCTGCGGCGCGCCGCGGCGTGGCGGCCGTAGACGACGCCGAGGAACGCCGCGACCGCCTCAGCGGCCAGTTGGCAGCGCAGGGTCGCGATGACGTCGAAGGCATGGTGCGCGTTGGGGATTTCGGCGTAGGCGACCGAGCGGGCACCGGCGTCTCGCAGCGCGGCGTGGAAGGCCCGTGCCTGCGAGTGCGGCACCACGGCGTCGTTCTCGCCGTGCAGGATGAAGAACGGCGGCGCCTGCCGGTGAACCCGGAAGATCGGGGAGGCCTGCTCGAACAACTCGCGGTTGTCGGCGAAGCTGGCCCGCATCACCAGCGTCTCCAGCAGCGGCACGGTCAACTCGTGCATGGCCTCGTGGTTGGTGAGGTCGTAAAGACCGTAATGCGGCACAGCGGCCTGCACGCTGGTGTCGGCCTGCTCGAAGCCGGGCTGTAGGCCGGGCTCACCGGCGCTCAGCGCAGCCAGCGAGCACAGATGCCCGCCGGCCGAGCCGCCGGTGACGGCGATGAAGTTCGGATCGCCCCCGTACTCGGCGATGTTGGCGCGCACCCAGGCGATCGCCCGCTTGACGTCGACGATGTGGGCCGGCCACGCGTTGCGCGGGCTGCGGCTGTAGTTGATCGACACGCAGATCCAGCCCAGTTCGACCATCCGGCTCATCAGCGGATAGGCCTGGCCGCGTTTGTGATTGATCGACCAGCCGCCGCCGGGGATCTGGATCAGCACGGGAGCGCGCATCCCGGCCGGCAGATCCGGCCGGCGCCAGATGTCCAGCAGGTGGCTGCGTCCGCCCGGACCGTAGGAGATGTTCGTGGTCTCGGCTGCGTAGCGACGGCGGTGTCGCATGGCGTCGACGACGCCCGCAAGTTTTGGCTGTCGAGCCGTGTAGGGCTCCAGGGGATGATGCACCGAGGCGGTGTAGTCGTCGCCGAAGGCGTCGCGGAGGGCGCCGTCGAGGGCGGTATCGGCCCGCTGCGCCGCCAGACCGCATGCCATCTTCTCCAGGGGTGAGGGCACCGCCGCGAGCGCGTGCCCGGTGAGGACCTGGGGTCCGAATTCGGCGGCCAGCCAGCCCAGCACCCATCCGGCTATCGTCGGCGTGCCGCGGACCAGAAGTGAGCCGGTCCGGAAAGCGCGTTCACACAGGACACCGATCTCGTCGATCGCACCGCTCATTGCCAGTCGGCTCCCTTGCCATGACGGGTCTGGCTCGACACAGTAGCCACGCCGCCGCGGCCAAGGCGGGATTTTCCGGCGCTTCCGGCGTCCGGAATTTCGTTTCAGCAGGCCGGAGCGGCAAAATTGCCCGACACGACACGGCGGATAAGCTTGGAACTCGATGCCTCCGTAGCTCAGGTGGATAGAGCAAGGGCCTTCTAATCCCTAGGTCGCACGTTCGAGTCGTGCCGGGGGCGCAGGTCAGCGCAGCCTGGTGTGCCGCGCACGCTCATCATCCGGCGGCCATGGTCAAAACGGCGATTGGCCACCACCGCTCTGCTAGCGTCCCTGCTCAGGGAGGACCGTATGTCCGTTGTCTCGGGCGTGCCAACATCAGACGGCGAATCCGGCAGATTCGCCCGCGCTCCGTTCGCCAGCGTCCCCCGGCTCACGGTGTCGGCCCGGCGACGCGTCGAGGCGGGGAATTCGCGACTGGTCGTCGCCTCAGTCGTAGCCACCATGATTGCCATCGGCGCGCTTGTGGCCATGGTGGGTTTCCGGGCGGTCGACCGCACCGTGCCGCGGACCCCTGAACCCGTGCCGTTCGGCGGCTGGATCATCTGGGTCTCATAGGAGCGGCCGACCGCTCACGTGATCGGGTTCGCGGTCTTGGGCATCGGCCACCGCTGCGCCCCGGTGCCGGCCGTGTGCGCACCACCGTTCTGATCCCGGCCCGCAACGAGGAGCTCTGCCTAGGCCGAACTCTGGCAGCCCTGCGCTCCCAGACCAGGCCTCCGGACCGGGTGATCGTGGTCGTCAACAACTGCACCGACCGCACGGCCGAGGTTGCCGCCGAGGCGGGCGCAGAGGTGTTCCACACGCACGGAGTCGTTCGTCGCAAAGCCGGAGCGCTGAATCAGGCTCTTCTGCAGCTCCTGCCGAAGGTGGTCCGCAACGACGTCGTGCTGGTGATGGATGCCGACACCGTCCTGGAGCCCCGTTTCATCGAGGTCGGCGCCGGTCACCTCGAGCGCGACCCGATGCTGTCGGCGGTCGGTGGAATCTTCTACGGCGAAGAGAGCCACGGTTTGGTTGGCCAGTTCCAGCGCAACGAGTACACCCGGTACGGCCTGCAGTTGCGCGCACGCAACGGACGGGTATTCGTGCTCACCGGGACGGCCACCATGTTCCGGGCCGAAGCGCTGCTTGACGTCGCTGCAGCGCGCGGGACCTACCTCCCCGGCGACCCCGGTTGTGTCTATGACACCGAGGCCCTCACTGAGGACAATGAGTTGACGCTCGCCCTGAAGTCTCTGGGAGCCACCATGATCTCGCCCTCCCAGTGCCGCGTCATCACCGAGTTGATGCCGACCTGGCGGGACCTTCGGCGCCAGCGTATGCGCTGGCAACGCGGCGCGCTCGAGAACATCGCCACCTACGGGATCACCCGGGCCACCGCCCGCTACTGGGGCCAGCAACTGGGGCTCGGCTACGGAGTCATCGCCCTGTGGCTGGCCTTGTTGCTTCTATTGCTGACAGTGCTGGCCGTGGACACCTGGATCTGGTTCCCGTTTTGGCTCACAGCAGGCGCGGTGTTCGTCGCGGAACGCGTCATCACCGTGTGGGCCGGCGGCTGGCGGGCGAGGGCTCTTGCGGTCCTGATGGTTCCCGAACTGGGTTACGACATGTTCCTCCAATCGGTGTTCGTGACCAGCCTGATGAACATCACCCTGGGTCGACGTCAACACTGGGGGCATCTCCAGCGGACGGCTACACCGTGACCGCGCCTACCGGATTGCTGCTGCCGACGACATTCCTCACATCGCCGGCCTTCCTCGTACTGGCCACCATCGTGGCGGTCAACACGATCATCTACGTGGGTTTGTCGATCGCCAAAATGACCCCCTGGCCGCATCAGCTACGCCCTGATCAGACCCGCGCCGCCCTGGCACGGTTGGGAATCCGCCCGCGCGATTCCCACGCCCGGCACGCCCTCGAGTCCGGCCAGAGCTTGCCCGATGAGGAACCGTTGCCACTGGCCCTTGCGCGCACCGAAATTCCGCTGGCTTTCGGGTTCCTCGGTGGCGTCGAAATCCTCTTCGCGCTCGGTGGCGGTGTGGCGACAGGCTTCGCGCATCCGGCTCACCTTGCGGCCTCCGTCGCCATCGGGGCGATGCTGATCTTCGGCTCCGTGCTCCTCGGCCACCACCACGTCAATCCCCGGGTGCTGATGTGGGTCTGGGTGCTCGCCTGTACGGCCGTGGTCGTGAATCTGGTCTGGGATTCGTATCTGACGTCTAATCAACTGCTCATCTTCTTCGGGCTGCTCGTCATGGTCTTCGCGGTGCCCGTCACGTTGGCTTGGGCTCCCGCACTGATCGGTGGACTGCTGATGTTCACTGTCATCGTGGCAGGGCAGATCCTGTTCATGGAGGGCCGAGACGACCTCTTCATCGTCGTGCTGGGCGTGCTGAGCCTCGCCATCGCCGTTGTCCAGCTCGAGCTTCGCCTGGCGGTGGTCGCGAAAATGGCTGCGCACGAGCAGGCGCTGGAATCCGTCGCCGGCGCGGATCCCGTGGTCGGTTCGCTCTCACGGCGCGGGCTCCTCAGCCTCGCCGGAGGCCTGGCCGACACCGCGGAGCGGGTGGGGTCACCGGTCTTCGTAGCCATGGTGAAGATCGGGCCGATGGCCGATCTGAACCGGCTTTACGGATACGAGTACGGCGACGCCGTCATGCGCACCGCCGCGGAGGTGCTGCACGGTTGCTGTCACCCGGGCGATCTCGTCGGCCGGTGGACCGGCAGCCGATTCGTCGTTCTGGGGGTAGGAACAGGTCCGCAGCCCGAGGCCTTCGGCGCTAGCGTCGCCGATGGCATTCACGCCTGCGGAACAGACATCGGGAAGATCCCGGTGACGGTCTCGATCGGCATCTGCACTGCCGACCCGGCTCGAACCACTTTCGAGGAGATGGTCAGCGCCGCCGAGAAGCACTTGAAGTCGCAGCGCAACCAGGATGTGGACGCGGCAAAGGGTTGAAAGGTGATGCCGGCCCATGGCCGCGGCGGCAGTGGTGGTCGCGTACCCAGACGATCACGCGGATGGTCCCGGCCAGGGGGCCGCAGGCAGGGCACCGCTGTTAGCCTCATGTCCCGTGGACGAGTTGGTGCACTACACCGTCGCCGACCGCGTCGCCGTCATCACCGTCAACGACCCGGACCGGCGCAATGCGGTCACCGAGGCGATGTCGGCGCTGCTTCGGGACACCGTGGGGCGCGCGGAATCCGATCCGGAGGCGCACGCCGTCGTGATCACCGGCGCGGGCAAGGCGTTCTGCGCCGGCGCGGACCTCTCGGCGCTGGGTGCGGCGACCGATCAGGGCTTGGAGCGCATCTATGCCGGCTTCATGGCCGTCGCCCGCTGCGCGCTGCCCACCGTCGCGGCGGTGAACGGCGCGGCCGTCGGCGCCGGGCTGAACCTGGCGCTGGCCGCCGACGTCCGCATCGCCGGGCCGGCGGCCGTGTTCGACCCCCGCTTCCAAAAGCTGGGCATCCATCCCGGCGGTGGCGCCACGTGGATGTTGCACCGGGCGGTCGGTCCTCAGGTGGCCCGTGCCGCGCTGTTGTTCGGGATGCGATTCGACGCCGAGGAAGCGGTGCGCCACGGTCTGGCACTGTGCGTGGCCGACGACCCGGTCGCCGCCGCCCTCGAACTGGCGGCCGGACCCGCCGCCGCCCCCCGGGAGGTGGTCCTGGCCACCAAGGCCTCGATGCGCGCGACCGCCATCCCCGGCTTCATCGATACCGACCATCACGAGGCCGCCAAGAACATCGAACTTCCGCCGCAGGCCGCCTCGATCGAGTCTCCGGAGTTCGCCGCACGCCTGGCCGCCGCCCGGCGGCAGCGTTAGGCGGCGGTCGGCGGGGTTCCCGGCAGGGGCGGCGCGGTGGACCGGTAGTGCGCGCCGGTCGGTGTGGTGAAAACCGCGGTGTGAGTGAAAGCGTCGTCGTCGACGTCGGTGCGGACGTCCCAGCCGGGTGCTTCTTTGGTGTAGTTGCACATCTCGCACTGCCCTGAACCGTTGGCGGCACTGGTGGGTCCCCCGCGGCGATGCGGGCTGGCGTGGTCGCGGTGGCGGATCGGGGCGTCGCAGTAGGGGGTGCGACAGCGTTGGTCCCGCAGCCCGATGAAGTCGGCCAGGCCCTTGGGAAAGATCCGCGATCGCGACTCGAGGGCGACCAGCGCCCCCGACGCGGGCCGGCCGTAGAGCCGCCGCAACGTGGCACGCGAGCGCGGGTCGGCGGCGGCCGAGGCGATGAGTTCACGTGCGCTCGCCGAGGGCACCGGACCGTACCCGCCGATCAGCGCCGCACTGTCCTGTCCGGCCAGCAGCGCCTGATCGGAGATGACCACATTGACCGCCACCGGCACGGCCTGATCGGCCGGCCGGCCGGTGACCCGCTCCACCAGGGTGTCGGCCATCACCTGGCCCCGCGACCGGCCGTCGCAGCAGACGTCGGCCTCCCGCTTGAGAGCGGCGTACACCGACACCCCCTGCGCCACCGGCAGCAGCGCGGTCACATAGGTCATCACGTCGGGAGCCGGGCGGATCGTCACCGTGCGGTCCTGGGCGGCCCGGGCGTTACGCTCCGCCACCGCCCGCGGATCCAACCGATAGGCGATCGCCTTGGCGGCTGCGGTCAGTGCCGCATCGCCTTTGCCGTCCAGTCCCCGCGCATCCGCGCACAACTCCGCGTCGAGGCGGGTCCGGTCGTCGCGATCCAGACACGCCGACTCCCGCACGATGAGCATCGCCCGCCACTCCGAGAGCGCGCCGGACTCCAACGCCGCCAGGGTGCAGGGCATCTCGTCCACCAATGCGTGTGCCAATCCCAGATAGCGCCCGCCACGCACCGGAGACTCCCGGCGCGCCAGTGCCACCTCGGCGCCCACCCCGCGGCCCCGCCGCGCCGCCGGCACTCCCGCGGCCGCCTCCGAGGCACGCCGGACACGATCCAGGGCGGCGGTCAATCGCGCCTGCCCGGCGGCCGCGGCGGCCTTGGCCCGTTCCAGCGTCGCGATCGCCGCCACCATCGCCGACTCGTCGGCACCCGCCGCCCGGCCGATCAACTCTTCGAACATATTTTCGATTGTATCGACACCCTGTGACACGTTGCCCGACTCGCCTACTGTTAAGGTCATGGTGGTCCGCATGGTTGCCGGAATGGCCGCGCTGGGTGCCGGCGTGGCGATCCTCACCGCCGGTACCGCGGACGCCGACACCGACTCCGATCCGGTGACCGCCACGCGCGCCGCCGCCGAACCCGGCAGGGCAGCCGCCTCCCGGACCGCGACCCGCGCGCGCACCCCGGCCCGGGCCGACCAGAGCGTGCAGAGCACGATCCTGGCGCGCCGGCCGGTCCTGGCCTACAACGCCGCCCAGAACGTCCAGTCACCCGCCGGGGTCATCACCGGAACGCTCAACCCCACCCAGGCCAACGGCTACCCGCTGACAACGACGGTCACCAGCGCTCCCCGGCGCGGGTCGGTCACGATCGCCGCCGACGGCACGTTCGCCTACACCCCGACACCGGAGTTCGCGGCCCTCGGCGGCACCGACACCTTCACCGTGACCGCCGACGATCGGCCGGACAACCCGCAACACTGGCACGGGCTGCAGACCTTCCTGGCCCCGGACGCCGGCCACACCGCGACCGCGAGCGTCACCGTCCTGGAGAATCCCGGACCCGCCCTCCCGCCGAGTGTGCTGGCGACCACCGGCCAACTCGCGGCCGAGGCCGCGGCCACCCAGCTCGTCGCCTCGCTGCCGATGCAGGTGGCCAAGCTGGTGCTGAAGGCGGGGTGGCTGCTGGCGGCTCAGCAGAACTACGCACGGGTCGGGGGTCCGGACGCGGAGAACCTGGCCCGCCTGGACCAGGCGGTGGACGAGTACGCGATGGCCGCGGCGTTTCAGGTTCAGCTGCTCAACTCCGCCGACCCGATCGTGATCCAGCAGGTGGCGCCGCCGCACGACTGGTACCTGCAGCCGGTTCAGGGGTCGCGGATCTGGTATGACAACCCCGACACCATCTACCGCTTCGTCGGGGTCAACAGCGCGTCGTCCTACGTCCTCACCGGCCGCTTCGAGAGCACCCCCGCCGACACCAACTTCAGCGTGCTGACCGGATTGGGCGGCACCACCGCGACCAACCTCAACGGCCGCGACCTAGAGCTGAACCCCGACGGCTCGTTCACGATCACCGCCAGCGCGGATCCGCCTGCCCCGGGCCAGACCAATCACCTGCAGCTGCCCGCCGGAACAACACTGATCACCACCCGAAACACGTTGTCGGACTGGAACTCCCAGGCGCCGATGAGCCTGTCGATTCTCAAACTGACGGGGCCGCCGCCGAGCCTGTTCAGCCAACTCGGGGGCTTCGCCTTCCCCGGGATCGGGTCGCTGGTCGCCGCGAACCCGCTGCTGACGTCGCTGGTGTCGCTGATCCCGCCGCTGCCGACCCCTAACCCGGTGCAGTCGCTGGAAGCCGCGGTGATCATGCTGCTGCTGGGCATCAGCGGGGAGAACCAGTACATGCAGGTGGCCACCACCGACCCCGACAGTGGTGAGTTGCGCGCCCCGAATACCCTCTCCGACCCCGACCGCAACGCGCAGTTCCTGTCGACCCAGCTGCAGAGCGCCGGCTACTTCCAGCTGGACGACGATCAGGCGCTGGTCGTCACCGTCGATCCCGGCAACGCCCGGTACTTCAACCTGCCGGTCACCGACGACTGGACCATCACCGGGGATTACTGGAACGAACAAACCAGTCTGAACATCAACCAGGCGATCGCCGACCCGGACGGCCGGTACACCCTGGTCGTCTCCCCGACCGATCCGGGAGTGGCCAACTGGGTCTCCACCGGCGGGCTCAACCAGGGCACGATCTCGATGCGATTCCAGGATTTTCTCCTCTCGGAGCGGACCACGAAGGTGCAGACGCAGGTGGTGCCGATCGATCAGCTCGCCACTGTGCTGCCGCCGACCACGGTCTACGTCACGCCGCTGCAGCGCCAAGCCCAGATCGCCCAACGGCAGCTCGGGTACAGCGCGCGCTACGCGCCCTATCCGCAGGCCTGAGTCTCAGCGCAGTCCGATCTCCCGCGCGATGAGCATCAGCTGGACCTCGCTGGTGCCCTCACCGATCTCGAGGATCTTGCTGTCCCGGTAGTGCCGGGCGACCGGAAACTCGTTGATGAATCCGTAGCCACCGTGAATCTGGGTGGCGTCGCGGGCGTTGTCCATCGCGGCCTCGCTGGCGAGAAGCTTGGCGATCGCGGCCTGTTTCTTGAACGGCTTGCCGGCCAGCATCAGCGCGGCGGCGTCGTAGTAGGCGGTGCGCGCGGCGTGCGCCCGCGCTTCCATGCGGGCGATCTTGAACTCGATGGCCTGGAAGCGCCCGATCGCGGCGCCGAAGGCGGTGCGCTCGCGGGCGTATTTCACCGACTCATCGACGCACCCCTGGGCCGCACCGGTGGCCAGTGCGGCGATCGCAACGCGGCCCTCGTCGAGGATCTGCAGGAAGTTGGCGTAGCCGCGACCGCGTTCGCCGAGCAGGTTCTCCTCGGGCACCCGGACGTCGGTGAAGGACAGCGGATGGGTGTCTGAGGCGTTCCAGCCGACCTTGTTGTAGGCCGGTTCGGCGACGAAACCGGGGGTCGGCACCGGAACCAGGATCGCCGAGATCTCCCGGGAGTCACCGGAGGTGGAGGTGACCGCGGTGACGGTGACCAGACGGGTGATGTCGGTGCCGGAGTTGGTGATGAACTGCTTGGAGCCGTTGATCACCCAGTGCCCGCCCTCGAGCCGGGCGGTGGTCTTGGTCGCCCCGGCGTCGGTGCCGCCGCCGGCCTCGGTGAGGCCGAAGGCGCCGAGCGCGACCCCGCCCGCCAGCGGGGGCAGCCACTGCTGCTTCTGCTCCTCGGTGCCGAAGCGGTAGACCGGCATCGCGCCGAGGGACACTCCGCCCTCCAGGGTGATCGCCACGCTCTGATCGACCTTGCCCAGTTCCTCCAGCGCCAGGCAGAGCGCGAAGTAGTCGCCGCCCATCCCGCCGTACTCCTCGGGGAAGGGCAGGCCGAACAGTCCCATCTCGGCCATCCCGGCGACGATCTCGTAGGGGAAGCTGTGTTCGGCGTCGTGCTGGGCCGCCACCGGGGCGACCACCTCGCGGGCGAAGTCGCGCACCGTTTTCGCCAACTGCTGGTACTCGTCGGGCAGGCTTGCGGTGGAGAGGTATTCGGTCATCTTTCGGCACTTTCTTGTCGAGCGGTGATGCGGGCCAGCGGCTGGCCCACGGTGACCTGGTCGCCCAGGGCGACGAGTAGTTCGACGACTCCGGCGACCGGCGAGCGCAGTGCGTGTTCCATCTTCATCGCCTCGACCGCGACGACGACACCGTCGACGTCCACCTGGCCGCCGTCGTCGACGCCGACCGCGACCACCGATCCGGGCATCGGGCTGGTCAGCTCGGCGTCACCGGTGTGCGCGTCGTCGGCCCGCACCGGCTCCGCGGCGACCTCGGCCAGTGCGACGGTGCGCCCCTCGCCGCACAGCCAGATCCGGTGATCGCCGCCGGCGACGCGGTAGCGGCGACGCAGCCCGTCGAGGGTCACCGCAAGATTCCCGCCGTCGAGGTGTGCGGCCAGGGAGCGCCGTTCACCGTCGCCGATCCACGCCTGCGCCCGCTGCGGGTTTCCGGTGATGCGCACGTGGTCGACACGGGTCCGGCCGCCCAGCCGGAAATCGGTCGGGGCCGGTTCGCCCAGCCGCCATCCGGACGGGATATCCCACAGCCCCGAGGGCCCGCTCGGCCAGCGCTGCAACCAGCGGTAGGCCGCCGCGGCGATCAGGTCCTCGTCGCACGCATCGCCGGGTGAATACTCAAGCCGCTCAAGCAGTCCGGTGTCGATCCGTCCCGCCGCGACGTCACGGTCGGTCAGCACGTAGCGCAGAAAGTCGATGTTGGTGCCCACGCCGAGCACCACCGTCTCCGCCAGCGCGGTGTCCAGTGCGCGCAGCGCCGAGGCGCGATCGCCGCCGTGTGCGATGACCTTCGCCAGCATGGGGTCGTAGTCAGAGCCGACCGTCATGCCCACCGACAGGCCCGAATCGATACGGACTCCCGCACCCGCCGGCTCCTCGAGCGCGAGCACCGTCCCGCCGGTCGGCAGGAACCCGGCTGCCGGGTCCTCGGCGTAGACACGCGCCTCGATGGCGTGGCCGCGCAAGGCGATGTCGGCCTGGGTGTGGCGCAGGCGCTCACCCGCGGCCACCCGCAGTTGCCATTCGACCAGATCCCATCCGGTCACCATCTCGGTGACCGGATGCTCGACCTGCAGTCGGGTGTTCATCTCCATGAAAAAGAACTCGTCGGGGCGATCGGCGGAGACGATGAACTCGACCGTTCCCGCGCCGACGTAGTCGACGCTGCGGGCCGTTTCGCACGCCGCCGCTCCGATGCGGGCTCGGGTCTGCTCGTCCAGCAGCGGCGAGGGCGCCTCCTCGATCACCTTCTGGTGGCGGCGCTGCAGGCTGCACTCCCGCTCACCGAGGTGCAGTACGGTCCCGTGGGCGTCGGCGATGACTTGGACTTCGATATGCCGGGGCGCCAGCACGAATCGCTCCAGGAAGAGGGTGTCGTCACCGAAGGCGGCCTTCGCCTCCCGGCGGGATGCGGCGAGCGCGGCGGGAACTTCGCCGGGATCATCGACGCGGCGCATGCCCTTGCCGCCCCCGCCGGCCGACGGCTTGACCAGAATCGGGAACCCGATCTCCCCGGCTGCCGCGACCAGTTCGGCGTCGGACATGCCCGGCCGCGAGACCCCCGGCACGACCGGGACACCGAACGTCGATACCGCCGCCCGGGCGGCGATCTTGTCACCCATCGTCGCGATGGCACCGACGGGCGGTCCGACGAACACCACCCCGGCCCGCTGCAGTGCGGCGGCGAAATCGGCGTTCTCGGAGAGGAATCCGTAGCCGGGATGGACGGCCTGCGCACCGGTGCGCAGCGCGGCGTCGATGACGGCGTCGATGTTCAGGTAGCTCTCCCGGGCGGGCGGCGGGCCGATCCGCACCGCGATGTCGGCGTCGCGAACGTGCGGTGCGTCGGCGTCGGCGTCGCTGAAGACCGCCACCGTGCGGATCCCCAGTGCCCGACAGGTCCGGATCACGCGCACGGCGATCTCGCCGCGGTTGGCGACCAGGACGGTGTTGAAAGTTGTGCTCATCGCTACATCCGGAACACGCCGTAGGAGACCGGCTCGAGGGGCGCGTTGGCCGCGACCGACAGAGCCAGGCCGAGCACGGTCCGGGTGTCGGCGGGGTCGATCACCCCGTCGTCCCAGAGCCGGGCGCTGGAGTAATAGGGGTTGCCCTGCTCCTCGTACTGGGCCCGGATCGGCACCTTGAACGCCTCGGCCTCCTCGGCTGTCATCTCGCCGCGGACGCTGGCCAGCACCGAGGCGGCCTGCTCGCCGCCCATCACCGAGATCCGCGCGTTGGGCCACATCCACAGGAAGCGCGGCGAGTAGGCCCGGCCGCACATCGAATAGTTACCCGCGCCGAAGGATCCGCCGATGACGACGGTCAGCTTGGGCACCCTCGCACAGGCCACCGCGGTGACCATCTTGGCGCCGTGTTTGGCGATCCCGCCGGCTTCGTAGTCGCGGCCGACCATGAACCCGGTGATGTTCTGCAGGAAGACCAGCGGGATCGAGCGTTTGTCGCACAACTGAATGAAGTGCGCGCCCTTGAGCGCGGACTCGCCGAAGAGCACGCCGTTGTTGGCGACGATGCCGACCGGGTGGCCGTGGATGTGACCGAATCCGGTGACCAGCGTGGTGCCGTACTCGGCCTTGAACTCGCCGAATTCACCGCCGTCGAGGAGGCGGGTGATCACCTCGCGAACGTCGTAGGCGATTCGGGAGTCGACGGGCACGACGTCGTAGAGCTCGCGCTGGTCGGCTGGGGCGTCGAGGGGCGCGCGGACCTCCCACGGCGCCGCGGGACGCGGGCCCAGGGTGGCCACGATGTCCCGCACGATCCGCAGCGCGTCGCGATCGTCGCGGGCGAGGTGGTCGGTGACACCGGATTTCTTGGCGTGCAGATCGCCGCCGCCGAGTTCCTCGGCCGTGACGACCTCGCCGGTGGCCGCCTTCACCAGGGGCGGACCGCCCAGGAAGATGGTGCCCTGCTCGCGGACGATGACGGTCTCGTCGCTCATCGCCGGGACGTAGGCTCCCCCGGCGGTGCAGGAACCGAGCACCGCCGCGATCTGCGGCACGCCCGCGGCGCTGAGGGTGGCCTGGTTGAAGAAGATCCTCCCGAAGTGCTCCCGGTCGGGGAAGACCTCGTCCTGGCGGGGCAGGAAGGCGCCGCCCGAATCCACCAGGTAGATGCACGGCAGCCGGTTCTGGGCGGCGATCTCCTGTGCGCGCAGATGTTTCTTCACGGTCACCGGGTAGTAGGTGCCGCCTTTGACCGTGGCGTCGTTGGCCACGATCATGCACTCGCGGCCGGACACCCGGCCGACACCGGTGATGATCCCCGCCCCCGGGCAGTCGCCGTCGTACATCCCGTCGGCCGCCAGTGGGGCCACCTCGAGCAGCGGGCTGCCCGGATCGAGCAGTCCGTCCACCCGGTCGCGCGGCAGCAGCTTGCCGCGGGCGACGTGGCGCTCGCGGGATGTGGCCGGGCCGCCCCGCGCCACCGATGCCAGCTTGGCCCGCAACTGCCCGACGAGGCGCTCGTGGGCCTCGCGGTTGGCGGCCAGGGTCGTCATCGGGATCCTTGGTTAATCACGGCTAACTGATGCTAGATTGGGATCATGTTAGTCGCAATTAACTCAAACGTACAGCCGGCCGCCGGGACGCCGGCGTGACGACGCTGACCCGCCGCGACCGGCAGAAGTCCGACCGGCGCTCGCAGCTGCTGGCCGCCGCCGAGGCGCAGATGGCCGAGCGGGGCTTTCTGGCGGTCCGGCTGGAGGACATCGGCGCGGCCGCCGGAGTCAGCGGACCGGCCATTTACCGGCACTTCCCCAACAAGGAGGCGCTGCTGGTCGAACTGCTGGTCGGCATCAGCACGCGACTGCTGGCCGGTGCGCGCGGCGTGGTGGCCCAGGCGCCGGACCCCGCCGCCGCTCTGGACGGGCTCGTGGACTTCCACCTCGATTTCGCCCTCGGCGAGCCCGACCTGATCCGCATTCAGGACCGCGACCTGGCCAACCTCCCGGCCGCGGCGCGCACTCAGGTCCGCCGCGCCCAGCGCCGCTACGTCGAGACGTGGGTGTCCGCGCTGCGCGCGCTGGACCCCACCCTCGCCGAGTCGGACGCCAGGGTGATGGCCCACGCCGCTTTCGGACTGCTCAACTCCACCCCGCACAGCATCAAACCGGCCCCCGCCCGCCCGGCTGAACTGCAGCGGTCGCGAGACGTGCTCAAGGCCATGACCCTGGCGGCGCTGTCCGGCCGGGGTGCCGCACGGGTAGCCTGCTCACCGTGAGCAGCCGATGAGCGACCCGCGCGGAACAGGGTGGTCCGACCCGACCGAGGCCGACGCACACGGTGCCACGTCGGATCCGGCGTATTCCGGGCAGTACTGGGCGCCGCCGACCTATCCCGCCGGCTACGGAGCGCCGGTGACCTCCCCGATGACCGGACCCGCGACCGGACCGGCGACGGGTCAGATGCCGACCTACTGGCAGCCGGGCGCGGGTTATCCGGGCGGACCGCCGCCGCCCCCGCCGCCGCCGAAGTCCCCCCGATGGTTGTGGATCGCCGCGGCAGCGGCCGTGCTGCTGGTCACCGCACTGGTGATCGCCCTGGTGATCGTGAGCACCTCGACCAAGGACTCGACGATGGTGGCGCCGCTGCCGCAGACCAGCGCGCCCACGTCGGTGCCGACCCAGAGCCCGATCCCGCTGCCCCTGCCGCTGCCGACCGCAACCGAGCGGCCGGCGCCGACGACCGCACCCGGACCCCGGACGCCGGCCAATCCCGCCGCGACTGAGACCGTCGTCTACTCCGTGACCGGCGACGGCCGGGCCATCAACATCACCTACGTCGACACCGGCGGGGTGATGCAGACCGAGTTCAACGTCGCACTGCCCTGGCGCCGCGAGGTCAAACTCGCCGAACCGGCCAAGAACTCCGCGAGCGTCGCCGTCGTGAATGTGGGGCGCGACGTGACGTGCAGTGTCACGATCGACGGCGCACAGGTGCGTCAGCGCTCCGGGCGGGGCCTGACCATCTGCGCCGGGGCCGGCTAACCAGAGTCCGCCCGGGCGTGGCGGGGCACCCGCACCGCCAGCATGCCCAGCAGTCCGGCCGCCAGCACCAGACAGATCCCCGCCAGACCGGCCCGGTCGGTGCCGAAGAGGTCGACGAACACGAAGAAGAGCCACGGGGCGAGGAAGGCGACCGCCCGGCCCGTCATGGTGTAGAGCCCGAACACCATGCCCTCCTTGCCTTCTCCGGACATCCGCAGCAGAAGGGTCCGCGCGGCCGACTGGGTGGGCCCGACGAAGAGGCACAGCATCAGCCCGCAGACCCAGAAGGCGACCGGACCCGACAACGCCATCATGACGATGCCCACCACGATCATCGAGGCCAACGAGAAAACGATGACCGGCTTGGCGCCGATGCGATCGTCCAACCGCCCGCCGAGCACCGCGCCCGCGGCCGCGAAGGTGGACGCGACGACACCGAACACCAGCACGTCGGCCGGGGAGATGCCGTACACCCGAACACCGAGCACCGCGCCGAAGGCGAACACGCCGGCCAGACCATCCCGGAACACGGCACTGACCACCAGGTAATAGACGAGGTTGCGGTCACGCTGCCACTCGGCGGCAAGGTCGGCCCACAGCTGCCGGTAGCCGCCCAGCACCCCGGGGAAGCGTCCCGCGGGGACCTGCTCTGATGACGAGGGTCCGAACGTGTGGGCCCTCAGCAGCAACGGCAGCGCGCACAGCACGAACCAGCACGCGGTCAGGATCATCGCGGCCCGCACGTTCTGGCCGTCCTGCACGGGCAGACTCAGCAGACCGCGGTCGGGTCCCTCTCCGCGGATGAAGCCGACGTAGATCACCCCGAGCAGCACGACGCTGCCGGTGTAACCGGCAGCCCAGCCCAATCCCGAGACGCGCCCGGCGGTGTGGGGGTCGCAGAGCTGCCGCAGCATCGCGTTGTAGGGAACGCTGGCCAGATCACCGCAGGCGGCGGTGAACGCGAGCAGGGCCAGCCCGGCCACGAGGTAGCGCGGATCGTCGCGAATCAGACTCATCGACGCGGTGCACGCCGCGGCCAACACGGTCAGGGTGGTCAGCACGACCCGACGGCGGTGCGGAGCAGCCACGATGACGCCGGTGAGCGGAGCCAGCAGAGCGACCGCCACCCCGGAGATCGTCAGCGCCCGGCCCAGCCAACTGGCCGGCGAGGCGTCGCCGGGCAGATCCCGGCCCACGGTGCCGGTCAGGTAGACCGAGAACACGAACGTCACGGTGATCGCGGTGAGTCCGGTGGCGCCGCAGTCCCACAACGCCCACGCCAGGACCTTCGACCGCGCGGCCGGCCGGAGCCCGCTCATGCCGGACGATCTTTCCAGGCTTTCCCGACCCCTACGATTGCCCCATGCCCGTACCCGAGCCCTCCCCCGACGGCCGTGCCGTCGTCACCGGCGCATCCCAGGGCATCGGTGAGGCGCTGGCCACCGAGTTGGCGGCCCGCGGCCACCACCTGATCCTCACCGCGCGCCGTCGCGCGGTGCTCGACGAACTCGCAGCCCGGCTGACCCGCGACTACCGCGTGACGGTGGAGGTGCGGGCCGTCGACCTCGCCGACGCGGGGCAGCGCGCCGGGCTCGCCGAGGAACTGGCCGGCCGGGAGATATCGATCCTGTGCGCCAACGCCGGCACCGCCACCTTCGGTCCGGTGGCCCGGCTGGATCCGGCTGGTGAGCGCGAGCAGGTCGCGCTCAACGTGCTCGGCGTGCACGATCTTGTGCTGGCGGTGCTGCCCGGCATGGTGTCGCGGCGGGCCGGCGGCATTCTGATCTCGGGCTCGGCCGCCGGCAACTCGCCGATCCCCAACAACGCCACCTACGCGGCGACCAAGGCGTTCGTCAACACCTTCAGCGAGTCGCTGCGCGGCGAGGTGCGCGACTTCGGTGTGCACGTCACCCTGCTGGCCCCCGGTCCGGTGCGCACCGAGATCCCCGACCCCGACGAGGCGTCCCTGGTGGACAGGCTGATCCCGGACTTCCTGTGGATCTCGGTCGAGCACACCGCGCAGCTGTCGCTGGATGGCTTGGCGCGCAACAAGATGCGCGTCGTTCCGGGGGTGACGTCCAAGTTGATGTCGGTCGCCAGCGGATACGCTCCGCGGGCGATTGTCACCCCGATCGTCGGCGCGGTGTACCGAAAACTGGGCGGCGACTGAAATCAGCGCCGGCGTCTGCCGGTGCCGAAGATGGACCGGGTGATCTCCCGGCCGATCACCGTGCCGGCCGAGCGCATCGCGTTCTTGAACGCCGGGTTCTCCATCATCTTCTCCAGCATTCCCGGCTCGTTTTTTTCCACCGGCGCGGGCATCGGGGGGATCTCGATCCCGGTCGGCAGCGGCGGCAGGTCGGTCGGCTGGGCGGGTTCGGACGGCGGCGGGGCCATGTTCTTCATCAGCATCTCGTAGGCCGACTCGCGGTCCACGGACGCGCCGTACGTGAGGAACAGGGGGCTGGCCGTGGCGATGGACTTGATGTACTCGGTCCCGATGGTGTCCATCAGTGAGCGCGGTGCGCGCAACCGGGTCCAGGCCACCGGGGTCGGCGCCCCCTTCTCGGAGAGCACCGTGACGATCGCCTCACCGGTGCCCAGCGACGTCAGATCCGCGGCCAGGTCGTAGAACGCCGTCTTGGGGTAGGTGCGCACGGTCTTGGCCAGGGCCTGCTGATCGTCGGGGGTGAACGCGCGCAGCGCGTGCTGCACGCGCGCACCCAGTTGAGAGAGCACCGCGTTGGGGATGTCGGTGGGCAGCTGGGTGCAGAAGAACACCCCGACACCTTTGGAGCGGATCAGCTTGACGGTCTGCTCGACCTGCTCCAGGAACGCCTTGGAGGCGTCCTTGAACAACAGATGGGCCTCGTCGAAGAAGAACACCAGCTTGGGCTTGTCCACGTCGCCGACCTCGGGCAGGAAGCTGAACAGGTCGGCCAGCACCCACATCAGAAACGTCGAGAACATGACCGGGCGGGCGGCCTGGTCGCCGACTTCGAAGAGGGTGATGATGCCGCGACCCTGCTCGTCGAGCCGCAGCAGATCGGCGGGCTTGATCTCAGGCTCGCCGAAGAAGGTGTCGCCGCCGTCGGCCTCGAGGTTGACCAGCGCGCGCAGAATGACCCCGGCGGTCTGCGGCGAGACCGCGCCCAGCGTCTTGAGCTGTTTCTTGCCCTCGTCGGTGGTGGTCAGGAAGGTGATCACCTGACGGAGGTCCTTGAGGTCCAGCAGCGGCAGGCCCTGCTGATCGGCGTAGTGGAAGATCAGCCCGAGGGTGGACTCCTGATTCTGGTTGAGCCCGAGCACCTTCGACAGCAGGATGGGGCCGAAGGCGGAGATCGTCGCGCGCACCGGGACCCCGATCCCGCCGGTGCCCAGCGACAGGAACTCCACCGGGTAGGGCGTGCCGACCCAGTCGTCGCCGGTCTCGGTGGCACGCTGGGCGGTCTTCTCGCCCTCCTTACCGGGTTGCGACAACCCGGACAGGTCGCCCTTGAAGTCGGCCATCACCACCGGGACCCCGGCCGCGGAGAGTTGCTCGGCGATCAGTTGCAGGGTCTTGGTCTTTCCGGTTCCGGTCGCCCCGGCGACCAGGCCGTGCCGGTTCATCATCGACAGCGGGATGCGGATCTGGGCGGCCGGGTCCACCTCGCCCCCGACCACCACTGAACCCAGTTCCAGCGCCTGTCCGGTGGTGGCGTAGCCGCCGGCGATCTGCTGGGCGGGGGTTTCGCTCGACTCGCCGGTCATCTGCCCGTTCCTTCCTTGCCGCCGTCACTGAGCTCAGCCGCTACGACCCTACTTGGCCGGTGCGCCTACTGTTGAGCGCTGTGCGGGACGAACTGGTGTGGATCGACTGCGAGATGACCGGGCTGGACTTGAACTCCGACCGGCTCATCGAGATCGCCGTCCTGGTGACCGACGCCCAGCTCAACGTCCTCGGTGAGGGGATCGACCTGGTGATCCACGCCGACGACGCCGCGCTCGACGGGATGGTCGAGGTGGTCGCCGAGATGCACCGGCGCTCGGGGCTCACCGAGGAGGTGCGGGCCTCGACACTCGACCTGGCCGCCGCCGAGGAGAAGGTGATGGACTACGTCCGCGCCCACGTCAAACAACCCCGGACCGCGCCGCTGGCCGGGAATTCCATCGCCACCGATCGCGGTTTCATCGCGAGGGACATGCCGACGCTGGACAGCTACCTGCACTACCGCATGATCGACGTCAGTTCGATCAAGGAACTGTGCCGGCGCTGGTACCCCAGGATCTACTATGGGCAGCCGGACAAGGACCGCTCCCACCGGGCCCTGACCGACATCGAGGAGTCCATCCGCGAACTGCGCTACTACCGGCGGACGGTGTTCGTCCCGCCGCCGGGACCGTCGAGCGGCGAGATCGCCGAGATCGCGGCCGAGTTGAGCGGAACCGCGGACGCGCAGAGCGAATTCGGTCAATAACGACCGGACGACTACACTGAAAATGCCGCGCAGCGCGGCGATGGTGGCTGTAGTTCAGTTGGTAGAGCACCAGGTTGTGATCCTGGGTGTCGCGGGTTCGAGTCCCGTCAGCCACCCCGACGAGGGCCGCCGACGCCTTATCGGGGCCCCTATCGGGCCACCTATCGGGCCCCTTATCGGGCCTCAGTGGCGTTTCCGGCCTTCCACTGCGCCCACGGGATGTTCCAGTCGCCCAGCCCGTCCAGGCCGCCCAAGGTGCCCCCGACGGTGTTGCGCACCTCGACGATGTCGCCGCGCTTGGTGTTGTTGAAGAACCACTGCGCGTTGGCGGGACTGACGTTCAGACAGCCGTGGCTGACGTTGGAGTACCCCTGCGAGCCGACCGACCATGGCGCGGAGTGGACGTAGATGCCGCCGTAGGACATCTGGGTGGCCCAGTCCACCTCGAGGCGGTAACCGTTGGGCGAGTTGGACGGCACGCCGTAGGTCGCCGAATCCATGATCAGGTTCGGGTAGCGATCACCGACGATGTAGACACCGTTGGACGTCGGCGTGCTGTTCTTGCCCATGGAGATCGGCATGGTCTTGATCACCTCGCCGTTGCGCCGAACGGTCAGGGTCTTGGTGTTGTCGTCGGCGGTGGCGATCACCTCGTCGCCGATGCTGAACTCCGAGGTCAGGTTCTGCTGACCGTAGAGCCCGTCGCCGAGGTCGACGCCGTAGGTATTGACGCTCACCGTCACCTTGGTGCCGGGGGCCCAGAAGTCCTTCGGACGCCAGCGCACCTCGCGGTTACTCAGCCAGTAGAAGGCTCCCTCGACCGGGGGGACGGTCTTCACCGTGATCGCCCGCTGGGCGGCGAGGCGGTCGGGGATGTTCTCGTCGAACAGCACCGCGATGGGCTGGCCCACTCCAACCACGGCGCCGTCGCCGGGCACCAGATAGGACATCGTGAGGTTGGCCGGGGAATGGGTCTGGAATGTCATGGTCTCAGCGGTCAGCCCGCCCAGACCCAGACCCTGGGCGGTGATGGTGTAGCGCTCGTTGTAGTCCAGCGGCTCAGTGGTCAGCCAGCTCAGCCCGTCGGGGCTGATTTTTCCGGGCAGCGACTCGCCGGCCTCGTCGACGACGCTGACCTTGCCCAGCACGCCGCCCTGGGCGGAGATGGTGATGGGCTTGTCGACCGGAACCCCGACGGCGCCGTCGGTGACCGACGCGGTGAGCTTGGGGACCAGCAGGTCGCTGTACGGCGTGCCCTTGTCCACCAGCGTCTTGACCGAGGACGAACCCGAACAGCCGCTGATTCCGACGAGCATTACGGGCACCAGCAGCAGGGCAACGAGCACCGGCTTTCGGGCCCGAAGCCGGGAAAAAAGCTGCCCCATGGCGCGCGCTACCTCGCTTTCCGTACTGGTGAAATCCGGTTCCTTATTGTAAGGCGGTCCGAGGCCAGCGACGACTGCGCAGGTCATCGGGAGGTTTGTCCGGGCTGTGCGTCGTGTATTCTCGCTGACGCAGTCGACGCGCCGTTAGCTCAGTTGGTAGAGCAGCTGACTCTTAATCAGCGGGTCCGGGGTTCGAAACCCTGACGGCGCACCGCAACGGGTGTACTACTTCGTTTGGTACCTGCCATTGCGTCCTCGGCCGGTGCTTGACAGCTGTTTCGGCTGATCCTCGACACTCCGGTTAATGAGGGAGATCCGTGTGGCGGAGCAGAGCATTTCGCCGAGAATCCTCAGGTGGTCTGCGGTATCGCTTCCGTTCGCAGGCCGTCGCGGGTCACCAGGATGACGGTCATGCTCTGCCCGGCGCGGACTCCTGCGCTGCAGCACCCAGCGGGCGATCTCCGGAATCTCACCGACGCCCATCGCTCAGGCGCCGGGCACTTTGGCTGCATCGCCATAGCGACGTCAACGCAGCGCGGCAGGCCACCACGGGTGGGTCTGAAGGTCGTCGTCCACTGGCGGGCCGCCCTGGGCTAGACCGGCGGGTCTTGCGGAGACTTCAGTGGCACCACCGAGAACTGCTCGCGCACCTGTTCGAGGGGCAGGTGCGCAATCGACAAGTGATCCACCTGGCTGAGGTCGGCCGTGCATTTCGAACCCCGCGCGAGACCCTCGCCGAGGAATTCCGGGACTCCCGCACGGTCCAGGGTGGCTACCTTGGCCCGGATGTCGCCGTGATTGAGGACGCCGGACTCATGGATCGACATGGTCAGCAGGAACTCAAGCCAGTTATGGCGAGAGTCGTTGGTGGCCAGAAGGAATCCTGATCTGGCGATCTCCCCGGGTGCGGTCGGCTCGTAGCCGGTGATGACATGGTTCATGTCGTGATTGACGTAGTGCGCGGGCAGGTGGGTGTCATCGCCGGGCAGCTCGATATTGTTGCGACGGTAGAATTCGAGATACTGATAGCCCAGCGTGTCCTCGGGCAGGTCGTGCAACACCTTCAGCCGTTCGGCGAGAGCGTGGTCGGGCTCGTCGAGACGTAGATACCGGTCCCGCAGCGACAGCTCAGAAATCTCCGGCAGGATCTGCTGATAGCAGCGTTCGAGATCTGTGGCTGCGGCCTCCGCGCCCTTGATAATTGCGGTGCGAGTGGTCTCGATTTCAATGTTGTCGACCTGCATGGCTGAGACGTACTTCTCAGCCAGGTCGGCCTGTTCGAGCGACATAGGGTGGCGGCAGAGTTCGAGCGTCATCATCATCTCGGCGAAGCGCAGCCGTGCCTCGGGCCGCTGCAGCCTCTTTGCCACCCCCTGTGCCGACAGTGGCACCAGATTCTGGACGTCAATGTCGTCGCGACCCCAGAGGTCCCTGGTGATGGACTGCAGGACGATCATCTGCTCAGCGCTCGGACCGCTGCTGATCGAAATACCGCCGAGCAGCCCGGCCACGACCGGCTGAACTTCGTCGGGGAGCAGTATCTGCACGATTGTTCCTTGCGGATGCGAAAGGGGCAGGCGGACGCGAGCAACCGAGAGCCACTGCCGGCCCGACGGGGGTCTTCATCGGAAACGGACCCAGCCGTGAAGCGCCCGCAGGTAGTTTATCGCAGGACTGACGCAGAACTCTTTCAGCGGGTTCGTTGTTCGAAACCCTGACGGCGCACCGCAACGGGATAATCACCCCATGGACGGCGAATCCGCACCGCACGTCGGCGGACAACGCCTGCCCGGAGGGCGCTTCGAACACGGCTACGAGCGGCTGCCGGCCTGGCTGCGCCCCGGTGACCCGGAGAACCGCTGGCCGGTCCTGATCGCCTTGGTCACCGCCATGGCGTTGCAGTTGGCGGTTCCCCGCCAGCACACGGTGGTGCCCCGCTGGCCGCTGATCACCCTTGAGGCCCTGCTGGTGGTTGTGCTGGTCATGATCAACCCCACCCACCTGACCCGCTCGACGCAGGTGGAGCGGGCCGCCACGAAGATCCTGCTGGCAGCGATCACTCTCGACAACGTCGCTTCAGCCGTGGTGCTCGACCGCGCCATCCTGAGCGGTCTGGTCAGTAACAACCCGGCCGTCCTGCTGGGCAGCGGCAGCGCGATCTTCCTGACCAACGTCATCGCCTTCGGAATCTGGTACTGGAACATCGACCGCGGCGGCCCGTTCGCCCGTGCCGGACTGGTCGAGCAGGACGAGGTGCGCTATCCCGATTTCATGTTCCCCCAGACCGAGAACCCCCACCTCGCCCCGCCGGGCTGGTCTCCGCGCTTCCTCGATTACCTCTATGTCAGCTTCACCAACGTGGTCGCCTTCTCCCCCACCGATGCCATGCCCATGACGCGCCGCGTCAAGACGTTGATGGCACTGCAGGCCACGGTCGCCATCTCCACTCTCGCCCTGGTCATCGCCCGCGCCGTCAACGTGCTCGGGTAGGCGTTCGCGCCACCTGTTCCGGCCCCGACGGACCCGGCACGCAGAGGACAGCCGGGCCATACACTCATCGGCGTGGACATCGGGAAGTTCATCGCCGGCGCGGCACTGGCCCCCATCCGGGTCGGCCTGGTGGCGGCCGACACCGGACTCGCGGTCGGCGCCCTGGCTCTCGGGGTCATCAAGCAGTCGTTGGGCGAGGACGGTCCGCGGACGGTCGAGGGCCAGACAGTGGACCCGCTCACCGAGATACTCCCGCTGCGCGGGGCGATCATCGGCGCCAACCGGGTTGCGGAGTTGACCGAGCCCGACCGGGCGCTGGGCCGCGTGCTGGCCCGGGGCGGGCCGGCGGACAAGCTCACCCGTCCGGGCGGAGTGATGGACATGTTGACCGCGCCCGGTGGTCTGCTGGATCGGGTGTCCGTTGAGGGCAGTTCTCTGGAGCGGATTCTGGCGCCCGGCGGGCTCATCGACCGCTTGCTCGACGAGGACGGGCCGTTGGAGCGGATATTCGCCGAGGACGGTGTCATCGAGCGGGTGTTCGTCGAGGACGGCATTATCGACAAGCTGACGGCCAAAAACGGGCCGCTCGATCAACTCACCGAAACGGCTGAGATTCTCAGTCGGTTGCAGCCCGCGGTGGAGAAGTTGACGCCCACCGCCGAAACCCTGCAGTCCGCCGTCGACACTCTCAACAGGATGGTCAACTCGCTGGCCGCCGTTACCGAACGCATCCCGCGGCGGCGGCGGACGACGGGTCAGCCGAACTGAGGGCGACGGATACCCCGCGCCAGCAAATCTTTTCCGGCGATCTGTGGTATCGTCAGACCCTGCTCATAGGCACGTCCAGCAAATTCAGAGGGGGGACGCCATGACCTCCGGCCAGTACGGCGACGCAGCCCCGTCGCCCGATCCGGATTCGCGTCTGGTCGCGGTGTTCAGCTGCAACCGACTGGGGCGGCAGGCCAATCCCCCGCGCCCCTCGCTGGGCGACCGCGTGAGCCGCTGATTCAGCGGTTTCGGATTCCGCGTACCACGATCACCACGGTCACCGTCCCCAGGCCGAGCAACGTCGCGGCCACCGCGGGTTTCTTCAGGAAACGCAGCACCGCGGATTTGACGTCGTCGGCCAGGCGCTGCGGGTTGGCACGCTCGGCCAGCGAGTCGACGGTCAGCGCAAGCTGGTCGCGCGCGTCGGCGATCTCCTGCTTGATGATCTCCGGATCCCGGTCCGCCACGTCGCCCTCACTTCCGCCCTGCCTGATCCCGCACTGCGGCATTACCCTAGACGGTGCTGCGGCCGACGAAGGGACAGAAGGTGCCAGAAACACGACTCGAGGTGGGCGACAAGGCGCCGGCGTTCAGCCTGCCCGACGCTGACGGCAACACCGTGAAGCTCGTCGACTTCAAGGGCCGCAAGGTCATCGTCTACTTCTATCCGGCCGCGCTGACCCCGGGCTGCACCAAGGAGGCCTGCGACTTCCGCGACAGCCTCGCGCAACTCAACGGCGCCGGCATCGCCGTCGTCGGCATCTCCCCGGACAAGCCGGAGAAGCTGGCCAAGTTCCGCGACGCCGAGAAACTGACCTTCCCGCTGCTCTCCGACCCCGACCGCACGGTGCTCAGCGCCTGGGGCGCGTTCGGTGAGAAGAAGATGTACGGCAAGACCGTGCAGGGCGTGATCCGGTCGACCTTCCTCATCGACGAGAAGGGCAAGGTCGCGGTCGCCCAGTACAACGTCAAGGCCACCGGTCACGTCGCCAAGCTGCGCGGCCAGCTGTCGGTCTAACCCTCGGCGAGTTTGGCCAGCAGCAGCGCCTCGGCGGCGGCGGCGCGTTCCAGCACGCCCAGGTGCAGGCTCTCGTTGATGCTGTGCGCCTGCGTTGCGGGATCCTCCACGCCGGTCACCAGGATCGTCGCGTTCGGAAATGCCGAGGCGAACTCGGCGATGAAGGGGATCGATCCCCCCATCCCCATGTCGACCGCGTCGGTTCCCCAGGCCTGCCGGAAGGCCTCACGGGCGGCGTCGTAGACCGGCCCGGTGGCGTCGATGACGTAGGGCTGGCCCGCCTCGCCCGGCGTCACCGTCACCTGCGCGCCCCACGGCGCGTGTTGTTCGAGATGACGGCAGAGCTTGTCGAGATGGTCGGTCGCATCCCCGCCCGGCGCGACGCGCAGGCTCACCTTCGCGCGAGCGCGCGGGATGAGCGTGTTGGAGGCGGCCGCAACGGCAGTGGTGTCGATGCCGATGACGGTGATCGCGGGTTTACCCCACAGCCGCTGGGCCGCGGTGCCCGAACCGATTTCGCCGACCCCGTCGAGCAGTCCGGACTCGGCGCGCACCCAGTCGGAATCGCGGTCCACCTCGGCGACGGCGCTCTGGTGCAGTCCAGCCACGGCGACGTTGCCGTCCTCGTCGTGCAACGTGGACAGCAGCCGCACCAGCGCCGTGAGCGCGTCGGGCACCGCGCCGCCCCACATCCCGGAATGCAAGCCGTGATCGAGGGTGGCGACCTCCACGACACAGTCGGCCAGCCCGCGCAGCGACACGGTCAGCGCGGGGATGTCGACCGTCCAGTTGTCGGAGTCGGCGATGACGATGACGTCGGCGGCCAGCTTGTCCCGATGGGCTGCCAGCAACCGGCCCAGCGACGGCGATCCACTCTCCTCCTCACCCTCGACGAACACCGTCACCCCCACCGGCGGATTGCCGCCGTGGGCGCGAAACGCGGCCAGATGCGTGGCGATGCCCGCCTTGTCGTCGGCGGTACCCCGGCCGTACAGCCGGTCCGCGCGCTGAGTCGGTTCGAACGGCGGTGAATCCCACTGCGCGGCATCGCCTTCGGGTTGCACGTCGTGATGGGCGTAGAGCAGCACCGTCGGCGCGCCGGGCGGGGCCGGGTGTCGGGCGATGACCGCCGGGGCGCCGCCCTCGGCGACGATCTCGACCGTGGCGAACCCGGCGTCACGCAGCAGTCCGGCGACTGCGTCCGCGCTGCGGTGCACCTCGCCCCGCCGGGCCGGGTCCGACCACACCGATTCGATGCGCACCAGATCCTCGAGGTCGCGGCGCACCGCAGGCAGTACCCCACGCACGCTCTGGATCAGATCAGTCACCGCGGTTTCCCTCTCGCGCGAGCAGACACAAAAGTCCCCAACACGCCGAGATTACGGGACCTTTTGTGTCTGCTCGCGGGTTAAGGCGACTCGAGGATGGCGACGGCGGCGGCGGTGTCGCCCTCGTGGGTCAGCGACACGTGGATGACGACGTCGGCCAGGTGCTCGGCGATCGCCCCGGTCAGCCGGACTTTGGGGCGACCCCACATGTCGGTGATCACCTCGATGTCGCGGTAGACGCCCTCGGGCAGCACCGGACGCTGCGCGAAACGCGAACTCGACCAGGCCTTGACGACGGCCTCCTTGGCGGCCCAGCGCGCGGCCAGGTGCCGGGCCGCCAGGGAACTCTTGTCCGCCGCGTCGCGCCGCTCACCGGGGGTGAACGTCTCGGCGAACACCGTGCCGGGCTGGTCGACCTGCTCGGCGAAGGTGGGGATGGACACCAGGTCGATGCCCACGCCCACGATCGCCACCCCGCGACCCTAGCCGATGTCGGTGCGACGGTAGGTGCCGTCAGCACCCAGCCGGGAGCCCGGGTCGAGCAGCATGCCCGCCTCCTGACTCTTCTCCGGTTCGTCGCGGTCGAAACGCCGGCCCGGGGGGCGTTCGTACATCGGCGGACCGCCGGCGATCGCGGCGGCCAACCGACGCTGGCCGGCCAGCGCCCGCTCTCCGGCCCGGCGGCGGTAGTCCGCGCGCTCCTCGGGTTTCAGCGCGGCGAGGAACGCTTCGGGATGAACGAGTGCGATCAAGCCCGAGACGTGCCCGAAGCCGAGGCTGGTGACCAGCCCGGCCTTGATCGGGAAACGACCGTCCAGGTGCAGGGTCTCGCGCGGCCAGACCAGGTGAGCCGCCACGGCCATCTCGTCGTCCACACAGTCCAGGCTGCGATTGGGCGGGATGACGCCGTCACGCAGGATCTGGCACAACCCGGCCATCTGGAAGACCGCGGCGCCGCCCTTGGCGTGACCGGTCAGGCTCTTCTGCGAGACGACGAACAACGGGGCGCCGGCCGAGCGGCCCAGCGCATCGGCCAGGCGCTCGTGCAGTTCGGTCTCGTTGGGGTCGTTGGCCAGTGTCGACGTGTCGTGCTTGGACACCACCGCGACGTCGTCGGGGCGCACCCCGAGCCGCGACAGCGAGCGGGCCAGCCCCGAATGGCTCCCGCCGCGCCCTGCGGAGAGCGCACCGAGACCGGGTGCTGGAATCGAGGTGTGCACGCCGTCGCCGAAGCTCTGCGCGTAGGCGACCACCGCCAGCACCGGCAGGCCCATCTTCAGCGCGAGATCGCCCCGGGCGAGCAGGAGGGTTCCGCCGCCCTCGGCTTCGACGAAGCCCAGCCGGCGGCGGTCGTTGGCGCGGGACAACCGGGCGTCACTGATACCCCGCGCCCGCATCATCTCGGTGTCGGCGGTGGCGGCCATGTCGCCGAAGCCGATCACCGCCTCCTGTGTCAGGTCGTCGAATCCGCCGGCGACCACCAGTTCGGCCTTGCCGAGCAAAATCTTGTCGACGGCCTCCTCCACCGAGACCGCCGCCGTCGCGCAGGCGCCGACCGGATGGATCATCGCGCCGTAGCCACCCACGTAGGACTGCATGACGTGGGCGGCGACGACGTTGGGCAGCACCTCCTGCAGGATGTCGTTGGGCTTGGCGGTGCCCAGCAGGTTGCTGTGGAACATCTTCTGCATGCTCGTCATGCCGCCCATGCCGGTGCCCTGGGTGCTGGCGACCAGGCCGGGGTGGACCCAGCGCATCACCTCGGCGGGGGTGAAGCCGGAGGACAGGAAGGCGTCGACGGTGGCGACGATGTTCCACACCGCCACCCGGTCGATCGAGTCCGCCATGTCGGCGCTGATGCCCCAGACGGTCGGGTCGAATCCGGTGGGGATCTGCGCGCCGACGGTCCGGGTCAGCTTCTTCTTGCGCGGCACCCGAATCTCGGTGCCCGCCTTGCGGATCACCTCCCAGTCGCCCGCGCCGGCCACCGGGCGCACCACGGTGTGCTCGGGATCGAAGCTCTCGAACGCGCGCGCCTCGGCCTCCGAGGACACGGTGAAGGAGAAGTCACGCTCGAGGAAGACGCTGACCAGCAACGGCGCCGCGTGATCGGCGTCGATGGCGCCGTCGTCGACGAATTCGCGGATGCCGCAGCGCTGCACGACGGCGTCGTGATAGCGCTCGATGAGGTCGGACTCCTCGACGAGGTCACCGCCGGCCGTGTCGTACCAGCCCGGCTTGGGATCGTCCTCCCACCGGACCAGCCCGGTGGTCCAGGCCAGTTCCAGAACCCCGGCGGCGGAAAGCTGGTTGTCGACTTCCATCTCGAAGCGGGTGCGCGAGGAGCCGTAGGGCCCCAGCTCGGCCGCGCCGACGATCACCACCAACTCGGCCGGGTCGACGTCGAGGTCGGGCCACACCGGCGGCGGGGCGCCCCGCTGCCCGCGCGGGGGTGACGGCAGGGCGGCGATCGTGCCGGATTCCGTTGCGCCGGAGTCGGTGTCGGCGGACGCCCCGGCGGACTCCGCGCGCGCGTGCGCGGCCAACTCGGCGAGGTCGAGGTCGGCGTCGCCCAGCCCGCCGGTGAGGTCGGCCCGCAGCGGCGCGGCCGCCGCCGCGACCCGCGCGTCCGGGGTGCACAGCTGCAGCAGCATCTCGGCCATCTCGGCGGTGCTGTAGGTCCGCACCCCGGCGGCTTCGACGGCGTCGACGACCGCGTCGTTGTGGCCCATCAGGCCGGTGCCGCGGGTCCAGCCGATCAGGGCGTGGGCCAGGGTCACCCGCTGGGCCCAGGAGGATTCCGCACCCCAGCGGCTGACCACGGCGTCCAGGGCGGACTTCGACTCGCCGTAGGCTCCGTCCCCGCCGAACATGCCGCGGTTGGGTGAGCCGGGCAGCACGACGTGCAGCCGCGCCGCGATGTCACGTTCGGCACCCACCGACGACAGGCCGCCGATCAGCCGCTCGACGGCCCACAGCAGCACCTTCATCTCCAGCTCCGAGCGCGAACCCGCCTCGGAGAGGTCACCGGCCACCCGCGGCGCGGCGAACGGGAACAGCAGCGTGGGGGTCTGGGCGTCCTTGACGTGAACGGACTGCGGCCCGAGGTTCTCGGTCTGGTCGTTGCCGACCCAGGCGACCAGCGCGTCGATGTCGGCATAGGAGGCCAGGTTGGCCGGCAGCACCCACAGCGCCGCGCCGAACCGGGCGTGGTCGCGGTAGAGCGTCTTGTAGAAGTCCAGCCGCTCGTCGTCGAGTCGGGAGGTGGTGGCGATTACGGTGGCGCCACCGTCGAGCAATCGGGCCACCACGTCGGCGGCGATGGATCCCTGCGACGCACCGGTGACGACGGCGACCTCGTCGCCGTAGCGGCCGGTGTCCGGGTTCTCCGCGCCGGCGGCGATCCGCGCGTAGAGCGTCGCGTGCACGAGGCGCCCCTCGGCCAGGGCGCGTGCCCGCCACCAGTCGGCCTGGGTGGCCACGGTGTGCCCGGCGCCCTCGAAGCGCTCGGAGAGCCGCTGCCAGTCGTCGTCGATGTGCTGCTCGTCGGCAAGCCACAGCCTGACCAGATCCTCCCGGGCGCTGGCCCAGCGGTCGTCGAGCAGCACCGCCTTGCGGGCGTCGAACGACGGCGCGACCAGACGCGGCCAGTCCGGGCCCAGCTCGTTGGTCACCAGATCGACCAACTCCCGCTCCGAGCCGGTCTGGGCTGCGCTGACCGCCTCATCGAGGCCGAGGCGGTCCAGCACCAGCCGGGCCGCCGCGGCCAGCACGCCGTCGCGGCCGGTCAGCGTCTCGGCGAATTCGCTCAGCGCGGCCGAGTCGACCGCGCCCGCGGCCGGCCCGCCCGCCGACGGCAGCGACACCGCGACGCCGTGCCGGGCGGCGACCGCGGCCACCGCGGCGTCGACGGCGGCGTCGACGGCAGCCGCATCGGCAAGGGCGCCCTCGCACAGGCCGCCCAGGGGGCCGCCCCGGACGCTGGTGCCTTCACGGGTGCCCAGCGCCAGTTCCACGGTGACGTGTGGGACCCAGCCCTCGCCGAGCTCCCAGGTCTTGCGGACGCGTTCGGCCACCGCGGCCGGCCGGCGGCCCGAGGGCCCGAGCACGTTGCGCAGCTGATCGTTGACCGCGTCGGAGAGCACCGGCCCGAACGGTTTGTAGGTGCGCGCGAGCTTGCTGACCTGAGCGCGCAGCGTCGACAGGTCGGCGTCGGCGGCGCCGTCGATGGCACCGAGGTTGAGCTCGGTGCCGACGTCGACCAGCAACTGGTTGCGGCGCGAGGAGGCTCCGTCGGTGATGGACTCGACCGAGTCCTGCGCCTCGATCTGGTCCAGCCGCATCTTCGCCGACAGCGCGATGAGCGCGCAGGTGGCGTCGGCAGCGTCGAAGACGATGTCGTCCGGCCGGGGCGCACCGGCGGGTGCGGGCGCGGCAGTCGGTACGGCGGGGGGTGCCTCCGGAGGCGCACCGGCGGACTCGGGCTCGGACTCGGGCTCGGACTCGGGCTCGAATTCGGGTTCGGGGTCGCTGTCGGTGGCGAACAGCACCTCGGCATCGCGCTCGATGTTGAGCACTTCGACTGTGCTGTAGGCGTATTCGGGAAGTTTGAGGGTATTGGCGGCCAGGCCCGCCACGGTCGGCGCGCTTCGCACTCCGATCTCGACGAACCGCTCCACGCCGAGGCCTCCGGCGGCTTCCTCGATGAACAACAGATCCTGGGTCTCGATCCAGCGCACCGGGCTGGCGAACTGCCAGGCCAGCAGTTCGATGATCACGCGACGGCCCAGCTCCACCGGGCGCTCGGCGATCCAGGTGTCGTAGTCGGCGAGGATCTCGTCGAGCGGTTCGGCGGGCACCAGGTCGCGGATCTCCTGGATGAAGTCGCGGTCCAGGCTGAACAGCCGGGGCACCAGATTCGGGATGTAGCGGCCGATCAGGATGGCGGCGTCGCTGTCCTGCGGGATGATGCGGTCCAGTGCGCGGCGGAACTCATCGACGCCCACCCGCAGCACGTCGGAGTGGAACGGCACGTCGATACCGGGCACCTGGATGTAGGCGCGCTTACCGCCGGTGACCTCCCGGCGCTTCTCGATCTCGTTCTCGAGTGCCTGCAGGCCGCGAATCGTCCCGGCGATCGCGTACTGCGAGCCGCGCAGGTTGTAGTTGACGATCTGCAGGAATTCCCCGCTGCGCGAGGCGATCTCGGCCACGAAGTCCTTCACGTCGGCGTCGTCGAGATCGATCTGGGACGGCCGGATCGCGGCGAGCCGGTAGTTGGACCGGCCCTGCTCGTCGCGCGGGACGATGTCGTGCATCTTGCTGCCGCGGTGGAAGACCACCTCCAGCAGGGCTTCGAGTTCGTAGACGCCGGTGACGCAGGCCAGCGCGGTGTACTCGCCGACCGAGTGACCGCAGGCGATCGCGTCGTCAACGAAGGCCCCCCGCTCGCGCATCTCGGCGACCTGCGCCGCCGCCACCGTCGCCATGGCGACCTGGGTGAACTGGGTCAGATAGAGCACCCCCTCGGGGTGCTGGTAGTGCACGCTGCCGGCGATCAGCGTGGTCGGGTTGTCGCGCACGACGTGCAGGACGGAGAAACCCAGAGCGTCGCGGGTGAACCGGTCAGCCCGGTCCCACACCTTGCGGGCCGCCTTGGAACGGCCCCGCACCTCCATGCCCATGCCCTTGTGCTGGATGCCTTGGCCGGGAAACGCGTACACGGTCTTGGGTGCGGCCAGCCGCGCGGTGGCCGACATGACCAGTTCCCCGCGGGCGCGGGCCGCGACCTCCACCACCTCTGCACCGCAGTCGATGCCCACCCGCTCGACGCGGAAGTCGACTTCGTCGCCGGGCCTGACCATGCCCAGGAAGCGGGCCGTCCAGCCGATCAGCCGACCGGGCGGGGCCGGCTTGCCGTCGGTCGCGGTCACGGCGTGCTGAGCGGCCGCCGACAGCCACATGCCGTGCACGATGGGCGATTCCAGCCCGGCCAGCAGCGCCGCGGTCGTGTCGGTGTGGATCGGGTTGTGGTCACCGGAGACCGCGGCGAAGGGCCGCATGTCGACCGGCGCGCTGACGGTGACCTCGCGGCGGCGCCGCCGCGGGGTTTCGGTGGCGTCGAGCACCGCTCCCCCGGCGCGCACCGGGTCGGTCAGTTTCACCGGGCCGGTCCGGCCGCGCACGGCGAACCGCTCTTCCAGCACGGCAAGCACCGCTCCGGCGTCGTCGCTGACGTTGACGGTGACCGGCACCACCCGGCCGACCTCGGTGTCGACGGCCGTCGACGGTGTGGCGGTCACGACCAGCCGGGTCGGATGCGTCGGCAGCGGGCGTAGCAATCGGACCGCGTGGTCGAGGTGCACCAGGCTGAGAAGACCTTCGACGACCGGAGAACCGGTGTCGGTGACCGCGGCGCCGATCGCGGCGAACACCGCCGGCCAGCAGCGCCCGACGAGAGCGTCGGGCACGGTGTGCAGGGTCGGGGCCAGCGGAGCCCCGAAGGTCGCGGTGACACCGGTGTGGTCGGCGACCCGTTCGGGATCCCAGTCCACCGTGACGGTCGCGGTGGCGTTGACCAGTTCGGGCAGCGCATCGGGTCGTTCCGCCCCGGCCGCGACGGCCAACACGGCGCGCATCGCGGCGGCGGCGTCGGCCGTGGCCACCACAGGTGCGCCGCCGTCGACAACAGTCGCCGGCAGTGTGAAGGCGATGTCGATCCAGGCCCCCGACAGCGGGACGCTGAGCACCACCCGGTCGTCGCCGACCGCTTCCAGCCGCGCCCCGGTGGCGTGGTTGGTCGCGCTGGTGGCCCCGGTCAACTGCCACTGGGCGGCCGGCGCCAGCCGATGCACCGGGTTGGTTTCGGTGCGCCCCGCCCACAGCACGTCCGGCGAATCCAGCACGATCCCCAACGGCCCGCCGACGCCGGTGTGCACCTGCAGACGCGAGGCGACCGGTCGCGGCTCGGCGCCGATCTCGAGCATCGCGTCCACCGCCGCCTTCTCGAACCGGTCCAGCAGTTCGGCGACGGGTTCGTCGAGGCGGGTGATCCCGCCCACCGAGGCCGGTCCGGGGATGATGCACACCTGGTCGGCGGTGTAGCGCGCGTCGTGCGCCTGCCACAGCGAGTCGCTGCGCCACCAGCGGCGCACGTCGGAGTCGATCACCGGCACGAAGTTGACCGGCTTGCCCGGCGACTTGCACAGTTCGACGAAGAACGTGGCGTCCGCGGGGTGCAGCAGCACGGTCGCCGCGTCCGGACGACGCGACAGCAGGGTGGCGATCGCCGACTCGGGTGCGTCGAGCAGGCGCACTCCCGCCTCGGAGGTCGCGTCGAAGTCGGTGGCGATCATGCCGGACTCGGCCACATCGAGGCGGGCCTCCGCGCGTTGCAGCATCGCGGCGAAGCGGTCCCGCCAGGTGATGTCCAGCCACGGGGAGCCCGAATCCGCCGCGGGGCCGATCGCCAGTTCGACGTAGCGGCGCAGCCATTGCAGGTAGGTCATGTCGGCGACGTCGCCGAAATAGGGCTTGGCGGTCGCCGCCATCGCAGCGACGATCTCGTCGCGGCGCTGCCGCACAGCCTCCGCATCACCGGCGACCTCGTCGAGAAGCCGACCGCAGCGCGACGCCGCATTGTCGATCTCGTGGATGTCGGCGCCGAGCTGGCTGCGCCCGGATGCCATTCCCCCACTGGCTTTTCCGGCTCCCACCCACTGGTCGGTGCCGCGGGTGTCGACGAGCATCTGTTTGACCGACGGCGAGGTGGTCGACTCCAAACAGGCCATCGCCGCGGTGCCCACCAGAACCCCGTCGACCGGCATCACCGGGTAGCCGTAGCGGACCGACCATCGGCCGGTCAGGTAGTCGGCCGCGCGCTCGGGTGTGCCGACGCCGCCGCCGACGCAGATCGTGATGTTGGACCGGGCCCGCAGCTCCGAGTAGGTGCTCAGCAGCAGGTCGTCGAGGTCCTCCCAGGAGTGGTGGCCGCCCGCGCGACCGCCCTCGATGTGGACGATGATGTCGCGGGTGGGAACTTCGGCGGCGATGCGGACCACCGAGCGGATCTGCGCCACGGTCCCGGGCTTGAACGAGAGGTGCGCCAGGCCGGCGCGGTCGAGTTCGTCGATCAGTTCGACGGCTTCCTCAAGTTCGGGGACCCCGGCGCTGATCACCACGCCGTCGATGGGCGCACCCGCCGCACGCGCCTTCTGCACCAACCGCTTTCCGCCCACCTGCAGCTTCCACAGGTAGGGGTCGAGGAACAACGCGTTGAACTGGACAGCGCGGCCGGGTTCGAGCAGAGCAGTCAGTTCGGTGATGCGCCGGTCGAAGATCTCCTCGGTCACCTGACCGCCGCCGGCCAGCTCGGCCCAGTGTCCGCCGTTGGTGGCGGCGGCGACGATCCGGGCGTCCACGGTCGTCGGGGTCATCCCGGCCAGCAGCACCGGCGAGCGGCCGGTGAGTCTGGTGAACTTCGTGGACAGCTTCAGCGAACCGTCGGGCAGTCGGACCACGGTGGGGGCGTACTGCGACCACGGCCTGGCCACCTCGGGGGCGGCGCCGACGGTGAACAGGTTGCGCTGTCCGCCGCGGGTGGCCGCGGGCACGATGCCCACCCCCAGGCCGCGGATGACCGGAGCGGTCAGCCGGGTGAGGACGTCACCCGGGCCGAGGTCGAGGATCCAACGTGCACCGGCTCGTTCAAGCTCGCCGACGGCGTCCACCCAGTCGATGCGCCGGACCAAAATGGCATCCGTCATGGTCCGGGCCAGATCCTCGTCGAGACCGACCGCGGCCGCCCACCGTCCGACGATCTCGACGCCGTCGGCCAGACGCGGGGTGTGGAACCCGACCTCGACGGCCACCGGGTCGAACACCGGGCTGAAGACCGCGCCGCCGCGGATCTTGTTCTTCCGTTCGGCCGCTTCGCGCTCGGAGATCTGCTCGCAGTAGAGCCGGAACCGGGACAACTGCTCGGGGGTCCCGGTGATCACCACCGAACGCCGGCGGTTGCGGATGGACAGCACCGGGGGCAGCACGGTGCGTACGTCGCGGGCGAACTCCGCCAGCAGGGCCTCGATGCGCTCGGGGTCGGCGTTGGTCACCGACATCATCGGCGACCGATCGCCGAGGGCGACGATGCCGCGGCGGCGCGCCACCAGCGAACCGGCGGCGCCGATCAGTTGCGCGAGGACCAGCAGATCGACGTCGCGGCTGCCGCCGGCGCGCAGCGCCGCCACCCCCAGCACTCCCTGGGAGTGACCGGCCAGCGCGACCGGCGGGGCGGCGGTGAAGTCCAGACCCTGTCGGGTCAGCGCCCGGATGGCGGCGAGCTGGGTCAGCAGGATGCCGGGCAGCGAGACCGCCGTCGCGGTCAGCTGGTGCTCGGAGGGCACCGGTTCGTCGGCGGCCAGCGCGCGCACCCAGCGCATCGGCTCGAAACCGATCGGCCGCACGACGACGAGTTCGGAGGCGATCGGTTCGAGAACGAGCTCGGCCTCGCCGACGAGCTGACGCAGCTCGGATTCGATCCCCGCTGTAGTGACCAGTTCCTCGAGATTGGCCAGCCACGACGTCGCCCCCTGCCCGCCGAAGGCGACGGCGTAGGGCTCACCGGCGAGCAGGCGATCCACCAGAGCGGACTCGGCTTGGTCGGCGTTCTCACCGGGCAGCCTGTCGGGCTCGTGGATCGTCACCGGCGCTCGTCTCCATTCGTCGATTGGGTCGCTGATGAGCGTCCCATATTCGAGGTCGCACTTTCTGCCCCGGGATGAGCCGCCGAACGATTCCGTGCCCGCTCGGGGGCGTTATTGGTAACGCGACGGCTAACCCGCCCACCGGACCCGCCGACCAAACCGCCAGCATGCAGGCGGTTACCGCGGAGTAAGAACAACACCGCAGTTCAGTGGCCGAACGTTACCGAATCGTTATCGAAAGATTCCGGCCCCGGCGGCTCGGGCCGGGCGGTCACGGGGGCACCCGGCGCAGTCGTCCGAACGGAAATTCCGCGACCGAATTCCGGCGCGGAGTTTGACGGCGATTAAAAGCTCCGTAACTTACTTTTCGGTAGGTTTTCCCGGCTCAATCCCACTGCCCGAATTGAGGCTTGAGGATGTTGTTCAGATCCACCCCGACGCCGGCGACGGTACGGGCGTCGATCTCGAACTGGTGCAGGTGCGCGGCCGGGTGGACGAACCCGCGGGGCGAACCCCAGTTGTGCTGCCAGAACCACGACCCCAGACCGTCCTGCAGCGCCCAGTCGATGGTCTTGGAGTTGGCGTAGATGCCGACGCGCTGATGCCCGATCACCGATTCCCAGGCGCGCAGATAGGGAGCGACCTGTTGGCGGTACTGCTCGGCGGTGGGGTTGTCGTCGATGGAGACGTAGATGGGTGCGCCGGTGGGCCCGCCGGCGGCGGTGTGCAACTCCCAGCCCCGTTTGGCGTGGGCGATCCCCGCCGCCTGACCGCCGAGCCAGTCGGCGGTGGCCTGCTTGCCGAACTGATAGTTGGAGACGATCTTCAGGCCCGCCTGATACAGATCGCGCGCCTCGGGGAGCTGAATGGGCTTGCCCAGCATCCACTCTGCACCCGGACGCCGGTCGGAGACGTAGCGGATCGCTCCCAGCGCGCCGGCAGCCTTGATGTCGGTAGCCTTGAGCACACCGGCGGCGTAGTCCAGCAGCAGTCCCAGCGACTCACCCGCGGCGGCGGGCGGATTCAGCCCTGTGGTCAGCGCACCCAATCCGAGTGCGGCCGGGGTGGTGGCGGCGAGCTTGAGCACGTCACGCCGCGATACGGACATGTTCCCCAGACTAGGACAGCCGCACCGGAAATCCGGGGATTGCCGGCGGTCACAACTGCGTCACGATCACGGCCCAGGCGCCGACCGCGCGGCTTCGAGCAGCAGGCGCCGCTCCGCCGCCGCCACGTTGCGCCGCGTCCGCTGCGCGACGTCGGGTGTGACCGAGATCGACGTGATCCCCATCCGCACGAGGTGTTCGGCGAAGTCGGGCCGGGTCGACGGCGCCTGGCCGCACAGCGAAGCGGTGATCCCGAGTCGGCGGGCAGTGCTGATGATCTGCCCGATCGCGTCGAGGACCGCGGCGTCGGACTCGTCGTAGAGTTCGGCGCACAGATCGGAGTCGCGGTCGACCCCGAGCATCAACTGCGTCAGGTCGTTGCTGCCGATCGACACCCCGTCGATTCCGGCACCGACGTACTCGGGCAGCCAGTACACGACCGAGGGCACCTCCGCCATCACCCACCGGTGCAGGCCCCGCTGGCCCCCGAGCGCACTGGCGTCGACCAACTCCAGGCACCTTTCCAGTTCCCATTTGGTGCGCACGAACGGGATCATGAGGTGCAGGTTCGGGTTGCGTTCCCGGACGCGGGCCAGCGCCGCCAGTTCCAGGTTGAACAGGTCGGGGTTGCTGACGTAGCGGTAGCACCCCCGGTACCCGATCATCGGGTTGTGCTCCTCGGGCTCGTAGTCCGCCCCGCCCTGCAGGTTGCGGAACTCGTTGGTGCGAAAGTCCGAGGCGCGATAGATCACCGGTCGCGGGGCGAACGCCGCGGCGATCCGGCCGACGGCGTCGGCGAGGGAGTCGACCAGGCCGTCCTGCTCGCCGTGCGCGATCAGGTCGCGGGGGTGGCGGTTGCGCAGGGCGTCGGTGAGGATCAGTTCGGCACGCAGCAGACCGACGCCGTCGACGTCCTGCTTGGCGGCTTCCTCGGCCTTGTCGGGCATGGCGACGTTGACGTAAATCTTGGTGGCGGTCACTTCGGCGATCGAGGCGATCGAGGCGACCGGGCCGGCGGCGGCGACCGGTGCGGTCCGGGCGCCGCCGGTGCTGTCGCTGCGCGCCCGGCCGGCCAGTACGCGGCCGTGGGTCCCGTCGACGGTGACCAGTGTGCCGTCGCGCAGATCCTTGGTCGCCGTGCGCGCACCGACGATGCACGGCACGCCGAGTTCACGCGCGACGATGGCCGCGTGGCAGGTCATGCCGCCGGTGTCGGTCACCAGTGCGGCGGCCCGGCGCATGGTGGGCAGCCAGTCCGGGTTGGTCATCTGCGCCACCAGGACCTCGCCGTCCTGCAGTCGCCCGCCGTCGGCGACCTCGGCGAGGACCCGCACCACACCGGACGCCTCACCGGGTACCGCGGGCAGGCCCTGCGCCAGAACCTCATGGCTCTCCGGTGCCGGCTTGCCGGCCCGGTGCAGAGTCGTGATCGGACGGGTCTGCACGATCCAGGTCTTCCCGTCGGCAATCGCCCATTCGGTGTCCTGCGGACAGCCCGCGTGGCGCTCGCTGCGGATTGCGATCTCGGCGATCGCGCGCACCTCGTCGTCGTTGAGCACCTGCGCGTTGGCCTCGGCCTCGCTGAGATCCACGTTCTGGTCGGCGCCGTCGGCCCCGCGGATGATCTTGAAGGACTTGTAACCGATTCGGCGGGAGAGGATTTCGCCGGTCTTGGACACCACGTAGGTGTCGGGCTCGACCGATCCGGACACCACCACTTCGCCCTGGCCGAAAGCCCCTTCCACCACGACCCGGTCGGTGGCGTCGGTGGTCGGATCGGCAGTGAAGGCGACACCGGAACGCTCGGAGGCGATCATCTGCTGCACCACGACCGCCATCGCCGGGTCGGCGGTGAAGCCCCGGCTGGCCCGGTAGGCCACCACCCGCGGCCCGAACAGCGACGCCCAGCAGCGCTGCACCGCGTCGATCAGGCCCTGCTCGCCGGAGATGTTGGTGAAGGTCGCGTTCATCCCGGCGAAGGACGCATCCGCCCCGTCCTCTCCGGTGGCCGAGGACCGCACGGCGACGGTGACGTTGCCGGCACCGTTACCCGATCCCATCAGCCGGTAGGCGGCCAGAATCCGGTCGCGGACCTCGTCGGCCATCCCGGCCTTGAGCACCGTGGCTTTCAACGTCTCGCACATCCCGGTGAAGCGGTCCTGTTCGGCGACGCTGCGCATCGCCTCACGGTGGGCGGTGTTGAGCTGCTCGGCGATGCCGGCGGCTCTCATCGACGCCAGGTAGGAGTCGCGCAGGACCACGAATCCGGGCGGCACGGGCAAGCCGGCGGCCACCATCTCGCCCATGTTGGCGCCCTTGCCGCCGGCCTCCTCGGCGTCGCTCATACCCAGATCGGCGATGTCCCTGACGTAGCGCGCGGCCGTGGCCCCGGGTGCGGCGGTGGGTTCGGCGGTGGTGTGGGACATACGCCCCTCCTCAGACTGGGGGTCAGCGGACCCCTTTGATCCTGCACCACATCCGGCGGTTGCGGCAGCGGTCCTTCGGCCACCGCCGGTGGGCCCAAAGACCTGTGCGGATCAGCGGCAGCCGGTCAGTCGTGTCCCTCGGCGCGCCGCTTGATGCCCAGCAGCATGCCGCGGGTGATCAGCGACATCACCGGTCCGGCCGCCTCCCCGGCCAGGGCCTCACCGGGCGCGTCCGCCCGCGTGCGGGTGCGTACCAGCATCCGGCAGCGGTATTCCCAGTCCGCGGTGAGATGAAACGACCACACCCCGTCCCACGGCAGTTGCGGGGGCGCCATGCGCAGCACGATCGACTGGCCTTCGACGAGCTGGGCCACCGGCAGGGCGAGCCCGTCGCGCAGCCCCAGCCATCCCCGGGGCGCCAGCCGGACCTGCTCGCCCACGGCCACGTGCTGCCACTCCGGGTGGATCCGATCGGCGTTGCGGTATTTGAGGCCGAGCAGGTTTTCCAGCCGCTCGAAGCTGTAGAGCCCGCCGCGGTCCTGGCCGATCTGCACCAGCCACGGCCACACCGCCGCGGCGGGCGCCTCGATCCAGATGCCCTCGGTGGTCTGCGTCGCCGGCTCGGCGATCAGCTCGTCGCCGGGCAGCGGGGTCTGACATTCGTCTTTGGTGGTGCCCCAGTTGCGGTAGAAGCGGCGCGCCGCGTACAGCCCGGCCCCGGCCACCCCGGTTCCCACCATGCCCATCCACATGACGCCAGTCTGCCCCGGCGAACGGCCCACGCCCAGAGGGACTTCGGTCCCTACCCCGCACCCGCGTTGACGTGGTCGGATGAGGGTACGAGCAGAGGGGAATCGCAGTTCGACGACCGAAGGGTGGATCGCAATGACCCAGAGCACCGGTGTTCGCAGGCACCATCCGAGGCGCGTTTTTCAGGACCGGCGCGAGGCCGGGCAGGTGCTCGCCGGGATGCTGCAGGGCTATCGGGGCCGCCCCGACGTGGTGGTGCTCGGGCTGGCCCGCGGCGGCATCCCGGTGGCCTACGAGGTGGCGTGCTCGCTCGGGGTGCCGCTGGACGCGTTCATCGTGCGCAAGCTCGGCGCGCCGGGCCACGAGGAGTTCGCGGTGGGGGCCCTGGCCAGCGGCGGGCGGGTAGTGGTCAACGACGACGTGCTGCGCGGCCTGCGGATCACCCCCGATCAGTTGCGCGAGATCGCCGACCGCGAAGCCCGCGAACTGATCCGCCGGGAGACCGCCTACCGCGGCGGCAGGCCGCCGATCGACGTCACCGGCAAAACGGTGATCCTCGTCGATGACGGACTGGCCACCGGCTCGAGCATGCTGGCCGCCGTGCAGGCGTTGCGGGACTGCGAGCCGGCCGAGATCGTGATCGCGGTGCCCGCCGCACCGGAGTCGACGTGCCGGGAGTTCGCCGGGATCGTCGAGGACGTGGTCTGCGCCTCGATGCCCACTCCGTTCCTGGCCGTGGGGGAATCGTTCTGGGATTTCCGCCAGATCAGTGACGACGAGGTCCAAGAGTTGCTGGCCAAACCCACCACCGGCGTGCCGACGGCCGCCGTCACCCGGCCGGCCGAGTCGATCGCGGCCGCCGCCATCGACGCGCCGGGCGGGGTACCGCCGCGTGAGGTGCTCGATGACCTGATCGGCGACGCGCGGGTGGTGCTGATCGGTGAGAGTTCGCACGGGACGCATGAGTTCTACGACGCCCGCGCCGAGATCACCAAGTGGCTGATCGAGGAGAAGGGCTTCAATGCCGTTGCTGCCGAGGCGGACTGGCCCGATGCCTACCGGGTGAACCGGTACGTGCGGGGCGCCGGTGACGACACCTCCGCGGAAGAGGCGCTGCGCGGTTTCCAACGCTTCCCGGCCTGGATGTGGCGCAACACCGTGGTCCGCGACTTCGTCGATTGGTTGCGCTGGCACAACGGCCGGTGCGCGGCCGACGGCCGCCGCCAGACCGGCTTCTACGGACTGGACCTCTACAGCCTGCACCGCTCGATGGAAGAGGTGATCGGTTACCTGCAGCAGGTGGATCCGGCGGCGGCGGCGCGGGCGCGGGCCCGCTACGCGTGCTTCGACCACTCCGACGGCGAGGACGGCCAGGCCTACGGCTACGCCGCCGCGTTCGGCGCGGGCCCCAACTGCGAACGTCAGGCGGTCGAGCAGCTCATCGACCTGCAGCGCCACACCGCGGACTACCTGCGCCGCGACGGTGAGCCCGCCGAGGACGAGCTGTTCTACGCCCAGCAGAACGCGATGACAGTGCGCAACGCCGAGGCCTACTACCGCGGCATGTTCCGCGGTCGGGTCACCTCCTGGAACATGCGCGACGCGCACATGGCGCAGACCCTGGGCGCCCTGCTGGACCACCTCGACCGGCACGGCGGGGCCGAACCGGCGCGGGTTGTGGTGTGGGCGCACAACTCCCACGTCGGTGACGCCCGGGCCACCGAGGTGTCCGCCGACGGCCAGCTGACCATCGGGCAGTTGGCCCGCGAACAGTACGGCGAGGCCTGCCGGCTGATCGGCTTCTCCACCTACCGCGGGAGCGTCACCGCGGCCAGCGACTGGGGCGCGGTCGCCGAACGCAAGGTAGTGCGGCCCGCACTGGCGGGCAGCATCGAGGAGTTATTGCACGAGACCGCGCGGCCGGAGTTCTTCGTGCCGATGCACGACGGCTCGCCGGCCGCCGCCGCCCTGGAGGTGGTCCGGCTGGGCCGCGCGATCGGCGTGATCTACCTGCCGCAGACCGAGCGGCAAAGTCACTACTTCCATGTTCGCCCCGCCGACCAGTTCGATGCGATGATCCACATTGACACCACCCGCGCTCTGGAGCCCCTGGAGCCGACCAGCGTGTGGGTGGCCGGGGAGAACCCGGAGACGTATCCGACCGGCCTGTAGCGGGCAAGGAGGGCGAGCTGAGAGTGGACACGCGCCGATGACCGCCCTCACCGGACACCGCGTGGTGACCCTGTGCATGAACCCCGCGCTGGACATCACCACCAGCACCGAGAGCGTGCGGCCCACCGACAAGCTGCGGTGCGCGTCCGCCCGCTACGACCCCGGCGGCGGCGGGATCAACGTCGCCCATGTCGCCGAGGTGCTCGGCGCCTCCGCGACGGCGATCTTCCCGGCCGGCGGCCCGGCCGGCGAGATGGTGTGCCGGCTGCTGGAGGCCGAGGGCCTGTCCACCCACCGCGTCGCGGTGGGTGGGGTGACCCGGGAGAGCTTCACCGTCAACGAGTCGAGCACCGGCCGACAGTTCCGCTTCGTGCTGCCCGGGCCGGAACTCACGCTGGCCGAGCAGACCGAATGCCTGCTGCAGCTTCGCCGGGCGGCGGCGAAGGCGGCGATCGTCGTGGCCAGCGGCAGCCTGCCGCCCGGAGTGCCGGAGGATTTCTACCAACAGGTGGCCACGCTGTGCGAGGAGCTGGGTGCGGTCTTCCTGCTGGACACCTCCGGGGGCGGGCTCACCCACGTCAACTCCGGGGTGTTTCTGCTCAAGCCGAGCGTGCGCGAGTTACGCGAGTGCGTGGGCCGTGCACTGGACACCGAGGCCGAACAGCTGGCCGCCGCCCAGGAGCTGATCCGGCGGGGTGCGGCCCGCTACGTGCTGGTGTCGCTGGGGTCGCGCGGGGCGCTGCTGGCCGGCCCGGACGGCGGCACCCGGTACGCGCCGGTGGCCGTCCCGCCCGGCAGCGGGGTCGGCGCCGGCGACGCGATGGTGGCAGGGGTGGCCGTCGGGCTGGTGCGCGGCTGGCCGCTGAGCGAGGCGGTGCGACTCGGCATCGCGGCCGGGGCCGCCATGCTGCTCACCCCCGGCACCGCGCCGTGCACCCGCGAGGACGCCGAGCGGTTGTTCGCCCAGACCGAGGAGCCGGTCGCCATCGCGACCCCGACCGCAGCGTCGGCTGCCGGGGGCGGCGATGGGTGAGAAGTTCCTGCCGCCGTCGGTGGTGGTCGGCGTGGACGGGTCGCGAGCGGCGGTGCGCGCGGCGCTGTGGGCGATCGACGAGGCGGTCAGCCGGGACATGCCGCTGCGCCTGGTGGCCGCCAGTCAGCACGCCGCCGAACCTTCCGGCGACCAGTCCCCCGCCGGGACGGCCGCCGCGCGCGCGGTCGCCGACACGGTGCGGGCGACCCGACGGCCGGTCCGGGTGGACATCGACGTCGTCTCCGGTACACCCGTGGAGGTACTCGTGGAGGCCTCGCGCGCGGCGGCGATGGTCTGCGTCGGCGCGATCGGGATCCACCACTTCGAGCACGACCGCATCGGGTCGACCGCGACCGCCCTGGCCGCATCGGCACACTGCCCGGTGGCCATCGTGCGCGGCACCGACCGGCACGCGCCCACGCATCCGGGCTGGGTGGTCGTCCACCTCGACCAGGGTCCCGACAGCGCGGCGGTTCTGCAGTTCGCCGTCGGGGAGGCGCGGCTGCGCGAGGCGCCGCTGCGCGTGCTGGGCTCGTGGCAGTCCCACGGCGCCGACTCGACCCCGGCACCGGAGGGCAACCGGATGGTGCACGCCCAACTCGACCGCCGGCTCGCGCAGTGGCGACACCGCTATCCCGATCTCGACGTGCAGCCGGTGGCCGTCCACGGCACGGTGCTGGAGTACCTCGCCGAGAATACGGCGGCGGTCCAACTGGTGGTGATCGGCTCGCGCAACACCCCCGTCGTCGGGGAGCTGCTCAGCCCGTCCGGGCTGACGACGCTGGGCGGTGACTGCTCGATCGTGGTGGTCGACCCGCAGCGACTGCTGTGACACCGGTGCCATCGGTGTGCCATCGTGGAACACATGACGGGTGGCCAGACGGGTAACGCGGTCAGGGTTTTCCTCGTCGACGACCACGAGGTGGTGCGCCGCGGGCTGATCGATCTGCTCGGCGACGATCCCGAACTCGACGTCGTCGGCGAGGCCGGCTCGGTGGCCCAGGCGATGGCACAGATCCCAGCGCTGCGGCCCGACGTGGCGGTGCTCGACGTGCGACTGCCCGACGGCAACGGCATCGAACTGTGCCGCGACCTGCTCTCCAAGATGCCCGATCTGCGCTGCCTCATGCTGACGTCGTTCACCTCCGACGAGGCGATGCTCGACGCGATCCTGGCCGGCGCCAGCGGCTATGTGGTCAAGGACATCAAGGGCATGGAGCTGGCCAAGGCGATCAAGGATGTCGGCGCGGGCCGCTCGCTGCTGGACAACCGCGCCGCCGCCGCGCTGATGGCCAAGCTGCGGGGTGCGGCCGAACGCTCCGACCCGCTGTCGGGACTGACCGACCAGGAACGGGTGCTGCTGGGCCTGCTCGGTGAGGGCTTGACGAACAAGCAGATCGCCGCGCGGATGTTCCTGGCGGAGAAGACGGTGAAGAACTACGTGTCCCGGTTGCTGGCCAAACTGGGCATGGAACGTCGCACCCAGGCCGCGGTCTTCGTCTCGAAACTCGACCAGCGGCAACGCCGGGACGGCTGAGCATGTCCGGCGACGTCGGCGCCGACCGCGACCCCAAGCCCGCGCCGCAGGTGCGCGGCACGCTGTCCCAGTTGCGCCTGCGCGAACTCCTCGGTGAGGTGCAGGACCGCGTCGATCAGATCGTGCGCGGCCGCGACCGGCTCGACGGGCTCGTCGAGGCGATGCTGGCGGTGACCTCCGGGCTGGATCTGACCACCACCCTGCAGACCATCGTGCAGACCGCCACGGAGTTGGTCGACGCCCGCTACGGCGCCCTGGGGGTGCGCGGCGACGACCACGAGCTCGTCGGCTTCATCGCCACCGGCATCGACGCCGAGACCCGCCAGCGCATCGGCCCACCGCCGGAGGGGCGCGGCATGCTGGGCGTGCTGATCGACGAGCCCAAGCCGATCCGCCTCGATGACATCCGCCGCCACCCCGCCTCCGTCGGCTTCCCCGCGAACCACCCGCCGATGAGCACCTTCCTGGGAGTGCCGGTGCGGATCCGCGACGAGGTGTACGGCAACCTCTACCTCACCGAGAAGGCCGACGGGCAGCCGTTCAGCGAGGACGACGAAGTACTCGTGGAGGCGCTGGCCGCGGCGGCGGGCATCGCCATCGACAACGCCCGGCTCTACGAGCAGTCCCGGGTGCGGCAGGCCTGGATCGAAGCCACCCGCGACATCGCCACCAAGCTGCTCGGCGGTGCCGAGCCCGCGCGGGTGTTCCGGCTCATCGCCGAGGAGGCGCTGATGCTCACCGCCGCCGACGCCGTCCTCGTCGCCACGCCCGAGGGCATCGGGGCGCCCGGCGACGAACTGGCGGTGGTCGAGATCGCGGGCGCGGTCCGCGCCGACGCGGCGGGCCTGGCGTCACTGCCCGGCTCCGGTGTCCTCGCCGCCGCCCTGGCGGATCGCCTGCCGCGCCGCCTCGATGCGGCCGACGGGCTCGCCGGGCTGGGCGGCGTCGTCGCCGATCCGGGACCGGCCATGGTGGTGCCGCTGCGCACCACCGACACCGTCGCCGGGGTAGCGGTGATCGTGCGCCGCCGCGGAGCCCGGCCGTTCACCGATGAGCAACTGGACATGGTGGCCGCGTTCGCCGACCAGGCGACGCTGGCCTGGCAGCTGGCCAACAGCCAGCGCCGCATGCGGGAACTCGACGTGCTCGCCGACCGCGACCGGATCGCCCGCGACCTGCACGACCACGTCATCCAGCGGATCTTTGCCGCCGGGCTGGCCCTGCAGGGCACCGTCGCCCGCGCCGAGTCACCGCAGGTGCAGCAGCGCCTGACCGACGTCGTCGACGAGTTGCAGGCGGTCATCCAGGAGATCCGCACCACCATCTTCGACCTGCACGGCAGCGCCGACGGCACCACCCGGCTGCGTCAGCGCCTCGACGAGGCGATCGCGGCGTTCTCCGGTTCGGGTCTGCGCACCACCGCGAAGTTCGTCGGACCGCTGTCGGTGGTGGACGCTGCGCTGGCCGACCACGCCGAGGCGGTGGTGCGCGAGGCGGTCAGCAACGCGGTGCGGCACTCCGGTGCCGCGAACCTCACCGTGACCGTGCGCGTCGAGGACGACTTGCGCATCGAGGTGACCGACGACGGTCGCGGCATGCCCGACGACGTCACCGCCAGCGGATTACGCAACCTGCGCGCCCGCGCCGACGCGGTCGGCGGTGAGCTGTCGGTCACCGCCGCACCGAACGGCGGCACGGTGCTGCGCTGGAGCGCGCCGTTAGCGGACCACTAACACCGGCATGCGGGCGGCGTTGATCACCGCGGTGCTTACCGAGCCCAGCAGCATCCCGGCGAAACCCCCGCGTCCGCGGCTGCCGACCACCAGCAGTTGCGCGGATTCGGCCTGCTCGAGCAGTTGGTGGGCGGGCTTGTCGGCCACCACGATTCGGCGCACCAGCACGTCGGGGTAGCGCTCCTGCCAGCCGGCCAGCCGCTCGCTGAGCGTCTCCTCCCCCATCGCCTGCTGGGTGGACCAGTCCGCGCCGGGGAACTCGAACACCCCGGCGTCACTCCAGGCGTGCACCGCCACCAGGTCCACGCCGCGCAGCGAAGCCTCCTCGAAGGCCAGCGCCACCGCCTTCTCCGACGCCGGTGACCCGTCCACCCCGACGACCACCGGCGCCTTGGACGGGTGCGGCATCAGCGGGTCCTCGTCGTGGATGATCACCACCGGGCAGTGCGCGTGGTGCGCCAGCCCGTTGCTGACCGAACCCAGCACGCCGCGGGCCAGCGCGCCGCGGCCGCGACAGCCCACCACGACGAACTGCGCGTCCTTGGAGGCCTCGACCAGCGACGGGACCGAGGGCCCGGCGACCGTCGCGGTGGAGGTGTCGAGCGCACTTCCGCCGGCGGCGTCCCGGGCCGTCTGCAGCGCGCCGTCAAGCAGCGTGCGGCCCTCCTCCTGCTGCCACTCCAGCTACCCCGGCGGCATCGGCACGTCGGGGAAGGCCATCACCGCCGGCGGGGTGAGCACATGCACCAGTGTGAGCGCCACCCCGCGACGGACCGCATCGCGCGCCGCCCAGTCGACGGCCACCTTGGACACCGCTGAGCCGTCGACCCCGACGACGATCGGCTTGGCCTCTGCCGCAGTTGACATGGGACTCCTCTTTCTCCGGGCGGTTGCACCGCCTGCGGTGTCGTGCTCAGTTCCCCGGTGACGCTAACGCCTCCGGGCGGCCACGGGCAGGGGGCATTGGTCCCTGACCGGCGCGCCGGAGGGCCCCGATAGGGTCGCTTCCATGGTCGCCATCGACCCCCGTTTCCACGACGCCGTGCTGTTCGACCTCGACGGCGTGGTCACCGACAGCGCGACCGTGCACGAGTCCGCCTGGACCGAGCTCTTCAACGACTACCTGAGCGAACACCACACCGATCCGTTCACACCCGCCGATTACCGCCATTTCGTCGACGGTAAACCCCGCGACGACGGGGTGCGCGACTTTCTGGCCGCACGCGGCATCACAGCCGACGCCGACACGGTGCGCGCCCTCGCCGAGCGCAAGCAGCAGATCTTCACCGCCGCGCTCGCCTCCGGGGTTCCGGTGTTCGACTCGACCCTCTCCCTGGCGAGGCGGCTGGCCCAGGCCGGAGTGGCGGTGGCGGTGTTCTCAGCCAGCCGCAACTGCGCGGCCGTGCTGGAGGCGGCCGGGGCGGCCGGGGTGTTCGCGGTGCGCGTCGACGGCGTGATCGCCGCCGAACTGGGGCTGCCGGGCAAGCCCGACCCGGCGATGCTGCTCGAGACCGCCAGCCGGCTGGGGGTGCGCGCGGGCCGGGCGGTTGTGGTGGAGGACTCAGAGGCCGGGGTGAGCGCGGCGCGCGCCGGTGGGTTCGCTCTGGTTATCGGCGTGGATCGCTCCGGGGCGGCGCGCGAGGTGTTGCTGGGCTGCGGGGCCGACGCCGTGGTCGGCGACCTCGCCGAGGTGACCCTGCGCACCATCGACCGGCGGATGTCGGAGCTGCCCGACGCGCTGCGCTGCTTCGACCAGATCGCTGCGGCGGCCTCGGCGCGGCGTCCGGCGATCTTCTTCGACTTCGATGGCACTCTGTCGGAGATTGTCAACGACCCCGCCGGCGCGGCCTTGGTCGCCGGTGCCGACAAGGCGCTGGCATCACTGGCCGCGCTGTACCCGGTGGCGGTGCTCTCCGGGCGCGACCTGGCCGACATCCGCGAGCGGGTCGGCATCCCCGGTCTGTGGTATGCCGGCAGTCACGGGTTCGAGATGGTCGGCCCGGACGGTGTGCACCATCGCAATGATGCTGCCGCGCAGGCGATCCCGGTCCTGGAGGCCGCCGCTGCCGAGCTGGCCGGAAGACTGGCCCCGCTGGCCGGGGTCGCGGTCGAGCACAAGCGCTACGCGGTGGCGGTGCACTACCGCAACGCCGCGCCTGAGGCGGCCAACGCGGTGACCGCGGCGGTGCACGAGGTGGGACGCCGCGACGGCCTGAAGGTGACCTCTGGGCGCATGGTCGTCGAACTGCGCCCCGACGTGGACTGGGACAAGGGCGCCACCCTGGAGTGGATCGCCGAGCGGATCGCCGGCGAGGAGCCGCTGCTGCCGATCTTCTTCGGCGACGACCTCACCGATGAGGACGGCTTCGACTCGGTGCTGCACGACGGCATCGGGATCGTCGTCCGCCACAGCGAGGACGGAAACCGCGCCACCGCCGCGCGGTTCAGCCTCGCCGATCCCGACCAGGTCCGCCAGTTCATCGAGCGCTTGGTCGAACAGTGCGACGTCGACCGCCAGATCCTGGCCAGTCCATGGTCTTTCACCTATGGCGGCTACCTCCCCGACCAGGAACGCCTGCGCGAAGCGTTGTGCGCGGTGGGCAACGGCTACCGGGTGACCCGCGGGTGCGCGCCGGAGGCCGACGCCGGGCCGTTCCACTACCCGGGCACCTACGCCGCCGGGTTGTACAACCGGCTCACCGACGAGATCGCCGGTGAGCAGGTGGACAACGAGAGCCTGGTCAATCTGCCCAACTGGCTGTCCTGCAAGTTCCGCATCGACGGCGGGGACTGGTTCGACATCGACACCGCCGAGGTGCTCTCCTACCGGCAGAGCATCGACCTTCGCCAGGCCGAACTGACCCGCGAGTTCCGCTTCCGCGATGCGGCCGGACGCACGACCCGGGTCGCCCAGCGGCGCATCGCGGCGATGCACCTGCCGCACGCGTGCGCGCTGGAAACCACGGTCTGGGCCGAGGACTGGTCGGGCAGCATCGAGTTCCTCTCGCTCATCGACGGCGACGTGCGCAACAGCGGGGTGCAGCGCTACCGCGCGTTCTCCGACGACCACCTGGTGGCGACCACCACCCGGCCGCTGAGCACCGACTCGTGTCTACTGGTGTGCGAGACCGTGCAGTCGCGGGTGATCGTCGCGGTGGCCCAGCGCACCACGCTGTGGCGCGGTGAGGCACCGCTGGCAGCCGAGGCGACCCTGGTCACCGAGGATCGCCGCGTCGGCCACGATTACGTCGTCGACCTGTCCCCCGGCGAGTCGGTGACGGTGGAGAAGATGGCCGCGATCTTCACCGGCTACGACACCGCCATCTGCGAGCCCGGGGATGCCGCCGCGCGGCTGCTGGAAACCCTGGGCCGCTACGCCGACCTGCGCGACGGCCACGCCCGCGAGTGGGCGCATCTGTGGGAACGCTTCGACATCGCCTTCGACGACAGCCCCGACGCGCTGCGGGTGGTCCGCCTGCACCTGCTGCAGCTGCTGCAGTGCGTGCCCAACCGGGCGGTGGATCTCGACGCCGGGGTGCCCGCGCGCGGGTTGCACGGCGAGGCCTACCGCGGCCACATCTTCTGGGACGAACTGTTCGTGTTCCCGATCCTCAACCTGCGCTCCCCGGCGAGCACCCGCTCGCTGCTGCGCTACCGCTACCGCCGGCTGCCCGAGGCGCGGCGCGCCGCGCGCGAGGCCGGCTATGCCGGGGCGATGTTCCCCTGGCAGTCCGGCAGCGACGGGCGCGAGGAGAGCCAGAAGCTGCACCTCAACCCCAACTCGGGGCGCTGGAACCCCGACGCCAGTGCGCGCGCACACCACATCGGCATCGCGGTGGCCTACAACGTCTGGCAGTACTACCAGGTGACCGGGGACTTGGAGTACCTGGTCGAGAACGGCGCGGAGATGCTCGCCGAGATCGCCCGATTCTGGGTCAGCCGCGCGCAGTTCGACCCCGGTTGCGACGGCGGCCGGGGCCGGTATGTGATCCGCGGGGTGATCGGGCCCGACGAGTTCCACTCCGGCTACCCCGATGCGCCCTACGACGGGATCGACAACAACGCCTACACCAACGTGATGGCGGTGTGGGCGATC
>NZ_JBJTCF010000012.1:0-28955 GCF_046091765.1 Mycobacterium sp.
CCGGCGGCGCTGCGCTGGGAGAACTGCTTGCCGACGTAGGCCAGCACGATCGGGGCGAGCATAGGCAGCAGCCGCTTGATCAGGTCACCGCCCGGCGCGCCGGGGGGGGGCCGGATCAAGCGGCGGCTGCCTATGCTAGCCCCCATCGTGCTGGCCGTCCGCGGGAAGCAGTTCTACCCCCGCAGCGCCGCCCGCGCGGACGCGCAGGCCCAGGCGCAGGCCGCCCCGGGCGGCGGCATCGGCGACGTGCTCGGCAGCCTCCTCGGTGGCGGCGGTGGCGGGGCCGCGGCGGGTCACAACCCGCTGGGCAGCATCCTGGGCAGCGTGCTCGGCGGCGGCCAGGGCGGCGCGCTGGGCAACATCCTCGGCGGTCTCCTGCGCGGCGGACGCTGATCCGCGCCGGCGGGGCGCAGGTCCGGTCGAGCGCCCGCACAAGGGCGTTCCTAGAATTAATCGGTGCCTGACGACAGCCCCGCCGTTGCCGATCCCGACGACCTGCCCAAGGCCTGGGATCCGGGTGCGGTAGAGGCGGGCCTGTACCAGGGCTGGGTCGATGCCGGCTACTTCACCGCGGACGCCGCCGGCGCGAAGCCGCCCTACTCGATCGTGCTGCCGCCGCCGAACGTCACCGGCAGCCTGCACATGGGCCACGCGCTGGACCACACCCTCATGGACGCGCTCACCCGACGCAAGCGCATGCAGGGCTACGAGGTGCTGTGGCTGCCCGGGATGGACCACGCCGGAATCGCCACCCAGAGTCTGGTGGAGAAGCAGCTCGCCGCCGAGGGCGTGCACAAGGAGGACCTCGGCCGCGAGCGGTTCGTCGAGAAGGTCTGGGAGTGGAAGCACGAATCCGGCGGGACCATCGGCGCCCAGATGCGCCGGCTCGGTGACGGGGTGGACTGGAGCCGCGACCGTTTCACCATGGACGAGGGCCTTTCCCGGGCCGTGCGAACCATCTTCAAGCGGCTCTTCGACGCCGGGCTGATCTACCGCGCCGAGCGACTGGTGAACTGGTCGCCGGTGCTGCAGACCGCGATCTCGGATCTGGAAGTCAAGTACGAAGAGGTCGAAGGCGAACTGGTGTCGTTCCGCTACGGATCGATGGACGACTCGCAGCCGCATATCGTTGTCGCCACGACCCGTATCGAGACCATGCTCGGCGACACCGCCATCGCAGTGCACCCCGATGACGACCGCTACCGCCATCTGGTCGGCAGCGCCCTGGCGCACCCCTTCGTGGACCGCGACATCGTCATCGTCGCCGACTCCCACGTCGATCCCGAATTCGGCACCGGCGCAGTGAAAGTCACGCCCGCCCACGATCCCAACGACTTCGAGATCGGGATGCGCCACAACCTCGCGATGCCCTCGATCATGGATGAGAGCGGCCGCATCGCCGGCACCGGAACACGATTCGACGGACTGGACCGCTTCGAAGCCCGCTACGCGGTCCGTCAGGCCCTGGCCGATGAAGGCCGCGTCGTCGCCGAGAAGCGCCCGTATCTGCACAGCGTGGGACATTCCGAGCGCAGCGGCGAGCCGATCGAACCGCGACTGAGCCTGCAGTGGTGGGTGAACGTGTCCTCGATGGCCACAGCGGCCGGCGACGCGGTGCGCGGCGGGGACATCGTGATCCATCCCAAAAGCCTCGAGCCGCGTTGGTTCGACTGGGTCGACGACATGCATGACTGGTGCATCTCACGCCAGCTGTGGTGGGGTCACCGCATCCCGATCTGGCACGGCCCCGACGGACAGATGGTGTGCGTGGGTCCCGGCGAGACCCCGCCGGAAGGCTGGGAGCAGGACCCCGACGTCCTGGACACCTGGTTCTCCTCGGCGCTGTGGCCGTTCTCCACCATGGGTTGGCCCGACCGCACCGCCGAGCTGGAGAAGTTCTATCCGACCAGCGTTCTGGTCACCGGCTACGACATCCTCTTCTTCTGGGTCGCGCGGATGGTCATGTTCGGAACTTTCGTCTCCGGCGACGAGGCGATCACCGCGGGCGGCGCCCGGGGACCTCAGGTGCCGTTCGAGAACGTCTTCCTGCACGGCCTGATCCGTGACGAGCACGGCCGCAAGATGAGCAAGTCGCGTGGCAACGGCATCGACCCGCTGGACTGGGTGGAATTGTTCGGCGCCGACGCGCTGCGGTTCACCCTCGCCCGTGGGGCAAGCCCCGGGGGCGATCTGTCGATCGGTGAGGACCACGCGCGCGCATCGCGGAACTTCGCGACGAAGTTGTTCAACGCCACCCGGTTCGCGCTGCTGAACGGAGCCGCCCCGGGCCCGCTGCCGCCCCCGGGGGAGCAAAGCGACGCCGACCGCTGGATCCTGGGCCGGCTCGAAGAGGTCCGCGCGGAGGTCGACTCGGCACTGGACGCCTACGAGTTCAGCCGGGCCTGCGAGGCGCTCTACCACTTCGCCTGGGACGAGTTCTGCGACTGGTACGTCGAACTCGCCAAAGTCCAACTGGCACAGGGCGTCACGCACACCACCGCCGTGCTCGCCGCCGTGCTCGACACCCTGCTCAAGCTGCTGCACCCGGTGATGCCGTTTGTCACCGAGGTGTTGTGGAAGTCGCTGACCGCGGGAGAGTCGCTGGTGATCGCCGACTGGCCGCAGCCCTCCGGCGTTGCGCTGGAACCCGCGGATGCCTCTGCGGCCCGGCGCGTCGCGGATCTGCAGAAGCTGGTGACCGAGGTGCGCCGATTCCGCAGCGACCAGGGCCTGGCCGACCGGCAGAAGGTGCCGGCCCGGTTGGCCGGGCTGCAGCAGGCCGGACTCGACGCCACGGTGCCCGCGCTGCAGTCGCTGGCCTGGCTGACCGACCCGGGCGCTGAGTTCAACCCGACTGCCCGGCTGGAGGTGCGGTTGTCCAGCGGAGCGGTCGACGTCGAGCTCGACACCTCCGGCACCGTCGACGTGGCGGCCGAGCGGCGCCGACTGGAGAAGGATCTGGCGGCCGCGCAGAAGGAATTGACCGGCACCACAGCCAAACTCGACAGCGAAGCCTTTCTGGCCAAGGCGCCCGGCGACGTCGTCGACAAGATTCGCGACCGGCAGAAGCTGGCCCGCGAGGATGTCGAGCGCCTCACCGCACGCCTGGCCCGGCTGGCATGAGCGAGCCGACGCTCGACGAGATCGCCTCGTTGCTGCAGGTCGAGCACATGCTCGATCAACGCTGGCCGGAAACCAAGCTCGAGCCCAGCACCACGCGCATCCAGGCTCTGATGGAACTGCTGGGATCGCCCCAGCACACCTATCCCTGCATCCACATCGCCGGAACCAACGGCAAGACGTCGGTGGCCCGGATGGTGGACGCACTGTTGACCGCGTTCGGTCAGCGCACCGGGCGCACCACCAGCCCGCACCTGCAGTCGGTGGTCGAGCGCATCGCCATCGACAACCAGCCGATCAGCCCGGCCCGCTACGTGCAGACCTACCGGGAGATCGAACCGTTCGTGCAACTCGTCGACGCGCAGTCGGTGGCCGAGGGCGGCCCGGCGATGAGCAAGTTCGAGGTACTCACCGGGATGGCGTTCGCGGCCTTCGCGGACGCGCCGATCGACATCGCCGTCGTCGAGACCGGCATGGGTGGTTCCTGGGACGCCACCAGCGTGGTGGACGCCACCGTTGTGGTGATCACGCCGATCAGCATGGATCACGCCGAGTACCTCGGCGCGACCGTCGGTGAGATCGCGGCGGAGAAGGCCGGCATCATCGGCGGTCCGCGCGGCGAGCCGCCCATCGACACCGTCGCCGTCATCGGCCGTCAGCCGCCGGATGCGATGGCGGTGCTGCTCGGCCACGCCGTCCGGGTCGCCGCGGTGGTCGCCCGGGAGGACTCCGAGTTCGCGGTGTTGGGCCGCGAGGTGGCCGTCGGCGGACAGCTGCTGCATCTTCAGGGGCTCGGCGGGGAGTACCGCGACGTTTTCCTGCCGCTGCACGGCGAACACCAGGCCCACAACGCCGTGCTCGCGCTGGCCGCGGTGGAGGCGTTCTTCGGTGCCGGCGCGCAGCGCCAGCTCGACCCCGAGACGGTGCGCGCGGGATTCGCCGCCGCCTCCAGCCCGGGCCGGCTCGAGCGAATGCGCAGTGCGCCGTCGGTGTTCATCGACGCCGCCCACAACCCGGGCGCAGCGGCCGCGCTGGCCGCGGCGTTGACGTCGGAGTTCGATTTCCGTTACCTGGTGGGTGTGGTCAGCGTGATGGGCGACAAGGACGCCACCGGCATTCTGGCCGCGCTCGAGCCGGTCCTCGACGCGGTAGTGGTCACCGACAACGGCTCGCCGCGAGCGCTGGACGTCGACTCGCTGGCGCGCTACGCCGAGGAGGTTTTCGTCGTCGGCCACCGGGTGGCCCGGGCGCCCACGCTGGCCGACGCGATCGAGACCGCCACGGCGATGGTCGAGGAGGAGTGCGAGGGGTACTCCGGGGCCGGGATCGTGATCACCGGCTCGGTGGTGACCGCCGGAGCTGCGCGCACGTTGTTCGGCAAGGATCCGCAGTGAGCGTTCAGGACGGGGTGCAGCCCCCCAGCGATCCCTGGAAGAGCTTTCGCGGGGTGGCCGCGGGAACGTTGATCCTCGAGATCGTGGCCGTCCTGCTGGCCCTGCCGGTGGTCGGGTCGGTCGGCGGCGGCCTGACCGCGGGATCGACGACCTACCTGGTGGGCTTCGCGCTGCTGCTCGGCGTGCTGGCGGGAATGCAGGGACGGCCGTGGGCGATCTGGGCTGACCTGGCCGTCCAGCTGATTCTCGTGGCCGGGTTCTTTCTTTACCCCGCGATCGGTGTCATCGGGCTGATCTTCCTGCTGGTGTGGGCGATGATCGCCTACCTGCGCGCCGAAGTGCTGCGCCGGCAGCGGTTCGGGCTGTTGCCCGGCCAGGAGCCGCCGCCCCAGTGACGGGTACGCTGACCGCCGTGACCGAGCGCACTCTGGTGCTGATCAAGCCCGACGGCGTGCAGCGCCGGGCCATCGGCGACATCATCGGCAGGATCGAGCGCAAGGGGCTGACCATCGCGGCTCTCGAGCTCAGGCACGTCAGCGAGGACCTGGCCCGCGCCCACTACGCCGAGCACGACGGCAAGCCGTTCTTCGGCTCCCTGCTGGATTTCATCACCTCCGGACCGGTGGTGGCCGCGATCGTCGAGGGCCCCCGGGCCGTCGCCGCGTTCCGCCAGCTGGCGGGCGGCACCGACCCGGTCGAGAAGGCCACGCCCGGCACCATCCGCGGCGATCTCGGTCTGGAGACCCAGTCCAACCTGGTCCACGGGTCGGACTCGCCGGAATCCGCCAGACGCGAGATCGCGCTCTGGTTCCCGTCCGCCTGACGACGGGCCCGTCGAGCGGCCGGAGGGTGTGACCCGGCCAGGCATGTGGGATACTGGGGCGGTCGCCCGGCAACGGGGGGCCGGAATGAGACTTCAAGGCGTGCGCGACCACCGCTTTTGTTCGCGGTGCGGCGCGGACCGTCCAGCAGCCGTCGTTCAGTCAAACGTCAGCAAGAGCCCGGGCCTGTGCCCGGGCAACGGAAGCCCTCGCGCGGCCGCGTCGAAGTGACGCGCCCGGGGGCTTGAGGAGAGTATGTGAATCAGAATGACAGCAATCAGGACCTGCCCGCGGCCGAGGAGCTGCCAGAGCGCCTGAGGGTGCACTCACTGGCGCGACTGCTGGGTACCACCAGCAAGCGGGTCCTCGACGTCCTGGCTCAGTTCGACGAGCGCCCCCGCAGCGCCCAGTCCAGCGTCGAGCAGGCCGACGCCATCAGGGTGCGCGAAGCACTGGCGGCCGAGGTCCCGGGGCAACCGGCTGAGGCCCCCCGTGAACCGGCGCTCGAACCGGTGACGGAACCGGCGGCCGACGCGGAGCCGTCGGCGGCCTACATGCCGCTGTTCGTCGCGCCGCAAGCCGCCCCGGCCCGGGTCCGCGCCGAACGTCCTGAGGTCGGGGATGCCCGCCGCGGAGCCGCCGATGGCGGTGATGGCGATGATGACGAGGACGCCGACGCCGCCCATGACGACGCCACCGATGACGGTGACGCCGATGACCGCCCCGCCGGCCGCCGGCGTCGGCGCGGTCGACGCGGGCGCGGGCGCGGCAGGGGAGAGCAGGGTGGTTCGGACGACGACGCCGAGGGCGTCGCGACCGAGGACGACGACGAGGACGACGACGACGAGTCCGCGCCGGGCGAGGGGTCGACTCGGCGGCGCCGGCGGCGCAGACGCCGCAAGGGCGGCGGCGGTGAGGACTCCGAGAACTCGGGCTCCGACGACCCGCCGAACACGGTTGTGCACGAGCGTGCCCCCCGGCAGAAATCCGCCCGCAACAACGAAATCCAGGGCATCAGCGGCTCGACACGGCTGGAGGCCAAGCGGCAGCGCCGGCGGGACGGCCACGACGCCGGGCGCCGTCGGCCCCCGATCCTGTCCGAGGCCGAATTCCTCGCCCGCCGTGAGGCGGTGAACCGCCTGATGGTGGTTCGCGACAAAGTCCGCACCGAGGCGCCGCACGTCGGCGCCCGCTACACCCAGATCGCGGTGCTCGAGGACGGGATCGTCGTCGAGCACTTCGTGACCTCGGCTGACTCGGCGTCGCTGGTCGGCAACGTCTATCTGGGCATCGTGCAGAACGTACTGCCCTCCATGGAGGCCGCCTTCGTCGACATCGGCCGCGGCCGCAACGGGGTGCTCTACGCCGGCGAGGTCGATTGGGAGGCCGCCGGACTCGGTGGTTCCAACCGCCGCATCGAACAGGCCCTCAAGCCCGGTGACCGGGTCGTCGTGCAGGTCAGCAAGGATCCGATCGGCCACAAGGGCGCCCGGCTGACCACCCAGGTCTCCCTCGCCGGCCGCTACCTCGTCTACGTACCCGGCGCCTCGTCGACCGGCATCAGCCGCAAGCTGCCCGACACCGAACGGCAACGGCTGAAGGAAATCCTGCGTGATGTGGTGCCCTCCGACGCCGGTGTGATCATCCGCACCGCCTCCGAAGGCGTGAAGGCGGAGGACATTCGTGCTGACGTCGAGCGTCTCCAGCAGCGCTGGACTGAGATCGCCGAGCAGGCCGAGGCGGCCAAAGCCAAGGCCTCCGGCGTCGCGGTCACGCTCTACGAGGAGCCCGACGTTCTGGTCAAGGTGATCCGCGACCTGTTCAACGAGGACTTCTCCAACCTCATCGTCTCCGGCGATCAGGCCTGGGAGACCATCAACTCCTACGTCGAGTCTGTCGCACCCGAGCTTGTCGCCAAGCTGACGAAATACGATCCTCCCGGTGGGTCCGACGGGCCCGATGTCTTCGCGGTTCACCGCATCGACGAGCAACTGGCCAAGGCGATGGATCGCAAGGTGTGGCTTCCCTCGGGCGGGACGCTGGTGATCGACCGCACCGAGGCGATGACCGTCGTCGATGTGAACACCGGCAAGTTCACCGGCTCGGGCGGCAACCTGGAGCAGACGGTCACCAAGAACAATCTGGAGGCGGCCGAGGAGATCGTCCGCCAGCTTCGGCTGCGCGACATCGGCGGCATGGTGGTCATCGACTTCATCGACATGGTGCTGGAGTCCAACCGTGATCTGGTGTTGCGCAGGCTCACCGAGGCACTCGCCCGGGACCGCACCCGCCACCAGGTTTCCGAGGTGACCTCGCTGGGCCTGGTCCAGCTGACCCGCAAGCGGTTGGGGATCGGACTGATCGAGGCGTTCTCGACCACCTGCCCGGAGTGCGCCGGCCGCGGAGTGCTGATGCACGCCGACCCTGTCGACACCACCGCGGCGGCCGGGCGCAAGTCTGACAACGGGGGCCGCCGGGGCCGGCGCGGGCGCAAGTCCAAGGGCGCCGAGGCCGCCGAGGAGACCAAAGACGCCGCCGTCGCCCGGGTGCCGGCGCATGCCGCCGGGGAGCACCCGATGTTCAAGGCGATGGCCGCCGCGGCGAAGCCCGGGGAGTCCGGCGAGGTCGCCGAGGAGGTCGAACCGGAGGAACTCGCGCAGGCAGTCCCGGATGCGGAGTTGGAAGCCGTGGAACTCGACGAGGTCGACGAAGACGCGATCGAGGAGGATGACGACCTCGACCTGGACGACGAGGACGACGACGAGGACGACGAGGACGACGAGGACGACGAGGACGAGGACGACGAGGACGACGAGGAGGACGACGAGGACGACGAGGACGACGAGGAGGACGACCCGACCTCCGAGATCAGCGTGCGGGCGCCGGTCGCCCGGCAGCGCCGCCGGTCAGCGGCCCGGCCCGCCGGACCGCCCGAAACCGGCGCGGTTTGACCCCTCCGGTGCTGGTCACGTACCCTTAGGGGGCTGCCGCGAGGCTCCGCCGGCGGCAGCAGAACCCTAGACCAGCTCACGCGCCCGGGTGGCGCGTGTCCGTGACACTAACGAGGAACCGATGGCAGCCGACAACTCCGCCGCTGCAACGACCTATGCGATCGTCAAGACCGGCGGCAAGCAGTACAAAGTGGCCGTCGGTGACGTCCTGAAAGTCGAGAAGATCGACTCCGAGCCCGGCGCGACGGTGTCGCTGCCCGTCGCCCTGGTCGTCGCCGGTGCCAAGGTCACCACGGCTGCCGGCGATCTGGCCAAGGTGTCGGTGACCGGGGAGGTCCTCGAACACACCAAGGGCCCCAAAATCCGCATCCACAAGTTCAAGAACAAGACCGGCTACCACAAGCGCCAGGGTCACCGTCAGCAGCTGACCGTGCTCAAGGTCACCGGAATCAAGTAGCGACAGGGAGCGACAGAGAACATGGCACACAAGAAGGGCGCTTCCAGTTCCCGGAACGGCCGTGAGTCCAACGCCCAGCGACTCGGCGTCAAGCGGTTCGGCGGAGAGACCGTCAAAGCGGGCGAGATCATCGTCCGCCAGCGCGGCACGCACTTCCATCCCGGCGCGAACGTCGGCCGCGGCGGCGACGACACCCTGTTCGCCACCGCGCCCGGTGCGGTCCAGTTCGGGCTCAAGCGCGGCCGCAAGACCGTCAACGTCGTGCGCGTGGCCCGCCCGGAGTAGCCCTCTTCCCCGATGGCCCGCTTCGTTGACCGTGTGGTGATTCACACCCGCGCGGGCAACGGCGGCAACGGCTGCGCGTCGGTGCACCGCGAGAAGTTCAAGCCACTCGGCGGTCCCGACGGCGGTAATGGGGGGCGTGGCGGCAGCGTCATCCTGGTGGTCGATCCCCAGGTCCACACCCTGCTCGACTTCCACTTCCACCCCCACGTGCTGGCCCCGTCCGGCAAGCAGGGCATGGGCGCCAACCGCGACGGCGCGGCCGGCGGTGACCTCGAGGTCAAGGTTCCCGACGGCACCGTCGTCCTCGACGAGCACGGCCGGATGCTTGCCGACCTGGTCGGGGCGGGCACACGTTTCGTCGCGGCCGAGGGCGGGCGAGGCGGACTCGGCAACGCCGCGTTGGCGTCGAGGGCCCGCAAGGCACCCGGCTTCGCGCTGCTCGGCGAGAAGGGCCAAGCCCGCGACCTCACCCTGGAACTCAAGACCGTCGCCGACGTCGGGCTGATCGGGTTCCCCTCGGCAGGCAAGTCCGCCCTGGTCTCAAGCATCTCCGCGGCGAAGCCCAAGATCGCCGACTACCCGTTCACCACACTGGTGCCCAACCTGGGCGTGGTGAGCGCCGGCGAGCACACCTTCACCGTCGCCGACGTCCCCGGGCTCATTCCGGGCGCCGCGCAGGGACGCGGGCTGGGTCTGGACTTCCTGCGTCACATCGAGCGCTGCGCGGTCCTGGTGCACGTCGTCGACTGCGCCACCATCGAACCCGGCCGCGACCCGATCTCCGACATCGACGCGCTGGAGACCGAACTGGCGGCGTATCGGCCCACCCTGCAGGGCGACTCGGCCCTCGGCGACCTCGCCGAGCGCCCGCGCGCGGTGGTGCTCAACAAGATCGACGTGCCCGACGCCCGCGAGCTGGCCGAGTTCGTGCGGCCAGAGATCGAGAAGCGCGGCTGGCCGGTGTTCGAGGTGTCGACGGTCTCCCGGGAAGGCCTGCGCGAGTTGTCCTTCGCGCTGTGGGACATGGTGGCCGGGTATCGATCGGCGCAGCCGCCGGTGGTCGCCCGCCGCCCGGTGATCCGGCCGCTGCCGGTCGACGCCAGCGGCTTCAGCGTCACCGCCGACCCGGCCCACCCCGGCGGGTTCGTGGTGCGCGGAACCCGTCCGGAACGCTGGATCGCCCAGACCGACTTCGACAACGACGAGGCGGTCGGTTACCTCGGCGACCGGCTGGCCCGCCTCGGGGTGGAAGACGAGCTGCTGCGATTGGGCGCCGAACCGGGCTGCGCGGTCACCATCGGCGAGATGACGTTCGACTGGGAACCGCAGACGCCCGCCGGTGTCGACGTCATCCCCAGCGGCCGGGGAACGGACGCGCGGGTGGAGCGCAACGAGCGGGTCGGGGCTGCCGAGCGCAAACAGGCCCGCCGGCGACGCCGCGAAGGCGGTGCGGACGAGTGAGCGCGCACCGCGAGACAATCCGCGCCGCGCGCAGCATCGTCGTCAAGATCGGCACCACCGCCCTGACCGATGCGTCGGGATTGTTCGACACGGGCCGGCTGGCGGTGCTGGCCGAGGCCATCGAGACGCGGATGAAAGCCGGCTCTGAGGTGGTGATCGTGTCCTCCGGGGCCATCGCGGCCGGCATCGAACCGCTCGGACTCACCCGGCGGCCCGTCGACCTGGCCACCAAGCAGGCCGCCGCGAGCGTCGGTCAGGTCGCACTGGTCAACGCCTGGAGTGCGGCGTTCGCCCGCTCGCACCGCGCCGTCGGGCAGGTGTTGCTGACCGCGCACGACATCTCCCAGCGCGTGCAGCACACCAACGCCCAGCGCACCCTGGACCGGCTGCGCGCCCTGCACGCCGTGGCGATCGTCAACGAGAACGACACCGTGGCCACCAACGAGATCCGCTTCGGCGACAACGACCGGCTCTCGGCACTGGTCGCCCACCTCGTCGGCGCCGACGCCCTGATCCTGCTGTCCGACATCGACGGCCTCTACGACTCGGATCCGCGCAAAGGAGACGCCCGCTTCATCCCCGAGGTCGCCGGACCCGCCGACCTCGACGGCGTGGTGGCCGGGCGGGGCAGTCGGCTGGGCACCGGCGGGATGGCCTCGAAACTGTCCTCGGCGCTGCTGGCCGCCGACGCCGGGGTTCCGGTGCTGCTGGCCGCCGCCGGCGACATCGAAGCCGCGCTCACCGACGCCTCGGTGGGCACGGTGTTCGCGCCCAACCCCGAGCGGATGTCGGCGCGCAAGTTCTGGGTGCGCTACGCGGCGGAGGTCGCCGGGTCGCTGACCCTCGACGCCGGTGCGGTCCGTGCTGTCGTCAAACGGCGCCGCTCGCTGCTGCCGGCCGGGATCACAGCGCTCTCGGGCCGCTTCTCCAGCGGCGACGTGGTCGAGTTACACGGACCGGACGGCGTGGTCGTCGCCCGCGGAGTGGTTGCCTACGACACCGCCGAGCTGGCCACCATGATCGGCCGCTCCACCTCGGATCTGCCCGCGGATTTCCGCCGGCCGGTCGTGCACGCCGACGACCTGGTTTCGGCCTAGCGGCTCAGAAGTCTGCGGATCGCGGAGCGGATCGCCGTAGCGCGCTGCACGGCGACTTCCAGAGCGTCGTCGTCGGCGTGGCGGATCGGGATACCCTTCGCGGCCGCCGTTTCGGCGACGCAGTCGCTGACCGCGGGGTCGGCGAGCACCAGGGCGGCCGGCACGCCCGGTGTCATCCGGTGGCTGCGGATCACGCCTTTCGACACCACCTCGGCCGGTATGCACACGGTGAACACACCGCGGTCCAGGCGCGGGTTCGCTGCCATCGCCATTGCCGTGAGCGCGGTGTGGGTCAGACCGCGCAACACCCGGTCGCGACCCGGGAACCACCAGATCGGCAGCCGGTCGACCTGCTTGGTGACCGCGTCGGTGAGCAGGTGGCCCACCAGGCGGTGGTTCTTGATCTCGGTCACCCGGTCCCAGGCCACCTGGTCGCCGTCGTACTCGATACCGCCCGGGCTGACCACCACCGAACCGAACTGATTGAGCTGCCTCACCAGGTGGCGGACCGGCCCGGGGAGTTTCGGCACGCTCGCGGCCACCTCGCCGACTCCTACCCCCCATCGCCGGGTCGCCGGCCCGGGGTCGGGGCGGAACGGCGTGATCGCGGCGTTGCCTACGCCGACCGCCAGCGCGGTGGCTACGGAACCGAGGGAGGTCATACCGCGACGATGTTTCAGCCCACCCCGGAATTGTCAGACCCCGCTGCAATGATTCGGTCATGTCCACCACCGCGCCGCCCGCTGAGCGCCTTGAGGTTTTGTTCGGCGAGTTGGCGGAGTTGGCCGGGCAGCGCAATGCGATCGACGGGCGGATCGTGGAGATCATCGCGGAGGTGGAGCGCGACGGGCTGTGGGGGGCCACGGGTGCGCGGTCGGTTCCGGCGCTGGTGGCCTGGCGGCTCGCGGCGTCGTCGGCCAACGCCCACGCGATCGCGGCCATTGCGCACCGCAGTGCTGAATTTCCTCGCTGTGTGCAGGGGATGCGCGAGGGCCGGTTGTCGCTGGATCAGGTCGGTGTCATCGCGGCCGCAGCCGGCGAGGGTTCCGACGAGCATTACGCGCAGTTGGCGTCGGTCGCGACGGTCAGCCAGTTGCGCACCGCCATCCGGCTCGAACCGCGCCCCGAACCGCAGCCTCGGTCGCCGGCGCAGCGCTCGGTCAGCAAAACCTGCGGCGATGACTCGACCAGTTGGCGGATCACGCTTCCGCACGACGAGTCGGCGGTCTTCGATGCCGCGCTGCAGTCCCATCTCGACGCACTGATCACCGAGTGGAAAAGCGAGCACGGCGATCGGGAGATGCCCGACACCGTCGATGCCTTCTTGCGCCTGGTCGAGGCGGGCTGGGATGCCGAGGCGGTCCGTCGTCCGCACGGGCAGCGCACCACCGTGGTGGTGCACGTCGACGTCGAGAAGCGCACCGGGGCGCTGCATCTGGGTCCGCTGCTCTCCGACGCTGAGCGCCAGTACCTCACCTGCGATGCGACCTGCGAGGTCTGGTTCGAGCGCGACGGGCGGGTGATCGGCGCGGGCCGGACCACCCGCACGGTCAATCGGCGGCTTCGCCGCGCCCTGGAGCACCGCCACGCCACGTGCGCGGTTCCGGGTTGCGGCGCCACCCGCGGGCTGCACGCCCACCACATCCGGCACTGGGAGGACGGCGGCCGGACCGATCTGGACAACCTGGTGCTGCTGTGCCCCTTTCACCACCGTCTGCACCACCGCGGCGGGATCACCATCACCGGCCCCGCCGACCGCCTGGTCGTCACCGACGGTGACGGCCGCACGCTCACCCCGCGGTCGTTGGCACGTCCGCCCAACAATCCGCCGCCGGCCGTCGCGCCCTGTGCCGGACCGACGGGCGAACGGGCTACCTGGTGGTGGTACCAGCCCTTCCAGCCCTGCCCGCCGCAGGCCCGGTGAGCTCCTCGGCAAGCAGCGCCAGGATCGGCGAGCAGCCGGCGTCGACTTTGACCGTCGCCAGGTCGTCGCCGCGCGTCGGACCCCGGTTGACGATCGCCACCGGAATCCCGCGCGCGGCGGCGTGCCGAACGAACCGGTAGCCCGAGAACACCGTCAGCGACGATCCAGCCACCAGCAGCGCATCTGAATCGTCGGTGAGCGAGTAGGCGCGGTCCACGACCTCCTTGGCCACCGACTCGCCGAAGTAGACGATGTCGGGTTTGAGGATTCCGCCGCACGCCGGGCAGTCGACGAAGTGAAAGGAGTCGGTGTCGGCGACCGTCGCGTCGGCGTCCGGTGCCACCGCCAGTCCGCCCACCTTCTCGGCGCGCTCGGTGAAACCCGGATTGGCGGCCTCCAACTGCTCGGCCAGCGCCGCCCGCGACAGGGTGTGCCCGCAGTCCAGGCACACCACGCGCGCGTAGGTGCCGTGCAGGTTGATCACTCGACTACTGCCGGCCTTGGTGTGCAGCAGGTCGACGTTCTGGGTGATCACCCCGCTCACCACGCCGGCGTGCTCGAGTGCGGCCAGCGCCCGGTGACCGGCGTTGGGCCCGGTGGCCGCCATGTGCCGCCAGCCGACGTGGTTGCGGGCCCAGTAGCGCCGCCGGTAGTCGCGGCTGGTGACGAACTGCCGGATGGTCATCGGGTTGGCCGGGGGGGAGTCCGGTCCGCGGTAGTCGGGGATGCCGGAGTCGGTGGAGATCCCCGCCCCGGTCAGGACCGCGACCCGCCGCCCGGCCAGCAGCGCGACGAGCTCCGGAGCGTCCACGACTCGAGGGTACTGACCGGCCATACAATGGGGCGTGGACTTCTTCTCGGCCTACGCCCGGGGCTTTGCCCGGGTCGCCGCCTGCACGCACCGGACCGTGCTGGCCGACCCGGCAGCCAACGCCGAGTCGGTGCTGCGTATCGCGCGGGACTGCCACGACGACGGCGTCGCGGTGGCGGTGTTCCCGGAGTTGACCCTGTCGGGGTACTCGATCGAGGACATTCTGCTGCAGGACACGCTGCTCGCCGCCGTCGAAACCGCCCTGGCCGGCATCGTCGCCGGATCGGCCGACCTGCTGCCGGTCCTCGTCGTCGGCGCACCGCTGCGTCATCTGCACCGGATCTACAACTGTGCGGTGGTGGTGCACCGCGGCCGCATCCTCGGTGTGGCGCCGAAGTCCTACCTGCCGACCTACCGCGAGTTCTACGAGCGCCGGCAACTGGCGGCCGGCGACGACGCGGGCGGCACCATCCGGCTGCTCGGCGCGGACGTGCCGTTCGGGCCGGACCTGGTGTTCGCGGCCGCCGACGTCGCCGGTCTGGTACTGCACGTCGAGATCTGCGAGGACATGTTCGTGCCCGTCCCGCCCAGTGCGCTGGCCGCGCTGGCCGGGGCGACGGTGCTGGCCAACCTCTCCGGCAGTCCCATCACCATCGGCCGGGCCGAGGACCGCTCGCTGCTGGCCCGTTCGGCGTCCGCGCGCTGCCTGGCCGCCTATCTCTATGCCGCGGCGGGCGAGGGCGAGTCGACCACCGACCTGGCCTGGGACGGCCAGACGATGATCTACGAGAACGGCCGGCTGCTGGCTGAGTCCGAACGGTTCGCCACCGGCGACCGCAGGTCGATGGCCGACATCGACCTCGATCTGTTGCGCGCCGAACGGCTGCGGATGGGAACCTTCGATGACAACCGCCTGCGCCACCGGGCCGCGCTGGAGTCGTTCCGCCGCATCGACTTTGAACTCGACCCGCCACGCGGTGACATCGGACTGCGCCGCGACGTGGAGCGATTCCCGTTCGTGCCCAGCGAGCCCGCGCGCCTGGAGCTGGATTGTTACGAGGCGTACAACATCCAGGTCGCCGGCCTCGAACAGCGGCTGCACGCGCTGGATCACCCGAAGGTCGTCATCGGTGTCTCAGGTGGTCTTGATTCCACCCATGCACTGATCGTGGCCGCCAAGGCCATGGACCGGCAGAGCCGTCCGCGCAGCGACGTCCTGGCCTTCACGCTGCCCGGGTTCGCCACCGGCGAGCGCACCCGAACGAATGCGATCGCGCTGTCCAAGGCGCTGGGGGTTACCTTCGCCGAGATCGACATCCGGCCCACCGCCGAACTGATGCTCACCGAGATCGGGCACCCCTTCGCCCGGGGTGAGCAGGTCTATGACGTCACCTTCGAGAACGTCCAGGCCGGCCTGCGTACCGACTACCTGTTCCGGATCGCCAATCAGCGCGGCGGGATCGTCCTGGGCACCGGTGATCTTTCCGAGCTGGCGCTGGGCTGGTCGACCTACGGCGTGGGCGATCAGATGAGCCACTACAACGTCAACGCCGGGGTGCCCAAGACGCTGATCCAGCACCTGATCCGCTGGGTGATCGGCTCCGGACAATTCGACGAGGAGGTCGGCGAAATCCTGCAGTCGGTGCTCGACACCGAGATCACCCCGGAGTTGGTGCCCGCCGGTTCCGGCGAGCAGGTCCAGAGCAGCGAGGCGACGGTCGGCCCCTACGCGCTGCAGGATTTCACCCTGTTCCACGTGCTGCGGTACGGCTTCGGTCCGGCGAAGATCGCCTTCCTGGCCCACCACGCCTGGGCAGATCCGGGATCGGGCGCCTGGCCGCCGGGATTTCCCGCGGGCAAGCGGATCGGCTACTCGCTGGCCGAGATACGGCACTGGCTGGCGGTGTTCGCGCAGCGGTTCTACTCGTTCAGCCAGTTCAAGCGCTCGGCACTGCCCAACGGTCCCAAGATCTCGCACGGCGGATCGCTGTCACCGCGTGGCGACTGGCGCGCTCCCTCGGACATGGCCGCGACGGTGTGGCTGGAGGAGATCGAGCGCCGCATTCCGCCGGCCTGATCGGGGGCGTGAGTCGGGCGTGGTCCAGTTGCACCGTGAACGCCTCGGCGCCGGTCCCCGTCTGCTGTACTGCAACGGCTCCGGGGTCACCCTGGAATCGACGTGGCCGATGCTGACGCCCTTGGCCGCCCACTTCGATCTGGTCGCCTTCGACTATCGGGGTCTGGGCGCCAGTGCGCCGGTGACCGAGCCCTACTCGATGGCAGATCTCGCCGGCGACGTCGCCGAGCTTCTCGACGCTCTCGGCTGGGACCGGACCGCGCTGGTCGGGCTCAGTTTCGGGGGGATGGTTGCCCAGGAGTTCGCGGTGACCCACCCGGAGCGGGTCACCCGCTTGGCGCTGCTCGCCACGTCTCCCGGCGGAGCTTTCCCGTCGTATCCGCTCGAGACGCTCGTCGATCTGCCTGACGGCGAACGCGCCGAGCGGACCCTGGTGCTCTCGGACCGGCGGATGTCTGGATGGCTGGCCGACCATCCCGACGAGGCGGCGAAGGCCAACGGCTTCGCGCCCGACAGCACGCAGGCAACGCCGGGTGCGCTGCTGCAGTTGCGGGCGCGCAGTCACCACGACGTTGTCGACCGCCTGCACCGGGTGAACTGCCCCACCTTCGTAGCCAGCGGCCGCTTCGATGACATCGCTCCGGTGGTCAACGGTCAGGCCATCGCCGACCGGGTCGGCGGTGCCGAGTTCCGGGTCTACGAGGGAGGGCATGCCTTCCTGGTGCAGGACCCCGCGGCGTGGCCGGACCTCGTCGGGTTCCTGGGGGCGGGGGGCCAAGACGCTCCCCGCGCCGATAAGCTGGGACGATGAGTACGCAACCGAGCGTGCTTGGCACCGATGTGCGGGAAATCGTGCACGCCGCGGCCCGCCGGGCCCGGACCGCCGCGCGGACGCTGGCCACGCTGACCACCGCCGACAAGAACCGCGCCCTGCACGCCGCCGCCGACGCGGTGCTGGGGCACTCCGACCGGATTCTGGCCGCCAACGCAGCAGACCTGAAGGCCGCCCGGGCCGCCGGAACACCCGAGGCGATGCTGGACCGCCTCGCGCTGAACCCGCAGCGCGTCGACGGCATCGCCGCCGGACTGCGCCAAGTGGCCGGCCTGCCCGATCCGATCGGGGAGGTGTCACGCGGACGCACCCTGCCCAACGGCCTGCAGATCCGTCAGGTCCGGGTGCCCCTCGGCGTGGTCGGCATCGTCTACGAGGGCCGGCCCAATGTCACCGTCGACGCGTTCGGCCTCACGCTCAAGTCCGGCAATGCCGTGCTGCTGCGCGGAAGTTCCTCCGCCGCGGAGTCCAACGCCGATCTGGTCAGTGTGCTGCGCGGAGCCCTGCGCGAAGAGGGCCTGCCCGAGGACGCCGTGCAGTTGCTGCCCAGCGCCGACCGTTCATCGGTCACCCATCTGATCCAGGCCCGCGGGCTGGTCGACGTGGTGATCCCCCGCGGCGGTGCCGGTCTGATCGACGCGGTGGTGCGCGATGCCATGGTGCCGACCATCGAGACCGGGGTGGGCAACTGCCACGTCTACGTCCACGCCGACGCCGACCTCGACATCGCCGAGCGCATCGTGCTCAACGCCAAGACCCGCCGTCCCAGTGTGTGCAACGCCGCCGAGACACTCCTGGTGGACCGGGCGGTCGCCGAGCAGGCCGTGCCACGACTGGTCGCCGCGTTGCAGAACGCCGGCGTCACGGTGCACGACAATCCGACCGAGGACGACCTGCGCGCCGAGTTCCTCTCGATGGACATCGCCCTTGCCGTGGTCGACGGCATCGACGCGGCGATCGAGCACATCAATACCTACGGCACCGGTCACACCGAGGCCATCGTCACCGGTGATCTGGCTGCAGCCCAGCGGTTCACCGAACGGGTCGACGCCGCCGCGGTGATGGTCAACGCCTCCACCGCGTTCACCGACGGTGAGCAGTTCGGCTTCGGAGCCGAGATCGGGATCTCCACGCAGAAGTTGCACGCCCGCGGTCCGATGGGCCTGCCCGAACTGACATCGACCAAATGGATCGTCATCGGTGACGGTCACATCCGACCGGCCTGAGGACGGGAGACCCGTGACCGATTCACCGGCACCGGTGGCGCCGCTGTTCGCCGACATCGAGGACGTCGCGCGGCGGCTGGCCCAGACCGGCTACCTGCCCGACACCGCCACCGCCACCGCGGTCTTCCTCGCCGACCGGCTGGGTAAGCCCCTGCTGGTCGAAGGGCCCGCGGGAGTGGGCAAGACCGAACTCGCCCGCGCGGTCGCGCAGGCGACCGGATCGGGCCTGGTCCGACTGCAGTGTTACGAGGGTGTCGACGAGGCGCGCGCACTCTACGAGTGGAACCACGCCAAGCAGATTCTGCGCATCCAGACCGCGCAGAACGCGGCCACCGGGGCGGACTGGGATCAGACCAAGTCCGACGTGTTCAGCGAGGAGTTCCTGCTGTCCCGGCCGCTGCTGACCGCGATCCGGCGCACCGAGCCGACGGTCCTGCTCATCGACGAGACCGACAAGGCCGACATCGAGATCGAGGGTCTGCTGCTGGAGGTGCTGAGCGACTTCGCGGTCACCGTGCCCGAGTTGGGCACCATCGCCGCGACCCGCAAACCCTTCGTGGTGCTCACCTCCAACGCCACCCGGGAACTGTCGGAGGCACTCAAACGGCGCTGTCTGTACTTGCACATCGATTTCCCCAGCGCCGACCTGGAGAGGCGCATCCTGCTGTCGCGGGTGCCCGAGCTCCCCGAGCGTCTGGCCGAGGAGCTCGTCCGGATCGTCGGGGTCCTGCGCGGGATGCAACTCAAGAAACTGCCGTCGGTGGCGGAAACCATCGACTGGGCGCGAACCGTACTCGCGCTGGGGATGGACACCATCGACGACGCCACCATCGCGGCGACCCTCGGCGTGGTGCTCAAGCACCAGTCCGACCAGCAGCGCGCGGCCGGCGAGTTGCGGCTCAACTAGGTCACGACGATGGCAGCACGCAGGATCCGCCCCCCGCAGCCGCTGGCTCCGCACGGACTGGCCGGGCATCTGGTCGGCTTCGTCGAAGCGCTTCGGGAGCAGGGCATCTCGGTGGGCCCTTCGGAGACCGTCGACGCCGGGCGCGTGCTGGCCACCCTCGGGCTGCAAGACCGGGAGGCGTTGCGCGAAGGGTTTGCCTGCGCGGTGCTCCGGCGCGCCGATCACCGTCAGACCTACGACGCGCTGTTCGAGCTGTGGTGGCCGGCCGCGCTCGGCGGACGCGCCGTCCTTGAAGCGGCCGACACCGAGCCGGCCGTCCCGGTGGACGTCGAGGCGATGCGGTCGATGCTGCTCGACCTGCTCATCGACAACCCCGACCTCGGCGACCTCGACGAGCGACTGGTCGCGGTGATCGCCTCGATCGTCGAGGCCCACGGTCGCTACACCTCCAGCCGCGGCCCGTCCTACTCGTCCTACCAGGCGCTCAAGGCGATGGGTCTGGACCAGCTGGAGGGCCGCCTGCTGGCCGGCCTGCTCGCCCCGCACGGCGACGACCCCTCGCCGGCGACCGAACAGATCGCCAAAGCCACCGCCGCGCGCAAGATCGCCCGACTGCGCCGGATGGTGGAAAGCGAGACCAAGCGGCGGACCGCCGAGCAGCTCGGCCGCGAACACGTCCAGATGTACGGCATCCCGCAGCTCGCGGAGAACGTGGAGTTCCTGCGCGCTTCCGGCGATCAGTTGCGTCAGATGCGCCGGGTTGTCGCGCCGCTGGCGCGGATGCTGGCCACCCGGCTCGCGGCGCGCCGCCGCCGCGCCCGCGCCGGTTCGGTCGATCTTCGCCGCACGCTGCGCAAGTCCATGTCGACCGGTGGTGTGCCGATCGACATGGTGATGCGCAAGCCCCGCCCCGCCCGACCGGAGCTGGTGGTGCTCTGCGACGTATCCGGATCGGTCGCCGGGTTCAGCCACTTCACCCTGCTGCTGGTGCACGCGCTGCGCCAGCAGTTCTCCCGGGTGCGGGTGTTCGCCTTCATCGACACCTGCGACGAGGTGACGCACCTGTTCGGGCCCGACGCGGATCTGGCCGTGGCGATCCAGCGGATCACCCGCGAGTCCGCGGTGTACACCCGCGACGGGCATTCCGACTACGGGAACGCCTTCGTGACCTTCACCGAGAATTTCGCCGGCGTGCTGTCGCCGCGGAGCTCACTGCTGGTGCTCGGCGACGGCCGCACCAACTACCGCAACCACGCCGTCGACGTGCTCACGCACATGGTCACCGCCAGCCGGCACGCCCACTGGCTCAATCCCGAGCCCCGGCACCTCTGGGGCAGCGGGGATTCGGCGGTGCCGCGCTACTCCGACGTCATCACGATGCACGAATGCCGCTCGGCCAAGCAGCTCGCCGCCGTCATCGACCAGCTGTTGCCGGTCTGAACACCGCGCGAGCGTCGAGTTGTGGTGGTGATTTGGCCGGGGGAGCGCCAACAACTCGACGCTGAGCCGGTCGCGCTCGACCAGTAAGCTGCCAGACCATGCGATCTCGGCGCAGGCTCGGCGTGATGGGCGGGACCTTCGATCCCGTCCACAACGGCCACCTCGTCGCGGCCAGCGAGGTCGCCGATCTCTTCGGTCTCGACGAGGTGGTCTTCGTGCCCACCGGCCAGCCGTGGCAGAAGGGCCGCCGCAGGGTGTCCGCCGCTGAGGACCGCTATCTGATGACCGTGATCGCCACCGCGTCCAACCCGCGGTTCTCGGTCAGCCGGGTCGACATCGATCGGGCCGGACCCACCTACACCTCCGACACGCTGCGCGACCTGAAGGCGCTGCACCCCGACAGCGACCTGTACTTCATCACCGGCGCCGACGCCCTGGCGTCCATCCTGTCCTGGCAGAACGTGGACGAGCTGTTCACCCTGGCCCGCTTCGTCGGTGTCAGCCGGCCCGGATACGAACTCACCGGTGAGCACATCTTCGCCGCCTTCGACCGGCTGCCCGAGGACGCGCTGACCCTCGTCGAGGTGCCGGCTCTGGCGATCTCCTCCAGCGACTGCCGGTCGCGGGCTGCGCAGTCCCGGCCGATCTGGTACCTGGTGCCCGACGGGGTGGTGCAGTACGTCGCCAAGCGGGGCCTCTACCGGGAACTCGCGTCCGCCGCGGGGGAGGCACATCCGTGACGGCGTCCCCGGAGGCGGTGCGCATGGCGACGATCGCGGCGCGTGCCGCCGCGGCCAAGCTCGCCTCCGACGTGGTCGTCATCGACGTCTCCGCCCAGCTGGTGATCACCGACTGCTTCGTCATCGCGTCGGCCTCCAACGAGCGCCAGGTCGGGGCGATCGTCGATGAAGTCGAGGAGAAGATGCGGCTCGCCGGGTACAAGCCGGCCCGACGTGAGGGCGCCCGGGAGGGCCGCTGGGTACTGCTGGACTACATCGACATCGTCGTGCACATCCAGCACACCGACGAGCGCGACTTCTACGCACTCGACCGGCTCTGGCGGGACTGCCCGCTGATCGACGTCGACCTGCAGGCGGCCGAAGGCGATCCCCGGTGAGGGTGCGGCGGTTGGTCATGCTGCGCCACGGCCAGACCGAGTTCAACGCCGACACCCGGATGCAGGGTCAGCTCGACACCGAGTTGACCGACCTCGGCCGGGCCCAGGCGGTCTCGGCCGCCGAGGTCCTGGCCAAGCGCCAACCCCTGCTGGTCGTCTCCTCGGACCTGCGCCGGGCCCGCGACACCGCGGAGGAGCTCGGTGAGCGCGGCGGGCTGGCGGTGCGGGTGGACGCCCGGCTGCGCGAGACCCACCTGGGGGACTGGCAGGGCCTGACCCACCGTCAGGTGGACGAGGCCGCCCCCGGCGCGCGGCGCGCGTGGCGCGACGACGCGACCTGGGCCCCGCACGGCGGGGAGAGCCGCGTCGACGTGGCCGACCGCAGCATGCCGCTGGTCGCCGAGCTGGTCGCCGCAGAGTCGGACTGGGGTGCCGAAGACTGCGACCGGCCGGTGGTGCTGGTCGCCCATGGCGGTCTGATCGCCGCGCTGAGCGCCGCGCTGATGGGCCTGCCGGTGCACAGCTGGCCCGTACTCGGTGGCATGGGCAACGCCAGCTGGGCGCAACTGTCCGGGCACAGCACGCCCGACGCCGACTTCGGCGCCATCCGCTGGCGGCTCGACGTGTGGAACGCCTCGGCTCAGGTGGCCAACGATGTCCTCTGAGCGGCCCGTCCTGCTCGTCTTCGCCGACTCGCTGTCCTATTACGGACCGCAGGGCGGGCTACCCGCGGACGATCCCCGGATCTGGCCTAACATCGTTGCCAGGCAACTTGATTGGGACTGTGAGTTGATCGGCCGGATCGGGTGGACCTGCCGCGACGTCTGGTGGGCGGCCACCCAGGACCCGCGGGCGTGGGCGGCGCTGCCGAAGGCCGGCGCGGTGATCTTCGCGACCAGCGGTATGGATTCGCTGCCCTCGCCGCTGCCCACCGCGATGCGCGAACTGATCCGCTACGCCCGTCCGGCCCTGTTGCGCCGCTGGCTGCGCGACGGCTACGGGTGGATTCAGCCGCGGCTGTCACCGGTGTCCCGCTCGGCGCTGCCGCCGAAACTGACCGTCGAGTATCTCGAAATGACCCGCGGTGCCATCGACTTCAACCGGCCCGGCATCCCGGTGGTCGCCTGCCTGCCCTCGGTGCACATCGCGCCCACCTACGGCCACGCCCACCACGGCCGCCCCGGCACCGTCAACGCGATCACCGAGTGGGCCGCCGGGCACCGGATCCCGCTGGTGGACCTCAAAGCCGCCGTCGCCGATCACGTCCTGGGCGGGCAGGCCAACCCTGACGGAATCCACTGGAACTTCGCCGCCCACGAGGCGGTTGCCGACCTGATGCTCAAGGCACTGGCCGAAGCCGGTGTCAGCCGCGCAGCGTATTGAGCCAGGCGCGCGCGTCACCGGCACAACTCTGCGGCAGCGAGAAATGGTCGTCGTTGGGGTAGTCGCGGGTCTCGACGGTGCCGCCGAGTTTACGGGCGGCCTCGACGTAGAGGGTCTGCCAACTCACCGGCACCACGGTGCCGTTGTCGAAGGTGTCGATGCAGACCAGCACCGGCGCGACCGGTTTCTTGTTGGCCGCCGAACCGGCGATGATCGCATCCTTCCACTCGCCGAAGTTCGGCGGATTCGGATTGAGCACCGCGCCCTTGAGCTTGAACATGCGCAAGAGGGTGTCGTTGAGGTGATGCACCGGCTGGTTGTTCCAGGCCTTCTCGAGGATCTCCACGCCCAGCGGGGTGAACGCCTGCGACAGCTGCAGTTTCGCCGGATTCGCCGCCCAGGTGCCAGCCAGCACCATCACCAGGTGCGAGTCCGGAGGAATGGCGGGGTTGGTCAGTGCCGCGGTGACCGATGCTGGGTTCTCCAAGGCGATGCTGCCGACGCCGGGGGACATCGGCACCGTGCCGATGAGTTTCAGGTCCCCGTAGTCGGCCGGGTCCAGTTCGGCCACCGCGGCCGCCGCACCGCCGCCCTGCGACCATCCGGCGCACCCCAGCGTCATGCCGGCTCCGGCGTCGAGATTGCGCGCTGCGCGCGCCAGGTAGACCGCATCGCGGGCGTTGGTGATGTTGACGGTGTACTGGTGTATCCCGGGTGTCCCCAGCCCCTGGTAGTCGGTGGCGCAGACCACCCAGCCGTCATCGATCCAGCCCTGCAGTCCCGGCACGCCGTAGTCGACCTGCTGGGTCGCCTCAGGTGTGAAGTAGGTGATGAGTTCGCGGGCCGGGTCAGGTTGCGCCGACGGGCAGGCGGCGTCGCCGAGTCCGGTGGTGCCGTGGCACCAGGTGAGGATCGGCCGGTTGTCGCCGCGGTCCTTCGGGGCGATCACCAGCCCGCTGGCCTCGTGAGCGACGCCGTTGACATCGCGGGAGATGTAGCGGACGCGCCACGCGCGTGCGCCCTTGATGCCGGTGTCGACGGACTCCCGGGAGAGCAGGCTTCCCGGTTCACCCTTCGGTGGCTCGGGGATCATCGCCTTGGGCGCAGATGCTGCGGCGCCGTCGGTCGTGTTCTTCTCGGTATCTTTCGCGCATGCCGCGATCAAGGGCGAGGCAAACGCCACGCCGCCGATTCCGACGATGAATGTTCGGCGCTCGATCTCCATCCGCCGGAAGTCACCCGAACCGGCCGGTGACCGGCGGCAGATCCTTGAGCGTGACGATGCCCGGTTCGGCGGCGACCACCGCCGGCACGGCGTTGGTCACCGGCATCGCGGTGTAGATCATGCCCAGACCCATGAATCCCGGCTCGGTCCAGTTCCGCGGCGGCAGGCAGTGCAGCACGGTGCGCATGTTCGGCACGCCGAACACCTGGATGACGTGGCCGTGCTCCAGTGGCTTGGGCGGTGTCACGTGGCAGCCCATGATCCAGTTGAAGCCGACGCTCACCACGTTGCGCTCGCCCACCCAGCCCCGGTGGTGGCCCATCACCCCGCCCACCGTGCCCTCCGGGATGGTCATGAAGCCAAGGTCGGAGTCGCCGGTGGCGGTGGTGAAGGTGACATCAAAGGTCATCCTGTCCAGCTCCGCCCCGATCGCGTCGGCCATCATCGCCGCCGACTCGGCGAACACCTCGCTTTCGCGGCGCACACTTTCAGCCAGGCCGGGGGTGTCGGGGTCGCAGGAGAAGCCCATCGCGGTCTGGGTGGCGGCGGACTCATAGGTTGAGCAGTCCACCGACTCGGTGATGCGGATCTCGTCGACGCGCTCGCAGGCGCCGGAGAGCACCATGGCGACCATATTGGTCATCCCCGGGTGCGCGCCGCTGCCGAAGATCGTGGAATTGCCCTGCGCACAGGCTTTCCGGATCCGATCGAGATCCTCGGGTGTCTGTTTGCCCCCGGTGATCCAGGCGGCCGACGTGCAGACGTTAACCCCGGCCGCCAGCAGCCGTTCGAGCTCGTCGATGCTGGGCCACAGCGGGTTGTAGCAGCAGGCGTCCGGCTTGGTCGCCAGCAGCGCGTCAATGTCGTCGGTGGCGGTGATGCCGGTGGGTTCGGGCCAGCCCGCCAGCTCGGCCGCGTCTACCCCGACCTTGTCGGCGCCATGGGCGTAAACGCCCACCAGCTCCATGTCGGGGCGCCCGAGGATGGCGTGCAACGAACGCCGACCGATGTTGCCGGTCGTCCATTGGATCACCCGCAGGGGTGGCGCTGACGTCGCGGTCATCGGGAATCTCCTCGGGATTGGCGCCGGACAGTAACTGCAGTATGGACACCGGTGGATCCCCAGTCCCGATTTCGTCCACAGGCAGCATGCCGGAGCCACCGGGGACGGCCTGACGGCTCGGTCCCCGCACCTACCGTCGGGTCATGCCCAACGACACTCCACTGGCGAATCTGCACCGCCGCCTGGCGGCGCACCAGCAGCCCGACTCCGAGACCCCCGACGCCGACGACTGCGGCGAGGAAGACCACTCTCCCGACTGGGTGCCCGACGGACAGCCCGCGCGGGGGAGAGCCTGGGTGGACGCCGTCCGCGCCGACCCCGGACGGGCCGGCGCCATCGCGCTGGCGGTGGTCGCCGCCGTCGCAATCGCGGTGACCCTGTTCACCCTTGCCCGCGGACGTGCCGACCCGGTCTCCTCGGCCAACCTGCCGCCGGTGCAGCCGCCCACCGCCGCGGCATCCTCAACGCCGCCGCACCCGGCTGATGCCGCGCCCGGCCCCAACCCGGTCGTCAGCGTTGTCGGGCTGGTGCACCAACCCGGCCTGGTCACCCTGACCCCGAGCGCGCGGGTGGCCGACGCGGTCGCCGCGGCGGGCGGGCCGCTGGGCGGCGCGGACACCCTGGGGCTGAACCTCGCCCGCCGGGTGGCCGACGGCGAGCAGATCGTCGTCGGCATCGCCACCCCGGCCGGGCGGCCGGCCGCCCTGGGCAGCTCGGTCACCGGTGGCCCGCCCGCGCCGCCGGCGACGGCCACCTCCCCACCGGCTGCGCCCGCGGCGCCGGTCGATCTCAACACGGCCACCGCCGAGCAGCTCGACGCCCTGCCCGGGGTGGGACCGGTCACCGCGGCGGCGATCCTCAGCTGGCGGGCCGCAAACGGCGGCTTCACCACCGTCGACCAGCTCGCCGAGGTCGACGGAATCGGCCCGGCCCGCTTGGAGAAACTGCGCGGGCTGGTACGGGTCTGATCGCCGGACCGGCGGGCCGGCGGCTGGATCTGCGGCTGGTCCCGGCGGCGCTGACCGCGTGGGCGGTGACCGCCGCCGCGGTCACCTGGCCGGTGGGGACGGCGACGTCCGCGGTCAGCGCACTCACGGCGACCGGCTGGGTGGTGGCACGCCGGGTGCGGTGCCGGGCGCTTCGGCCGCTGCGCCGCGCCGAGGCCGGATTGCTGTCGGTGGCGGTCGTCGCCGCCGGGTTCGGGCTCGCGGCCGGGCTGCGCAGCGACGCGGTCGGTGATCATCCGCTCACGGAGCATCTCGGCGCGACGGTGTGGGTCACCGTCATTCCCGTGGAGTCCCCGCGCCCGGCGCGCGGGGGGCGGCTGATGTTCCGCGCCGACCTCCGAGCCGGCGGCGGGGGCGGCGGGCGGGTGGTGGTGTTCGCGCCGGCCGTCGGCTTCGCCGAACTGAGCGCGGGTCAACCCGTTCGGTTCCGGGCCCGGGTGTCCGCGCCGGCCCGCAAGGATCTGACCGTGGCGGTCCTCAGCGCTGCCGGTCGGCCGGTGGCCGGCCGGGCCTCGGATCTGCAGCGCGCGGCGCAGGCGGTCCGCCTCCGGTTCGCCGCCGCGGCGGCGGAGTCCCTTCCGGCTGATCAGGCGGCGATGCTGCCGGCCCTGGTGCTCGGCGACACCGCGGCGCTGTCGGCCACCACGACCCGATCGTTCCGCACCGCCGGGCTGACTCACCTCACCGCGGTGTCCGGCGCGAACGTGGCCATCGTGTGCGGCGCCGTGCTGCTCTCGGCCGCGCTGATCGGACCCCGCGCGGCGGTGGGGCTGGCCGGGGTGACGCTGGTGCTCTTCGTGATCGTCGTGCAGCCCACCGCCAGTGTCCTTCGCGCCGCGGTGATGGGCGCGATCACCCTGCTCGCCGTGCTGACCGACCGGCGCCGTCACGCCGTGCCGGCGTTGTCCGCGACCGTGATCCTGCTGATGGTCCTGGCCCCCGAGCTGGCCGTCGATATCGGATTCGCGCTCTCGGTGCTGGCCACCGCGGCCCTGGTCGTCGCGGCACCGCTCTGGTCGGCGAGATTGACGGCGCGCGGGTGGCCCAAACCCGTCGCCGACGCCGTCTGCGTCGCGGCGGCGGCGCAACTGGTGACCGCCCCCCTGGTCGCGGCGGTCTCGGGACAGCTGAGCCTGGTCGGCCTGGCCGCCAACCTCGCGGTCGCGCCGGTGATCCCGCCCATCACGGTGCTCGGAACCGCGGCGGCGGCGCTGTGTCCGCTGTCGCCCGCTGTCGCCGGCCTGCTGATCCGGCTGACCGGGCCGGAACTGTGGTGGCTGCTCACCGTCGCCGAATTCGCCGCGGCGATCCCCGGCGCGGCGGTGCCGGTGCCGTCGGGATGGCTGGGTCTGGTGACCGTCGGCGCTGCCGCCGCGGCCGCGGTGCTGCTCTGGAATCGTCCCCGTCGGGGTGGCGTGACACGATCACCCGGTGAGCCTGCACCTGATCCTCGGCGAGGAGGAGCTGCTCGTCGAGCGCGCGATCGGCGAGATCCTGCGCGAGGTGCGGGCCGCCGCCGGCACCGTCGACGTCCCGGTTGACCGGATGAGAGCCGGCGAGGTGTCGACCGCCGACCTGGCGGAGCTACTCAGCCCGTCGCTGTTCGCCGATGAGCGGCTGATCGTTCTGGAGTCGGCCGCGGAGGCCGGGCGGGACGCCGCCGCGCTGATCGCCGCCGCGGCCGCCGACCTGCCGCCGGGCACCGTCCTGGTCGTGGTGCACACCGGGGGTGGCCGGGCCAAGGCGCTCGCCGGCCAGCTTCGTGAACTCAACGCCCAGGTGCACGCCTGCGCACGGATCACCAAAGCCTCGGAGCGGGCCGACTTCGTGCGCTCGGAGTTCCGCGCGCTGCAGGTCCGGGTCGACGACGACACGGTCGCGGCGTTGCTGGACGCCGTCGGCTCGGACATCCGCGAACTGGCCTCGGCCTGCTCGCAGCTCGCGGCAGACACCGGCGGCGAGGTCGACGTCGCCGCGGTGCGCCGCTACCACAGCGGCAAGGCGGAGGTGTCGGGCTTCGAGATCGCCGACAGGGCCGTGGCGGGTGACGAGCCCGGGTCGGCCGAGGCGCTGCGCTGGGCGATCTCGCGCGGCGTGCCCCCCGTGCTGGTGGCCGACGCCCTGGCCGAAGCGGTGCACACCATCGCCCGGGTGGGCCCGCGCTCCGGAGACCCCTACCGGCTGGCCGCCGAGCTCGGCATGCCGCCGTGGCGGGTCCAGAAGGCGCAGCGGCAGTCGCGGCGGTGGTCGACGAGGACGGTGGCGACCGCGATCCAGCTGGTGGCCGTACTCAACGCCGACGTGAAGGGCGGGGCGGCGGACGCCGACTACGTACTGGAGGTCGCCGTCGCCGAGGT
>NZ_JBJTCF010000013.1:0-65112 GCF_046091765.1 Mycobacterium sp.
GCCGCGGCCCGCTCCGGCACCTGCGCCGGCTCCCGCCCCGGCTCCGCCCTCCGGCGGCGCCGTCGGCCAGCAGCCGCGCCCGCCGGCGCCGCAGCCCCGGCCCTATCCGCTTGCGCCGACCACCTCCCCGGCGCCGCCCGCGCCGCCGGGACCGGGCCAGCCGGCCCCGCCGCCCGGGCCGCCGGACCCCCGCAAGGATCTCGCCGCGCGGATCAAGTTCGAGAAGGATCTGCGGCAGAGCACCAACCAGACCCTGCTGCTGTTCGCGGTCCAATACGTGGCCGGAACCTGCGGCGGCGAGGACTTCCTGGCCGGCAACGACGATCCGAACCTGCCTCTGGTGACGTGCTCGGAGGACGACAAGTCGGTCTACATCCTGGACAAGTCCATCATCGCCGGCGATCAGATCAAGGACGCCAGCTCGGGCTTCGATCAACAGAAGGCGGCTTATCTGGTCTATCTCGAGTTCAAGGACGAGGCCGCCACCACGTGGGCTGACTTCACCGGATCCAACGTCGGCACCCAGACTGCGTTCACCCTGGACTCCAAGGTGGTCAGTGCGCCGGTGATCCGCGAAGCCATCCCCGGCGGACGAACCGAGATCAGCGGCGGGGACCCGCCCTTCACCGCGGAGACCGCCGGCCAGTTGGCCAACGTGCTCAAATACGGATCGCTACCGTTGTCCTTCGAGTCTTCCGAGGCGGAAACCGTCTCGGCCACATTGGGATTGACCTCGCTGCGGGCCGGCTTGATCGCCGGCGCCATCGGTCTGGCGATGGTCCTGGTGTACTCGTTGCTGTACTACCGGGCGCTGGGTCTGCTGACCATGCTCTCGCTGGTCGCCTCCGGTGCCATGATCTTCGGCATCCTGGTGCTTCTCGGCAGGTACATCAACTACACCCTGGACCTGGCCGGTATCGCCGGCCTGATCATCGGCATCGGTACCACCGCCGACTCGTTCGTGGTGTTCTTCGAACGGATCAAGGACGAGATCCGCGAGGGCCGCTCGTTCCGGTCAGCGGTGCCGCGCGGCTGGGTCCGGGCCCGCAAGACCATTCTGTCGGGCAACGCGGTCAGCTTCATCGCGGCGGCGGTGCTCTACCTGCTCGCGGTCGGCCAGGTCAAGGGCTTCGCGTTCACCCTCGGCTTGACCTCCATCTTGGACACGGTGGTGGTCTTCGTGGTCACCTGGCCGTTGCTGTACCTTGCGTCGAAGTCGGCGCTGCTGGCGAAGCCGGCCCTCAACGGCCTGGGTGCGGTGCAGCAGATCGCCCGGGAGCGGCGGGCGGCCGGGCAGATCCCTGCTGCAGCCGGACAGAGTGGGGCGCGCTAGATGACCGACACCAACGACACCGAGACGGACACCCAGGTCCTCGACGAGGGATCCGAGGCGACGTCCACCTCGCCCGCCGAGGATCGCGAGGCTGCCGGTCCGCTGCCGCGCCACGGCATCCTGACGCGCCTCTACACCGGCACCGGCGCCTTCGAGGTGGTCGGCCGGCGCAAGCTGTGGTTCGCGATCAGCGCGCTTGTCGTGGCAGCCGCGGTCGCCAGCATCCTGCTGAAGGGCTTCACCTTCGGAATCGACTTCGAGGGCGGCACCAAGGTGTCCTTCCCCCGCGCGGGCGTGACCGGCGACGCCGACGTCACCCAGGTGGAGGAGACGTTCAGCAAGGCCATCGGCAACAATCCGGAGTCGGTGGTGGTGGTCGGCACCGGCTCTACGGCGTCGGTGCAGATCCGTTCGGAGACACTGACGAACGACCAGACCGCCACGCTGCGCGACGCGCTGTTCGAACGATTCCAACCCAAGGGAATCGACGGACAGCCCAGCAAGCAGACGATCAGCGACTCGGCGGTGTCGGAGACCTGGGGTGGGCAGATCACCCAGAAGGCTCTGATCGCGCTTGCGGTGTTCCTGGTCGTGGTCACCATCTACATCACGCTGCGCTACGAGAAGTTCATGGCCGCTGCAGCGCTGACGACGCTGGGTTTCGACCTGGTCACCACCGCAGGCGTCTACTCCTTCGTGGGCTTCGAGGTGACCCCGGCGACCGTCATCGGCCTGCTGACCATCCTCGGCTACTCGCTGTACGACACCGTCATCGTGTTCGACAAGGTCGAGGAGAACACCAAGGGCTTCGAGCACACCACCCGGCGGACCTACGCCGAACATGCCAACCTGGCCATCAACCAGACCTTCATGCGCTCGATCAACACCAGCCTGATCGCGACCATGCCGGTGGTGGCGCTGATGGTGGTGGCGGTATGGCTGCTCGGCGTCGGCACGCTCAAGGACCTCGCGCTGGTCCAGCTGGTGGGCGTGCTGGTGGGCACCTACTCCTCGATCTTCTTCGCCACCCCGCTGATGGTGACGCTGCGGGAACGCACCGGCGTGGTGCGCGACCACACCCGCCGGGTGCTCAACCGCCGCAAAGGCTCCGGAGACTCGACGTCGGGGGAGGCGGAGTACGTTCCCGGGATCTCCATCCCCGAGCCCGGCGCCCGCCCGCTGCGGCCGGGCCGCCCCACCGGCAAGCGCAGCGCGCGAGGGCGGTAGGGCCGCGGTGGTCCTCCGGCGTCCCCGCGCTCTGGCCGCCCCCCTGGCGGTCCTCGCCGCCGTGGCACCCGCGCTGATCTCCTGCTCGGGGGGAGCGGCCGACCAGGTGAACTTCGCCGTCGACGGCGCGCTGTCCTCGTACAACACCAACACGGTGACAGGAGCGGCCACGGCGGGCCCGCAGGCGTTCGCTCGGGTGCTCTCCGGGTTCAGCTTGCACGGCCCCGACGCTCAGGTGCTCGCCGACTACGACTTCGGGTCGATGACGGTGGTCGGCCGCGAACCGCTGGTCGTCGACTATCAGATCGCCGACAGCGCGGTCTACTCCGATGGAAAGCCGATCACCTGCGACGACATGGTGCTGACCTGGGCAGCGCAGTCGGGCCGCTACCCAGGGTTCAACTCCGCCAGCCGCGCGGGCTACATCGACGTCGCGGGCATCGAGTGCCAGCCCGGCCAGAAGAGGGCGCGGGTGAACTTCCTGCCCAATCGCGGCGTCGTCGACTACGCCCAGTTGTTCACCGCGACCTCGCTGATGCCCTCCCACGTGATCGGTGACCAGTTGGGGATCGACGTCGCCGCCACCATCCAGGGCGGTGATCCGGCGGCGATCGCACGCATCGCCGAGGCCTGGAACACCCTCTGGGATCTGCGGCCCGGAATGGACTCCGAAGCCCTCAAACGATTCCCGTCGTCGGGTCCCTACCGGATCGACTCGGTTCTGCCCGAGGGTGCGGTGGTGCTGACGGTCAACGACCGGTGGTGGGGCGCCAAGCCGGTCACCAAGCGCGTCGTCGTCTGGCCGCGCCGGGTCGACATCCAGGACCGGATCAACGCGGGCAGCTTCCAGGTGGTCGACGTGGCGACCGGCTCCTCGGGCACGCTCACCACGCCGGATGACTACCAACGCACCGACATCGCCTCGGGCGGTGTCGAACAGCTGATCTTTTCCGCGCAGGGACCGCTGTCGAACCCGGCGGCGCGCCGGGCGGTGGCCCTGTGTACCCCGCGCGACGTGATCGCGCGCAACGCCGCGGTGCCCATCGCCAACACTCGGCTCAATCCGGCCGGAGACGACGTTTTCGGTGCGACCGAGGCGGCCGCGGAGGCAGGCCAGTTCAGTGTCGCCAACCCCGAGGCCGCCCGGGCGGCCCTGACCGGCGCGCCGCTGACCGTGCGGATGGCCTACCAGGCGCCCAACCCGAGACTGGCGGCCACCGTCGCCGCCATCACCGCCGCCTGCGGGGCGGCGGGCATCGCCGTCCAGGACGTCACCAACGAGTCCACCGGACCGCAGGCCTTACGCGACGGCCAGATCGACGTGCTGGTTGCCAGCACCGGCGGGGCGGCAGGCAGCGGCTCCACCGGGTCGTCAGCCATGGACGCCTACGCGCTGTACACCGGCAACGGCAACAATCTGCCGGGCTACTCCAACCCGCAGGTCGACGGCATCATCGCAGCGCTGGCGGTGACCACCGATCCCAAGGAACAGTCCCGGCTGCTGGCCGACGCGGCGCCGATGCTCTGGTCGGACATGCCCACCCTGCCGCTGTACCGCCAGCAGCGCACGGTGATGGCCTCCAAGAAGATGTTCGCCGTCGAGGCCAACCCCACCAAGTGGGGAGCCGGCTGGAACATGGACCGATGGCGCCTGGAGCCGTAGGGCCCGGCGATGATCCGGCGGAGGTGATCGGCGCCCTGACCCGCGAGGTACCCGACTTCCCGAGCCCCGGCGTGCTGTTCCGTGATCTGACCCCGGTTCTCGCCGATGGCCGGGCTCTGGCGGTGGTCACCGAGGCGCTGGCCCGCCTCGTCGAGGGCGCGGACCTCATCGCCGGGATCGATGCCCGCGGGTTCCTGCTCGGGGGCGCGGTCGCGCACCGGCTGGGGGTCGGGGTACTGGCGATCCGCAAGGGCGGAAAGCTACCGCCGCCGGTCCATCGCCGCGACTACGCGCTGGAGTACGCCACGGCGGCCCTGGAGATCCCCGCGCAGGGCCTGGACTTGGCCGGCCGCCGGATCGCGATCATCGACGACGTGCTGGCCACCGGTGGCACGGTGGCCGCGGCCCGCGACCTGCTCGACGCGGCCGGCGCACGGGTCTCGGAGGCCGCCGTGGTGCTGGAGCTGGCCGGTCTCGGCGGGCGAAGGCGGCTGGAGCCGATGCGCGTGCACAGCCTGCGCAGCCAGTAGGCCTGCCCGGAGGCGATATCCTCAGAGCAGCAGCCTGGAATCGGCGGCGTGGAGGTGAGCATGGCGGATGAGCCGGGCGGCGCGGCCACCCAGTCGCGCCCCGCCGCACACCTGCCCGCTCCCGGGCCGTCCCCGGAGACCGCGAAGACCGCGACCAGCGCCACCCGCCGGGTCCGGGCTCGCCTGGCGCGCCGGATGACCGCGCAGCGCAGCGCGACCAACCCGGTGCTCGAGCCGCTGGTCGCCGTGCACCGCGAGGTCTACCCCAAGGCGGACCTGGCGATCCTGCAGCGCGCCTATGAGGTCGCCGACGCCAAACACGCCACCCAGTTGCGCCAGTCCGGCGATCCCTACATCACCCATCCGCTGGCGGTGGCCACCATCCTCGCCGAGCTCGGAATGGACACCACCACGCTGGTGGCCGCGCTGCTGCACGACACCGTGGAGGACACCGGTTACTCGCTGGGCGCGCTGACCGAGGACTTCGGCGACGAGGTCGGACATCTCGTCGACGGCGTGACGAAACTCGACCGGGTGGTCCTGGGCACCGCCGCCGAGGGCGAGACCATCCGCAAGATGATCATCGCGATGGCCCGCGATCCGCGGGTGCTGGTGATCAAGGTCGCCGACCGGCTGCACAACATGCGCACGATCCGCTTCCTGCCGCCGGAGAAGCAGGCCCGCAAAGCCCGGGAGACCCTCGAGGTCATCGCACCGCTGGCGCACCGCCTCGGCATGGCGACGGTCAAGTGGGAGCTGGAGGATCTGTCGTTCGCGATCCTGCACCCCAAGCGGTACGACGAGATCGTGCGTCTGGTCGCCGACCGCTCACCGTCGCGCGACACCTATCTGGCCAAGGTTCGCGAAGAGGTCGGTTCGGCGCTCAGCGGCATGAAGATCCACGCGGTGGTCGAAGGCCGACCCAAGCACTACTGGTCGATCTATCAGAAGATGATCGTCAAGGGCCGTGACTTCGACGACATCCACGACCTCGTCGGGGTCCGCATCCTCTGTGACGAGATCCGCGACTGCTACGCCGCGATGGGTGTGGTCCACTCGCTGTGGCAACCGATGCCGGGCCGGTTCAAGGACTACGTCGCCCAGCCCCGCTTCGGGGTCTACCAGTCGTTGCACACCACGGTCGTCGGGCCGGAGGGCAAGCCACTCGAGGTGCAGATCCGCACCAGCGACATGCACCGCACCGCCGAATACGGCATCGCCGCACACTGGCGCTACAAGGAAGCCAAGGGGCGCAACGCGGTTCCGCATCCGCTGGCCGCAGCCGAGATCGACGACATGGCGTGGATGCGCCAACTGCTCGACTGGCAGCGCGAGGCCGCCGACCCGGGTGAGTTCCTCGAGTCGCTGCGCTACGACCTGGCCACCAAGGAAATCTTCGTGTTCACCCCGAAGGGCGATGTGATCACACTGCCCGCCGGGTCCACGCCGATCGACTTCGCCTACGCGGTGCACACCGAGGTCGGTCACCGCTGCATCGGTGCGCGGGTGAACGGGCGGCTGGTCGCACTGGAGCGCACCCTGGAAAGCGGCGAGGTGGTGGAGGTCTTCACCTCCAAGGCTCCCAATGCCGGACCGTCGCGCGACTGGCAGGGCTTTGCGGTATCCCCGCGCGCCAAAGCCAAGATCCGCCAGTGGTTCGCCAAGGAGCGTCGCGAGGAGGCGCTCGAGGCCGGCAAGGATGCGATCGCCCGCGAAGTTCGCCGCGGCGGGCTTCCGCTGCAGCGCCTGGTCAACGGAGATGCGGTGGCGGCGCTGGCCAAGGAACTGCGCTACGCCGACGTGTCGGCGCTGTACACCGCGGTCGGTGAGGGTCACGTCTCGGCCCGCCACGTCGTGCAGCGCCTACTGGCTCAACTCGGCGGCGCCGAGGGCGCCGAGGACGAACTGGCCGAGCGCGCCACCCCGGCAACGATGCCGGTGCGCCAGCGCGGCACCGAGGACAACGGGGTCGCGGTCCCGGGTGCCCCGGGAACACTGACCAAGCTGGCCAAGTGCTGCACTCCGGTCCCGGGAGACAACATCATGGGATTCGTCACCCGCGGCGGCGGGGTCAGCGTGCACCGCACCGACTGCACCAACGCGACCGACCTCCAGCAGCAGTCCGAACGGATCATCGAGGTGCAGTGGGCACCCTCGCCGACCTCGGTTTTCCTGGTTGCCATCCAGGTCGAGGCCCTCGACCGGCACCGCCTGCTCTCCGACGTCACCCGCGTGCTGGCCGATGAGCGTGTCAACATCCTCTCGGCGTCGGTGACCACCTCTGATGACCGAATCGCGGTGAGCCGCTTCACCTTCGAGATGGGCGACCCGAAGCATCTCGGCCACCTGCTCAACGCCGTACGCAATGTTGAGGGCGTCTACGACGTGTACCGGGTGACCAGCGCGGCGTAATTCGGCGATGCCCGCCAGGGCCACCGCCCGGCAACGGTAGGGTCATGGACCATGCCTCGTCGATCGTCGAGTTCACCTGCGGCTCCCGCGGTGCCGGCGCCGCCCGACGTGCCCCTGATGAGCGGGTTCCCGTCGGAGCCCGATTTCCGGGTGACCCTGCTGAACTGGCAGGACCCACCGTTCAACCGGTGGTCCTTCCAGCACCTAAGGGAACTCATCCCGACCCAGCGCATCCCGCGCGGCAGCGGCCCGGTCACTCGGCTCGCTCACGACAAGAAGGCGTTCGATCCCGACGCCGTCGAGGTTCAGCGGGTCGACGGCACCACCGGCAGCGTCTCTGAGGTGCTGGCCGACACCTGGACCGATGCCGCGATCATCCTGCACGGCGGACGAGTGGTGTACGAGAGCTACGACAACGGGATGACCCCCGACACCCCGCACCTGATGATGTCGGTGACCAAGTCGGTGGTCGGCTGCGTGGCGGGTGTGCTCGCCGCCCGCGGGATGCTGGACACCGACCAACAGGTCAGCGCCTACGTGCCGGAAATCGCGGAGTCAGGCTACGGCGGGGCGACGGTTCGCGATCTGCTGGACATGCGCACCGGCGTCGCCTTCAGCGAGGAGTACACCAATCCCGAGGCCGAGGTGCGCACCATGGAGCGCTACATCGGATGGCGGCCGGGGCTGAGTCCGGGCGAGGACGGCGGGCTGTATGCCTACCTGACCACGCTGGGGACTGCGGGCCCGCACGGCGGGACGTTCGTGTACCACTCCGCGGACACCAACATGCTGGGCTGGGTGTGCGAACGTGCCGCCCGCACCCGGATGGCCGACCTGATCGCGCAGTTGATCTGGCAGCCGATGGGAGCGGAGTTCGACGCCGAGATCTCCTGTGACGGCGTCGGATCAGCCATTCATGACGGCGGGCTCTCAGCGCGGGCCCGAGACATGGCCCGATTCGGGCAACTGCTTCTCGAGGACGGCTATGTCGCCGGCACGCCGGTCGTTCCGCAGCGATGGCTCAGTGCCTCCCGCACGTTGGATCCCGACATCCGCGGCGCGTTCTCGGCGTCGGACTCCGAAGCGCAGCTACCCGGCGGGTGGTACCGCAATCAGTTCTGGTTCGTTCCCGGCCCACTCGGCGATCTTCAACTCTGCCTGGGAATCCACGGCCAGATGGTGCTGGTGGATCGGGCGACTCGCACCGTCGCGGTCAAAATGTCCACCTGGCCGGCCGCGCAGTGGCCGGCGTACCTGTTCGACACCATCCGGGCCTTCGCGGCCGCCGGCCAGCACCTGTCCGGCCTGGCCGGCGCCAGCCGCCAACGAACTCACGCGACCGGGCCCATCGGTGTGGTCGAGGGTCGCGAACGCGGGCAGAGCTGAGCCGCGGCTTACTTGACGCGGCTTACTTCACGTAGCCGATCGGCGTCAGGGTCGGGGGATTGGGCAGCACCTCGCTGGAGTACATCGCCCGGATGCCGTCGATGTAGTCGCGGCAGCGCTTCGTCAGTCCCTCGTCGGTCTGCATCCGGCCCTTGGTCACCAGGATTCCCAGGTCGGCGCCCTTGAAGCGGTAGTCGCCGGGTCCGTAGACGCGCATGAAGAAACATTCATCCTCGTGGGTGACGTCGTGCCAGTCGTTGGTGACGCCGATGAAGGTCAGTCCGCCCTGCTCGTTGAGCCGGTAGCGGCCGGTCTCCGGAGCGGCCAGGATCCGCTCCACCGAGTCGTCGGGCTCCTTCATGATCAGCTGGGCCCATACGTCCACGGCGGCCAGTTCGCGCCAGCGATCGTTGATCTCGCCGACGTCGAGTTTGTAGTCGATGTCCATGAACTCCAGCAGGTGGAACAGGAACAGCGGGATGTCGGCGTAGGCGCCGGCGGTGACGTTGGTCATCGAGGACGCGCCGGAGATCCGCGGATTCAGCTCGCCCAGGTAGACCTCGTCGGAGTCGAGGTCCACGAGGACGTCGACCTCGAAGAATCCCTTGTAGCCCTCTTGCCGGAGCCGGTCACCGAGGCGTCGCACATGCCCGATCGCGGTCGTGCGGTGGGCCTCGGAGAGGGCCTCGGGGAACAGGTCGTTCCCGCACCAGCCGCCGCGGTAGGGGGTCAGCTCCGGGTAGCCGGTCAGATCGGTCATGAACGGTCCCACGACCGTTCCGTGGCGGGTGTTGACGGCCTCCACCGCGACGGCGCGGTTGTTGATCCGCTTCATGATCTTGAGTTCCTGGCCGACCATGTCCTCGCTGTTGCGGTCCCACTCGGCTTCCTGGGTGATGAAGAAGGTCGTTTTGCCGGAGTCTCCGTAGGGAGTCTGAACCACCAAGTCTGACCCAAGACCCGCGTCACCCGCCAGTTTGCTGAGCTCCTCGTAGCTGTCGGCGCGCCCGAGGACGTTGGGCACCGACGGCGCGCCCGCCTCCTCGCCGAGGCGGGTGGTGACGATCTTGGAGTCCAGGTGCCTGCGCAGCGAGTCCTTCGGCAGGATCAGGTCGTAGTCGAGCTCCTCGCAGATCTGCTCGGTCTCCTCGTCGAAGAACACCATTGCGATCATCGGGCGGACCCCGGGTCGTTCGCACCGCGACTCGATGAAACGCTGCACTTCGGCATCGCGCAGCAGGTAGTTGTTGATCTCCTCGGAGCTGTTGAACTCCACGTAGGGCTTGCTGGTCGGGGTGAACACCCGCGGGTGGGCGCCGTCCCAGGAGTCGTAGTAGACGATGTACTCGAACCCGCGGACCCACCGGTCGATGCCCAGCAGGTTGAACCCGGTCGGCCCGATGAAGAAAATCGGCTGTTCGTTGGTTCGGAAGAAGGTCCGGATCTCGGAGATGCCCTTGAGCCCGCGAGAGCGGAAGACGTTCGATATCACGTTCGGCTCTCCGTCCGTCGGTCCTGTTCCGGGGGTGAATTCTCCCATGCCGGAGACAACAGCGACCGGTAAACGGTTGACTAGGGGTTCGACTGGCTCGACATGGAGGTGCGCTGATGGCACAGCATCCACTGGACTCGCTCTCGGCCGAGGAATTCCGGCGGACCGCCGAGATTCTCCGGTGCGAGGGCCCGGTCACCGACGGGTGGCGATTCACCTCGATCGAACTCAAGGAGCCGCCCAAAGCGGACGTGAAGGCGTGGCGGCCGGGTCAGCCGGTGACCCGCACGGCGTTCGCGGTGCTGCTGGACCGCAAGGAGAACAAGACCTACGAGGCCACCGTGGATCTCGGCGAGGGCACCGTCGAGTCGGTGGAGCACATCCCCGGCGTACAGCCCAACTTCACCCTGGACGAGTTCCACGAGATCGACGAAGCGATGCGCAAGCATCCCGACGTCATCGCCGCCCTGGCGGAGTGGGGCTTCCCCGACGTCAACCTCATCCTGATCGACACCTGGACCTTCGCCAAGGCGCTGATGCCCGAGAAGTACCGGGACCGCCGGCTGGGTTGGTGCGACCTGTGGGCGCGGGCGACCCCGGAGGGCAATCCCTACGGCCACCCGGTCTCCGGCCTGAAGCTGATCGTCGACATGAACACCCACGAACTGCTGGAGATCGAACGCGACTACGACCACGGCCACCCGAACGTCGACTGCGAGTACATCCCGTCGGTGCGCGGGATCGAGCCACGCACCGACCTCAAGCCGCTGCACATCACCCAGCCCGAAGGCGCGTCGTTCACCCTCGAGGGCTCGGAGCTGAGATGGCAGAACTGGAGCATGCGGCTGGGCTTCAACTTCCGGGAGGGTCCGGTGATCTATCAGCTGGCCTTCGACGATGACGGGACCAGGCGCGACGTCGCCTACCGGATCTCGCTGGCCGAGATGGTGGTGCCCTACCGCGACCCCAGCTTCGACCACTACCGCAGGACGGCCTACGACATCGGCGAATGGGGCCTGGGCGCGATGACCACCTCACTGGAGCTGGGCTGCGACTGCCTGGGCGAGATCACCTACGTCGACGCGGTTCTGTCCGACACCTCCGGCGAGCCGTACACGGTCAAGAACGCGATCTGTCTGCACGAGGAGGACAACGCGGTGCTGTGGAAGCACGTCGACCACAAGACCGGCCCGGAGGTGCGCCGGCAGCGCCGGATGGTGATCTCCTGCCACGCGACCGTGGCCAATTACGAGTACCTCGTCTACTGGCGCCTCTACCAGGACGGCAACATCGAGTGCGAGATTCGCGCCACCGGGATCATGGTCACCACGCCCTACCCCGACGGCCAGCAGGCCCCGCCGTTCGGCACCATCGTCGATGAGAACACCTACGCGCCCTTCCATCAGCACTTCCTGGTGGCGCGGCTCGATCTCGACGTCGACGGCGAGGACAACACGGTGATGGAGGTCGACTCCTCGGCGCCCCCGGTGTCCAAAGACAACCCCTACGGACTGGCGCTGGTCACCACCTCGAAGACGATCGCCTCGGAGGCGGAGTCGGCCCGCGACTTCGACTGGTCCACCCAGCGCGCGTGGAAGGTCGTCAACCCGAACAAGGTCAACAAGCACGGCACGAACGTCGCCTACAAGCTCGTTCCCGGCGGGTGCTTCCCGGCGATGATGGATCCCTCCACGGTGCAGTATCTGCGGGCGCCGGTGATCGGCCACACGCTGTGGGTGACCAAGAACCATCCCGATGAGCGATGGCCGGCCGGCGATTACCCCACCCAGTCCGAGGTCGACACCGGCATGACCGAGTGGATCAAAGACGACGCGCCACTGGAGAACACCGACGTGGTGCTGTGGTACGTCTTCGGTATCCACCACATCACCCGGGTCGAGGAGTGGCCGATCATGTCGGTGGATGTGGTGTCGTTCTGGCTCAAACCGTCGGGCTTCTTCGACCGCAACCCCTCGATCGACGCGCCGCCGACCCCCAAGGGGCAGGCCGGCGCCTGCCACTGACCGGTGGTCGTTAGTCGGCGATGATGATGGGGGTGTCCTTGTGCAGCGTCTCGCCCCGGAAAAAAGCCGGCGACCGCGATCGCCACACCATCATCAGGATGAGTCCGAGCAGGATCAGACCGAGCCCGACGACCAGGACCAGACCGACACCGAAGACGCTCGCCCCGCTGCCGTACTCCGGTGACGCACTGTCGCGCAGGGTGATGATCAGCACGGCCAGCAGTCCCAGGCCGCCCAGCAGGGGGAAGAGGAACTTGAAGGCGAAGCTGTTGAGGTTGACGAACAGTTCGCGGCGGAAGAACCAGATGCAGCCGAAGGCCGTCAGTCCGTAGTAGAAGCAGATCATGATGCCCAGCGCGTAGATGGTGTCGGTGAGGGCGTTCTCGCTGACCAGGTGCAGCACCGTGTAGAAGGTGCCGGCGACCACGCCGGCCGCCACCGTGGCGTAGGAGGGGGTGAGGTAACGCGGATGAATGGCTGCGAAACGCGGGGGCAGCGCTCCGTAGCTCGCCATACCGAGCATCGTGCGCGAGGAGGGTAGGAAGGTGGTGGTCAGACTCGCCGTGCTGGAGGCCAGCACCGCCAGGAACAGCAGCAGGTGCCACGGCTGTCCGAGGACCGGCTCGGCGAGTTCGCCGAAGACGTTCGCGGCGTTCTCCTCGTTGCCCAGCCCGATCCCCTCGGTCCCGGTTCCGGCGAACATCTGGCTGGCGGTCGCCACGGTGAGGTAGGTCAGCAGAATCGAGAGCACCGTGAGCAGCGCGGCCCGCCCCGGGGTCTTATCAGAGCCCTTCGACTCCTCGTTCACGGTCAGACAGGTGTCCCAGCCCCAGAAAGCGAAGATCGAACCGGACAGCCCGGCGATGAAAGCCGAGATGGTCAGGCCGGTCGGGCTGAACCAGTCCCAACTGAAGGGGGTGCCGGTGGGCGTGGAGGATGACCGGGCGATGGCGACCACCGAGAACGTCAGCAGGATCAGCAGCTGAAAACCCACCAGCACGTACTGGACGCGCTCGGTGGTGGTGATGCCGCGGTAGGCCACCCAGGTGGCGATGGCCAGGAAGGTGATGCAGGTCAGCACGTTGACCCACGGGGTCTGCCACAGCGCGCCCACCGCCTTGTTGCGGAACAGGTCACCGAGGAACTGGTAGAAGAACTCCACCGCCACCCCGGCGAGGTTGGACAGGACGATCGCGGTCGCCAGGATCGCCGCCCATCCGCCGATCCAGCCGATGTAGGGACCGAAAGCCTTGGTGGTCCAGGTGAACGAGGTGCCGCAGTCCGGCGCGACCTTATTGAACTCGCGGTAGGCGTAGGCGGCGAAGAACATCGGCAGGAAGCCGGCGATGATGACCACCGCCATCTTGGTCCCGGCCTGGGTCACCAGAATGCCGATGATGGCGGTCAGGGTGTAGGCGGGTGCGACCGAGGAGATGCCGAGGATGACGCTGCCGAAGACGCCGATGGAGTTCCGCGACAGGCCTTTCTCGTGGAGGTCGGCTTCTGGGGCGTGCTGCACGGCCTGAGTTTCTTCTGGCATGCGGGCCCCCACGGGTTCGGAAAGCTGCTGACTGTGACCTGGGATTGCACGATACCGTCGACACGACGGCCGCCCGGTGGTGTTTGCTTGACTTCGTGCAATTCGCCGTGCAGTGCGCCGGCGCCGGCCGGAAGGAGTCGAAACCATGACCGAGGTGGCCGCGTTGGTCGAGATAATCGGGGTCGAGCAGACCGGCGTCGTGGTCGGTGTCGACGGCTCGGAGTACGGCCAGGCGGCGACCGCCTGGGCCGCCGACACCGCGCTGGCCTACGGAAATCCACTGACGGTGCTGCACGCCCGGCCCGATGTTGCCGCGCAACCCGAGCTCATCACCGAGCCTTCCGGACCGCTGGGCGAGGCGGTCGAGTTGGCCCGCTCCCGCCATCCCGGCCTGGATGTCCGGGCACTGCAGATGCCCGACTCGCCGGTGGCGTCACTGCTTGCCGCCAGCGCGAGCGCCGACGTGGTCGTGATCGGCTCGCGCGGCGTCGAGGGTTTCCGCGGATTGCTGCTGGGGTCGACCGCCCTGCACCTTGCGCCCTACGCCCAATGCCCGGTCGTGGTGGTTCACCTGCCCGGGACTGACGAGTACGAGTTCGCCGGGGCGGGCAACCCCGGTCAGGTCGTCCTGGGCTACGACGGCTCACCGGCATCGAACCGATCGGCGGCGTTCGCCTTCCGCCACGCCGAGGCTCTGGGCTGCGGGGTGGTGGTGGTGACCGTCGAACCCGGCCGCGGCGAGCCCGAATCGGTCGAGGTCAATCCGCGACTGGCGGTGCCCGGATCGGACACCGGGGCCTTCACGGCGCCGGTGATCGTGACCGCCTCGTCGTTCCCCGACGTCCCGGTGTCCTTCGTCGCCGGCAGCGGACGACCGGCGGAAGTCCTGCTGACCGAGGCCGTCGGCGCCGAACTGCTGGTCGTCGGCAGTCGCGGCATGGGCGGCTTCGCCGGCCTGGTGATGGGGTCGGTCAGCCAGAAGGTCGTCGCGCACGCGCGCTGCCCGGTCGCGATCCTGCACGCCGGGATCGACGCGTCGACCGCGGCCGGTTTGGACTGACACCCGCCCGGCACCGGTTCCGGCGCCCGCTGCGGGGTCAGTCCAGCAGCACCGACTTGATGGTGACCGCGGTGGCCGGCTTGCCGTCCTCGCCGCCGCCGGCCACTCCGGCCTGGGCGACCTTGTCCAGGGTGGCCAACCCGGTCGCGTCGATGGTGCCGAACACCGTGTACTTCGGAGCCAGCTGGGAATCCTTGTAGACCAGGAAGAACTGGCTGCCGTTGGTCCCGGGACCGGCGTTGGCCATGGCCAGCGTGCCTCGCGGGTAGAGCACCGGTTTCTCCAGCGCCGGATCGTCGGCGGGGAACTGGGTGGTGGGGTACTCGTTGGCGAACTGGTAGCCGGGGCCGCCGCCGCCGGTTCCGCCGGGATCCCCGCACTGCAGCACGCCGAGAGCCGACGCGGTGGTCAGCCGATGACAGGGAGTGTCGTTGAAGAACCCCTTCTGCGCCAGGCTCACGAAGCTGTTGACCGTGCACGGCGCCTCGGCGTTGTTGAGGATCAGGCCGATGTTGCCCTGATTGGTCGACATGCTGACGCTGACCGTGGCCGGTTCAGTCGGCACCCGGCCCGCGTTCGGCGGGTCTACCTGCTTGGCCGCCTTCTGCTGGGCTTTCGGGTACTGGCAGTTCGCTCCCAGGTCGGCGGCCGCGGCGAACACCGGCAACTGGTCCGGCCCGCCGCGCGGCGCGGTTCCGGTCGGGGCCGCCGAGGTCGTCGGGGAGGCGGAGGTCGACCCGGCGTTGCGGTCGGTCATCACGAACGTGACGATCGCCGCCACCGCGGCGGCCACCGCAACCACCGACCCGACCACCGCCAGGACGCGGTTCCGCTTGGCATTCCGGGCGCGCCGCTCGAGCTGCTGCTCGAGGTTGCGCCTGGCCGTCTCCCGCCGTTGCTCGTTTGTCGGCACCTGAACCGGGTCCTTCCTGTCTCGCCTGTCCGGCCGTCCTGTTCGCCCACCGAGTGTGCCAGCCACCGGATCGGGGCGCCGATGTGGGACGCTGGTCGGCGTGTTGCTCACCGGGTTCCCGGCCGGCGTGCTGGCCTGCAACTGCTACGTGCTTGCTCCGCACCCGGGAGCCGACGCCGTCGTCATCGATCCCGGTCAGCGCGCCATGACGCCGCTGCGCCGGATTCTCGACGAGCATCGGCTCACCCCGGCGGCGGTGCTGCTGACCCACGGCCACATCGACCACATGTGGTCGGCGCAGAAGGTCGCCGACAGCTACGGGTGCCCGGTGTTCATCCACCCCGAAGACCGCCACCTGTTGAGCGACCCGATCCGCGGCATCGGTCCGCGGCTGGGCCAAGTCGCACTCGGTGCGCTGTTCCGGGAGCCCAAGCAGGTCGTCGAACTCGAGCGGGACGGCGACAAACTCGACTTCGGCGGCATCGCGGTCGCCGTCGACCACACGCCCGGGCACACCCGCGGTTCGGTGGTGTTCCGGGTCTCCGACGGTGCAGACGGCAACGCCGGTGATCTGGTCTTCACCGGGGACACGCTGTTCAAACAATCCGTCGGCCGCACCGACCTGCCCGGCGGCAGCGGCCGCGACCTGCTGGGGTCGATCGTGGAGAAACTGCTGGTCCTCGACGACCGGACGGTGGTCCTGCCGGGCCACGGCGAGTCCTCCACGATCGGATTCGAACGCCGGGCCAACCCCTTTCTCGAGGGCCTGAGCCGGTGAGTGAATTCCAGGCGCCCAAGGGTGTCCCGGACTACGTGCCGCCGCAGTCCGCGGCGTTCGTCGCGGTGCGCGACGGGTTGCTCGACGCCGCGCGCCGGGCCGGTTACGCCGACATCGAACTGCCGGTCTTCGAGGACACCGCACTGTTCGCCCGCGGGGTGGGCGAGTCCACCGACGTCGTCGCCAAGGAGATGTACACCTTCGCCGATCGCGGCGACCGGTCGGTGACGCTGCGCCCGGAGGGCACGGCGGGGGTGGTGCGGGCGGTCATCGAGCACGGCCTGGATCGCGGCGCGCTGCCGGTCAAGCTCTGCTATGCCGGGCCGTTCTTCCGCTACGAACGCCCGCAGGCCGGCCGCTACCGCCAGCTCCAGCAGGTGGGCGTCGAAGCCATCGGCGTCGACGATCCCGCCCTGGACGCCGAGGTGATCGCCGTCGCTGACGCGGGTTTCCGCGGCCTGGGTCTCGACGGGTTCCGGCTGGAGCTCACCTCGCTCGGCGACGACAGCTGCCGTCCGCGCTACCGGCAGCTACTGCAGGACTATCTGTTGGGCCTCGACCTCGACGAGGAGACCCGTCGGCGCGCGCAGGCCAACCCGCTGCGGGTACTCGACGACAAACGACCGCAGGTGCGTCAGCTCACCGCCGACGCCCCGGTGATGCTCGACCACCTCTCCGCTCCTGCCCGCGAACATTTCGACACGGTGCTGGCCCACCTCGACGCGATGGGGGTGGCCTACGTCATCAACCCGCGGCTGGTGCGCGGCCTGGACTACTACACCAAGACGACTTTCGAGTTCGTCCACGACGGCCTGGGTGCGCAGTCGGGGATCGGCGGCGGTGGGCGCTACGACGGGCTGATGGCCGAACTCGGCGGGCGTGATCTTTCCGGGATCGGCTTCGGACTGGGAGTGGACCGCACCCTGCTGGCACTGCGCGCGGAGGGCAAGACAGTCGGCGACACCACCCACTGCGACGTCTACGGCGTCCCGATGGGGGAGCGCGCGAAGATCGAACTGGCCCGAGTGGCCGCGGCATTGCGCGGCGCCGGTCTGCGCGTCGACCTGGCCTACGGCGGCCGGGGTGTGAAGGGCGCGATGCGCGCCGCCGACCGTTCCGGCGCGCGCTTCGCACTGGTGGCCGGCGACCGCGACGTCGAGGCCGGCTCGGTCGGGGTGAAAAACCTCGCGACCGGCGAGCAGGTGGACGTGGCGATCGGGTCGGTCGTCGCGCACGTGCTGGACCGGCTGGCGGCCGGTTCAGCACGTTCTTGACGACCGGCCGGGAACCCCGGGGCGCGCCGCCGACGTTGCCTGGACATGCCCGAACTGGTGGATTTTCTGCGTACCCGCGGTGTGCGGTGCTTTCGCAGCTACCGGGACGACGAGTACTTCTTCGTGGTCGACTGCGTCTACAGCGGAACCCCGGCCGCGTCGCCCGGACGGTTGTTCGTCAACCTGTCGGTGGCCTCAGACGGCGTGATCCAGGTCACCGCGACCCCCGACCGTTTCTACCCGGCGCAGGCCCGCACGCGGCTCGCGAAACTGGCCGCCGCCTGGGACCCGGCCACCGGCGGTGTGGATGTCCAGACGGCGGTCCACGAGTCGTCCGACCCGACCCGGGTCGGCGCGACGCTGGTGACCCGCGGGCACCCGGCCGACCTGACCGCGGCCGCGGAGTTCATCGATCGCACCCTGGCCTGGGCGATCGAACTCTTCGGGAACCTCGATGCCGTCGCAACCGGGCCACCCGGGCCAACCGGGCGCGAACCCGGTCGCCTCGCCGACGCCGGCTGAGCCCGGTAACAGAGCTCACGCCCCGACCGATACAGACGATATGCAGCTCAAACCGGGTTCAACGCTGATGGCGTCGGCCGCCGTTCTGGCCTGCGTGGCCGCGCCGACGGCCCTGACGGCGCCCTCGTCCGCCGATCCCGGCGCCGGCCAACAGGTCACCTACACCGTGACCACCACCAGCGATCTGATCGCCAACATCTACTACGTCAGCGCCGACCCGCCCAGCCAGTCCGCCGCCAACGACCCGCAGTACATGCCGCTGGCCCGCGTTCCCATCGGACCCGGCGCGCCGTGGACCTTCCAGACCACCCTGACCGATCCCACCCAGTGGGCGTTCGTCAGCGCGAGCGGGGGCCTGCGGGTCAACCCCGAGTTCCGCTGCGAGATCGCCGTCGACGGCCAGGTCGTGACGTCTGCCCAGGGCGGCAGCGGCGTGCAGTGCGCGCTGCGGCCCTGGTAGCCGCTCAGCCGAGGTCGCGCGCGCTGAAGGTGTCGCACTGATTGGGGTCACCGCTCTGGTAGCCCACGGTGAACCACCTCTGGCGCTGCTCGGATGACCCGTGGGTCCAGCTTTCCGGGTTCACCCGTCCGGTGGCCTGCTTCTGGATGCGGTCATCGCCGACCGACGCGGCGGCCGACAGCGCGTCGGCGATGTCGGCATCGGTCAGCGGCTTGAGGTAGGTGACGTCGGTTCCCGGTTGCTTGGTGATCGCCGCGTAGTGCGCCCACACCCCCGCGTAGCAGTCGGCCTGCAGCTCCGATCGCACACCACCGCCGGTGGCGCCCTGCGCACCCTGGCGGGCGCGGCTGAGGTCGCCGGTCAGATTCTGGACGTGGTGGCCGTACTCGTGGGCCACCACGTACTCCTCGGCCAGCGGACCGCCGCTGGACCCGAACTGGGTGCGCAGCACCTTGAAGAAGCTGGTGTCGAAGTAGGCGGTCTTGTCGGCCGGGCAGTAGAACGGGCCGATGCTGCTGTCCGCCGGCCCGCACCCGGTGTTGATCTGGCCGCTGAACAGCTTCATCTGGGGCCGGCTGTAGCCGCGCAGCAGTTGCTGCCAGACCGCGTCCACCGAGTTTCCGGTCGCCACCACGCGGCACTCGACGTAGGCGTTGGCGTCGGCTCCCGTCTTGCACTTGGAGAGGTCGTAGTTCGACTGGCCGCCCTGGCTCGTACCGATCTGTTGCTGACTGATCACCTGGCCCGGGTCGACCCCCAGGAACAACGCCAGCAGCATGATGACGAGCCCCCCGACGCCGCCCCCGATCGCGATGCCGCGCCCGCCACCACCGGTCGAGGTCATGCTGGTGTCGATCCGCATACCTTCGTTGAAGGTCATCGGTACTCCTTGCGCTCGCCGGTGAACGGCCATCACCAGCTTGCCACACTGCGGTTTGCGGGTGGCGGTCGTGGAGAGCGCGGGCGCGCTCCCTAGACTTCTCCCGGTTGGTCGGTCCCCCCAAGGAGTGTCATTGCTGCGCAGCAACGCCGCCGGTTCGTTGCGGGCCTCCGACGCCGGCCGGACGGTGACCCTGGCCGGCTGGGTGGCCCGTCGGCGTGATCACGGCGGGGTGATCTTCATCGACCTGCGGGATTCCTCGGGAGTCGCTCAGGTGGTCTTCCGTGAGCCCGCGGTGCTCGCCGCCGCGCACCGGTTGCGCGCCGAGTTCTGCGTCGCCGTCGAGGGTGTCGTGGAGATCCGTCCCGAGGGCAACGCCAATTCCGAGCTCCCCACCGGCGACGTCGAGGTGAACGCCACCGCGCTGACCGTGCTCGGCGAGTGCGCGCCGCTGCCGTTCCAACTCGACGAGCCCGCCGGGGAGGAGGCCCGCCTCAAACACCGCTACCTCGACCTGCGCCGGGACGGCGGGCCCGGGGATGCGCTGCGGCTGCGCTCGCGGGCCAACGCCGCCGCGCGCGCTGTGCTGGCGGCCCGCGATTTTGTCGAGATCGAGACCCCGACGCTGACCCGTTCCACCCCGGAGGGCGCGCGCGACTTCCTGGTCCCGGCCCGGCTGCAACCCGGATCGTTCTACGCGCTGCCGCAAAGTCCGCAGCTGTTCAAACAACTGCTCATGGTGGCCGGCATGGAGCGCTACTACCAGATCGCGCGGTGCTACCGCGACGAGGACTTCCGCGCCGACCGGCAGCCCGAGTTCACCCAACTCGACGTGGAGATGAGCTTCGTGGGCGCCGAGGACGTCATCGGCGTCGCCGAGGAGATCCTCGCCGCGCTGTGGGCGCTGATCGGCTACCAGCTGCCCCGCCCCGTCCCGCGGATGAGCTACGCGGAGGCGATGCGCCGATTCGGCTCGGACAAGCCCGATCTGCGCTTCGGCCTGGAACTGGTGGAATGCACCGACTACTTCGCCGGGACGCCGTTCCGGGTCTTCCAGGCGCCCTACGTCGGAGCGGTGGTGATGCCCGGCGGCGGCGGGCAGCCCCGGCGCACCCTGGACGGCTGGCAGGAATGGGCCAAGCAGCGCGGCCACAAGGGTCTGGCCTACGTGCTCGTCGGCGAGGACGGCACCCTCGGCGGGCCGGTCGCCAAGAATCTCTCCGACGCCGAACGCGACGGGCTGGCTGCACACGTCGGCGCCGCACCGGGCGACTGCGTGTTCTTCTCGGCCGGTGGGGCCAAATCGTCGCGGGCGCTGCTGGGTGCCGCACGGGCCGAGATCGCCCGGCGGCTGGACATGATCGACGAGGATGCCTGGGCGTTCGTCTGGATCGTCGATCCGCCGCTGTTCGAACCGGCTCAGGAGGCGGCCGCCGCCGGCGACGTCGCTGTCGGCTCGGGTACCTGGACGGCGGTGCACCATGCCTTCACCGCGCCCAAGCCCGGCCAGGAGGACCTCATCGACGCCGACCCCGGTGCCGTGCTCGCCGATGCCTACGACATCGTGTGCAACGGCCACGAGATCGGCGGGGGATCCATTCGCATCCACCGCCGTGACATCCAGGAACGGGTGTTCGCCGTGATGGGTATCGACGGTGCGGAGGCCGACGAGAAGTTCGGATTCCTGCTGGAGGCCTTCACCTTCGGTGCGCCGCCGCACGGCGGGATCGCCTTCGGCTGGGATCGCATCACCGCGCTGCTGTTCGGCGCTGACTCGATCCGGGAGGTGATCGCCTTCCCCAAATCCGGCGGCGGGGTGGATCCGCTCACTGACGCCCCCGCGCCGATCACCGCGCAGCAGCGCAAGGAGTCCGGGATCGATGCGCGGCCGGCCGGTCCTGGCCGACCGTAGGCTCGGAATAGGGCGTGCCACGAAGTGACGCGGATGTCCAACGACACCCACGGAAGTAACACCAGCCGCTCGTGTGGCGCGCATCCACTGATCGGCCCTATCCGGAGGCGTGTGCGGTAAGGCTGAGAATGCGATCGGCGTTGGCGTGAGCAATCTTTCGCCGATCGCTGTCGGCGATCGGGGCAGTGTCCAGGAAGCGAACTGCCTTCCCGGCGTCGTCGTAGGGATAGTCCGTGGACAGCATGATGTTGTCGATGCCCATGATTGCGATCGCCGCCAGCAGCACGGCGTGGGAGAAGACGCCGGTTGTGGTGATGACGATGTTGCGGCCGAAATACTCCGACGGCGGGTGATCGAGCGGTTCGGGAAGGACGAGGCTTTGCGCGCAGTCGTCGAAGCGGCTGAGTTGGAAGGGCAGGAACTCGCCCATGTGGCCGAGGATTAGCTGGGCATCGGGGTGACGATCGAAGACCTTGCCGAACACCAGTCGCATCGCGTGGCCTCCGGTCGCGGCCTGGAAGGCCCAGGTCGCACCCTGCAGTTCCGGGTGACCGTCCAGGACGTGCCACTGATCGAAGGATGCACTCGGGTGCAGGTACAGCGGTACCCCGAGGTGCTCCAACCTGTCCCACAGCGGCTCGAACACCGGCTCGTCCAGATAGTGACCGAGGGTGTGGTCGTTGACCAGGACGCCGACGAACCCCAATTCACCGATGCAGCGTTCGAGTTCGACCACGGCTGCCGGGACATCCTGGAGCGCAAGGGTGGCAAAGCCTGCGAACCGGTCCGGGTGGCCGCGGATCACGCCGGCCAGGATGTCGTTGGCGCGCCGTGCGTCGCTCACCGCGACCGCGATGTCGGGCTGCATAGATATCCCAGGGGCTGTCAACGACAGGACTTGCACGTCGATGCCGTCGCGGTCCATGTCGGGGAGTCGGTGCTCGGTGAAGTCGGTCAGCCGGGACCGGACCTCGTCCATCGTCGCCCGGGTGAAGGGGCTGGGCCCGTCGGTGTAACAGCCGTTGGTCTCCAGAGCATCGGACCAGAAGTGCTCCTCAATGACGACGCGGCGCATCAGCCGAGCCCTCGGCCGACGCAGGGACGGGCAAAGGGCCGCGCATTCGGGATCATGGCGCTCCGCCTCGTGCGAGCCTGTTCGGTACAGATCGGAATGTACCGACCGGGCAGATGTGCCGCGCGCGAGTCGCCACCTGTCTCGGAGGGTTGTCGGGTGTTTTCATGCCGAATCGTGCCTCGAGGCGACGAACCGGCGCCGGTTTCGGGGCTCGGGGTCATCGACGGGGCTTTGGCTTAGGCTCGATTGATGGACAACACGCTCGCCTATCTCGATCAGGTGTTCTTCCTGAGCCAGCGGGCACTCGGTCACGGGCCGATCGTCCAGATGACCTGGATCTACGACCACGACGTCGACCGCGAGGGCCTGCGGCGCTTTCAGCGCAATCTGGCTCACGGTCACCTGGGCCGCCGCGTGGAGCCCTCGCCGCTGCCGTTCGGACGACACCGGTGGATCGCCTGGCCGGGACCGGCCGATGTCGAGATCGCCGCCAAGCCCCGCCCGCGCGGCGAGATCCCGGCCTGGATCGACGAGCAGGCCGCGATCCCGATCGATTCCGAGCTACGGCCCTGGCGGCTGGCACTGCAGCCGATCGCCGAAGGCGGTGCGGCGGTGACGCTGGTCGTGTCGCACAACATCGCCGACGGCGTCGGACTGCTCAACGCCGTCGCCGCCGCCGTCAACGGCGTGACCACCGATCTCGGCTATCCCGACGCTGTGACCCGCACGAAAACGGCAGCGGTCATCGAGGACGCCCGCGAGGTGCTGCGCACGGTGCCCGACATGGCCAGGGCCGTGGCGACGCTGGCGACGGCGGCCCGGGATCTTCCGAGTTGGGGTTCGCAGGGCCGTCCTGCCCGCCGCGCCACCCGCCGCGGCGCGGGCCGGGCCGCCCTGCGAAGACCCGTGCGCCAGCACTCGGTGACCGTGCATGTCGACGGCGAACTCTGGGACAAGCGCGCCGAGAGTCTCGGCGGCACCAGCACGTCGCTTTTCCTCGGGATCGCAGCCCGGCTCGGCGAGGCGCTGGGCTGGACCGAGGACGACGGCTCGGTGAACCTGGTCATGCCGGTCAGCGACCGTACCGGGGACGACACCCGGGGCAATGCGCTGACCGGGGTGACGCTCCGTGTGCGCCCCGAGCGGGTGACCTCGGACCTGACCGAGGTCCGGGCGGGCGTCAAGCAGGCCCTGTCGGCGCTGAGCGACGAACCCATCTCGATCGGCGGACCGCTGCCGCTGACTCCGCTGATCCCCAAGGTCGTCGCGCGCCAGGTCGAAGTCAAGGCGCTGCAGAACCGGCTCATCAGCTGCTCCAGCCTCGGCGAACTCGATCCGGCCGTCAATCGGCCGGACGGCACCGACGCCGGCTGGTTCGCGCTGCGTGGCACGTGGAACCAGCTGACCTGCCGGGGCACACCCATCCAGCGGGCCGGCGAACTGTTGTTCCCGCTGGAGACCGGCCGGATCGGTGGCACGGTGTTCGTCAGTGTCTGCTACGCCAGCGCCGACCCGGCGTTCTCCCCGGGCTGGCTTCGGGACGCGGTGGAGCGCATTTTGGCCGACTTCGCATTGACCGGGACCGTGGAGTGAACCCGCCAGGCCGCTAGCCCCACCTGTTAGACCTACTATGTTCTGTTAGACCTACTATGTAGTGGTGGTGTGGATGGTCGCGAGGGGTCCGGCGGGGGAGCGGTGGTGACGGTGGACAACTCCGCGGACGCGCCGGCGCGGCCCCAACCGCCGCGCCGCGGCCCGGGGTTCTGGGCGGTGCGGCTGCTCCGGCGGGGTTGGATGGTGCTGCTGATCCTGGTCGTGGTGGTCGTGGCGTCCTTCGCCGTCGACCGCCTGCGCGGCGTGTTCGGCAAGACCGAGACGACCCGGCCCGGCAGCGGGTTGGTCAACGACCCCGAACCGTTCAATCCCAAGGTCGTGGTCTATGAGATCTTCGGCCCCGAAGGCACCGTGGCCACCATCAACTACCTCGACCTCGACGCCGATCCGCAGATCGTCCGGGATGTCACCCTGCCCTGGACGCTGAAGCTGGAGACGACCGCGCCGGCGGCTGCGGCCAACATCGTCGCCCAGGGCGACAGCGACACCATCGGCTGCCGCATCACCGTCGACGGCGAACTCAAGGACGAACGGGTCTCGAACGGAGTCAACGCGCAGACCTTCTGTCTGGTCAAATCCGGATGATCACCCTGTCCCGGCCGCGCCGCATCGATGCCGAAGATCACCCGGCCCGGCAGTCGGTGGCGTTGTGGATCCGGCGCCTGGCGGTGCCCATCATCCTCGGCTGGATTCTGCTGACCGTCGTCACCAATGTCGCCGTGCCCTCGATCGAGGCGGTCGGCAAGGCCCAGGCGGTACCGATGGCCGCCGACGACGCCCCGTCGACCATCGCGATGAAACGCATCGGTGAGGTTTTCGACGAGTTCGACTCGAACACCTCGGTCATGATCGTGCTCGAGGGCACGGAGAAGCTGGGCGACGACGCCCACCGGTACTACGACGAAATCGTCGGCAAGCTCAACGCCGACACCAAGCACGTCGAGCATGTGCAGGACTTCTGGAGTGATCCGCTCACCGCAGCCGGATCCCAGAGCGCTGACGGCAAGGCCGCCTACGTGCAGGTGTACCTGGCCGGCAACATGGGCGAGGGCTTGGCGAATGAATCGGTGGAGGCCGCCCAGAAGATCGTCGCGAGCGTTCCGGCTCCGCCCGGCGTGACGACCTACGTCACCGGTCCCTCGGCGCTGGTCGCCGACACGCACATCGCCGGCGACCGCAGCCTGCACTACATCACGCTGCTGACGTTCGGCGTCATCACCGTGATGCTGTTGTTCGTCTACCGGTCAGTGGTCACCGTGCTGCTGGCATTGGTCATGGTGTTCCTCGGCGTCGCGGTGGCCCGCGGGGTGGTGGCCTTCGCGGGCCACTTCCATCTCATCGGCTTGTCGACGTTCGCCGTCAATCTACTCACCATGGTGGCGATCGCGGCAGGCACCGACTACGTGATCTTCCTGTTCGGCCGCTATCAGGAGGCGAGATCCAAGGGCAGCGACCGGGAGTCCGCCTACTACGAGATGTACCGCGGCACCGCGCACGTGATCCTGGCCTCGGGGCTGACCATCGCCGGGGCCCTGCTCTGCCTGCATTTCGCCCGGCTGCCGACGTTCCAGTCGTTGGGCGTCCCACTGTTCGTCGGCATGCTGGTGGTGGTCGCGGCAGCGCTCACCCTCGGACCGGCCGTGGTCACCGTCGCCAGCGCTCTGAAGGGTCTGGAGCCCAAGCGCGCCATGCGGATCCGTTTCTGGCGCCGCATCGGCACCGCGATAGTGCGCTGGCCGGGACCCATTCTGGTCGCGACGGTGGCTCTTTCCCTGGTGGGCCTGCTCGCGCTTCCCGGTTACCGGACCGACTACAACGACCGCCACTACCTGCCGACCGACATCCCCGCGGCACAGGGCTTCGCGGCGGCTGAACGGCACTTCCCGGCCGCCCGGCTCAGCCCGGAGATGCTCATGCTCGAGAGTGATCACGACATGCGTAACTCGGCGGACTTCCTGGTGATCGAACGGGTCGCGAAGGCGATTTTCGGGCAGCCCGGAGTGGGCCGGGTGCAGAGCATCACCCGCCCGCAGGGGACACCCATCGAGCACAGTTCGATCCCGTTCATGGTCGGTATGCAGGGAACGTTGCAGACCATGAACATGTCCTATCTGCAGGACCGCATGGACGACATGCTCAAGATGGGCGACGACATGCAGGTCAACGTCGACAACATGCGCAAGATGTACGACCTCATGGGTGAGCTCAACGCCACCACGCACTCCATGGTCGGCAAGATGAATGTGACGCTGGCCGATATTCAGGATCTCCGCGACCATATCGCGGATTTCGACGACTTCTTCCGGCCGATCCGCAACTACTTCTACTGGGAGCCGCACTGCTTCGACATCCCGGTCTGCTGGGCGATGCGCTCGGTGTTCGACACGATCGACGGGATCGACGCGACGACCGACACGTTCCAGAGCCTGATGCCTGACCTTGAAATGCTGGATCGGCTGACATCGCAGATGCGCACGATCATGCCGCCCATGATCGCGACCATGGAGTCGATGCGGACGATGCAGTTGACGATGCAGAGCACGCAGTCCGGGATGTACGACCAGATGCAGGAGATGCAGGAAAACCAGAACGCGATGGGCAAGGCGTTCGACGAGGCGAAGAATGACGACTCCTTCTACCTGCCCCCGGAGGTATTCCAGAACGCCGACTTCAAACGCGGCATGGACATGTTCCTGTCCCCGGACGGGAAAGCCGTGCGGTTCATCATCTCCCACGAGGGCGACCCGATGTCCCCGGACGGGCTGAAACTGGTCGAGCCGATCAAGAACGCGGCATTCGAAGCGATCAAGGGGACGCCTCTGGAGGGCTCGAAGATCTACCTGACCGGGGCGGCGACCAGTTTCAAGGATCTGCAGGAAGGCGCGAATTACGACCTGCTGATCGCCGGCATCGCCGCGCTCTGCCTGATTTTCATCATCATGCTGATCATGACCCGCGCGGTGGTGGCGGCGGCGGTGATCGTGGGCACCGTGGTGTTCTCGCTGGGCACGTCCTTCGGCCTGTCGGTTCTCATCTGGCAGGACCTCGTCGGGCTTCCACTGCACTGGATGGTGCTGGCGATGTCGGTGATCATCCTGCTGGCGGTGGGCTCGGACTACAACCTGCTGCTGGTGGCCCGGTTCAAGGAGGAGATCGGCGCGGGCATCAACACCGGGATCATCAGGTCGATGGCCGGCACCGGCTCGGTCGTGACCGCCGCCGGACTGGTCTTCGCGATGACGATGACGGCGATGGCATTCAGCGAACTGAAGATCCTCGCTCAGGTCGGCACGACGATCGGCATGGGGCTGCTGTTCGACACCCTGATCATCCGGGCTTTCATGACGCCCTCGATCGCCGCCCTGCTCGGGCGCTGGTTCTGGTGGCCGCACGTGGTGCGGCCGCGTCCGCCCGCGCAGAACTGGCCGCCGGCGCCGGAGCTCCCGGTCGCCCCGGCTGACGAGCTGCCGCGTCACGCCACGGCACCCGTCTAGCGCCGCCGCAGAGCGCAGGGCGTGGTAAGCCTGAACCGTGCCCGACAGCCTCTTCGACCTGCCCGCCGGGGACGGTCCCGGGGCTGATGCGCCGCCGCCTGCCGGGGCTCCGCTGGCGGTGCGGATGCGCCCGGCCGCACTCGACGACGTCGTCGGGCAGGACCATCTGCTCGGGCCCGGTTCGCCGCTGCGGCGCCTCGTCGAGGGCAGCGGCGCGGCGTCGGTGATTCTCTACGGGCCGCCGGGCACCGGGAAGACCACCCTGGCCTCGCTGATCTCGCACGCCACCGGCCGGCGTTTCGAGGCACTGTCGGCACTGACTGCCGGGGTCAAGGAGGTGCGGGCGGTCGTCGAGAATGCCCGCCGGGCGCTGCTCGACGGCCGGCAGACGGTGCTGTTCATCGACGAGGTGCACCGCTTCTCCAAGACCCAGCAGGATGCCCTGCTGGCGGCCGTCGAGAACCGGGTGGTGCTGCTGGTGGCGGCGACCACGGAGAACCCGTCCTTCTCGGTGGTGGCCCCGCTGCTCTCGCGGTCGCTGATCCTGCAGTTGCGCCCGCTCGGTGCCGATGACATCCGTGCGGTGCTGCGCCGGGCGGTGGCCGATCCGCGCGGGCTGGGTGGCGCGGTCGAGGTCAGCGACGACGCGGTCGAGCTGATGGTCGCCCTTTCGGCGGGGGACGCCCGCCGGGCGCTGACCGCGCTGGAGGTCGCCGCGGAGACCGCGACCGGAGGCGCGCTCACCGTCGAGGCGGTCGAGCAGTCACTGGACCGCGCGGCAGTGCGCTACGACCGCGACGGCGACCAGCACTACGACGTCGTCAGCGCGTTCATCAAGTCGATCCGCGGCTCGGACGTCGACGCCGCCCTGCACTACCTGGCCAGGATGCTGGTGGCCGGTGAGGACCCGAGGTTCGTGGCGCGCCGGCTGATGATCCTGGCCAGCGAGGACATCGGGATGGCTGATCCGACGGCGCTGCCGATCGCCGTCGCGGCGGCCCAGACGGTCGCCCTGATCGGTATGCCCGAGGCCCAACTGACCCTCGCGCACGCCACCGTCCACCTGGCCGCCGCGCCGAAGTCCAACGCCGTGACCGTCGCCCTGGACGCGGCGATGAGCGATATCCGGGCCGGCAAGGCGGGTCTGGTGCCCCCCGACCTGCGTGACGGGCACTACTCGGGGGCTTCGCGCCTGGGCCACGCGCAGGCCTATCGCTATCCGCACGATGATCCCGACGGTGTGGTTCCCCAGCAGTACCCGCCCGACGACCTGGTCGGCGTGGACTACTACCGGCCGACCGGTCGCGGGGCCGAACGGGAGATCGGCGGCCGGCTGGCCAAGCTGCGCGCCATCATCCGGCGCCGCTGATCGTCCCCGCCGATCCCGGTTTGTCGGACCCCCGTGCCACTATCGAATGTATGTTCGATAGTCTCGACCCGCAAGCGCTGGCCCGCGCCGGGGACGCCGCGGTGGTCGACGCCGTCGGGGGCTGGGCGCGCGGGGAGAACGCGGCGGCGGCGCGGCGGCTGGCCGCCATCGGCGAGCTTGTCGCCCGGCGCTGCCCGGTCGGCGTGGATGACCCCGATGTGGTCGACGAACGGGTCCGGTGGGCCTGCGACCGCTGGGACGCCGCCGCCGCGGAGATCGGGGCGGCGCTGGGGATCAGCGCGCGCCGGGCGTCCTCGCAGATGTACCTGGCGCAATCGCTGCGGGAGCGACTGCCCAGGGTGAATGCCCTGTTCCTGGCGGGCCGGATCGGGGCGCGGCTGGTGGCGACGATCTCGTGGCGGACGCACTGCGTGGTGGGCACGGCGGAGATGGCCGCCATCGACGCGGAGATCGCCGACGCCGCGCAGTGCTGGGGTCCGCTGTCGGACCGCAGGGTCGAAACGCTGATCGACGCCGCGGTGGACGCCCACGACCCGCAGGCGCGGACATGGTTTCTGGAAGCCGCCCGGGGGATGGATGTGCAGTTCGGCAAGCCCGACGACGACAGCGGGACCCGTTCGGTGTGGGGGCGGCTGTTCGCGACCCACGCCGAACTGATCGAACGGCGACTCACCGCCATCGCGCGCGCCGTGTGTGACGCCGATCCCCGCCCGATCGGGCAGCGGCGCGCCGAGGCGCTCGGGGCGGTGTTCGCGGGCGCCGAGGGCATCGCCTGCCGCTGCGGTGCGCCGGACTGCCGCAATCCGGCCGGCACAGGGATGAACGGGTCTCCGGAGGGGTCTGAGAAAGGACCCCTGAAGGAGCACGTGGTCATTCACGTCGTGGCCGATCGGGCGGCGGTGGACCACGCCCGTGGCGAGGCGGCGGCCGCCGCGCAGGACCGGCATACGCCGTACAGGCTGGAGCCGCGCGGGCGCGCGGTGATGACCAACGGCGGAGTGATCCCCAATCCGCTTCTCGAGCAACTCATTCGAGACGGAGCGCAGATCGTTCCGCTGATCACGCCGTGCGAGCAGGCCGAGGCCCGGTATCGGCCGTCGACAGCGCTGCAACGCTTCGTCCGCTGCCGCGACCTGACCTGTCGGTTTCCGGGCTGTGATGCCCCGGCGGAGGTGTGCGACATCGATCACGCCATCCCCTACCCGCTCGGCCCCACCCACCCGTCCAACCTCCGGTGTCTGTGCCGAAAGCATCACCTGCTCCGGACGTTCTGGGTCGGCGAGGGTGGTTGGCGTGATCGGCAGCTGCCCGACGGCACCATCATCTGGACTTCTCCGACCGGGCACTCCTACATCACCCACCCGGGTGCCCGGATCTACTTCCCGGGCTGGGATACCAGCACCGGTGCGCTTGCGGACATCGACAGCGCCGCATGCACGCCAGGCTGGCGCGTGTCGCGGGTGCCCCGGCGGCATCGCACCCGCGAAGCCGGCCGTGCCCAGCGGATCAGGAACCGACGTGCCTACCGCGACACGAGCTGAGAGCAGCTCAGCCGGGCGCTCCTAAGCTGGAGCGCGTGGATTCTGAGGTACTCGACGTCGACACCACGCGACGCCGGACCGTCGATCTGACCGATCAGCTCCGGGCCTTCTGCGCGGGCCGGGGAAGCGGGTTGTGCAACGTCTTCGTGCCGCACGCCACCGCGGGTCTTGCCATCATCGAGACCGGGGCGGGCTCCGACGCCGACCTGGTCGATGCCCTGGAGCGGTTGCTGCCGCGCGACGACCGCTACCGGCATGCGCACGGCTCGCCCGGGCACGGCGCCGACCACGTGCTGCCCGGCATCGTCGCACCGTCGGTGACCGTCCCCGTCGCCGACGGCCGCCCGCTGCTGGGCACCTGGCAGAGCGTCGTGCTGGTCGACCTCAACCGGGATAACCCGCGACGCACGGTTCGGCTGAGCTTCCTGGCCGCCCGGTAGGGTGGTGCGGTCGCCGAGCAGCGGCCCGACACGACGCGAGGACAGCCCACACCCGTGCAGACCCACGAGATCAGGAAGCGGTTCACCGACCACTTCGTGCAGGCAGGCCACACCGAGGTGCCCAGCGCCTCGGTGATCCTCGACGACCCCAATCTGCTGTTCGTCAACGCCGGAATGGTCCAGTTCGTCCCGTACTTCCTCGGCCAGCGCACGCCGCCCTACAGCACCGCCACCAGCATTCAGAAGTGCATCCGCACTCCCGATATCGACGAGGTGGGTATCACCACCCGGCACAACACCTTCTTCCAGATGGCGGGCAATTTCTCCTTCGGCGACTACTTCAAACGCCGTGCCATCGAGTTGGCCTGGGATCTGCTGACCAAGCCGATCGCCGAGGGAGGCTACGGGATGGAGCGCGAAAGACTTTGGGCCACAGTGTTTTACGATGACGACGAAGCCGTCCAACTCTGGCAGGAAGTCGCCGGCCTTCCGCCGGAGCGGATTCAGCGCCGGGGGATGGCGGACAACTACTGGTCGATGGGCATCCCCGGACCGTGCGGCCCGTGTTCGGAGATCTACTACGACCGCGGCCCGGAGTACGGCATCGAGGGCGGGCCGGAGGCCAACGAGGACCGCTACATCGAGATCTGGAACCTGGTGTTCATGCAGAACGAGCGCGGGGAGGGCTCGAGCAAGGAGGATTTCGAGATCCTCGGCCCGCTGCCCCGCCAGAACATCGACACCGGTATGGGGGTCGAGCGCATCGCCTGTCTACTGCAGGGCGTCGACAACGTCTACGAAACGGACCTGCTGCGCCCGGTGATCGACACGACAGCCGAGTACGCGCCGCGGGGGTACGGCCGCGGTAACGACATCGACGACGTGCGCTACCGCATCATCGCCGACCACAGTCGGACAGCGGCGATCATCATCGCCGACGGAGTCACCCCGTCCAACGAGGGCCGGGGCTATGTCCTGCGCCGGCTGCTGCGCCGGATCGTGCGGGCCGCGAAGCTGCTGGGGATCGACCGCCCACTGGTCGGTGAGCTGATGGCCACCGTGCGCGACGCGATGGGGCCCTCCTATCCCGAACTGGTGACCGACTTCGACCGGATCAGCCGCATCGCGGTCGCCGAGGAGACCGCCTTCAACCGGACGCTGGCCTCGGGATCGCGGCTGTTCGACGACGCCGCCGCCGCGACCCGCTCGGCCGGCAGGACCGAACTTGCCGGCGCCGACGCGTTCGCCCTGCATGACACCTACGGGTTCCCGATCGAGCTGACCCTGGAGATGGCAGCCGAGGCCGGGCTGTCGGTGGACGAGCTGGGTTTCCGGGAGCTCATGGCCGAGCAGCGCCGCCGGGCCAAAGCCGACGCCGCCGCCCGCAAGCACGCCCACGCCGACCTGTCGGCCTTCCGCGATCTGGTCGACGGCGGACCCACCGAGTTCACCGGGTTCGACGAACTGACCTCGACCGCCCGCATCCTGGGACTCTTCGTCGACGGCAAGCGAGTGCCGGTTATCGCCCACCACCCGCGGGAGCATTCGCAGACGGTGCCGCCGCAGCGCGTCGAGATCGTGCTGGACCGCACCCCGCTGTACGCGGAGTCGGGCGGTCAGATCGCCGACACCGGCGTGATCACCGGCACGGGCGCCAACGCGACCGCCCGGGCGGCCGTCACCGACGTGCAGAAGATCGCCAAGACGCTGTGGGTGCACCGGGTCAGTGTCGAGTCGGGGGAGTTCGTCGAAGGCGACACCGTCGAGGCCGCGGTCGACTCCGGCTGGCGGCACGGGGCGACCCAGGGTCACTCCGGCACCCACCTCGTGCACGCCGCACTGCGCCAGGTCCTGGGCCCCAACGCGGTGCAGGCCGGCTCGCTCAACCGCCCCGGCTATCTGCGGTTCGATTTCCAGTGGCAGGGACCGCTGAGCGAGGAACAGCGCGGCCGGATCGAGGAAATCGCCAACGAGGCGGTCGAGGCCGACTACCCGGTCAACACCTTCACCACCGCGCTGGAGCAGGCCAAGTCCATGGGCGCGATGGCGCTGTTCGGTGAGCAGTACCCCGAGGAGGTCCGGGTCGTGGAGATCGGTGGCCCGTTCTCGCTGGAACTCTGCGGCGGCACCCATGTCCACAACTCCGCCCGGATCGGGCCGGTCACGATTCTCGGCGAGTCCTCGGTGGGATCGGGCGTCCGCCGGGTCGAGGCCTTCGTCGGACTGGACTCGTTCCGCCACCTCGCCAAGGAGCGTGCGCTGATGGCGGGACTGGCCGCCTCGCTGAAGGTGCCCTCCGAGGAAGTTCCGGGCCGGGTGGCCACCCTGGTGGAGCGGCTGAAGTCGGCCGAGAAGGAACTCGAACGAGTCCGGTTGGCGGCCGCGCGCGCCAATGCGGCGGACGCCGCCGGCACGGCGGAGTTGGTCGGTAATGTCCGTCTGGTGGCTCAACGCACGGCAGGCGGGATGACCGCCGCCGATCTGCGCTCGCTGGTGGGTGATATCCGCGGACGGCTCGGCTCCGACCCGGGTGTGGTGGTTCTGCTCGCCGAACACGGCGCCGCCGTGCCGTTCGTGGTGGCGGCCAACCAGGCCGCCCAGGACGCCGGGGTGCGGGCCGACGAGCTGGCCCGGGTGGTCGCGACGGCGGTCGGCGGGCGCGGCGGCGGCAAGGCCGACCTGGCGCAGGGTTCCGGCACGGATCCGGCCGGGATCGACGCCGCGCTGGCGGCGGTGCGCGCCGAGATGGCCGGGGGCTGAGGCCGCCGTTGCCGCAGGACCGCAAGCCCGACAGAGCGGGCCAGGACGACCCCGGCCCGGGGCGGCGGCTCGGGGTCGACGTGGGCACGGTGCGCATCGGGGTGGCCGTCAGCGACCCGGACGCGATCCTGGCCACACCGCTGGAGACCGTCCGGCGCGACCGCGCGGGCGGCCACCTGGCCCGGCTGGCGGCCCTGGTCGCGGAACTGCGGGTCGTCGAGGTGGTGGTGGGTTTGCCGCGAACCCTCGCCGACCGGGCCGGAAAGTCGGCGCTCGACGCCACCGAGATGGCTGACGCGCTAGCCGGACGCGTCGCCCCGGTTCCGGTGCGGATGGCCGATGAGCGCCTGACCACCGTGGGCGCGGCCCGCGCTCTGCGGGAGTCCGGGGTGCCTGCCCGGGCGCAGCGCGCGATCATCGACCAGGCCGCCGCGGTGGAGATTTTGCAGGGCTGGCTCGACCAGCGCCGTAACACGGCGCCGACCCGCTAGCAGGGACCCGGCGAGGAAGGAACGATGAGCGAGTCTGCGGATAAACCCGAACGCGCCCGGCCGCAACAGATTCCGGCGCGCCGCCGCGAGCGGCGGACGGGGGGCCGGCGGGGAACCCTGATCCTGCTCGGGCTGGTGGTGCTGGGAGTCCTCACCGTGCTCGTCGTCGGACCCCGGCTGTTCGGCGGGCCGCGCTCGGACTTCAGCGGTGAGGGGCGCGAGGACGTCCTCATCGCCGTCAATCCCGGCGAGACGACCACCCAGATCGCCGAGAACCTGCGCGAGAAGAATGTCGTCGCCAACGTCGAAGGGTTCCTGCAAGCCGCCCAGGGCAACGCCGAGATCGCCGCGATCCAGCCCGGGTACTACAAACTGCGCACCGAGATCCCGCCGGCGCTGGCGGTCCAGAAACTGATCGACCCGGCGAACCGGGTCGGGAAACTGGTCATCCCGGAGGGGCGTCAACTCGACGACATCACGATGGTCGGAACGGGCGCGGTGACCGACGGCATCTTCACCCTGATCGCCAAGGCCAGTTGCGTGGAACTCAACGGCACGCGCAGTTGCGTGGCGGCGCAGGATCTGCGCGCTGCCGCGGGCGACGGCCCGCTGTCCGCACTGAACGTTCCGGACTGGGCGGCGACGGGCGCCGCGGTGATGGGCAACAGCCACCGCCGTCTGGAGGGGCTGATCGCCCCCGGCGCGTGGAACGTGGACCCGTTCGGCTCGCCCAAGGACATCCTGGCGACCCTGGTCGCCGAGAGCGCCGACCACTATGTCGCGGGTGGGCTGCTCGATGCCGCGACGACGACCACGATGTCGCCCTACCAAGTGCTCATCGTCGCCTCGCTGGTGCAGAAGGAGGCCAAACCGGCCGACTTCGCCAAGGTCGCCCGCGTCATCTACAACCGGCTCGACAGCGAGTACGACCGGCTCGAGTTCGACTCCACGGTGAACTACCCGCTGGACCGCCAGGAGGTCGCGACGACCGACGCCGACCGCAAGACCGAGACGCCGTGGAACACCTACGCCAAGGCGGGCCTGCCCGCGACGCCGATCTGCTCTCCCGGTGACGAGGCGCTGGGCGCCGCGGAAAACCCCGCGCCCGGTGACTGGCTGTATTTCGTGACGGTGGACAAGACCGGCACCACCCTGTTCACCAGTGACTACCAAGAACATCTGGCCAATCGCGAGCGGGCGCTGAACAGCGGCGTACTCGACTCCGGGCGATGACGGCCCGGCCGGCGCGCCGGGCCGGAATACTGGGTTCGCCTGTCGCGCACTCACGTTCGCCGCAGCTGCACCTGGCCGCGTACCGGGCGCTCGGTCTGGTCGACTGGACCTATGACCGCATCGAGTGCACCCCGGACGAGTTGCCCGCGCTGGTCGGATCGTTCGGTCCGGAATGGGTCGGGGTGTCGGTGACCATGCCGGACAAGTTCGCCGCCCTGCACTTCGCCGACGAGCGCACGACCCGCGCCGATCTGGTGGGTTCGGCCAACACCCTGGTACGCGGCGAGAGGGGCTGGCGCGCGGACAACACCGACGTCGACGGCGTCACCGGCGCGCTGGGACCACGCCCCGGTGCGCGCAGCGCGATCGTGCTGGGCTCGGGGGGCACCGCCCCGGCGGCGGTGGTCGCACTGGCCGACCTCGGGGTGCCGGAGATCACCGTGGTCGCACGCAGCCGGGCCAGGGCGGCCCGGCTGCTGGAGCTGGGATCGGCGCTGGCCGTCAGTGTCGCGTTCACCGACCTGGCCGACCCCGGCCTGCCGTCGGTGGTGGCGCGCACCGACGTGATGGTCAGCACGATCCCGGCCGCGGCGGCGGCCGCGCACGCCGCGACCTTCGCGCCGGTTCCGGTGGTCCTCGACGTGATCTACGACCCGTGGCCGACCCGCCTGGCCCGGGCGGTCGAGGGTGCCGGGGGTGAGGTCATCAGCGGCCTGCAGATGCTGCTGCACCAAGCCTTCAGTCAGGTCGAGCAATTCACAGGGCAACCCGCTCCGCGACAGGCGATGGCGGCGGCCCTGGGTTAGCCTGCCGCCGATGGGCGTCCCCGGGTTGTGCTGCTGCGCGGCGGTGCTGGCCTGGGCGGCCGGGCTGAGCCTGGTCGACCTCACCCGGCGTCGGCTGCCCAACGCCGCCACTCTCTCCGGTGCGGCCGCGATCCTGGCGGGCGCGGCGCTGAGCGGGCGCGGCCTGCCCGCGCTGGCGGGGGCGCTCGCCCTGGGCGGGCTGTACCTGGTGGTCCACCTCGCCGATCCGGCCGCGATGGGCGGCGGCGACGTCAAACTGGCCCTCGGGCTGGGCGGACTGACCGGGGCGTTCGGTTGCCAGGTGTGGATCCTGGCGGCGCTCGGCGCGCCGGTGCTGACGGCGATCTCGGGTCTGCTGACGGCCGCCGGCCGTCGGTCGGCCACCGTGCCGCACGGTCCGTCGATGTGCGTCGCGAGCCTGGCCGCGGCCGCGCTCGCGGTGTTCTAGCCGCGACGTGGGAAGATGAGTGGCGTGTTGCGCTGGACCACCGCCGGAGAGTCCCACGGCCGCGCCCTGATCGCGGTCGTCGAGGGCATGGTCGCCGGTGTGCAGATCACCTCCGCCGACATCGCCGCGCAACTGGCCCGGCGCCGGCTCGGCTACGGGCGCGGCGCGCGGATGAAGTTCGAACAGGACGCGGTGACCGTGCTGGCGGGAGTCCGGCACGGCAGCACGCTGGGCGGGCCGATCGCCGTCGAGATCGGGAACACCGAGTGGCCGAAGTGGGAGACGGTGATGTCGGCCGATCCGGTCGAGACCGCCGCGCTGGACGAGGAGGGCGGGGCGCGCAACGCCCCGCTGACCCGGCCGCGCCCCGGCCACGCCGACTACGCCGGCATGCTGAAGTACGGATTCGAGGACGCCCGGCCGGTTCTGGAGCGGGCCAGCGCCCGCGAGACCGCGGCCCGGGTCGCCGCCGGGACAATCGCACGGGTGTTCCTGCGCCAGGCGCTGGGCGTCGAGGTGCTCTCCCACGTCATCTCGATCGGCGGGTCGGAGCCCTACGCCGGGCCCCCGCCGGAAGCCGGTGATCTCACCCGCATCGACGAAAGCCCGGTCCGCGCCCTGGACCCCGCGGCGGAGCAGGCGATGATCGCCGAGATCGAAGCCGCCAAGAAGGACGGCGACACCCTCGGCGGGGTGGTGGAGGTCGTCGCCACCGGGCTGCCGGTCGGACTGGGCTCGTTCACCAGCGGGGACAACCGCCTCGACAGCCAGCTCGCCGCCGCGGTCATGGGGATCCACGCGATCAAGGGGGTCGAGATCGGCGACGGCTTCGAGACGGCGCGCCGCCGCGGCAGCCGCGCGCACGACGAGATGTTCCCCGGCCCGGCCGGCGTGGTGCGTTCGACCAACCGCGCCGGGGGCCTGGAGGGCGGTATGACCAACGGTCAGCCGCTGCGGGTACGCGCGGCGATGAAGCCGATCTCCACGGTGCCCCGCGCCCTGGCCACCGTCGACCTGGCGACCGGACAGGAAGCCGTGGCGATCCACCAGCGTTCGGATGTCTGCGCGGTGCCCGCTGCCGGGGTGGTGGCCGAAACCATGGTGGCGCTGGTGCTCGCCCGCGCGGCGCTGGAGAAGTTCGGCGGCGACTCGCTGGCCGAGACCCGGCGCAATGTCGCGGGCTATCTGCGCGAGGTCGCCGGACGGGAAGCCTTCGACGGATCGTCCCCGGCTCTCTCGGGGTAGCGGAGATGGCGCCGAAAGCCGTACTCATCGGCCTGCCGGGCTCGGGGAAATCCACCATCGGTCGGCGGCTTGCCAAAGCGCTCGGGTTGACGCTGATCGACACCGATGCGGTGATCGAGCAACGCACCGGGCGCAGCATCGCCGAGATCTTCGCGACCGACGGCGAAGCGGCCTTCCGGGATATCGAAGAACAGGTGATCCGGGAGGCCCTCGAGACCCACGACGGTGTGCTGTCGCTGGGCGGTGGCGCGGTCACCACCGCCGGAGTGCGCGCCGCACTGGATCGCCACACCGTGGTCTATCTGGAGATCAGTGCGGACGAGGGCGTGCGGCGCACCGGCGGCAGCACCGTGCGTCCGCTGCTCGCCGGGCCCGACCGCGCTGAGAAGTATCAGCAGCTGGTCGACGAGCGTGTCCCGCTCTACCGGCGGGTGGCCACCTTCCGGGTCAACACCAACCGGCGAAATCCGGGTGCGGTGGTGCGGTATATCGCTGGGCGCCTGGAGAATCCGAGCCCGCCACGACGCCGCCCGTCGCCCTGGCAGGATTCGGCGAACCGCACACCGCAGGCCGCTCGCGAACCGTCCGAGGCCGTCCAGCCGGCCCCGTCGGAACGGACCGACCCGGCACCGGTCACCCCCGCGACGCTGGCCGCCCGCCGTGCGGGGATCCGCAAGTGAACCGGACCGAGCCGACCGCTTCCGGCACCCCTCCGGTCACCGTCGAGGTCGCCGTCGACCCGCCCTACCCGGTCATCATCGGCAGCGGTGTGCTCGGCGAAGTGGGCACGCTTCTGCAGTCCCGGCACCGGGTCGCGGTCCTGCATCAGCCCGCGCTGGCCCAGACCGCCGAGTCGATCCGGGAGGATCTGGCCGGCAGGGGAGTCGACGCGCACCGCATCGAGCTACCCGACGCCGAGGCGGGAAAGGACCTTCCCGTCGTCGGGTTCATCTGGGAGGTGCTCGGGCGCATCGGTATCGGCCGCACCGACGCCCTGGTCAGTCTGGGCGGTGGGGCCGCCACCGACGTCGCCGGTTTTGCCGCGGCGACCTGGCTGCGCGGGGTCGACATCGTCCATGTGCCGACCACTCTGCTCGGCATGGTCGACGCCGCGATCGGTGGCAAGACGGGGATCAACACCGCCGCCGGGAAGAATCTCGTCGGCGCGTTCCACCAACCCCGCGCGGTGCTGGTCGACCTCGCCGCCTTGCAGACGTTGCCGCGCAACGAACTGGTGGCGGGGATGGCCGAGGTGGTCAAGGCGGGATTCATCGCCGACCCGCGGATCCTGGAGATGATCGAGGCCGACCCGGTCGCGGCGACCGACCCGGCGGGTCCGGTCCTGCCCGAACTGATCCACCGGGCGATCGCGGTCAAGGCGGCCGTCGTCGCCGCCGACGAGCGCGAGTCGGCCCTGCGCGAGGTGCTCAACTACGGCCACACCCTGGCGCACGCGATCGAGCGCCGCGAGCGCTACCGGTGGCGGCACGGAGCGGCGGTGTCGGTCGGCCTGGTCTTCGCCGCCGAACTGGCCCGGCTGGCCGGCCGGCTCGACGACCAGACCGCACAGCGCCACCGAGCCGTGTTGACGGCCCTGGGGCTGCCGGTCTGCTACGACGCCGACGCGCTGCCCGAGTTGCTGGAGTCCATGGCCGGTGACAAGAAGACCCGCTCGGGGGTGTTGCGTTTCGTGGTGCTCGACGGTCTGGCCAAACCCGGCCGGCTGGAGGGTCCGGATCCGGCCCTGCTGGCCGCCGCTTACGCGGAGGTGGCCGGCGAGGGTTCCCAGGGTGACCGGAGCGACCAGGAGGTGGTGCAGTGACCCCGAACGACCCGAATCCGCCGACCGTGCTGGTGCTCAACGGCCCGAATCTGGGACGGCTGGGCCGGCGTGAGCCGGAGGTCTACGGCAACACCAGCTATGACGACCTGGTGGCGATGATCGAGGCCGAGGCGGGCGAGCTGGGACTGGCGGCCGTGGTGCGTCAGAGCGAGAGCGAGGCGCAACTGCTGGCGTGGTTGCATGCCGCGGCCGACGCGGGGGACCCGGTGATCCTCAATGCCGGCGCGCTGACGCACACCTCGATCGCGTTGCGCGACGCCTGCGCCGAGTTGCGCGCCCCGTTGATCGAGGTGCACATCTCCAATGTGTATGCGCGGGAGGAGTTCCGGCAGAACTCCTACCTCAGCGCGGTCGCCACCGGCGTCATCGTCGGACTCGGCGTGCAGGGATACCTGCTGGCGCTGCGGTACCTGGCTGCGATCAGCTGACGGGCGGTTGGCTGGGCCGCCCCTGGCCGCCCCTGGCCGCCCCTGGCGGTCCGGTGCTACTCGTCGCGGCCGTGGCCGTACTGGCGCTGCCGGGCCGCTTCGTGGACCTCTTCGACCGCGTCCCGGGCCTCCTGGCGCCACGTCTCCTCGCGACGCTCGGCGACGGCGACCCGGTCGCTGGGCGCCTCGTAGTCCTCGCTGACCGCGTCGAACACGTCGGTGCCGTCGCCGTCGGTGACCCGCCGCCGGCCCTGGTAGGGGTTGGCCCGGTCGACCAGGAAGCGGCCGAGGGAGACCGCGATGATCGCCGGGATGAAGACCGCCAGGGCGGTGAACGCCGCGACCGCGGTGAGTTCGGCGATCAGGCCCGAGACGTAGATGTCGTTGTTGAACAGCGAGATGAGCCAGGTGACCAGGCCGCTCACCGCGCCGGCCACCATCCCGGCGAGCAACCAGCGCATCGCCAGGTCGCGGCGGCGGTCGGGATCGGGGCTGTCGTTGGCGTCGGCCCGTCCGTCGAGCAGGCCCCACACGAAGGCGCCCACCCAGTAGAGCGCCAGCAGGATGACGCTGATCAGCAGCGAACTGGCCGCGGCCTGGTTGATCAGGGTTCCCTGCGCGAGGCGGACGACGACCATCCCGGCGGCGAACACCAGTCCGCGCAGCAACCACGTTGTCATGGGGGCCTAGCGTAGCGAGTACCGTCGGTCGGCGTGACACATTCCCAGCGGCGGGTCCGGCTCGCCGCCCGGATGGCGTCGCAGGAACTGGACGCCCTGCTGGTCAGCGACCTGGTCAACGTGCGCTATCTGTCCGGCTTCACCGGCTCCAACGCCGGGCTTCTGGTGTTCGCGGCCGACACCCCGGCGGTTCTGGCCACCGACGCGCGGTATCGCACCCAGGCCGGGCGCCAGGCCCCCGATCTCGAGCTGGCGGTGGTGCGCGCGTGCGGGCGCCACCTCGTCGAACTGGCCGCCGCGGCGGGTGCCCGCCGTATCGGTTTCGAGAGTCACGTGGTCACCGTCGACGGCCACCGGACTCTTGCGGAGACCCTCGAGGGTGTTCCCACCGGCATCCCTCCCGCGGAGCTGGTCCGGGCGCCGGGACTGGTGGAGACGCTGCGCGAGGTCAAGGACGCCGGCGAAGTCGCGCTGCTGCGGCTGGCCTGTCAGGCTGCCGACGCGGCGCTGACGGAGCTGGTGGACGGCGGCGGTCTGCGGGCCGGCCGCACCGAACGCGCCGTCGCCCGGCAGCTGGAAGCCCTGCTGCTCGACCACGGCGCCGACGGACCCGCCTTCGAGACCATCGTCGCCACCGGGGCGAACTCGGCCGTGCCGCACCACCGTCCGACCGATGCCGCGCTGGCCGACGGCGACCTGGTGAAGATCGATTTCGGGGCGCTGGTCGGCGGCTATCACTCGGATATGACCCGCACGTTCGTCCTCGGCGGCCCCGCGGACTGGCAGCGCGACCTCTACGGTCTGGTCGCCAGTGCGCAGCAGGCGGGCCTGGAGGCCCTTGAGGTCGGCGCGCCGCTGTGCGAGATCGACGCCGCCGCCCGCGGGGTGATCGGCGCCGCCGGGTTCGCCGACAACTTCGGGCACGGCCTGGGCCACGGTGTCGGACTGCAGATCCACGAGGCGCCGGGCATCAACTCCGCCGCCGAGGGCACCCTGCGGGCCGGCATGGCGGTGACCGTCGAGCCCGGCGTGTACCTGCCCGGCCGGGGCGGGGTGCGGATCGAGGACACGGTGGCCGTCGGCGAGCGCGGCCCGGAGGTGCTGACCCGCTACCCCAAAAGCCTCACGGTGGTGTGACCGGCCGTCAGGCCGGATTGAGCAGGCGCCGCTGCAGCAGCGGGCCCTCGGCGTGGCGCAGGCCCTTGGCGGCGGCCAGGACCGCCAGGTCGGCCAGCGGCTCGAGGACGATCACCGCCAGATACGCCGCCCCGAATGTCGCCACCGAGGCGAGGGTCTGGCCGGTCAGGCCCTGACCGTAGAAGGCCCAGAAGCCCACCCAGGTGACGATGCCCGCCTGATAGGTGGTCGACAACGCCAGTGCCTGCCGGTAGCGCAGCTGCACGTAGGGAGTGCTGGGTGCGATCACGCGACCGGCCACCAGCTGCAGCGCGAACAGCGGCACCAGCAGGGTGGTGACGTTCATGCCGTACTGGGGAAGGTCGAACGGCGCGAACAGCATGCCCTGGATCAGCAGGCCCGCGGCCAGGCCCAGGGCGGCCGGCGCCGTGCCGAACAGCAGGAACAGCGTCGAACCGAAGATCAGGTGGACTTCGGAGACGCCCACCGGCGGGTGCGGGAGAACCTGGAACGCGATGAGCACCAAGGCGGTGGCGGCCAGACTGCGGGCCAGCAGCGCGGGCAGGTTGCGCTGCTCGACCGCCTGGCGGGCCGCGTGCACCGCATAGAGTCCGGCACCCCCGGCGGTGGCATAACTCAGCGCGATCTTGGACCCTTCGACGATCCCCGGTTCGATGTGCACGGACGTTCCCTTCGGATGGAAGCCTCTGGCTCTCGCCCGCGAGCGCGCAACCGGTTCGGCCGCGCGCCCAATCCACGAGGCGATGCGCCGCCGGGCGCGGCGCGCCCGGCACGGCTGGCAGGTCTTCGGACTCGCAGGCCCGCACCTGTTCGGTGCACCTACTCACCGCCGCTTCCCGGCCTCGCGGCCAGTGCGGGTGGCGGTTTTCGTTCCTGCATACCGCTGCGGGTCAGTCCCGGATTCCCACCGGGTTCCCTCTCACGGCGCACCTGCGCCGCTCGATCCCGGAAACTTCCCGGGAAACCAACCGACGCGGCTGACGGTATCAGCCGCTCGGGGCCGAGGCCGGGTAAACGCGGCGGGTAAGCTCCGCACAGTTCCCGCAGCGCCCGCAGATGTTAAGGAGACCGATCCACCGTGGCAACCACTGCCGACTTCAAGAACGGCCTCGTGCTCAACATCGACGGCCAGCTGTGGACGATCATCGAGTTCCAGCACGTCAAGCCCGGCAAGGGACCGGCCTTCGTGCGCACCAAGCTCAAGAACGTGCTGTCCGGGAAGGTGGTCGACAAGACCTACAACGCCGGGGTCAAAGTGGAGACCGCCACGGTGGACCGCCGCGACGCGACCTATCTCTACCGCGACGGCAGCGATTTCGTGTTCATGGACAGCCAGGACTACGAGCAGCACCCGCTGCCCGCGTCGCTGGTCGGCGATGCGGCCAACTTCCTCCTCGAGGGCATGCCGGTGCAGATCGCCTTCAACGAGGGCAGCCCGCTGTATCTGGAACTGCCGGTCACCGTCGAATTGGCGGTCACCCACACCGAACCCGGACTGCAGGGCGACCGATCCAACGCCGGCACCAAGCCGGCCACCCTGGAGACCGGTGCGGAGATCCAGGTGCCGCTGTTCATCAACACCGGCGACAAACTGAAAGTGGATTCGCGCGACGGCAGCTATCTGGGCCGAGTCAATGCCTGAGGCCTGACCGTGGCCGGCCGCAAGCCCGAGAAGGGCAGGCATCAGGCGCGCAAGCGCGCGGTCGGCCTGCTTTTCGAGGCCGAGGCGCGGGGCCTGTCGGCGGCCGAGGTGGCGGAGTCGAGGGCGGCGCTGGCCGGGTCGGACGCCGAGGTGACGCCGCTCAACGCCTACACCGTGACCATCGCGCGGGGCGTCAGTGCGCACGCCGACCACGTCGATGAGCTGATCTCGTCGCACCTCCAGGGCTGGACGCTGGAGCGGCTGCCCGCCGTCGACCGCGCGATTCTGCGGGTGGCGGTGTGGGAACTGCTCTACTCCCACGACGTGCCCGCGCCGGTGGCGGTCGACGAGGCCGTCGAACTGGCCAAGGAACTGTCCACCGACGAGTCGCCGGGGTTCGTCAACGGCGTGCTCGGTCAGGTGATGACGGTGACGCCCCAGATCAAGGCGGCCGCCGACATCCTGCGCGGTCAGACCGAAGCGAACTAGCTAGCAGCCCAGTGCCTGGTAGGTACGCCGCGCGAAGCGCGGCTGGACGGCCTGCAGCCGGGCGAACGGCGTGGTACCGCCGACGGCCGTGGCCATCGTGGTCAGGTCGGGAAAGTTCTGGATCAGGTAGATCAGGATCAGGTCGTTGGCCGGGTCGGCCTGCCACCAGGTCCCGTAGGCGCCCGGCCAGCTGAAGGTGCCCGGCCCGCCGGGTCCGAACAGCCGCCCCGATGTCGCCGGGTCGGTCACCACCGACAGATTGAGGCCGAAGCTCCGGCCCACCCAGAACGGCGCGCCCAGGAAGGGCTGGAGCTTCTGTTCGTCGGAGAGACGGTCGGCGCGCATCGCCTGCACCGACTGTTCGGAGAGCACCCGCACGCCGTCGACGGTGCCCCCGGACAGCAGCATCCGGATGAACCGCAGATAGTCGTCGGCGGTGGAGACCAGTCCCGATCCGCCCTGGCAGAACCGCGGTTCGCGCACCGGAACGGGTCCCAGCGCGTCGCGATGCAGACCGGACTCGTCGAGCCGGTACATGATGGCCCCGCGCGGCCGCTTGTCGGGGGAGACGAAGAACCCGGTGTCGGCCATACCCAGCGGGCCGAGCACCCGCTCCTCCAGCACGGTGTGCAGCGGTTTGCCCTCGATGCGGGACAGGGCGATGCCCAGCACCTCGGTGGCGTGGCTGTAGGTCACCCGCTCGCCGGGATGATGCATCAGGGGCAGCGCGGCGATCTCGGCCAGCCAGCGGTCCTGATCCTGACGCTGGGAGACACCGGCGTAGGCCGCGCTGATCGGACCGGACACCGAGAACATGTAGGCCAACCCGCTGCGGTGGGTCATCAGATCCTCGACGGTGATCGGCCGGTCGGCGGGCACGGTGTCGTCGAGTTGCCCGGCCGGCTGGGTCAGCACGCGCATGTCGGCCATTTCCGGCAGCCACCGGCTGATCGGATCGTCGAGGGCGAGCCTGCCCTGTTCGGCCAGCGCGAGCGCGGCGGCAACGGTGACCGGCTTGGTCATCGAGGCGACCCGGAATATGGTGTCGCGCTGCATCGGCAGCGCACTTTCGACGTCCCGGTAGCCGATCTCGTTGACCTGCAACACTTTTCCGCGCTGCCAGACCAGGGTGACTGCGCCGGCGAGCAGGCCGGAGTCGACCGCCTCGCGGATGGGGACCTGGTTGTCGGCGAGACTCACCGCGCGAGTCTACCCAGCGCGGCGCGACCGGCGGGTGCTAGGCTGGCGGCGTTCGACATCCTTTAACGATCCGTCCGGAGAGGCGGAGAAGGAGGTCCGGGACAAGCGTGGCCACCTCTGGCGGGTCCACCGGCCGGGAATTGATGTCCGCAGCGGACGTCGGCCGGACCGTTTCCCGCATCGCTCACCAGATCATCGAGAAGACCGCCCTCGACGGCGACGGTCCGCGGGTGGTCCTGCTGGGGATTCCGACCCGAGGCGTGGATCTGGCCGCTCGGCTGGCCGCCCGCATCGAGGAGTTCTCCGGTGTGCGCGTCGCCCACGGGGCGTTGGACATCACGCTGTACCGCGACGACCTGAACTTCAAACCGCCCCGGCCGCTGGAGGACACTTCGATCCCGGCCGACGGCGTCGACGGCGCGCTGGTGATCCTCGTCGACGACGTGCTCTTCCACGGCCGCTCGGTGCGCTCGGCGCTGGACGCCCTGCGCGATATCGGCCGGCCCAGGGCCGTCCAGCTGGCCGTGCTGATCGACCGCGGCCACCGCCAACTTCCGATCCGCGCCGACTACGTCGGCAAGAACGTGCCGACGTCGCTGGCCGAGACGGTGAATGTGCTGCTGGTCGAGCACGACGGCCGCGACGCGGTCACCATCAGCGGGACGCAACGATGAACGCCAGGCACCTGCTCTCGGCCGCCGATCTGACCCGGGACGCGGCGACGGCGATTCTGGACGATGCCGACCGGTTCCGCCAGGCCCTGCTGGGCCGCGATGTCAAGAAACTGCCCACGCTGCGCGGCCGGACCGTCATCACGATGTTCTACGAGAACTCCACCCGCACCCGGGTGTCCTTCGAGGTCGCCGGCAAGTGGATGAGCGCGGACGTCATCAACGTCAGCGCCTCGGGTTCCTCGGTGGCCAAGGGGGAGTCGCTGCGCGACACCGCGCTGACCCTGCGGGCCGCCGGCGCCGATGCGCTGATCATCCGGCATCCGGCCTCGGGCGCGGCCCAGCGGTTGGCCGAGTGGACCGCCACCGAAGAGGACCCGGGCGGGCCCAGCGTGATCAACGCCGGTGACGGCACCCACGAGCACCCCACCCAGGCGCTGCTCGACGCGCTCACGCTGCGCCAGCGGCTGGGCGGGATCGAGGGCCGGCGGGTGGTGATCGTCGGCGATGTGCTGCACAGCCGGGTGGCGCGCTCCAACGTCGCACTGCTGAAAACCCTCGGCGCCGAGGTCGTTCTGGTCGCACCGCCGACGCTGCTGCCGCTCGGGGTCGCCGACTGGGGCGGCGCGGCGATCTCGCACGACCTTGATGCGGAACTCCCTGCCGCTGACGCGGTGCTGATGCTGCGGGTGCAGGAGGAGCGGATGAACGGCGGCTTCTTCCCGTCGGCCCGGGAGTACTCGGCGCTCTACGGACTGTCCGACCGGCGCCAGGCGATGCTGCCCGGGCACGCCGCGGTGCTGCATCCCGGCCCGATGGTGCGCGGCATGGAGATCGCCTTCGCCGTCGCTGATTCGCCGCAGTCGGCGGTGCTGCAGCAGGTTTCCAACGGCGTGCACGTGCGCATGGCGGTGCTCTTCCATCTTCTGGTCGGCACCGGCGAGGAGGTGGGCGTGTGAGCGTGGCGCTCAGGGGTGTCCGTCTCTACGGGGAGGGTGAGCGGGTCGACGTGCTGGTGGCTGACGGGCAGATCGCGGCCATCGGCCCTGCTCTGCCGGTACCCGGTGACGCCGAGGTGATCGACGCGGCCGGCCAGGTGCTGCTGCCCGGGCTCGTCGACCTGCACACCCACCTGCGGGAGCCGGGCCGCGAATACGCCGAGGACATCGAAACCGGGTCGGCCGCCGCGGCACTGGGCGGTTTCACCGCGGTGTTCGCCATGGCCAACACCGATCCGGTCGCCGACACCCCGGTGGTGACGGATTACGTGTGGCGGCGCGGCCAGCAGGTCGGACTGGTCGACGTGCACCCCGTCGGCGCGGTGACGGTGGGACTGGCCGGCCGACAACTCGCCGAGATGGGGCTGATGGCGGCCGGAGTCGCCCAGGTGCGGATGTTCTCCGACGACGGGATGTGCGTGCACGACCCGCTGGTGATGCGCCGCGCGCTGGAGTACGCCGGCGGACTGGGGGTGCTGGTCGCCCAGCACGCCGAGGAGCCGAGGCTCACCGCGTCGGCGGTCGCTCACGAGGGGCCGACGGCCGCGCGGCTGGGACTGGCCGGCTGGCCGCGGGCCGCTGAGGAATCGATCGTCGCTCGCGACGCGCTGCTCGCCCGCGACACCGGCGCGCGGGTGCACATCTGTCACGCATCGACCGCGGGCACCGTTGCGATCCTGGACTGGGCACGCCGGCAGGGGATCGCGATCACCGCGGAAGTCACCCCGCACCACCTCATGCTCGACGACAGCCGACTGCAGACCTACGACGGCGTCAACCGGGTCAACCCGCCGCTGCGGGAGGCCAGCGATGTGCACGCGCTGCGGCGTGCGCTGGCCGACGGCGTGATCGATTGTGTGGCAACCGATCACGCTCCCCACGCCCTGCAGGAGAAGTCGTGTGAGTTCGCCACCGCGCGCCCGGGCATGCTCGGGTTGCAGACCGCGCTGTCGGTGGTGGTGGACACCATGGTCGTCCCGGGTCTGCTGGACTGGCGGGGCCTGGCCCGGGTGATGAGCGAGAACCCGGCCCGCATCGCCGGACTCGACGACCACGGCCGTCCGCTGGAGGTCGGGGAACCCGCCAACCTTGTCGTCATCGACCCGGAGGCCACCTGGACGGTCGAGGGTGCCGCTCTGGCCAGCCGCTCGGCCAACACCCCTTTCGAGTCGATGACGTTGCCGGCCACCGTGACCGCGACCCTGCTGCGCGGCCGCATCACCGCCCGCGCCGGTGCGATCGTGCAGGCGGGCAGCAGGTGAACACCGAGACGGCCATCTCGACCTACGTCTTCGGAATCGTCATCGTCCTGCTGATCGGGTTGACCATCCGCCGGATGCTGCGCGGCTGGGAGGGCCGGGCGCGGCGGCAGGCTGATCTGATCGGGACTCTGCCGCCGCTGCCCGACCGGCTCAGCCCGGCGGTCGTCGGGCCCGACCGCGGTCTGTACGTCGGCAGTACCCTGGCCCCGAACTGGCTGGAGCGCGTCGCGGTGGGCGATCTGGGCGACCGCGCCAAGGCCGTGCTCACTCGCTACCCTGAGGGCATCCTCGTCGACCGGCAGGGCGCGAGCCCGATCTGGATTCCGCAGGCGTCGGTCACCGCGGTGCGTTCCGAGCGCGGCCTGGCCGGCAAGGTCGTGCCCGGCGCGGGCTCGGGCGGGCCGGGAGGCATCCTGGTGATCCGGTGGCGGCTGCCCTCGGGCACCGAGATCGACACCGGATTTCGCGGCGACCCCCCGCGTGACTACAGCCAGTGGATCCAGCAGACAGGAGGTTCCCAGTGAACCGGCAGCCGGCGGTCCTGGTACTCGAGGACGGCCGCGTCTATCGCGGCAGCGCGTTCGGCGCGATCGGGCAGACTCTCGGCGAGGCGGTCTTCTCGACCGGCATGTCGGGGTATCAGGAGACCCTGACCGATCCCAGTTACCACCGCCAGATCGTGGTCGCCACCGCGCCCCAGATCGGCAACACCGGCTGGAACCACGAGGACGCCGAGAGCCGGGGCGAGATGATCTGGGTCGCCGGCTACGTCGTGCGTGACCCGTCGCCGCGGGCGTCGAACTGGCGGGCAACCGGGACGCTCGAAGACGAGTTGGCGAGCCAGAACGTGGTGGGTGTCGCCGGCGTCGACACCCGTGCGGTCGTCCGCCACCTGCGCTCCCAGGGCTCCATGCGCGCCGGGGTGTTCTCCGGTCCGGCGCTGGCGGCGGAGGCCGAGTTGCTCGACCGCGTGCGCCATCAGCCGGCGATGCTGGGTGCTGACCTCTGTGGCGAGGTCAGCACCACCGAGGGGTACGTCGTGGAACCCGAAGGGCCGCAGCGTTTCACCGTGGTCGCGTTGGATCTCGGGATCAAGACCAACACCCCGCGCAATTTCGCCCAGCGCGGCATCCGCACCCACGTGCTGCCCGCGACGGCGACGTTCGCTCAGATCGCCGACATCAAGCCCGATGGAGTCTTCCTCTCCAACGGTCCCGGGGACCCGGCCACCGCGGACGGCGTCGTCGCCGTCACCCGCGAGGTGCTCGGTGCCGGGATCCCGCTGTTCGGAATCTGCTTCGGCAACCAGATACTCGGCCGGGCGCTGGGCCGCCCGACCTACAAGATGGTGTTCGGTCACCGCGGCATCAACGTGCCGGTCATCGACCACGCGACCGGGCGGGTGGCGGTGACCGCGCAGAACCACGGGTTCGCCCTGGAAGGAGAACGGGGCGAGGTTTTCGACACCGACTTCGGGCCCGCCGCGGTCAGCCACACCTGCGCCAACGACGGGGTGGTGGAGGGGGTCAGGCTGGTCGACGGCCGGGCTTTCTCGGTGCAGTACCACCCGGAAGCCGCGGCCGGTCCGCACGACGCCAACTACCTGTTCGATCAGTTCGCCGAGTTGATGGAGGCGCGCTCGTGACCCGCGCAGAAGGGGACCGCTGATGCCGCGCCGAACGGACCTGCGCCACGTCCTGGTGATCGGATCCGGGCCGATCGTGATCGGTCAGGCGTGTGAGTTCGACTACTCCGGCACACAGGCCTGCCGGGTGCTGCGCTCCGAAGGCCTCACCGTCAGCCTGGTCAACTCCAATCCGGCGACGATCATGACCGACCCGGAGTTCGCCGACTTCACCTACGTCGAGCCGATCACGCCCGCGTTCGTCGAACGGGTGATCGCCCAGCAGGCCGCCCGCGGCAACCGGATTGACGCCCTGCTGGCGACCCTGGGCGGGCAGACGGCGCTGAACACCGCGGTCGCCCTGTCCGAGAACGGGGCGCTGGACCGCTACGGGGTCGAACTCATCGGTGCCGACTTCGAGGCGATTCAGCGCGGCGAGGACCGGCAGCGCTTCAAGGACATCGTCGCCAAGGTGGGTGGCGAGTCGGCCCGCAGCCGGGTGTGTTTCACCCTCGAGGAGGTTCGGGAGACCGTCGCCGAGCTCGGTCTGCCGGTCGTGGTGCGGCCGTCCTTCACGATGGGCGGGCTGGGATCGGGTATGGCCCAGACGGTGCAGGACGTCGAGCGGATGGCCGGTGACGGTCTGGCCGCCTCGCCGAGTGCCAACGTGCTGATCGAAGAGTCGATCTTCGGGTGGAAGGAATACGAACTCGAGTTGATGCGGGACGGCAACGACAACGTCGTGGTGGTCTGCTCGATCGAGAACGTCGATCCGCTCGGTGTGCACACCGGCGACTCGGTCACGGTGGCGCCCGCGATGACGCTGACCGACCGCGAGTACCAGAAGATGCGCGACCTCGCGATCGCGATTCTGCGCGAAGTGGGCGTCGACACCGGCGGGTGCAACATCCAGTTCGCGGTCAATCCGCTGGACGGCCGACTGGTCGTCATCGAGATGAATCCCCGGGTGTCCCGCTCCAGCGCGCTGGCCTCCAAGGCCACCGGTTTCCCGATCGCGAAGATCGCCGCGAAACTGGCCATCGGCTACACCCTCGACGAGATCGTCAACGACATCACCAAGGAGACCCCCGCCTGCTTCGAGCCGACGCTGGACTACGTGGTGGTCAAGGCGCCGCGGTTCGCCTTCGAGAAGTTCCCCGGTGCGGACCCCACGCTGACCACGACGATGAAGTCGGTGGGCGAGGCGATGTCGCTGGGCCGCAACTTCATTGAGGCGCTGGGCAAGGTCATGCGGTCGCTGGAGACCACCCGGGCCGGATTCTGGACCGCGCCCGACGACGACGGCTGGGTCGATGACGTGCTGACCCGGCTGCGCACCCCGACCGAGGGCAGGCTCTACGACATCGAGTTGGCACTGCGGCTCGGGGCCGGCGTGGAGCAGGTCGCCGACGCCTCCAAGGTGGACCCGTGGTTCGTCGAGCAGATCAACGGTCTGGTGCGGCTGCGTGCGGAGTTGATCGCCGCTCCCGTGCTGGACGCCGATCTGCTGCGCCGGGCCAAGCACAGCGGGCTGTCGGACCGCCAGATCGCGGCGCTTCGTCCCGAACTGGCCGGCGAGGCGGGCGTGCGCTCGCTGCGGTCCCGGCTGGGTATCCGCCCGGTCTACAAAACCGTCGACACCTGTGCCGCCGAGTTCGAGGCCAAGACCCCCTATCACTACTCGAGCTACGAGCTCGACCCTGCCGCCGAGACGGAGGTGGCTCCGCAGACCTCGCGGCCCAAGGTGCTCATCCTCGGCTCGGGCCCCAACCGCATCGGGCAGGGCATCGAGTTCGACTACAGCTGTGTGCACGCCGCCACCACCCTGAGCCAGGCCGGCTTCGAGACGGTGATGGTCAACTGCAACCCCGAGACGGTCTCCACCGACTACGACACCGCCGACCGGCTGTACTTCGAGCCGCTGACCTTCGAGGACGTCCTGGAGGTCTACCAGGCCGAGGCGCACTCCGGCGAGGGCGGTCCGGGGGTGGCGGGGGTGATCGTGCAACTCGGCGGGCAGACGCCGCTCGGACTGGCCCAGCGGCTTGCCGACGCCGGGGTCCCGATCGTCGGCACCCGGCCGGAGGCGATCGACCTCGCCGAGGACCGCGGCCGGTTCGGCCAGGTGCTCACCAATGCCGGCCTGCCCGCGCCGAGATTCGGCACCGCGACCACCTTCGAGGAAGCCCGCCAGATCGCCGCCACCATCGGCTACCCGGTGCTGGTGCGCCCGTCCTACGTGCTCGGCGGACGCGGCATGGAGATCGTCTACGACGAGCAGACGCTGCACGGCTACATCACCCGGGCCACCCAGCTCTCGCCCGAACATCCGGTACTGGTCGATCGCTTTCTGGAGGACGCGATCGAGATCGACGTCGACGCGCTGTGCGACGGGACCGAGGTGTACATCGGCGGGGTGATGGAGCACATCGAGGAGGCCGGGATCCACTCCGGCGACTCGGCGTGTGCGTTGCCGCCGGTCACGCTGGGGCGAAGCGATATCGAGGCGGTCCGGCGCGCGACCGAGGCCATCGCACACGGTGTGGGAGTCGTCGGGCTGCTCAACGTCCAGTTCGCGCTCAAGGACGACGTGCTCTACGTCCTGGAGGCCAACCCGCGGGCCAGCCGCACGGTGCCGTTCGTGTCCAAGGCGACCGCCATCCCGCTGGCCAAGGCGTGCGCGCGGGTGATGCTGGGGGCCAGCATCGCCCAGTTGCGGCAGGAGGGATTGCTGGCCGCAATCGGCGACGGATCCACCCCGGACCCCAACGCCCCGATTGCGGTCAAGGAGGCGGTGCTGCCGTTCCGCCGGTTCCGCCGGGAGGACGGCTCCGGAGTGGACTCGCTGCTCGGGCCGGAGATGAAATCGACCGGCGAAGTGATGGGCATCGACCACGATTTCGGCAGCGCGTTCGCCAAGAGCCAGACGGCGGCCTACGGATCGCTGCCCACCTCCGGAACGGTGTTCGTCTCGGTCGCCAACCGGGACAAGAGGTCGCTGGTGTTCCCCGTCAAACGGTTGGCAGACCTCGGGTTCCGGGTTCTGGCCACTGAGGGCACTGCGGAAATGTTGCGCCGCAACGGGATTCCCTGCGAAGTGGTGCGCAAGCACTTCCAGCAACCCGGTAATGGCCGGCCGGTGATGTCGGCCGTCGACGCCATCAACGCCGGGGAGGTGGACATGGTGGTCAACACGCCCTACGGCAACTCGGGCCCGCGCCGTGACGGCTATGAGATCCGGTCGGCGGCGGTGGCGATGAACATCCCCTGCGTGACCACCGTGCAGGGCGCATCCGCGGCGGTGCAGGGCATCGAAGCCGCCATCCGCGGCGATATCGACGTGCGCTCCCTGCAGGAACTGCACGCGTCGCTCGGCGGCGCCTGAGGTGGGGGGGTCCGCGGCGGGTGCAGGGGACCCGGTGTTCGGGGCCCGGCTGGTGGCCGCGATCGCCGCACGCGGTCCGCTGTGCGTGGGCATCGATCCGCACCCCGAACTGCTGCGGTCCTGGGGACTGCCGTCCAGCGCGGACGGCCTGGCCCGGTTCTGCGACATCTGCGTCGAGGCCTTCGCCGGTTTTGCGGTTGCCAAGCCCCAGGTCGCGTTCTTCGAGGCCTACGGCTCAACGGGTTTCGCCGTGCTGGAGCGCACCACGGCGGCGCTGCGAGCGGCGGGTGTGCTGGTGATCGCCGATGCGAAACGCGGCGACATCGGGTCGACGATGGCCGCCTACGCGCAGGCCTGGGTGGGTGCGGGGCCGCTGGCCGCCGACGCCGTGACGGCATCGCCCTACCTCGGCTTCGGCTCGCTGACGCCACTGCTGGAGTTGGCCGCGGCACGCGGGCGCGGGGTGTTCGTGCTGGCGGCCACGTCGAATCCGGAAGGCGCCTCGGTGCAGAACGCCCGCGCCGACGGCCGCACGGTCGCGCAGTCGATCGTCGACGAGGCCGCGAAGCTCAACCGGGCGGCGTTGCCCGCGCCGGGCTCGGTCGGTGTCGTGGTCGGTGCAACCCTGCAGCAGGTGCCCGACCTCTCCGCACTCGGCGGTCCGGTCCTGGTGCCCGGAGTGGGCGCGCAGGGCGGCCGCGCCGAGACGCTCGGGGGCCTCGGCGGCGCGCGGCCAGGTCAGCTGCTGGCAGCGGTGGCGCGCGACATCCTGCGGGCCGGACCGCAGGCGGCCGCCCTGAGGTCGGCCGCCGAACGGTTCCGCGACGTGCTGGCCTACCTGGGGTGATCGGGCCTGGGTGATCGGGCCTGGATAACCAGGCAGAGCGCGACACGCGCGACACGCCGTGACGTGCGCAATCAAGTCAGATCGGCCCCTCGCGGGGGTCGGGGCCTCCCGGCGGATCGGTGCCGGGCTCGCTATCGCCCGGGAAATCCCTGCTCAGAAGCCATATCGGAGCCTAGCGGCCGACATCGCCGGCCAGGCTGTGAACGGACCTGGCAGGCCGCGCCGAGCAGCGACTGCAGCCCTACTGACCGGCGCGTTTGCGTCGCAGCCCTGGGGGTGGGGTTAGATTGCGTGCGATGGCGTGGGTACGGTCATCGTCGCTGGCTGGAGATCCCGGACCAGGCAAAAAGTAGATAAACGAATACATCAATGAAGCTGATGAGACGGAGGAACTCGTGGCCCTTCCCCAGTTGACCGACGAACAGCGGGCAGCCGCTTTGGAGAAGGCCGCCGCTGCGCGTCGAGCGCGAGCTGAGCTGAAGGATCGGCTCAAGCGCGGTGGCACCAACCTCAAGCAGGTGCTCAAGGACGCCGAGACCAACGAGGTCTTCGGCAAGATGAAGGTTTCCGCTCTGCTGGAGGCCCTGCCCAAGGTCGGCAAGGTCAAGGCGCAGGAAATCATGACCGAGCTGGAGATCGCCCCGACCCGCCGCCTGCGCGGACTCGGCGATCGGCAGCGCAAGGCCCTGCTGGAGAAGTTCGACTTCGCCTAGCCCGGCCTGAGTCCGGCCTGAGCCGCACGATGGCCAGACCGACCGACCCCGGCGGTGGACCGGCCAGCAGTGGGGGGTCATCTCCCGACAGCGCGCGCCGTGGTCGCGTACTGGTGCTGTCCGGCCCGTCGGCGGTGGGGAAGTCGACAGTTGTCCGGGTGCTGCGCGACCGGTTTCCCGACCTCTACTTCAGTGTGTCGGTGACGACCAGGGAGCCACGCCCGGGCGAAGTCGACGGCGTGGACTACACCTTCGTCTCCCCGGACCGTTTCCAGCACCTCATCGACAGCGGCGAGTTGCTGGAGTGGGCCGAGATCCACGGCGGACTGCACCGGTCGGGAACGCCGTCGGCGCCGGTTCTGCAGGCCGCCGCTGCGGGGCATCCGGTGCTGATCGAAGTCGACCTGGCCGGTGCCCGGGCGGTGAAGAAGGTGCTCCCGGACGCCGTGACGGTCTTCCTGGCTCCGCCCGATCGGGATGCCCTGAGCAGACGGCTGGCCGAGCGGGGCACCGAAACCCCCGAACGGATGGCGCGCCGGCTGGCCGCCGCCGAGGCGGAGTTGGCTGCTCAGGACGAGTTCGACGCTGTCGTGGTCAACAGCCGATTGGAATCGGCCTGCGCTGAATTGATATCGTTGCTGGTGGGAAACGCGCCGAAACCGGGCGCGAGCGGTCAGGCAGAGATCGCGAAACGACCCGCGAGCCCCACCTGACAACCCTCGAAACCCAGGAGAAGGTCCACGTGACAACCAACTCGGATCACTACGATCCGGCGCCCGGCGCGGCCAGGGCCTACGACACCCCGCTGGGCATCACCAATCCGCCCATCGACGAACTGCTGGCCCGGGTGTCGAGCAAGTACGCGCTGGTGATCTACGCGGCCAAGCGCGCCCGCCAGATCAACGACTATTACAACCAGCTCGGCGACGGCATCCTGGAATACATCGGCCCGCTCGTCGAGCCGGGGCTGCAGGAGAAACCGCTGTCGATCGCGCTGCGGGAGATCCACGGCGACAAACTCGAACACACCGAAGGCGAGTAGCCGCGGCCACCGCGGGTTCCTCCCATGAGACCCAAGCGGATCATCGTCGGGGTGTCCGGCGGCATCGCCGCCTACAAGGCCTGTGCGGTCGTTCGTCACCTGACCGAGGCAGGCCACGACGTCCAGGTGGTGCCCACCCGGGCGGCCCTGCGTTTCGTCGGGGCCGCGACCTTCGAGGCGCTGTCCGGGCACCCGGTGCGCAGCGACGTCTTCCAGGACGTTTCGGAGGTGCCGCACGTTCGCCTCGGCCAGCAGGCCGATCTGGTGCTGGTCGCCCCGGCCACCGCCGATCTGCTGGCCCGGGCCGCCACCGGCCGTGCCGACGACCTGCTCACCGCATGCCTGCTCACCGCGCGCTGCCCGGTGCTGTTCGCCCCGGCGATGCACACCGAGATGTGGCAGCACCCGGCCACGGTCGACAACGTGGCGACCCTGCGCCGCCGCGGCGCGATCGTGCTGGAGCCGGCGACCGGTCGGCTCACCGGTGCCGACACCGGCGCCGGGCGGCTCCCGGAACCCGAGGAGATCACCACCTTCGCGGAGCTGCTCCTCGAGCGTGCCGACGCCCTGCCCCACGATCTGCGGGGTGTGAGGTTCCTGGTCACCGCCGGGGGCACCCGCGAAGCGATCGACCCGGTGCGCTTCGTCGGCAATCGCAGCTCGGGCAAGCAGGGCTACGCGCTGGCCCGGGTCGCCGCCCAGCGGGGCGCCGAGGTGACCCTCATCGCCGGTCAGACCGCCGGGCTGGCCGATCCGGCCGGCGTGCACGTGCTGCACGTCACGTCGGCGGCCCAGATGCATGAGGCGGTGTCCAAGCATGTGCCCGCGGCCGACGTGCTGGTGATGGCCGCCGCGGTCGCCGACTTCCGGCCCGCCCGGGTCGCCCCGGCCAAGATCAAGAAGAGCGCCGACGCCGGGGAGCGGCCGACGGTGGAACTGGTGCGCACCGACGACGTGCTGGCCGGTGTCGTTCGCCAGCGTGCCGAGGGACAGCTTCCGGATCTGAGGGCGATCGTCGGGTTCGCCGCCGAGACCGGCGACGCCCACGGCGACGTCCTGTCCTATGCCCGGGCTAAGCTGCGGCGCAAGGCCTGCGATCTGCTGGTGGTCAACGCCGTCGGCGAAGGCCGCGCGTTCGAGGTGGACAGCAACGACGGCTGGCTGCTGGCCGCGGACGGCACCGAGACCACCCTCGAGCACGCCTCGAAGACACTGATGGCGAGCCGCATCGTGGACGCGATCGCCGCGTTCCTGGATCAGAAGGGTTTGACACCGTGAGCGGTCGGCTGTTCACCAGCGAGTCGGTGACCGAGGGACACCCCGACAAGATCTGCGACGCCATCAGCGACTCGGTGCTGGACTCGTTGCTCGCCGGAGACCCGAAATCGCGCGTCGCGGTGGAGACCCTGGTGACCACCGGTCAGGTGCACGTCGTCGGCGAGGTCACCACCAACGCCAAGGAGGCGTTCGCCGACATCACCAAGACCGTGCGGGACCGGATCCGCGAGATCGGCTACGACTCCTCCGAGAAGGGCTTCGACTGGGAGACCTGCGGGGTCAACATCGGCATCGGCGCGCAGTCGCCGGACATCGCCATTGGTGTCGACGAGGCCTACGAGGCCCGAGTCGAGGGCGAGCGGGATCCGCTCGACGCTCAGGGTGCCGGTGATCAGGGGCTGATGTTCGGCTATGCGATCCGTGACACCCCCGAACTGATGCCACTGCCGATCGCACTCGCGCACCGGCTGTCCCGCAAACTGTCCGCGGTCCGCAAGGACGGCACCCTGGACTACCTGCGCCCGGACGGCAAGACCCAGGTCACCATCGCCTACGAGGGGACCACGCCGATCCGCCTGGACACCGTGGTGCTCTCCACCCAGCACGCCGAGGGCGTCGATTTGGTCAAGACGCTGGCCCCGGACATCCGGGAGCAGGTCGTCGACGCCGTGCTCGATGACCTCGGCCACGCGACGATGGACACCTCGGACTTCCGGCTGCTGGTCAACCCGACCGGCAAGTTCGTGGTCGGCGGCCCGATGGGTGACGCCGGCCTGACCGGGCGCAAGATCATCGTCGACACCTACGGCGGCTGGGCCCGGCACGGCGGCGGTGCGTTCTCGGGCAAGGATCCGTCGAAGGTCGACCGATCGGCCGCGTACGCGATGCGCTGGGTCGCCAAGAACGTCGTGGCGGCCGGACTGGCCGACCGGATAGAGGTTCAGGTCGCCTACGCGATCGGCAAGGCCGCGCCGGTGGGCCTGTTCGTGGAGACCTTCGGCACCGAAACCGTCGACCCGCACCGTATCGAGAAGGCGATCACCGCGGTCTTCGACCTGCGGCCCGGAGCGATCGTGCGCGACCTCGACCTGCTGCAGCCGATCTATGCGCAGACCGCCGCCTACGGCCACTTCGGTCGCAACGACCTCGATCTGCCGTGGGAGCGGACCGACAAGGTCGATGACCTGAAGAACTCGGTCTAGCCGTCAGGCTGTGACCCCGAACGCGTAGTCCGACAACGGAAATCGGCGGCTGCGCCACAACGCCTGCAGGGTCGTGTCCGGACGCAGCGGCACGTCGCCGTGCCGGTCGAAGTAGTAGCTGTTGGCCAGTGCGCAGCTGTCCTGCCAGAAGATCTGACGGTGGCGCTTGCCGAGCATCTCGGCGAAGAACCGGTCGCTGGCCTCGGTCCTGACCTCGATCCGGTTCGCGCCGTGCCGGGTCGCATGGCTCAGGCAGCGCACGATGTGGTGACTCTGCGCCTCGATCAGGGCGAAATACGAGGATCCCACGTAGCCGTAGGGCCCGAACACGAAGAACATGTTCGGAAAGCCCGGAACGCTCACACCCTCGTAGGCCCGCAACCGGTGGGTGTCCCAGTAGTCGACCAGTGACATCCCGCCGGTGCCGGTGATGGGATAGGCGACGCTGTCGATGTCCATCACCGTGAAGCCGGTGGCCAGGATCAGCACGTCGGCATCGTGTTCGCGGCCGTCGGCGGTCACCACGGCGCCGGGGGTGATCCGGTCGATCGGCTCGGTCACCAGATCGACGTTGTCGCGGTTGAAGGTGGACAGGTAGGTGTTGTGGAAGCCGGGCCGCTTGCAGCCGACCGCGTAGCGCGGGGTGAGCTTGGCGCGGACCTCGGGATCACGAACCTCTCTGCGCAGGTAGGCCTTTCCCGCCTCGGACATCCGCTTGGCGAAAGGGTTGAGGGTGAAGTAGTGCGCGGCGATGGGGAAGGTCAACTCCACGTAGGCCTGGCTGATCCAGCGGTGCAGCGACTTGCCGCCGGGAATGCGCAGCACCCGCCGCGCCGCGGCCGGGAGTTCGACGTCGAACTTGGGGAAGCACCAGATCGGGGTGCGCTGGAAGACCGTGAGCCGCTGCACCGTCGGCGCGATCTCCGGAATGACCTGAACCGCAGAGGCGCCGGTGCCGATGATCGCGACCCGTTTGCCGGTGAGGTCCTGGCTGTGGTCCCAGCGCGCGGTGTGCATGGCGGGTCCGGCGAAACCGTCCAAGCCTTCGATCTGGGGGAGTTTGGGGATCGTCAGCGCGCCGCTGGCGTTGATCAGGAACCTCGCCGTCAGCGTCTCGCCGGAGTCGAGATCGGCCCGCCACACCCCGGCCTCGTCGTCGAAGGCGGTGCCGAGCACCCGGGTGTGCAGGCGGATCCGGGACCGCAGCCCGTACTTGTCGGCGCAGTGTTCGGCGTAGGCGCGCAACTCCGTGCCCGGGGCGTAGGTTCGGGTCCACCGGGAGCTCTGCTCGAAGGAGAACTGATAGGAGAACGACGGGATGTCCACGGCGATGCCGGGGTAGGTGTTCCAGTACCAGGTTCCGCCGACGCCGCCGCCGGCCTCCACGATCTGGTAGTCGCCGAGGCCCGCCCGATCCAGGGCGATCGCGACCCCGAGTCCGGAGAACCCGGCCCCGATGATCAGTGTCTGGACATCGGGTGTCATCGCGACGCTCGGGACGCCTGGCGTGTCAGCCGATGAACTGGTCGAACGCCCACTGGAACTGGGCGGGCACCACCTGGGTGCCGCACTGGTCCTGGACGGTCGCCAGCGGAAGCAGGATCTTGCGGAACTCCGCGTACTCCTGCGGGTTGGTCGCGGCGTAGTCGCGGATCGTCACCTCGGCCTGCGGCCGGGGCTGCAGCGCAGCCGACATCAGGGTCTTGTTGCCCTCGGGGTGGGTGTCGAGGTAGGCCTGGGCCTGCTGGGTCACGGTGTCCACGGTGTTCTGCACCGCGGCCGGACTGCAGTCGGGGGCGGCGGTCGCCGCCGGGGCGGCAAGCCCTGCCAGTGCGATCCCGGCGATCCCGCTCACGACGCCGAGTGCGCCGATCACCGTGCTGCCGTGGGTCCTCATCCGCCTCATCCGGTTGGCCTTCCCTGTCGATCCTGTCGGTCCCTGACGATCCCGAGCAGGTGCCCGGTGATCGGAGTCTGTATCGGCCCCGCATCCGGGCGCGTTACACCCGTCATCCGAGGCCTCTCCTGCGGCTAAATCATCGCGACCGTTGCGACCACCATTCTGACAATGTCGGCTGCCACGCCACAAACCGCGCCGTTCACGGCCCAGCAAACATGTCGGTGGCCGCGGTTATCCTGGAGATATAGAACACATCCGGGCCCCGGATGTGTCGGACACCATCATCTCACCTAGGGGGAAACATGACTAATTCGAACGCGAGTTTGATCGCCGCACTGCTGGACCGGTCCGGGTCGATGCACGCCATCGCCGAGGACACCTGCGGCGGGTTCGACGCCTTCATCGCCGGACAGCGGGGTGGGTCGGGCACCACCCGGGTGACCCTGGCCCAGTTCGACTCTGACTACGAGATCGTCTACCGGGACCGCGACGTCGCCGAGGTGCCGGCCCTGGAGCTGCACCCGCGGGGCAGCACGGCGCTGCTCGATGCGGTCGGACGGTTCATCACCGAGGTGGGGGCGGGGTTGGACGCCCTCCCCGAGGGCGACCGCCCGGGTGATGTCACCGTGCTGGTGATGACCGACGGCTATGAAAACGCGAGCACCGAGTGGAAGCTGCAGGCGGTGCGGGACCTGATCGCGCACCAGGAGACCGTCTACTCCTGGGACTTCGTCTTCCTCGGGGCCAACATGGACGCCGTCGCCGTCGGCGAGCGAATGGGCTTCGCCCGCGGGAAGTCGCTGACCTACGCCGCATCGCCCGACGGCGTGCAGGGCGCCTGGGATGCGGTGGACAAGTACACCCTCCGCAAGCTCGCACAGGGTGACATCTCGAAGAAGGATGTATTCTTCAGCGCTCGGGAACGTCGAGCGGCGGGCGGGGAGCGCGAACTCTGAGGAGCAGGTGAGCGGATCGGGCCGGTGTGCTGCTGAGCATGAGCCCATCGCCCGGGTGCTGCCCATGCTCTCGGTGCCGCACCTGGACCGGGAGTTCGACTACCTGGTTCCCGCCGACCAGTCCGACGACGCCCAGCCCGGAGTGCGGGTGCGGGTGCGGTTCCGCGGCCGGCTGACCGATGCCTTCATCCTGGAACGCCGCTCGGACACCGACCACGCCGGTCAGCTCGGGTGGCTCGACCGGGTCCTCTCGGCCCAACCCGTCCTGACCCCGGAGGTGCGGCGACTGGTCGACGCGGTCGCCGCACGCTACGCCGGAACCCGGCCCGACGTCGTGCGACTGGCCATCCCGCCGCGCCACGCGGCTGCGGAAAAGGCCGCCGCCTCGCCGCCGGGACCCGGGCAGGCGCCGGCCGTCCGGCCCGTCGACCCGGCCGGGTGGGTCCGCTACGCCCGGGGCGAGCGGTTCCTCGCCGCATTGCGCGACGGCCGGGCCGCCCGCGCGGTGTGGCAGGCGCTGCCCGGGGAGCGGTGGTGCGATCGGCTGGCCGAGGCGGCGGCCGCGTCGGTCGGCGGCGGTCGCGGGGTGCTGGCGGTGGTGCCCGACCAGCGTGACGTCGAGGCCCTCTGGCGTGCCGCGACGGCCCTGATCGACGAATCGGCGGTGGTCGCGCTCGCGGCCGGCCTGGGTCCGTCGGCCCGTTACCGCCGGTGGCTGTCGGTACTGCACGGCCGGGCCCGGCTGGTGATCGGCACCCGCAGCGCGGTCTTCGCGCCGGTGCAGCGGCTGGGCCTGGTCATCGTCTGGGACGACGGCGACGACAGCCTGGCCGAACCCCGGGCGCCCTATCCGCACGCCCGGGAGGTCGGCATGCTGCGGGCGCACCAGCTGCGCTGTGCCGCGCTCATCGGCGGCTTCGCCCGCACCGCCGAGGCGCAGGCCCTGGTCGGTAGCGGATGGGCGCACGACCTCGCGGCCGCCAGGCCGGTCGTTCGTAGCCGCGCGCCCAGGGTCGTCGCACTGGAGGACGGCGGCTACGCCGAGGAGCGTGACCCGGCGGCCCGCACGGCGCGGCTGCCGTCGGTCGCGCTGCGGGCCGCCCGCTCGGCGCTGGAGCGCGGGTCGCCGGTCCTGGTCCAGGTGCCCCGACGGGGCTACCTGCCCTCGGTGGCGTGCGCGCGGTGCCGGACCATCGCCCGGTGCCGGCACTGCGCCGGCCCGCTGTCGCTGTCGGGGCGCAGCGCGGACGGCCCGACGTGCCGGTGGTGCGGGCGGGTGGACGCCGCTGTGCGCTGTCCGCGTTGCGGTTCGGACAGTCTGCGCGCGGTGGTGGTGGGCGCCCGGCGCACCGCCGAGGAACTGGGCCGGGCCTTTCCGGGGACTCCGGTGGTGACCTCGGCGGGCGACGCCGTGCAGGCCGCGATCGGCCCGGGTGCGGCCGTGGTCGTCGCCACCCCGGGTGCCGAACCGCTCGCACCGGACGGCTACGGCGCCGCGCTGCTGCTCGACGGCTGGGCCCTGCTGGGTCGTCAGGACCTCAGGGCCGCCGAGGATGCCCTGCGCCGGTGGATGGCCGCGGCCGCGCAGGTGCACTCCCGCGAGGACGGCGGCGTCGTCGTGGTGGTCGCCGACTCGGCGATCCCCACCGTGCAGGCGCTCGTCAAGTGGGACCCGGTCGGCCACGCCGAGGCCGAACTCGCCGCCCGGGTCGCCGTCGGGCTGCCGCCGGCCGTGCACATGGCCGCCGTCGACGGACCGCCCGAGGCGGTCTCCGCGCTGATCGCCCAGACCCAGCTGCCCGCCGACGCCGAGGTGATCGGCCCGGTGGAGCTGCCCCCGGGTGTGCGCCGGCCCCCGGGGGCCGCGACCGGCGATCCGGTGGTCCGGGTGCTGATCCGGGTGTCCCGCGACGAAGGCCTGGCGCTGGCCGGATCGCTTCGCGAATCCGCCGCGGTGCGCAGCGCACGCCACGATCCGGCGGTCAGGGTTCAGATCGACCCGCTGCAGATCGGCTGACCCGCCACTTCCGCTGCCACTAGGCTGACGAATTGAGAATCAGCCCGGGAGGTCGCCGTGAAGTCCGTGGCCCGGGTTTTGGTGTGGGGGACCGCCGGTCTGTTCGTGGTGCTCGGACTGCTTCATCCGGCGCTGTCCGGGAGCACGTCGCAGAGCGGGCCGGTCTCCGATCCGGTGGTGATCAGCACCCTGCGAGCCGACATCGCGGTCGACCGCGACGGGCTGCTGCAGGCCACTGAGACCATCACCGCCGAGTTCCCGATGCTGCGCCACGGGATCTTCCGGTACTGGGACGTCGGCAACCCCAATGACCCGCACGTGCGACAGGTGCCCGACGTGCTCGAGATCTCGCTGGACGGTCAGCCGGTGCCCTACGAGATGCTGACCGAGCAGTACGGCCGATTCGTCGTGGCCAAGATCGGTGACCCCACCGTGTATCTCAGCCCGGGCACCCACGTCTACCGGATCCGCTACACGGTGCCCGGTGTGCTCGACCGGGGCTCGGTCGGCGAGAACCGGGAATTCGCCTCGCGCGCCGGGGATCCGGCAGCTCCTTCGGTGTTCTTCTGGAACGTGGTGGCCCCGGCGTGGAACAACGAGATTCTGCGGGCCGACGTCGCCATCACCCTGCCCGGCCGGGTGCCCGGCGCCCAGTGCTCGGTTGGCACCGGGGTGGGGCGCGGCTGCGCCGGGCTGCGGGTGGACGGCGAGCGGGTGGAACTTTCCGCCACCGATCTGGCGCCGCGGACCCCGGTCACCGTCCGGGCCGGCGTCGAGGTGCCCACCCCGCCGCGCGCCGAACTGCCGTGGTCGACCCGATGGGACGGGGTCCTCGGACGCTCGGTCGCGGCGATGGCGTGGGTGCTCGGCCTGGCCGCGGCGGCCGGGCTGGGCGGGTTCCTGTGGTTGCGCTCCACCGTCGAGCCGTCCCCGGGTTTCCCGCTGCAGTACGCGCCGCCCACCGGCCTGGGGCCGGTGCAGTGCGAGTACATCCGGACCGAGAAGGTCCCCGGCGAGGGGCTGACCGCCACCCTGTTCCACCTCGCAGAGCGCGGGGTGCTGACGCTGGGTGAGGCCGGGCCGAAGAAGTGGACCGTCCGCAGCACCGGGGACGCCGGTGCGTGGGACGGCGTCGATCCGGTCAGCCAGGCCGTGGGTGCGGCCCTCGGCCTCGACGAGCCCGACGGCGTTTTCCACGCCAACGGAACCGTCACCGCCGGCGGCAAGCTCAGCCGAGCCAAGATCGACATGGCCGCCGCCGTTCGGGACTGGGCCCTCGACGGCGGCCTGATCGAGAAACACCGCCAGGAGTTGTGGTTGCGGTTGGCCAACGCGGTCGCCCTGGTGGGGACCATCGTCGGATTCGCCAGCCCCACCTTCGGCGGAATGACCCTGTGGGGGCTGCCCTTCGCGTTGTTCTTCCTGATGTCGCTGCGGTCCTGGCGCGCGGGTGTCGGCACCCGGCGGACCGCGGCCGGTCGACAGCTGTGGTCCGAGGCCGGCGGGTTTCATCGCCTGCTGGCCACCGAGTCCGCGGAGTCGCGCTTCGACTTCTCCGGACGCCGCGACCTCTACACCGCCTACGTCCCGTTCGCGGTCGCCGGCGGAGCCGCGGCAGTCTGGGCGGCGAAGTATCAGGCGGCCACCGGCGAGGTGCCGCCCCAGCCGGGCTGGTACCACAGTTCGTCGGGCACCGGCTGGACCTCGTCCTCGGCGGGAGGTGCTAGCTTCGATAGCTTCGAGTCGGCTTTGTCGTCGTCCATCGTCGCCTACACCGCCTCCCAGTCGTCGTCCTCCAGCGGCGGTGGGGGCGGCGGCGGTGAGCACACCGGGG
>NZ_JBJTCF010000014.1:0-4999 GCF_046091765.1 Mycobacterium sp.
CCGTCAAGGAAGGTGTCCCACTGCTGGATCGTCATCGTGCGCCCACCACCGTCGACCAGCGTCATCTGATTGTCCAGCGCCGCCTGCGCACTGCCCGCACCCCCGACCAGCCCCGCCGCCAGCACCAGCACCCCCGACAGCGCCGCTGCCACCCTGGCTGCCACCGCCACCAGCACACGACCTGCTTTCATGCTCTCCCTCGATCTGTCGGCGGTGTTCTCACGGACGCCGGGCCCCCGGCGGTATTACGACACTGAGCAAGATAACGGCACGGTCTCGTCGCGGCAACGCGAGCGGTTTCGCCGGGCCGCCGGGAGCGGGGCGCAGGCGCCCCGCCGGGGTCCGTGCCGGGGGGCCAGCGCAGGCCGCCGGAACCCCGGGGCGGCCCTGCCGCAGACCGCCCGGTATCGGAGACCATGTGGCACCGGGATCGCTCAAAGATGGTGTGGCGGAACGTTTTCCCGCAACCAGCGGTCGTGGGCGGCGGTGCCGGGGCTGGCGTCCTCGTCGGGACTCTCGGGGACCTCGCGGGGACGGTCGGCTGTCGATGGCCGCTCGCGGTCGGGCCGGTCACGGCGCCCCGCGGCCATCAGCGGCGGCCGTCGTTGTGACTAACGTCACAGTCGGGGCATTTGTGCACGTCACGCGCCCCCGAACAGCGCACCGGCGGCCTCAGATCTCGAGGCTGGACAGGTCGGCGATCACGTGTTTGGCCATCGGGCCCAGCGTCGCCATGCCGTCGCGCACCGCGGAGCGCGATCCGGCGATGTTGACCACCAGGGTGCTGCCCGAGATGCCGGCCAGCCCGCGGGACAGGCCGGCCTCGACGCTGCCGGCCGCCAGACCCGAGGCCCGCAGCGCCTCGGCAATGCCCGGCAACTCCCGGTCCAGCACCGCGCGGGTGGCCTCCGGGGCGACGTCGCGCGGGGTGACGCCGGTTCCGCCGACCGACACCACCAGGTCGACCCCGCCGATCACCGCGGTGTTGAGCGCGTTGCGGATCTCCTGCTCGTCGGCGGCCACCACCACCACCCCGTCGACGACGAAGCCGGTCTCGGTGAGAAGTTCGGTGACCAGCGGCCCATTGAGGTCGGCGACCGCACCCCGCGCGTGGCGGTCGTCGACCACCACGACCAGTGCCCGCCCGGCGGATCCCTCCGGATTTTCCATGACTGCCACCGTATATCCGGGTGCGGCATATCCGGGTGCAACCGGGTGGGCCGGTCTGCGCAACGGCGTGACCGGACGTCCGCCGACGACACGGATCACTGATCGGCCTTGCCGAGGGTGACCTCGACGGTTTTCGGCGAGCCCGACGGGTCGAGGTAGGTCAGCGTCAATCTGTCTCCCGGTGCGCGCGACCGCACGGCTGCCACCAGAGCGTCGGCGCTGCCGATCACGCGATCGTCGACCTTGGTGACGACCACCCCGCTGGGCAGGCCGGCCCCGGCGGCCGCACCACCCTTGACGACCTCGACGATCTTGGCCCCGTTGGTGGTGACGTCGTTGCTGACCTGCACGCCCAGCGAGGCGTGCGAGGCGGTGCCGGTGTTGATCAACTCGTCGGCGACGCGCTTGGCCTGATCCACCGGGATCGCGAAACCCAGACCGATCGATCCGCTCTGGTCCTCAGGGGAGTTACCGCCCAACGTCGCGATCGCCGAGTTCACCCCGACCAGTTCGCCGCTCATATTCACCAGCGCCCCGCCGGAATTACCCGGGTTGATCGCCGCGTCGGTCTGGATGGCGTCGAGCACCGTGTTCTGATTCGACGCGTCGCCGCTGGCGGCGACGGGACGGTTGAGCGCACTGACGATGCCGGTCGTGACGGTGCCCTCGAGTCCCAGCGGGGAGCCGATGGCCACCACCGGCTGCCCGACGCGCAGTTGCGCCGAGGAGCCCAGCGCGATCGGGGTCAGACCCGACACGCCCTCCGCGCGCACCACCGCGATGTCGGTCGCGGGATCCGCACCGACCACCGTGAACGACGCGGTGCGCCCGTCGGCGAAGCTCACCCTGGTGGTCAGTCCCGCACCGGGTGCTTCCCCGGGTTCGCCGGGGCGGCCCGGAGCGCCGGGCGGCAGCTGCGGCCCGTCCTTGGCGGCGGCCACCACGTGACTGTTGGTCAGGATCAGACCGTCCGCCGAGAGGACCACGCCCGAGCCCTCCTCGGACTGCCGGCCCATCTTGGTCTCCAGCTTGACCACGCTGGGCACGACCTTGGCGGCCACCTGTTCGACCGACCCGGCCGGCAGGTTCGCCGTCGGAACCGCGCCACCCCGGGGCGCCGGACCGGAGATCGACGTCGCGGGCTGGGCCGCGGGCTCGACGACCGTGGCCACCAGGCCGCCGACGGCCGCCGACATCACCGCGATCGCCAGTCCCCCGGCCGCCAGGGCGATCGGGCGGGAACGCTTGGCGGGCGGCGCGGGATAGGCGCCCGGCGCTCCCGGGGTCGCGCGGTAGGGGTCATACCCCCGCGGGCCCTGCGGGCCGGGCGGGTAGCGCCAGTCGTAGGGCTGGCGGTAGCCGGGCGGAGGGTAGCCGGGCGTGGACGGGCCGGGCTGCTGCGGCGGGGGGTACCGCTGGTCGTCTGTCATGGTCGCTGCTGGCTCTCTCTCGCTGGCCTGCGGGGCACACTCAACGTTGAGCTGTGGTACCAGGGTGACGCGTGCCGCTAAGAATCGACTGAGACGACACGCGAGACCTGTGATGGCTCCGCGACGTCAACGGTTGCTGAACCGTTGACGACCGGGATTTCGCTAGGGGCGGAAATCCGAGGGTAGGTCGATGCGACCGGGCGACCGGGCAGCAGCACGAAGAACGACGTGCCGGGGGGCTGACCGCCGGGCACGGTCTCCCCGACGTGGATCATGCCGCCGTGCTTGACCACCACCTGCTTGACGATCGCCAGGCCGAGGCCCGAGCCGGGCATCGAGCGCGCCGACGCCGACCGGTAGAAGCGCTCGAACACCAGGCCGCGCTCGTCGGCGGCGATCCCCGGACCCTCGTCGGAGACCACCAGTTCGGCGTTGGCGGAGTCGATCTGGTGCAGCCGCAGCCCGACGGTGCCCCCGGGCGGGCTCCACTTGGCGGCGTTGTCGAGCAGGTTGAGCACCGCCCGCGACAGCCCGGCGGCATCCCCCTGGACCTGCCAGCCGATGATGTCGACGTCGAACTGAATGTCGTTGCGGCGGCGGCGAACCCGCTCCAGGCTGCGATCGATGACCTCGGTCATGTCGACCGGCTCGAAGGTCACGCCGTGCGCGTTGTCCTCCCGGGTGAGGTCCACCAGATCGCCCACCAGGGTGGTCAGCTCCTCGATCTGCCCGATGACGTCGGCGCGCAGTTCGGCCAGCTCGCTCTCCGGGATCGGCGGCGCCCCCGGGCTGCTGGACGCCATCAGCAACTCGGCGTTGGTGCGCAGCGAGGTCAACGGGGTCTTCAGTTCGTGCCCGGCGTCGGCGACCAGCCGGGCCTGGCGCTCGCGCGACTCGGCCAGGGCGCGCAGCATCGCGTTGAACGCCTCGGTGAGCCGGGCCAGTTCGTCGCTGCCGACCACCGGGATGGGACGCAGGTCGTCGGTGCGGGCCACCCGCTCGGCGGCGTCGGTGAGCTGGCCCACCGGACGCAGCCCGGTGCGCGCGACCGTGCCGCCGGCCACCGCGGCGATCACCACGCCGACGCCGCCGACCGCCAGCAGCACCCATTTGAGCTTGGTCATCACCGCGTTGGTGGGCTGCAGGCTCTTGGAGATCAGCAGCGAACTGTCGTTGGGCAGGTGGATGGCCAGCACCCGCTGGTCGACGACGGTGCGGCGGGACAGGAACAGCTCGCCGCGGATGACGGCCTTCTCCGGGTCGCCCACCGGCAGGGTCTGGCCCTGCTGGTTGGCGGTGTAGATGGACTTGCCCGGATTGACCAGCATCGCGTTCACGTCGGAGTAGGCGGTGCCCTCGATGGCCTTGGCCGGGTCGGCGGCCAGCGAACCGCTGGCGATCAGCAGCTGCGCGCGGCTCTGCAACTGGTTGTCGATGTCGGTGTAGAGCGCGGCGGAGACCACCGCGTACACCGCGACGGCCATCAGCACGACGACCATCGCCACCATCGACATCGCCAGCAGCATCACCCGCCACCGCAGCGACAGCGATGAGGTGGTGATCGCCGGCACTCGCACTGCCGGGCTACGCCGCTTCCGTCGGGGCATTAGGGGGGTGTCTCACGCAGCACGTAACCCACCCCGCGCACGGTGTGGATCAGCCGCGGTTCTCCTTCGGCTTCGGTCTTGCGACGCAGGTATCCGACGTAGACCTCCAGGGCGTTGCCCGAGGTCGGGAAGTCGAAGCCCCACACCTCCTCGAGGATGCGGCTGCGGGTGAGCACCCGGCGCGGGTTGGCCATCAGCATCTCCAGCAGCGCGAACTCGGTCCGGGTCAGGCTGATCGACCGGTTGCCGCGGTGCACCTCCCGGGTCGAGGGGTCCAGCGTCAGGTCGGCGAAGGTCAGCACCGCGCTTTCGGTGGCATCCTCGGGCCCGGTCCGGCGCAGCAGCGCCCGCAGCCGGGCCAGCAGCTCCTCCAGCGCGAACGGCTTGGGCAGATAGTCGTCGGCACCGGCGTCGAGCCCGGCCACCCGCTCGGACACCGAGTCGCGCGCGGTGAGCACCAGGATCGGCATGTCGTCGCCGGTGCTGCGCAGCTGGCGGCACACCTCCAGGCCGTCCAGTCTCGGCATCATCACGTCGAGGACCAGCGCATCGGGGCGCTCGCTGGTGATGGCGTCGAGGGCCTCGACACCGTCCTCGGCGAGGTCGACGGTATAGCCGTTGAAGGACAGGGAACGCCGCAGTGACTCGCGCACCGCGCGATCGTCATCGACCACAAGTATCCGCACGAGGAACAGTCTAGGGGTCGCGCGGACTGATCAGGCTATTTGCTGCGGGCGGGCCTCAGCGCCGGTCGAGGTCGACCAGGCCCAGCCGGGCGGCCTTGAGCAGCCG
>NZ_JBJTCF010000015.1:0-17618 GCF_046091765.1 Mycobacterium sp.
TCTCCCCCGACGGCTGCCGCCCACCATTTCGCCAACCGCGGGGGATCGGCGCAGTCGACGGTGATCATCTCCAGACTCATCACGGGGACCTCGCAGGCTCCAGAAACGCCTGCAGCGCGGCGCCGTAGGCGGCAACGTCCGCGGCGCCCATGAGTTCGCGCGCGGAGTGCATGGCCAGTTGCGGCGCGCCGACGTCGACGGTGGGAATCCCGGTGCGCGCGGCGGTCATCGGTCCGATGGTGGACCCGCACGGCAGGTCGGCGCGGTGCTCGTAGCGCTGCAGTCCGACCCCGGCCTGCCGACAGGCCAGTGCGAACGCGGCCGCGGTGCGGCCGTCGGTGGCGTAACGCAGGTTGGGGTGGACCTTGAGCACCGGGCCGCCGTTGACGTCGATCGGATGGCCGGGTTCGTGTCGCTCCGGATAGTTCGGGTGGGTGGCGTGCGCCATGTCCGCCGAGGCCACCATCGACGCTGTCGTCAGGCGCAGGAAGTCCTCCCGGTCACCGCCGGCGGCCAGCACGATCCGCTCCAGCGTGGTGCGCAGGAAATCCGACTGGGCGCCGTGATCGGACGTCGAACCGACCTCCTCGTGGTCGAACAGGGCCAGCACCGGAACGCAACCGGTCGCTGCCGCACCGATCAGCGCCTCCAGTCCGGCATAACAGCTCGCCTGATTGTCCAGCCGCGGGGCGCTGAGGAGGTCCTGGTCGACTCCGATGACCCGGGAGGGGCTCAGGTCATGGGTCATCAGATCCGCGGACAGCAGATCAGCCGGCGCCACCCCGGCCCGATCAGCGACGTAGTCGAGAAACGGCCGAGCCGGGACCTGTGCCCCGATGACCGCGTCGAGGTGGCGCTGCGGGTTCAGACTCACCGAGTTTCGGTCCTCAGCGAGATGGATGGCCAGTTGCGGCACCCGCAGCAGCGGCTCATCGAAGCGGACCAGGCGATGCTCAAGTCCGCCGTCGTTGCCGCGCAGCGAGATTCGGCCACTGAGCCCCAGGTCGCGGTCCAGCCACGAGTTCAGCCACGCCCCGCCGTAGGGCTGCAGCCGCACCAGCCGCCACCCGCGCTCGGTGCGGTCCGGGTGTTGCTTGACTCGCAGGTTGGGGCTGTCGGTGTGGGCGCCGACGATCCGGAACGGCATGGGCGCGACGTTCGAGGACGGCGCGCTGTGCCAGGCGATCAGCGAACCCGCGCGCACGGTGAAGTACCGGCCGGCGGCGGCGTTCCATCGGTCGGTCTCCGCCAGTTCGGTGTAACCGGCGTCGGTGAGTCGCCGGGCGACGGTCGCACAGAGGTGGAACGGCGACGGCGAGGCGTCGATGAACGCACACAGTCCCTGCGCGGTGGCGGTCATCGCTCAGACGGCCAGCACCGCGTCGAGGGCCGAGTAGAACATCCCCAGCCCGTCGTCCGACGGCCCGGTCAGCGGCTCGGTCGCGTGTTCGGGGTGCGGCATCAAGCCGACCACCCGGCCGTTGGCCGAGCTGACACCGGCGATGTCGCGCATCGAGCCGTTCGGGTTCTCGGCGTAGCGGAACACGACGCGACCCTCGCCCTCGAGTTCATCGAGCACGGACTGCGCTGCGACGTAGCGTCCCTCGCCGGACTTCAGCGGCACCAGCACCTCGGCACCCCATTCGTAGCGCGAGGTCCAGGCGGTGGTGATGGAGTCCACCTTCAGCCACACGTCGCGGCAGAGGAAGTGCAGGCCCGCATTCCGGGTCAGGGCGCCGGGCAGCAGACCCGACTCGCACAGGATCTGGAAACCGTTGCAGATGCCCAGCACCGGCATGCCGCGCTGCGCCGCGGCGATGACCTCGCCCATGACGGGGGCGAACTTGGCGATCGCCCCGCAGCGCAGATAGTCGCCGTAGGAGAAGCCCCCCGGCACCACCACCGCGTCCACGCCCCTGAGGTCGGCATCGGCGTGCCACAGGCTGACCGCCTGCGCCCCCGCCAGGCGGACCGCGCGGGCGGCATCGACGTCGTCGAGGCTCCCGGGAAAGGTGATGACGCCGACCCGGGCGCTCACGACGGTTCCCTGGTCACCGACCAGTCCTCGATCACGGTGTTGGCCAGCAGTGACTCGGCGATCTCGGTGAGCTCCTCGTCGGTGACCGAATCGTCGACCTCGAGCTCGAATCGCTTGCCCTGCCTGACATCTGAGATCCCGGAGTGGCCCAGCCGGCCCAGCGCCCCGACGATCGCCTGGCCCTGCGGGTCGAGGATCTCCGTCTTGGGCATCACGTTGACTACTACCCGGCCCACTGGGCTCCTCTGCGGTCGGCTGATCGTGCGTCCCGATCCTACCGGCGGGTCATCCGCACGAGCCGATGTATGCGGTGCACAGGGGGGCTCCCAGCGTGTCGAGGACGGTGGCGTCGGCGATCGGCGGCCACGGCGTCAGCGGTGGGCCCGCCGACCACAGGGCCAGCTCGCTGATGGTGCTGTTGGCGCGGTTGGCGACCAGGTACTGGTGCAGGATCACCGGGCCGCTGACCACCGCGGCCAGCCGGTCGGGCTCATCGACGGTCAGCGAGGGCGAGGCCAGCAGGTTGGTCTGCTGGCAGGCGCGCAACGCGGCGAGCGCTGCGGCGAACACCTGGTCGACCAGTTCGGCGCCGCGCCAGGTCTCCCCCGTCCAATGCACGACCTGCGCCTGCAACTGCCACTGGCCGGGCGGATGGACCACCACCGCGCGCTCGGCGACGGCGTAGCCGCGCGGGTCGGCGGCCGGCGGCGGCGAGCCGCAGAGCTCCTCGAAGCGAAACCGCGGACCCGGTGAGGTCACGGCCAACCCGGCCAGCTGCGGCCAGTCGTAGACGATGTTCAACGGGATCGACCACGGCGCTACCCACGCCGAATCGGGAATGCTGTCACAGGCCGGCGGGCAGTCGTAGGGCTCGGCCGCCGCCCGCGGTGCCAGCGGCAGGCCGCCGGCCACCAGCATCGCCACCAGGACCGTCCGCACCGGGAACCGCACACGAGAATCGTAGGGAGCGCACAATCGAATCCATGGAATTGGCGCACTTCGGTCATTCGTGCCTGCACGTCGAACTCGACGGGGTCCGGCTGCTGTTCGACCCGGGAAACTTCTCCCACGGATTCGAGGGCGTCACCGGCCTGGACGCCATCCTGATCACCCACCAGCACCCCGACCATGCCGACCCGCGGCGGCTGCCCGCCCTGGTGGAGGCCAACCCGCGGGCCGCGCTCTACGCCGACCCGCAGACCGCGGCCATGCTGGGCGGGGACTGGACCGCGGTGCACGCCGGTGATGAGTTCACCGTCGGCGGCCTGCGGCTTCGCGGGGCGGGCGGGCGGCACGCCGTCATCCACCCCGAGATCCCGGTCATCGACAACATCTCCTACCTGATCGGCGACGCTGAACACCCGGCGAAGCTGATGCATCCCGGGGACGCGCTGTTCGTCCCCGGGGAGGCGGTGCACGTGCTGGCCACACCGGCGGCGGCGCCGTGGATGAAGATCGCCGAGGCCGTCGACTACCTACGGGCCGTCGCCCCCCGCCACGCCGTTCCGATCCATCAGGGCATCATCGCCCCGGAGGCGCGCGGGATCTACCACAGCCGGTTGAGCGAAATGTGCGACACCGACGTGCGGGTCCTCACCGAGGAGAACTCGGTACGGTTCTGACATGTGCGATCTGCAGCGACTGTTCGGGCTTGCCGGAAAGACCGCGCTGGTCACCGGTGGCACCCGCGGAATCGGGCTGATGATCGCCCGCGGACTGCTGCAGGCGGGCGCCGCCGTGGTGATCTCCTCGCGCAAATCCGACGGGTGTGAGCAGGCGGTCGCCGCGCTGTCGGGCTTCGGCCCGGTGCGGGCCGTGGCCGCCGATCTGTCCCGCCGCGAGGAGTGCCAGCGGCTGGCCGCCGACGTCGGCCAATCCGGATCGCTGGACATCCTGGTCAACAATGCCGGCGCGACCTGGGGGGAGGCGCTGGAGACGTTCCCGGCCTCGGCGTGGGACCGGGTGCTGGATCTCAACCTCAAGGCACCGTTCTGGATGGTCCAGGAACTGCTGCCTGCGCTGCGCGCCGCCGGTACCGCCGACGACCCCGCCCGCGTCATCAACATCGGCAGCATCGACGGTATCCACGTCAGCCCGATGTCGACCTACTCCTACTCGGCGAGCAAGGCGGCGATCCACCAGTTGACCCGGGTGCTGGCCAGAGAACTCGGTCCCCAACACATCACGGTCAACGCGATCGCACCCGGGCCCTTCCCGTCGAAGATGATGGCGGCCACCCTTGAGGCGTTCGGAGACACCATCGCCGCTTCCGCTCCGCTGCGCCGGATCGGGCGCGACGACGACATGGCGGGGACGGCGGTGTTCCTGGCCAGCCGGGCCGGCTCGTATGTCAACGGTGCGATCCTCCCGGTGGACGGCGGCATCGCCACCACCGCCAGTGGGACCGCGCGCTAGGCCGCGTCGGCGAGCGCCGGATCGGGGTCCCAGCGGTACACCCCGGGCGCGCAGCCGTGCATGAGTGCGAGATCGACCGCGTCCAGCACGGCGTGCCGGGGGCCCGGCCTGCCCAGCTGGCGAGCCGACACGGCCAACCGGACCGTCCCGCCCCGGCGCGCGATCCGTTCGGCGGAGAGCACCACCGTCCGACACCACCACGGTTCGCTGAGGAATCCCGCTCCGATGCCGATCACCCGGGCTCGACGGCTGGTTCCGCGCACCAGATCGACGGTTGCGTACTGTCCGATCAGTAATCGAAAACCGTTGCGCGGCAGAGCTTTCACTGTCCCTGACGAGACGCTCCAGCCGGGGGCGGCGAACAGTCGGGTGCGAAGACCCAGACTTTCCAGGCAGCGGTCGGCGGCGAGCAGACGGAGGTTGGCCTCGTGGGCACCCATGGTGGCGAACTCGCCGCGTCGGCGGTTGGCCGCCTCGTCGAAGCCGTGCAGTACGACGGCGTCACCGCGGGAGCGCCGCCCGCGCAGCCAGTCGGCGGTCGCCGGATCCGAGTCGAGGTGGTAGCCGTGCTTGAGCCGGGGCGCGACGAACAGTGAAACCGGCACACCCCGGTCATCGAGCAGGTGGTGAAACTCGTCGAGATGACCCAGCGTCCGGTTGTCGATCCCGGACACCGACACGATCAGCCGACCGGCCATGGGCACAGTGTGGCAAGCCCCGGTGTCGGGACGGTGTCAGGCAGATGGACGGCGAACGGCCTCCCGGCCGAATCGCTCCGGATCGGCGGTCGCCAGCAGCCAGGCGTACTGGAAGGCGACTTCCCGCCAGCGTTCGTAGCGGCCGCTGATGCCGCCGTGCCCGGCCGCCATCTGGGTGCGCAGCAGCACCGGGTGCGCATCGGTCTTGGTGTGTCGCAGCGCTGCCACCCATTTGGCGGGTTCGACGTAGAAGACCCGGGTGTCGTTGAGCGACGTCATCGCCAGGATCGCCGGGTATTCCTTGGCTTCGATGTTCTCGTACGGCGAGTAGGACTTCATGTAGAAGTACACCTCGGGATCCTCCAGCGGGTTGCCCCACTCGTCCCACTCGGTGACCGTCAGGGGCAGCGAGGGGTCGAGGATCGTGGTGAGCGGGTCGACGAAGGGCACCTGCGCGAGGATCCCGGCGAACAACTCCGGCGCCAGGTTGGCGACCGCGCCCATCAGCAGGCCGCCGGCGCTGCCGCCGAGTGCGACCAGGTTCTGCGGCCGGGTGAGCCCGGAGTCGACGAGATGGCGCGCCGCTGAGACGAAGTCGGTGAAGGTGTTCTTCTTCTGCAGCAGTCGGCCGTCCTCGTACCACAGCCGACCCATCTCCCCGCCGCCGCGCACATGGGCTATCGCGAAGACCATTCCGCGATCCAGCAGCGACAACCGGGGTATGGAGAAACGCGGGTCCTCACTGGCCTCGTAGGCGCCGTAGCCGTAGAGCACCGCCGGTGCCGGGAACTGCAGATCGCGGCGATGGATCAGCGAGATCGGGATCCGGGTGCCGTCCGCCGCGATCGCCCAGTCCCGGCGCTCCTCGTAGTCGTCGCGGCGGTAACCGCCCAGAACCGGTTGCTCGCGCAGCAGCGAACGCTCCCCCGACGCCAGGTCGATGTCGTAGATGCGCATCGGCGCCAGAAACGACGTCGCGCCGACGCGCAGTCTCGGGCCGTCCCAGTTGGGGTTCCCGGCCAGTCCGCACGCCATGAGTTCCGAGTCGAAGGTGATGTCCTGCGGGTCGCCCAGGCCGGCCGCGCCGATCGCCCGGATCTGCACGCACGGCAGGCCCTCGCGGCGGTAGCTGACCACGACGTGGCCGGCGAAGGCGTCGACATCCTCGAGGCGGACGTCCTCGCGCGGCGGGATGATCGTGGTCTGGGCGGCCGGATCGGCGACCGGGGCCTCGACGAGGGTGAAATTCGCCGCGCCGTCGTTGTGCAGGATGAAAAACCGGTCCTCGCCGTTGATGATCGCGTGTTCGACGGAGTACTCGACGCCGTCGCGCCGCGGCAGCACCACCGCGAACTCGGCCTGCGGATCAGCGGCGTCGGCGACGAGCACCTCGGAGGTGACCGCCGAGGCCGCCGCGATCACCATGAACATGTCGCTGCGGGTGCGCCCCAACGCCACCCAGAACCGCTCGTCGGGCTCGTGGAACACCTGCTCGGCCGGGCCCGGCGCGCCGAGTCGATGCCGCCACACGGTGTCGGGACGCCACGCCTCGTCGACGGTGGTGTAGTACACCGTTGCGCTGTCGGCCGCCCAGGAGACCCGCGCGCCGATGCCGGAGATCTCCTCCCCGGCGATCTCACCGGACCGCAGGTCCTTGAAGCGCAGGGTGTACCGCTCGTCGCCGATCACGTCGACGGTGAAGGCAAGGATGTTGCCGTCGAGGCTGACGCTGGCGGCGCCCAGGGCGAAATAGTCGTGACCGTCGGCCTCGACGTTCTCGTCGAGGAGCACCTGCTCGCCGGGGATCTCGGTGTGTTCGTCGAACACCGGCGGGTTCCAGTCCTCGAAACGGGTCACCGGGCAGCGGCAGTGCGCGCCGTACTGCTTGCCCTCGAAGCTGCGCGCGTAGTACCACCACTCGCCGCGGCGGGTCGGCACCGACAGATCGGTCTCCTTCACGCGCGACTTGATCTCCTCGAAGATCTGCTGGCGCAGCGGCTCCTGGTAGGCGGTCTGCGCGTCGACGTGAGCGTTCTCCGCCTCCAGGTGGGCAATGACCTCGGGGTCGGACTTGTCGCGCAGCCATTCGTAGGCATCCACGAAGAGGTCACCGTGGTGCACGCGCTGGGTCTGCGACCGTTTCGGTGACGGGGCGCTCATCGCTGCGGCCCGATCCAGTCGCCGAATCGCAGACCGGAGATGCGCTCGTAGGCTTCGATGTAGCGCGCCCGGGTGGCCTCGACGATCGCGTCCGGCAGCGGGGGCGGCGGCGCGGATCCGTACCGGTCCCAGCCGGAGTCCGGTCCGGTCAGCCAGTTGCGGACGAATTGCTTGTCGAAGCTGGGCTGGACGGCACCCTCGCGGTAGGTGTCGGCCGGCCAGTACCGCGAGGAGTCCGGCGTCAGCACCTCGTCGGCCAGTACCAGTTCCCCGTCGCGGTCGACCCCGAACTCGAACTTGGTGTCGGCCAGGATGATCCCCTGAGACAGCGCGTGGCCGGCGGCCTGCGCATAGGTGTGCAGAGTTCGGTCCCGCAGCTCGGCCGCGTGCGAGGCGCCGACCATGTCCTCGACCCGCTCGAAGGGGATGTTCTCGTCGTGGGCGCCGAGGTCGGCCTTGGTCGCGGGGGTGAACAGCGGCCGGTCGAACTTGCTCGCCTCCACCAGGCCGGGCGGCAGGTCGATGCCGCACAGCGTGCCGCTGCGCTGATAGTCCAGCAGACCCGAGCCGGTGAGGTAGCCGCGCGCCACGCACTCCACCGGAACCATCTCCAACTGGCGCACCACCAGCGCGCGGCCGAGCACCTCGGCGGGGATCCGCGGATCGTCCGGCGGTCCCGCGAGATGGTTGGGCGTGGCCAGAAAGCCGAAGAAGAACACACTCATCGCCGTGAGGATGCGCCCCTTGTCCGGGATCAGGGTGTCCAGGACATAGTCGTAGGCGGAGATGCGGTCGGAGGCGACGAACAACAGGTGGCCGTCGTCGATGCGGTAGAGCTCGCGGACCTTGCCGCTGGCGAGGTGTCGGTAGTCGGTCAGGGCGGGACGCACCGCGACAGACTAGCGTTCGATCCCATGAAATCGCGCTTCCTGCCGTATGCGACAACCCCGGCCCGACTGGCCGCCCAACTGGTCAGCGACGTGGTGGTGGGCTCGTGGACCGCAGTGTGGGTGCTCGTCGGCATCGGTGTGCACACCGCGCTGGCGACCATCGCCCGGGTCGGCACCCAAGTCCGTGACGGCGCCACCGGGATCGCCGACAACCTCGGCTCGGCCGGTCAGAGCGCCGACCGCATCCCGCTCGTGGGCGACGCGGTGTCCACACCGCTGCGGGCCGCCAGCGAGGCCGCGCTCGGCCTTGCCGGAGCCGGGGAGAACCTCTACACCACCTCGACGTGGCTCGCGGTCCTGCTCGCGATCGCCGTCGCCGCCCCTCCGATCCTGGCGGTGGGCATGCCCTGGCTGGTGCTGCGCCTGCGCTTCTTCCGGCGCAAACTGACCGTCACCGCGCTGGCCCGCACGCCTGCCGGCGAGCAGTTGCTGGCGCTGCGGGCCCTGGCCAACCGGCCGCTGCCCACTCTCACCGCGATCACCGCCGACCCGGTGGGCGCATGGCGCCGGGAGGACCCCGCGGTCATCCGCGGTCTGGCCGCACTGGAGTTGCGCTCCGCGGGGGTGGCGTCGGCCGCGACGCCGGCGCGCTGAGGGCGCTCAGCGCACGGACTCGCGCCCGCCGCGCGCCACGACGTACAGGTGGCGGATTCCGGTGTGTCGGTTACTGCGGGTCCATTCGACCGGCCGCACCACCTCGAATCCCGCGAATCGGTTCAGCAGCTCCTCGAAGAGCACCCGCAGCTCCAGTCGGGCGAGGTTGGCGCCCAGGCAGTAGTGCACGCCCTGGCCGAAACCGAGATGGGGATTGGGCTTGCGGCCCACGTCGAAGAAGTCGGCACGGTCGAACACCGACTCGTCGCGGTTGGCCGAGCCTTCCCACACCAGGACCTTCTGCCCGGCGCGCACCCGGTGTCCGCCCAGGACGGTGTCGCGGGTCGCGGTGCGCCGCTTCGACGGCGACGGCGAGGTCCAGCGCACCATCTCCTCCACCGCCGTGGGCAGCAGGGCGGGATCGCCGCGCAGCCGGCGGTACTGGTCGGGGTGCGAGGCCAGCGCCAGCAGACCGCCGGCGATCCCGTTGCGGGTGGTCTCCGCTCCCGCACTGAACAGCAGGCTGAAGAACATGTACAGCTCGACGTCGGACAGCGACGGCGCCTCCGGATCGTCGACGGTGGCGTTGGTCACGATCGAGAGCATGTCGTCCCCCGGCGCGGCCCGCTTCTGCGCGATCAGCTCGGTGCCGTAGGCGTGCATCCGCGATCCGGCTTCCTCGACGGACAACCGGGTGATCTCCCCCTTGCGCGCGCCGCCGAAGTCGAAGCTCGGTTCGATGGCCTCGAAGAGCCAGTGCCGTTCGGTCTCCGGCACTCCGAGCAGGATGCAGATCATCTGCATCGGCAACTCCGCGGCGACGTCGACCAGGAAGTCGAACGGTACGTCCGGTTCCACCGCGTCGAGCAGCGTGCGGGCCCGGGCGCGCAGATCGTCCTCGACGCGGCGGATCATCCGCGGCGTCAGGCCGGAGCTGACCAGCCGGCGGATCTGGGCGTGGCGCGGATCGTCCATCATGTTGAGCACCTGACCGGCGACCGGCAGGTCCTGCAGCAGCGTCCCGCCGTACGGCCGTTCACCCCCGGTCACCGACGAGTAGGTGATCGGGTCGCGCAGCACCGCGAGCACCTCCGCGTACCCGGCGACCGACCAGAACCCCTCCCCGCCCGGGGTGTTCTCGGTGGGTTCGTGGAAGAACACCGGCGCCTGCTCGCGGTGCCGTGCGAACACCTCGTGCGGGAACCCCTGCGCGAAGTTCTCCAGATCGGTGAGGTCGACGTCCCTCAGCGAAATCACCAACCAGGCGTCACAGGATCGCGCCGGGGGTGTACTTGGCGGCGTCGGGGTAGGCGCGCACCAGTTCGTCCACCGCGGCGACGACCGAGTCGACCTGGCTGCCGGCCGCGCCGGTGAAGGACTGCCGGTCGGCCAGCGCGGCGTCCAGCGCGGAGCGGTCCAGCGGAAGCCGGGGGTCGGCGGCCAGCCGCTCGATCAGGTCGGGCTCGGTACCGCGCTCACGCATGGCCAGTGCCGTGGCAACGGCATGCTCCCTGATCACCTCGTGGGCGGCCTCGCGGCCCATCCCGGCGCGCACCGCCGCGATCAGCACTTTGGTGGTGGCCAGGAACGGCAGGAAGCGGTCCAGTTCACGTTGGATCACGGCGGGGTAGGCGCCGAACTCCTCGAGCACGGTCAGGAACGTCTCGGTCTGACCGTCGATGGCGAAGAAGGCGTCGGGCAGCGCCACCCGGCGCACCACCGAGCAGAAGACGTCGCCCTCGTTCCACTGCGCGCCGGCCAGTTCGGCGGTCATCGATCCGTAGCCGCGAAGCACCACCTGCAACCCGTTGACCCGTTCGCAACTGCGGGTGTTCATCTTGTGCGGCATCGCCGAGGAACCGACCTGCCCGGGCGCGAAGCCCTCGGTGGCCAGTTCGTGGCCCGCCATCAGCCGGATGGTGTGCGCCAGCGAGGACGGACCCGCGCCGAGTTGCACCAGCGCGGAGACCACGTCGTGGTCCAGCGAACGCGGGTAGACCTGGCCCACGCTGTCGAGCACCTCGCCGAATCCGAGGAACTCCGCGACCCGGCGCTCCAGTTCGGCCTGCCGGGCGACGTCGCCGTCGAACAGGTCGAGCATGTCCTGGGCGGTTCCCATCGGCCCCTTGATACCGCGCAGCGGGTAGCGGTCGAGCAGCTCACGGATGCGGGTCAGCGCGATCAGGGTTTCGCGGGCCGCTGAGGCGAACCGCTTGCCCAGCGTGGTCGCCTGCGCGGCGACGTTGTGGCTGCGGCCGGCCATCACCAGATCCCGGTAGCCCGCCGCGCGTTCGGCCAGGCGCGCCACCACCGCGACCCCGTGGGCGTGCACGAGTTCCAGCGACTGGCGCACCTGAAGCTGCTCGACGTTCTCGGTGAGGTCCCGGCTAGTCATCCCCTTGTGCACGTGCTGGTGGCCGGCGAGCGCGTTGAACTCCTCGATGCGGGCTTTCACGTCGTGGCGCAGTGCCCGCTCGCGCGTGGCGATGGAGTCCAGGTCGACGTCGTCGAGGACCCGCTCGTAGTCGGCGATCGCCTCGGCGGGCACCTCGACGCCCAGGTCGCGCTGGGCCCGCAGAACGGCCAGCCAGAGCCGGCGCTCGGCGACGATCTTGGCCCGCGGCGACCAGATCGCGACCATCTCCGCGCTGGCGTACCGGCCGGCCAGGACGTCGGGAACGATCACAGCCCACAGCTTACGGTTTGGGGTGTGTACTTCGTCGGAGTCGACCTCGCCTGGGGCCGGCGCAGCCCGACCGGCGTGGCAGCCGTCGACGCGCGCGGAAAGCTGTGTCATCTGGGGGTCGCCGGCAGCGACGAGGACCTGCGCGCCCAGCTGGAGCCCTATGTGCGCGACGAGTGCGTGGTGGCCATCGACGCGCCGCTGGTGGTGACCAATCCCTCGGGCAACCGGCCGTGCGAGGCCGCGCTGAACCGGACCTTCCGCCGCTTCGACGCCGGCGCGCATCCGGCCAACACCGGACTGGCCTGGTTCGCCGACGGCGGGCGCGGGGCACAGTTGTGCGCGGCCCTGGACCTCGAACTCGACCCGCACGCGCCGTCGTCGCGGCGCGCCCTGGAGGTCTACCCGCACGCCGCGTCGGTGGTGCTCTTCGACCTGCCCAAGACGCTGAAGTACAAACAGAAGCCGGGTCGGGACTTCGCGCTGCTGCGGTCGGAGCTGTTGCGGCTGATGGGGTTGATCGAAGGTCTGGCATCGGCCACGCCCGGTCTCGACCTCGGCGACGGCGGGTGGGCCGAGCTTCGCGGCTCGGTGCGCTCGGCGACCCGCAAGGCGCAGTTGCGCCGGGCCGAGGACCCGGTCGACGCGGTGCTGTGCGCCTACATCGCCCGCTTCTTCGTCGAGCGACCCGCCGACGTGACCGTCTACGGCGACCCGACGACCGGGTGCATCGTCACGCCGACGGCGGCCGGCGGCTAGACCCAGCGGGTCGGCGTCTCGGTGAGGTCGCTGACGGCCTGCAGGAACCGGCGCACGGTGGCCTGATTCTCGTGCCGCTGCCAGCCGAAGGTGGTGGGGCGCTGGGCCCGGTCGTGCCAGAAGTGGCCGGGCCGCGACGGCGGGCGGGTGGCCACCAGCCACACCACCGTGTCGGCCCCGTCGGCCAGATCCCGCAGCAGCGGCCGGGTGATCACCCGGAAGCGCGGCAGGTACTCGGCCACCCCGGGGGTGTCGACCCAGCCCGGGTGCATGCTTTCCACCCGCACGTCGGTGCCGGCCAGCCGGCGCGCCCAGGCGTCGGCGAGCACCACCTGCATCCGCTTGGTGCGTGCATAGGCGCGCACGCCGTTGTAGTCGTTGCGGTACTCCAGATCGCCGACCACCAGCGGGGTGCTGTACATCCCGCCGGAGGAGACGAACACCACCGAGGCTCCCCGGGCCGCGCGCAGCAGCGGGAGCAGCTTCTCGGTCATCAGGTGCGGGCCCAGGACGTGGGTGGCCAGTTGCAGCTCGTGACCCTGCGGGGTGACGAGCCGTTGCTTGGGCATCAGCCCGGCGTTGTGCACCAATCCCTCGAGTGCGGGAACGCGGTTGGCGAAGTCGGCCGCCCACGCCGTCACCGCATCGAGGTCGGAGACGTCGCACACCTCCCCCACCACCGTCGCCCCGGGCACCTGCTCGGTGATCTCGGCCACGCAGCGACGGACTTTGGCCGGATCGCGACCCAGCAGGTGCACCGTCGCCCCGAGTTCGGCGAAGGAACGCGCCATCGCCAGCCCGATGCCCGCTGTCGCGCCGGTGACCAGGACCCGTTTGCCGTCCAGGCAACCCGGGGCGGGATCGGCCGGCCACCACCGGCGGCGCAGCCCGGAGCCGATCTTGGTGTAGCCCAGCACCAGGGCGCGGTCCATCGCCCCGTCGATCAGGTCCGTCACCGGCCGGGCGACCGCCCGCAGGTCCACCGTCACATCCGCTCGTCGATCGGAGCAAGAACGTCGATCACACCGACCAGCGTCGCACGGACGGTCTCGCGGGGTCCGCCCCGGTCGGCGACGATCGCCGAGACCACCGCGCCGTCGACCGCACACACCAGGGCCGTCATCATGTCCACCCGCGCGCACCGGCCGGACCGGGCCATCGCCTCGACGACGGCGTCGATGCGCTGCTGGAGCAACCGCCGTTCCACGCCGCGCAGCGCCGGGTGCCGCGCGCAGGCGATGTAGCGCTCGTAGCGCGCGATCAGACGGTCGCTGCTCGGCTCGCCGGCGAGCAGTTCGACGAGCAGGTCGGCGGCGGCGTCGGTGCCGCGGCGCCGGCGCGGCAAGGCCTGGACCGAAGCGCGCAACTGGGCGGCCTCGGCCGCACCGATGTACTCCACGGCCCTGCCGACCAGTTCGTCCAGCGACGAGAAGTAATAGGTCGTCGAGGCGAGCGGCAATCCCGCACGCCGCGCGACCGCGCGATGGTGGACCGCCTCAAACCCGCCCTCGCACAACAACTCGGCTGCGGCACTGACGAGCGCATACCGGCGACGTTCTCCCTTGGGTGTCACCGCCGCGGTCACCCCCGCCATGCTGCCAGCCTGCTGCGCCCCGCAACCCGGCTTTTGCCGACTTGGCAGAGCCGGTCAGGATGGGTGCATGCCGGACATCAGCCGCCGCGAAATTCTGCGGCTTGCGATCGCCGCCGGCGCGGCCGGACTCGGCGTATTGCCCGGGCGGGGGACTCCGCGCGCCCGGGCCGATCCGGCGGCGGCGCCGACGAGGGAGACCGGCACGTTCGTCTCGGCCGCGCGCGGCGGGGTGCCCACCGCGTGGGCGATCGCCCGGCCGCCCGGTCAGCACGCCGCGCTGCGACCGCTGATCGCCCTGCACGGCAAGGGCAGCGACGCGGCGACGGTGATGGCCGGCGGCGTCGAGCAGGGCCTGGCCCAGGCGGTGGCCGCCGGCCTGCCGCCGTTCGCCGTGGTCGCCGTCGACGGGGGCGGCGGCTACTGGCATCGCCGCTCCTCCGGCGAGGACTCCGGCGCGATGGTGCTCGACGAACTCATCCCGATGCTCGCCGGGCAGGGACTGGACACCTCCCGGGTCGGGTTCCTGGGCTGGTCGATGGGCGGGTACGGCGCTCTGCTGCTCGGCGGCCGGCTCGGTGCGGCCCGGACCGCCGCGATCTGCGCGGTCAGTCCCGCGCTGTGGACGTCGTCGGGCGCGGCCGCGGCCGGAGCATTCGACGGCCCGGCGGACTTCGCCGCCAACAGCGTGTTCGGCCTGCCCGCGCTGGCGTCGATTCCGATCCGGGTCGACTGCGGCTTCAGCGACCCGTTCGCCACGGCCACCGAGGACTTCATCGCCCAGTTGCCCAACCCGCCGGCCGGGGGCTTCTCCCCCGGTGGGCACGACCCGGGATTCTGGAGCGCTCAGCTGCCCGCCGAGTTGTCGTGGATCGCCCCGCGGCTCACCGCCTGACGGGTCGAGGGTCGGTCAGAGACTGGGGCTGCCCTCGGCTGCCGCCCGGGCGATGTCGCGGCGAAAGTGCCCGCCGGGCAACCGGATCGAGGACATTGTCTGATAGGCCGCTTCCCGGGCGGCAGCCAGATCGGCACCCGTCCCCACGACCGACAGCACCCGTCCGCCGGAGGAGACGATCGAGCCGTCCTCGCGGCGGGTGGTGCCCGCGTGCAGCACACCCGCAGCGTCCGACCCGGTGATCACGTCACCGACGCGCGGTCGACCGGGATAGTTCTCGGCGGCCAGCACCACGGCGACCGCAGCGCCGGGATGCCAGCGCGGGGCGGGAACCTCGGCCAGCGTCCCGGTGGCGGTCGCGTGCAGCAGCTGCCCCAGCGGGGACTCCAGCAGCGCCAGGACCGCCTGGGTCTCGGGGTCGCCGAACCGGCAGTTGAACTCGACCACCGCGGGCCCGTCGGCGGTGATCGCCAGCCCCGCGTAGAGCAGACCGGAGAAGGGGCAGCCCCGGGCGACCAGTTCGGCGGCCACCGGCTCGATGACCTCACGCACGATCGCGGCCGTCACCGAGTCGGGCAGCCACGGCAGGGGCGCGTAGGCGCCCATGCCTCCGGTGTTGGGGCCGAGGTCGTCGTCGGCGACCCGCTTGAAGTCCTGCGCGGGCAGCAGCGGCACGACGGTGGCGCCGTCGACCAGACAGAACAGCGATACCTCCGGCCCGTCGAGAAACGACTCCAACACCACCGGGTGACCGGACTCCAGCAGCGCCGCCGCGTGCGCGCGCGCGGCGTGCCGGTCGGGGGTGACGACCACGCCCTTGCCCGCGGCCAACCCGTCGTCTTTGACCACCCAGGCGGGCTGGCCCGCGGGCGGACCGAACCGGTCCAGCGCGGCGTCCAGCTTCGCCGGGTTGTCGACGGTCTCGCTCGCCGCGGTGCGCACCCCGGCCGCGGCCATCACCTCCTTGGCGAAGGCTTTCGAGCCCTCGATGCGCGCCGCGTCCCGCGACGGACCGAAACAGGCGATACCGGCCGAACGCACCGCGTCGGCGACACCGAGTACCAGCGGCATCTCCGGGCCGATCACCACCAGGTCAGCCCGCAGCCGGTTCGCCAGCGCGGTCACGGCGTCGGCGGAGGTGACATCGACGTCGTACTGTTCGGCGATCCGGGTGCTGCCGGCATTGCCGGGCGCGATCGCCAGGTAGTCCACCGCCGGGTCTCTGCGCAGGGCGTCCAGCAGAGCGTGTTCGCGGGCTCCTGATCCGATGACGAGGACGCGCACAGGATCACACCCTAATTGGCGGTCATGCTAACGGTGGTTGCCGGGGCGGTGGCCGTACCGGTCCGCGGTCGGCTGGTAGCGCGGACGTCACCGAGGGCTCTCCCCGGCTGACGCGCCGCGCCGGGCGATCACCTTCTCCACCACGCCGTTGAAGGTCGACCCCAGCGGGAAACCCACATAGTGGGTGATGAACACCGCCATCTCGCGCAGGTCGGATTCGGTCATCTCCCCGTTGTGCAGCGCCGCGTTGACCTGGATCTCGGCCAGGTCGGGCAGCCCGAGCGCGGTCACCACCGACAGGGTCATGATCCGCTTGTCGCGCATCGACAGTCCCGGGCGGCTCCAGATGTCGGCGAAGAGGTGATCGACGGTCACCGCGAAGAAGTCCCCGGGCATGTCCGGCATGTCCCACGCGTAGACCTCGTTCATCTTCGCCAGGCCCCGGCGGCGTCGCTCGTCCACTTCTCACTCCTTCGTCGGATGGTGCGGCACTCCGAGCCCGGCCGCGAGGTCGCGCAGCGCGACTTCCGCGAGCGGCAGATCCACACCCAGTGCCCGGCCCAGGCTGAGTGCGAGGCCCAAATCCTTCTCGCCCAGCCCGCGGGTGTGGACGAAGGTGTCATACAGCCAGTGCCCGGGCTCGATTTCGTGCATGCTGTCGCGCACCATGATCGCACCCGGGCCGCCGGTGAGGGCGTCGGTGTGGCGGACCACCCGGCCCAGCGCCTGTAGGTCCAGACCGGCCGCCTCGGCCAGTCTCATCGATTCGCACACCGCAGCGAACGCGGTGAAGGTCAGCATGTTGCGGGCCAGCTTCATCCGCGTGCCGGCTCCCGGCTCACCGGCGTGGATCACCAGCGAGGCCCACCCGGTGAAGACCGGCTTGACGCGCTCGTAGATCGGGCGGGGGGCACCGACCATCGTGGCCAGTTCGCCCTTCGCCGCGGCGTGGGCGCCTCCGCTGACGGGGGCGTCGACGATGTGGATGGACTTGGGCGCGAACCGGTCGGCCAGTTCGGCCGCGGTGGTGTCGGCGATCGTGGAGTGGATGGCGATCACCGTGTCCGGCGCGGCGTGGCGGGCCAGTTCCTCGACGACGTCGCGGACCTGCGCGTCGTCGAGCACGGTGACGCTGACCAGATCCGCCGTCGCCACCTCGGCCAGCCCGCCGGCCAGCGCGGCCCCCGAGGCGGCGAACGGTTGCATCGCCTCGTCGCGCACGTCGAACACCACCAGGCCACCGGGCCAGCCGGCCAGCCGCATCGCCATCGGCGCGCCCATGCTGCCCAGACCGACGTAGCCGAGCCTCGGCGGTGTCGGGTCGGTCATCGGATGATCTGCCCGCCGTCGACGGCGAACACCTGACCGGTGATCCACCGCGCCTGGTCGGAGAGCAGGAACAGGCACATTCCGACCAGGTCCTCCGGTTGACCCATCCGGCTCAGCGGGATCCGCTTGACGATGTCGTCCACCATCGCCTTGGGAGTGGTGGTCCGGTTGGCCTCGGTGTCGATCGGGCCGGGGGCGATGGCGTTGATGCGGATGTTCTGC
>NZ_JBJTCF010000016.1:0-65581 GCF_046091765.1 Mycobacterium sp.
GTGATCCGCCAACTGGTCGACTGTTCGCCGGAGGTTTTGGTGACCGAACGCTGCGGCTCGGGCCGGGTATCCGGTTCCGGGCGCGGCTCCAGGCGCACCGCGGTGCGCAGCTGGTTGACCGTGGCCACCGCGGCCAGCGCGGCGTAGTGCTCATCGGAGCCCTGCCCGGCCCCCGCCGCGATCACCCCGACCTGATCCAGCGAGAGCCGGCCCTCCCGCATGCCCTGCGCACAGCGCGGAAACTGCTCGAGCCGGCGCGCGACCGCGGAGATGGCGTGCGCGTTAGCCGATGACGAGCCGAGCTTCCAGGCCACCAGCGCCGGCACCGAACGCGCACCCGTGCCACCCCAGAGCCCGTCGCGCTCGATCTCGGCGACGATCTCCACAATGCGACCATCAATCGCGTTACGCTGCCCCGCCAGCTCCGCCAGCTCACCAAAGAGCACCCCAAGGCGCTCATCAGGCCGGGCGACCGACACCACCGAAGACATGACCCCAGTCTCGCAACGGGGTACGACAACTTCCCGGCCCCAGACGGGGTCTCAGTCCGACCCGCCCTCGCCCGCCAGCGCGAAGCGGCCGTCCGCGGTCTGCTCCACCAAACCGTCGGCCAGCAGCGAGCCCAGTGCCCGGTCCCGCTGCGCGGTATCGGTCAGCCACGCGGCGTCCAGTCGGGACCGGTCGACCGGCGTGCTGGTCGACCGCAGTACGTCGAGCAGCTTTCCGCGGACCTGCCGGTCAGTGCCGGCATAGCGCTGTACCGGTCGCTTCGGATCGCCGCCCGCCGGCCAGCCGGCGTCGCGCCATGCGCACCGCGTCAGCGGGCAACGGCCGCACTGGGGTGAGCGCGCCGTGCACACGGTGGCGCCCAGCTCCATCAGAGCCGCGGAGAACACCGGGTCGGTTTCGTCTCCGGGCAGCAGAGCGCCGACCTCGGCGTGGTCGCGCGAAGCCGATGGGGTGCCGGCGTCCGCGCGGCCCTCGACGGCGCGCGCCACCACCCGCCGCACATTGGTGTCCACGACAGGCACCGAAGCGCCGTAGGCGAAACAGGCAACCGCACGCGCGGTGTATTCACCGACGCCCGGCAGGCCGAGCAGGGTCTCCACGTCGGCGGGCACCACGTCGTCGTACCGGGTGGCGATCACCGTCGCGCACTCATGCAGCCTCTTGGCCCGTCTCGGGTAACCCAGCTTGCCCCAGGCCCGCAACACGTCGGCGGCCCCGGCGGCTGCCGTGGCCGAGGCCGTCGGCCAGCGCGCCACCCACTCGGTCCACACCGGCAGCACCCGGGCCACCGGCGTCTGCTGCAGCATGAACTCGCTGACCATGATCTGCCAGGCGGTGACCCCGGGATCTCGCCACGGCAGATCCCGCGCAGCCCGGCCGTACCACGCGACGATTTCCCCGGCGGGGATGCTCACTGGCGGGCCGCCGCCGCGGCCGTGCAGAATACAGCGCATGGCCAAGATGACTCCGGCGGCAGCATGGCGGGCACTGAAAGAGGGTAACGAGCGATTCGTCGACGGTCGGCCCGAGCATCCCAGCCAGAGCATCGAGCACCGGAGGATGCTCGCCGCCGCGCAGCGCCCGATCGCGGTGCTGTTCGGCTGCGCCGACAGCAGGGTGGCTGCCGAGATCATCTTCGACCAGGGGCTGGGTGACATGTTCGTGGTGCGCACCGCCGGTCACGTCATCGACTCCGCGGTGCTGGGCTCGATCGAATACGCGGTGGGCGTCCTCGACGTCCCGCTGATCGTGGTTCTCGGCCACGACAGCTGCGGGGCGGTGCAGGCCACCCTGGCCGCGCTCGACGAGGGCAAGGTTCCCGGCGGGTACGTCCGGGACCTGGTCGAGCGGGTCAGCTCGTCGATCATGCTGGGCCGTCGTGACGGATTGACCCGCGTCGACGAGTTCGAAGCCCGCCACGTCATCGAGACCGGCACGCAGCTGCTGTCGCTGTCCAACGCGATCTCCGAGCGCGTCGAAAAAGGCGAACTGGCCATCGTCGGCGCCAGCTATCTGCTGGCCGAGGGCAGGGTCAAGCCCCTCGCTCACCTCGGAGACGTCGGCGAGGCCACGTAGCGGTTAGCAACGCGCGTCTCACCAAACAAGGCGACACGCCGTGCGGGGTCGGACGCGTCGGGTTGACCTGGCCTTACGGTGAGAACGTGCTGGATATCGAACCACGCGGGCCGCTTCCGTCGCAGATCTACTGGCGGCGCAGGGGATTGGCCCTGGGAATCATGCTGCTGCTCATCGCCCTGGTCGTGGGCGTCGCCGTCGCCATGCTGGGCAAGTCCGGGGTGACCCAGTCCACCAAGGCCGAGACCGCCCAGACACCGCAGCCGGAGAACAAGACGCCGGTGATGCCGCCGGCACAGTCCGGCCCGGAAGCGGCTCCGACGCCGACCGCCGCCGTCGAACCGCCGCCGATCCTTCAGGACGGCGACGATTGCCCCGATTCCACCCTCGCGGTGAAGGGCATCACCAATGCGCCGCAGTACGTGATCGGTGACCAGCCCAAGTTCACCATGGTCGTGACCAACATCGGTCTGGTCGGCTGCAAGCGCGACGTCGGTGCCGCGGTGCTCGCGGCCTACGTCTACTCGCTGGACAACAATCGCCTCTGGTCGAACCTGGACTGCGCGCCGTCCAACGAGACTCTGGTCAAGACCTTCAACCCCGGCGAACAGGTGACGACCGAAGTCACCTGGACCGGTATGGGCTCGGCTCCGCAGTGCCCGCTGCCCCGTGAGCCGATCGGCCCGGGCACCTACAACCTGGTCGTCCAACTCGGCAACCTCCGCTCGGCGGCCGTGCCGTTCATCCTGTCCGAGACGGCACCGCCACCGGCCGAACCACCGGCCGCCCCGGCTGAGCCGGCGGGTGAGCCGCCCGCCGAGGCGCCGGCCCCCGCCCCGGTGGGCTAACCCAACCTCCGGTTGGCGGCAGCTGACTGGGCTGTCGGCCCGCTGATCGCCAGCACGGACCGCAGCGCGTCGTTGACTGTCGCAGACTCCAGCGTGCGCAGTCCCGCGGGCGCCGGGCCGCAACCGACTGGAACGACCGCAGTGGTGAAACCCAGCCGGGCGGCCTCGGTGAGCCGGCGCTGCATGCCCGTGACCCGCCGGACGTCACCGGCAAGGCCCACTTCGCCGAACACCACCGCGGTCGCCGGCAGCGGCCTGCCGGTCACCGCGGAGGTCATCGCCGCGGCGATTGCGAGGTCCGCGGAAGAATCGGTCAGCCGCATGCCGCCGACGGTGGACAGGTAGCTGTCGAGCAGACCGACCGCGACCCCGGCCCTCTTGTGCAGCACGGCGGTGATCATCGCGACCCTCGACTGGTCCATCCCGCTGACGACGGTGCGCCGCGGTGCTCCATCGTAGGGAGGCGCGGTCAGCAGGGCCTGAATCTCGCCGATGAGCGGGCGCTTGCCGTCCAGGGTCACGGTGATCGCGGTACCCGCCACCGGTTCGGAACGCTGATCGAGGAACAGTCCGGACGGATCGGCGACACCGGTAATGCCGTTCTCCTGCAACAGAAAGCAGCCGACCTCGTCCGCGGCTCCGAAGCGGTTCTTGATGCCTCGGACCATCCGGAGCGTGGTGTTGCGATCACCTTCGAAGTGCAGCACCACATCGACGAGATGCTCGAGTGACCGGGGTCCGGCGATAGCGCCGTCCTTGGTGACATGGCCCACCAGGATCATCGCGACCCCACTGGACTTCGCGGCGGCGGTAAGCGCCGCGGTCACCGCGCGCACCTGGGTGACGCCGCCGATCACGCCGTCGACGTCGGCCGCCGCCATGGTCTGGACCGAGTCCACGATCACCAGACTGGGCTGTACCGCATCGAGGTGGCCGAGCACGGTGTGCACGTCGGACTCCGCGGCCAGGAACACTTCGTCGTGACTGCAGTCGGTGCGGTCGGCGCGCATCCGGATCTGGCCGGCGGATTCCTCGCCGGAGACATACAGCGCGCGCCGGCCCGACGTCGCCCACCGGTGGGCCACCTCGAGCAGCAGCGTCGACTTGCCGACCCCGGGATCACCGGCGAGCAGGCTCACCGAACCCGGCACGACGCCGCCGCCGAGCACCCGGTCGAGTTCTGCCACGCCGGTGGGCAAGTGGCGGGTGCGATCGGGGTCCACCGCACTGATCGGGACGGCCGGGGTGGCCGGGGCGGAGGCCGGCGCCCCGCCGACCGCAGCCAGGACGGCCACCTCGTCGACGGTCCCCCACGTCCCGCACTCCGGGCACCGGCCGACCCACTTGCCGATGACATGACGGCATTCCGAACAGCGGTACTGCGCACGTGCCCTGGCCACGAGATTGAAGTTAGCGGGTCGGTGTGACAGTTTCGCGGACCGGCAAGCCGGGTGTCGGCCGCGGACGGGGGATTACTCCCGCCGGTCTGCGTCGCCCGCCGAGATCGGGACCGCGACGGTGGTCTTCCCGGCCCTGCCGAAGTCGAAGGTGAACCCGTAGGACAGACCGTTGGTGATCGGCTTGGTGAGCTTGACCTCCGCGATCGCCGGCTTGCCCTCGCCGTCGGGCAGTGCCTGCGGCTGGCCGTCGGCCAACCCGACCACCAGTGCCCCGCTGGCCGGGATCGCGCCGTCGCCGGTCACCGAAACCTCGCCGACGTCGGAGGTGATCTGCACCAGTTGGTGATTTTCGTCGGGGGAGTTGTTGACGGCGACGAACATCAGCGGCACCGTCGCGCCCGGCTGAAGGAAGTCCTCGGTCTGCACGGCCTGCAGGTGGATGTTGCGGATTCCGATGTCGCCGGCGCTGGCCACCGCGCCGTTCACAGCGGCCTCCATGCCGGCGCTCTGCGAGATCTGGCCCGCTCCGCAGCCGGTCAGGAGCACACCGCACGCCGCGAGGGCTGCGGATGCGGTGCAGAGGCGGTGGATGTTCACAGCAGTCTCCCGCGGGGCCGTGCGGCGGTCACTGTGCCGCCGCGTCATGACTCTGCAGACTAGTGCCTGCGGCGGCGGTAGCAGAGTCGTTCGGCCGCGTTCGGCCCCTTTCAGCCCCGTCCGGCCGGACCCCAACGGGGCCGGTCCCCGGCCTAATGCCCTGCTGGACAACCCGCCGAATACCTCCTGTTCACCTGAGGTGCCCCTGACCTGCACCGTTGTTCCACGCGCCGGTCGGCCCCGTGTTAACATGGAGAAGTGAAAGGGGCCCCAAACTGATGATTTTCAAGGTCGGAGACACCGTTGTTTACCCGCATCACGGTGCCGCGTTGATTGAAGCGATCGAGATCCGCACCATCAAGGGAGTACAGAAGGAATACCTGGTCCTCAAGGTCGCCCAGGGTGACCTGACGGTTCGTGTCCCCGCCGAGAACGCCGAGTACGTCGGGGTTCGCGACGTGGTCGGCCAGGAGGGCCTCGACAAGGTCTTTCAGGTGCTGCGGGCCCCGCACACCGAGGAACCCACCAACTGGTCGCGCCGCTACAAGGCGAACCTCGAGAAGCTCGCCTCCGGTGACGTCAACAAGGTCGCCGAGGTCGTCCGCGATCTGTGGCGCCGTGACCAGGAGCGCGGACTGTCGGCGGGTGAGAAGCGGATGCTGGCCAAGGCCCGCCAGATCCTCGTCGGCGAGCTGGCCCTGGCCGAGAACACCGATGACGCCAAGGCCGCGATCATTCTCGACGAGGTTCTGGCCGCGGCATCCTGAATGCCCCCTGACGACCCCGACGGCCCCGGTGTCTGACACCGTCGCGATCGTCCCGGCGGCCGGCTGCGGTGAGCGGCTCGGAGCGGGTGTTCCCAAGGCGTTCGTCAGCCTGGCCGGCCGGTCCATGCTCGAGCGCGCCGTTGACGGGTTGCTGGACTCCGGGGACGTCGGGCGGGTCGTGGTGTCCATCCCGGCCGATCGGGTCGATGAGGCCGCAATGCTGCTGGCAGGCCGGGCCACCGTCGTCGCCGGCGGCCCGCAGCGTTCGGATTCGGTCCGGTTGGCGCTGGCCGCCGTGGGCGAGCCGGAATTCGTCCTCGTCCACGATGCGGCGCGTCCGCTGACGCCGGTCCCACTGATTCAACGGGTGATCGCCGCGCTGCGCGCGGGGATGCGCGCGGTCGTGCCCGTCATGCCGGTGGCCGACACCATCAAGGCCGTCGACGCCAACGGCGTGGTGCTGGGGACGCCGGACCGGGCCGGGCTGCGGGCGGTGCAGACCCCGCAGGGGTTCGACACCGAACTGCTGCTGCGGGCCTACCGGCACGCCGGAAGCGCCGCCACTGACGATGCCGCACTGGTGGAGCATCTCGGCGTTCCCGTGCACACCGTCGCCGGCGACGCGCTGGCGTTCAAGATCACCACCCCGCTGGATCTGCAGCTGGCGGCGGCGGTGCTGACATGACCGTGCCGCTGCCCCGGGTCGGGGTGGGAACAGACGTTCATCCGATCGAACCGGGCCGGCCCTGCCGGCTGCTGGGCCTGGTGTTCGACGACGCCGACGGTTGCGCCGGGCATTCCGACGGTGACGTCGCCGTGCACGCGCTGTGCGACGCCCTGCTCTCGGCGGCGGGCCTGGGCGATCTGGGCGCGGTTTTCGGAGTCGACCAACCCCGGTGGCGCGACGTGACCGGGGCGCAGATGCTCACCCACGTCCGGGAGATGCTCGCCGAGGCGGGGTTTCGGGTCGGCAATGCCGCTGTCCAGGTCATCGCCAACCGCCCGCGGATCGGACCCCGCCGGGAGGAGGCCCAGCGGGTGCTCTCCGAGCTGCTGGGTGCTCCGGTGTCGGTCTTGGCGACCACCACCGACGGCCTCGGGTTGACCGGCCGCGGCGAGGGGCTGGCCGCTTTCGCCACCGCCCTGGTCATCGAGACCTCCCGGTAAGCTGCCACGTCGTGACCGGCCTGCGCTTGCACGACACCTTCACCGGTGCCGTGCGGGACTTCACGCCGCTGCGGCCGGGGCATGCCTCGATCTACCTCTGCGGCGCCACCGTGCAGGGGTTGCCGCACATCGGACACGTCCGCAGCGGGGTGGCCTTCGATGTGCTGCGCCGCTGGCTGATGGCCAAGGGTCTGGACGTCGCGTTCATCCGGAACGTGACCGACATCGACGACAAGATCCTGTCCAAGGCCGCCGAGGCGGGCCGCCCGTGGTGGGAGTGGGCGGCCACCCATGAGCGCGCGTTCTCCGCGGCCTACGAGGCTCTCGGGGTGCTGCCGCCGTCCGGCGAACCGCGGGCGACCGGCCACATCACCCAGATCGTCGAACTCATCGAGCGCCTCATCGACCGCGGGCACGCCTACCCCTCGGTCGTGGCGGGAGACAGCGACGTCTATTTCGACGTCCTGAGCTTCCCCGACTACGGCAAACTCTCCGGACACCGGATCGCCGACGTCCATCAGGGCGAGGGTGTGGGCACCGGTAAGCGCGATCAGCGCGACTTCACCCTGTGGAAGGCGGCCAAGCCGGGCGAGCCGTCGTGGCCGACGCCCTGGGGCCGCGGCCGCCCCGGCTGGCACTCCGAGTGCGTGGCGATGGCGCACGAGTACCTCGGTGCCGACTTCGACATCCACTGCGGCGGAATGGATCTGGTTTTCCCCCACCACGAGAACGAGATCGCTCAGGCGCGCGCGGCCGGTGACGGATTCGCCCGCTTCTGGCTGCACAACGGCTGGGTCACCATGGGTGGCGAGAAGATGAGTAAATCGCTGGGTAACGTCCTTGCGATTCCCGCTGTGCTGCAACGGGTTCGGCCCGCCGAGCTGCGCTACTACCTGGGCAGTGCGCACTACCGATCGATGCTGGAGTTCTCCGAGGCCGCGCTACAGGACGCGGTGCGGGCCTACGCGGGCATCGAGGAGTTCCTGCACCGGGTCCGGATCCGGGTCGGCGCGGTGCTGCCCGCCACGGTTCCGGACAGTTTCGCCGCCGCGCTCGACGACGACCTGGCGGTGCCCGCCGCGCTCGCCGAGGTGCACGCCGCGCGCGCCATCGGCAACCGGGCGCTGGACTCCGGTGACCACGAGACGGCCCTGGCGATGGCAGGCGGGATCCGGGCGATGACGGCGATCCTCGGCTGCGACCCGCTCGACGAGCGCTGGGAGACCCGCGACGAGACCGCCGCCGCGCTGGCCGCCCTCGACGTGCTGGTGGGTGCTGAACTGCAGCGGCGCGCCGACGCCCGGCGCGACCGCGACTGGGCTCAGGCCGACGAGATCCGCGACCGGCTCAAGCTGGCCGGCGTCGAGGTCACCGACACCGCCGACGGGCCCCAGTGGACCCTGCTCGGCCAGGACGCTCCGCCGGACGCGGTCTAGTGCCCGGCAACTCACGCCGCCGCGGCGCGGTGCGCAAGGCCGGCACCAAGAAGGGCCCGACCGTGGGTTCCGGTGGTGTGCGCCGGCGCGGACTGGAGGGGCGCGGCGCGACCCCGCCCGCGCATCTGAGGCCCGGCCATCCGGCCGCCAAGCGCGCCGGCAAGCAGGCCCGCCGTCCGGCCAGGCCCACCGACGAGAACGAACTCGTCCTCGGTCGCAACCCGGTGCTGGAGTGCCTGCGGGCCAACGCGCCGGCCTCCGCGCTCTACGTCGCCCTCGGCGCCGAGGCCGATGAGCGGCTGACCGAGTCGGTGACCCTCAGCGCCGATCGCGGTATTCCGATCCTGGAGGTGCCCCGCGGCGACCTCGACCGGATGAGCGCGAACACCCTGCACCAGGGCATCGCGCTGCAGGTTCCCCCGTTCGCCTACGCGCACCCCGATGACCTGCTGGCCACCGCCACCAACGATGTGCGCCCGGCCCTGCTGGTGGCGCTGGACAACATCTCCGACCCGCGCAACCTCGGTGCGATCGTGCGGTCAGTCGCCGCCTTCGCCGGCCACGGGGTGCTCATCCCGCAGCGGCGCTCCGCGGCGGTGACCGCGGTGGCGTGGCGGGCCAGTGCCGGAGCGGCGGCGCGGGTGCCGATCGCACGGGCCACCAACCTCAACCGCACCCTGGTGCAGTGGGCCGCGGCCGGACTGCGGGTGGTGGGACTCGACGCCGACGGCGACACCGCCCTCGACGACTTCGACGCCACCGAGCCTCTGGTGGTGGTCGTCGGCTCGGAAGGCAAAGGCCTGTCGCGGCTGGTCCGGCAGAACTGCGATGCGGTGGTGTCGATCCCGATGGCCGGTCCGGCCGAGTCGCTCAACGCCGCCGTCGCCGCCGGCGTCGTCCTGGCCGAAATCAGCCGTCAGCGTCGGCGCTGACACAGCGGAGTACCCAGGCGTAGATCTCGGCCTCGTAGTCGAGTTGGGAGAAGCGTCCGACCGGCCCGGCGTGCGCACCCGATCCAGTCTCCGCGCGGAACAAAATCGTGCGCCGGGATACCGGCGAAGCGGGGTCGACTCCCGCGCCGTGTGCGGGGTCTGCGGCGCGTAACGTGGCCACCCACTTCGCGGGTTCGCGGATCAGGACGCGGGTGTCGTGCAGCGCTCCGGTGACCAGGAGTGCGGGGCGAGCAGCAACCGGGGGCGCGTTGTCGACGGGGGAATAGGACCGCAGCACGGCGCGATCATCCGGATCGGCCGGGTTTCCCCACTCGTCCCATTCCGAGATCGTCAGCGGAAGGGATGGATCGGACATCGTTGTCAGCACGTCGACGAAGGGCACTTCGGCCACCACTCCGGCAAAGCGGTCGGGACGCCGCGAATACAGCACGCCGGCCAGCAGCCCACCCGCGGAAAGACCGCGGGCCACGATCCGGGTGCCGTCGACGAGTCCGTCGGCGAGGAAGTCCGCGACCGCGGCCTGGTCGTCGAAGGTGTTGGGCTTGGATCGCAGGTGCCCGTCGAGCCACCAGCGCCGGCCCAGTTCGCCGCCGCCACGAGGCTGACCGAAAGCGCACACGACACCGCGGTCGAGCAGAGACGGCAGTGATCGCCACCAGTCGTAACCGAAATCGGGGTCGGTGCATGCCTCATACGACCCGTAGCCGTAGAGGAAGAGCGGGGCGGTGCCGTCCAGTGCGATCTCCCGGTGTCGCACGACGATCACGGGCACCCTCGTGCCGTCGGGTGACCCGGCCAGATGACGCTCCTGGAGGTAGCAATCCGCATCGACACCGATCACCTGCTCGATGTGGCGCAGCACCCGGGATCCGGTCGCAAGGTCGATGTCCTCGTGTCGGGTCGGGGTGATGAACGACTGCTCGACGACGGTGATGAAGTCGGTGTCGAAGGTCTCGTTACGACCGAGTCGTACCAGACCACCCGGAAGGTTCGGCAGGACCTCCAGCCGCTCACCGGCGTAGGGCCGGATCGTCACCATGCCGACACCGCCGCGCCGGGCTGAGACGACGATCGCCGTACTGAAGGCATCCACCCGGTGGATACGCGTCGTCGGATCCTCGGCGATGTAGTCGCTCCAGTGCCCGGGGGAGTCGGCTGGAGCGACGACGACGCGGAACTCGACGGCGTGAAGATTGGTGACGATCAGGAATCGGTCCCCCTGCGGACCGGGGGCATGCTCGACGCGGTACTCGACCCCGGGTTGGCGTGCTCGCACGAGAGCCGGTTCGGACGTGGGGTCGGCGGCCGGCAGCAGGTGGACCTCGGAGGTGTTGCGGGAGGCTGCCGTGATCACCAGCCAGGCACCCGAGCGCGACGCCTCGACGGTGATCTCGAATCGCGGATCCGGCTCTTCGAGCACCAGGACGTCCGCCGAAGGATCGGTACCCAACCGGTGCGCCCACACCTGAAATGGCCGGTTGACGCGATCGGTACGCAGATACAGGTAGCTCGACGCGTCCGCGCTCCAGGCGCCGTCGGGGAACGTCGCCTCGATCACCTCGGGCAGGTCGGTTCCGGTCCGCAGATCGCGGAACCGCAGCCGATAGCGCTCGTCTCCGACCACGTCGCAGGACCAGGCCAGGGTGTTTCCGTCGGGGCTCACCCGGAGCTCGCCGGGGTGAAACTCGGTCCCGGGGTGGGCTTCGGCAACCTCCTGCAGGTCGATCACCGGGCGGGTATCGCCGCCGGCGGCGCGCCGGACCAGGGTGGGGAACTCCGCACCGGCCGGATGCAGCAGACGGTAGGTGAATCCGCCCGATGTCCACGGCGCGGACTCCGACTCGGTCGGCACCCGCGCTCTCATTTCGGCAGCCAGTGACGCGCGCAGCGCGGCCAGCGTCGCGACCCGGGACTCGTAGTACCGGCGTTCGGCGTCGAGCAGAGCGACGAGGTCCGCGGTCGGCGCGGCGATCCAGCAGAACGGGTCGGCCGGATCCCCGCTACGCGCCGTCGGCGGATCGGTGCCTGGCCCAGCTCCGAGCGACATCGAACCTCCGGCGAGGAAATAGCGGCGAACGCAAGACTGTGTCCTCAAATGCTGCCATCGTGATCTGGTCTGGCCGGTGCAGACGGAAGGAATTCTCATGGAACGTCGAATCGCACGCGTCGCCGCGGTCATCGCCGTGGTGATGGGACTTCTGCTTCCCTCCGCCGCGCGGGTCGGCGCGGACACGGATAAATCGGTGTTCACCGTGGGGGTCGACCAGGACGTCGACTCGCTGAACCCCTTCGTCGGGGTCACCGTGGCCGCCTATGAGATCTGGCAACTGGTCTATCCCACGCTGACCCAGTACGGGGCCGAAGACTTCAGCATCAAGCCGGGACTTGCCGAGTCGTGGACCGAGTCGCCAGACAAGACGTTCTGGACCTACAAGATCAGGCCCGGCCTGAAATGGAGCGATGACGTGCCGCTCACCGCAAGGGACGCGGCCTACACCTTCAACCGCATCATCAACGGCACCTTCGAGAAGGTCAATTACGGCAACTACGTCGCCAACATCACCGGGGCCGAGGCACCGGACGACACGACCCTGATCCTGCGGGTCGCCAAGCCCTCACCGCTGATGGAGAAGCTCGCGGTCTACATCCTGCCGGAGCACGTCTACTCCAAGATCGACGAGACCGCCCTGCAAAGTTTCAAGAACGAACCGACCGACGGCAAACCCATCGTCGGGTCGGGGCCCTTTCTGGTCGCCGAGCGCCAGGTCGGTCAGTTCACCAGGATGGTGGCCAATCCGAACTTCTATCGGGGCAAGCCCCTTGTCGACGAAGTCGTTTTTAAGTTCTACGCCAATCCCGACGCTCTTGGCCAGGCCCTTCGCAAAGGCGAGATCGACTACGCCGACGGACTGGAAGCCAACGTCTTCGACTCGCTGGCCGATGCACCGAACGTCCAACGCCGGTCGGCGCTCTATCCGGGCTTCAATGAATTGGCCTTCAATACCGGGGCCCAAACGACGAGCGGAAAACCAATCGGCGACGGAAATCCGCTGCTGAAGGACAAGCGACTGCGCGAGGCCGTCGGCTGGTCGCTGGATCGCAAGACCATGGTCGAGAAGGTGCTCGGCGGGAACGGAAGCGTGGGATCGACGCTCATCCCGCCGATGTTTGCGACCTGGCACCTCAGCCCGCCCAACGAAGTCAGCTACGACCCCGACAAGGCCCGATCCCTGCTGGACGCCGCGGGTTACCGACAGGGTCCCGACGGTATCCGCCGAGCGGGCGACGGTGCCCCGCTCTCGTTCCGGCTGTACGGCAGATCGGATTCGGCCACGTCGAAGAAAGCCGTCGAATTCATCAAGCGTTATCTGGCGGATGTCGGTATCGAAGCGAACGTGACGCTTATTGCCGAAGACGCGCTCACCGAGAAGGTCGGGCAGGGTGAATACGACATGTTCGAGTGGGGCTGGGTGGTCGAGCCGGACCCCGACTACCAACTCTCGACGTTCACCTGCGGCAAGAGGTCTTATGAGGAGGACGGCAGCGTGGTGACCAACCTGTCAGACTCCTTCTACTGCAATCCGGCCTATGACGAGCTCTTCGCGGCCCAAAGTGTCGAGACGGACCCCGCCAAGCGGATCGGACTTGTCAAACAGATGCAGCAGATCCTCTATGACGACTGGCCGTATGCGCAGACCTACTACTACAACAACCTGATCGGTTACCGCGCCGATCGATTCGAAGGCTTCGTCCCGCAACCCGCCCCGGACGGTTCCTACCTCTTCCAATACGGAACGTGGACGTATGAGAATCTGCGCCCCGTCGCCGCGGACTCCGGTGCGCGGCGGTCCGGCCCGTCGCCTGCGGTGATCGGCATCGCTGTGGCGGCTGCCGCAGCTGTGGGCGGCGTCGCGCTGCTGTTGCTCAGACGCCGTCGCACCGCTGGAGCCGACGACCGGGAGTGACGCGAGTATGGCGCTGATCGGCGCGCCTGGCCGGCAGGAGAGCGGGCGCCGACGGATCCCGGGGGCGGGCGCGCGCTACGCGCTGTCCAGGGTGGCGTCAGCGGGCGGAACTTTCGTCTTCGTCATCGTGTTCAACTTCTTCCTGTTCCGGCTGCTGCCGGGTGACCCCATCTCGCTCTACACCCGGGGCCGCGATGTCGATCCGGAGATCAAACGACAGCTTCAGGCCAGGTTCAACGCCCCGATCGGCGAACAGTTCATCACCTATCTGCGAAATCCATTCGTTCCCGATCTGCCCTCGCAGCGGTTCAGCGCACCGGTCTGGGACGTGATCCTCCCGCGGATCTGGCCGACGCTGGTGCTGGTGGGTACCGCGACCCTGCTGGCGACGATCTTCGGTGTCTGGCTCGGTGTTCGGTGCGCCTGGAAGCGGGGCGGCCGCTTCGACAAGATCGCGACCACCATCACCCTCGTCCTGTACTCGATGCCCGAATTCTGGTTCGGAATGATCCTGCTCATCATCTTCTCGGTGGGAGTCTTCGGCATTCCGGGGATCTTCCCCGTCGGGGGGTTGTCCACACCGGGCACCGACATCAGCAGTCTTGCGGGGATCGCCGACGTCGCCTGGCATCTGACGCTTCCGGTGATCACCCTGACGGTGATCTACCTGGCCGAGTACGCCCTCGTGATGCGCGCCTCCCTGATCAACGAGCTCGACGAGGACTACCTGCTCACCGCCCGCGCCAAGGGACTTCGTGACGCTGATGTCCGGCGACGGCACGCGGTGCCCAACGCTCTACTGCCGACCACCACGCTGATCTTTCTCAACCTGGGCTTCGTCGTCGGCGGAGCAATCACCATCGAGTATGTGTTCTCGATCGCCGGGCTCGGCTCGCTGACCGTGCTGGCCCTGCGCGGCCCGGACATCCCGCTGCTGCAGACCCTCTTTCTGCTGTTCTCGGCCGCGGTCATCGTGGCCAACCTGCTCGCTGATCTGCTCTACGCCCGTCTCGACCCTCGAGTGCGGCAATGACCGGCAGCGACGCCGGCGCCGAGCGCATGCCGGTCTCCGCCCGATCGGTGGTGTGGTCGCGGCGCCGCCGCTCCGCGGGCCGGATCCTGGCGCAGTTTCGGCGGTCGCGATCGGGAATGCTCGGGCTGGCGATCTTTGCGGCCTTCGCTGTTCTCGCGCTGTGCGCGCCGTTGCTCTTCGCCGAGTCCCAGCTCGATGTCACCAAGGCCGGCGGTGCCATCTACTCCGCCCCGACGCCAGAGTTCTGGCTGGGTACCGACGAGGCGGGACGCAATGTCCTCGCCCTCGTCGTCTGGGGTGCCCGGATCTCGCTGCTGGTCGGTTTGTGCGCCACCGTGCTGTCAATGGTCATCGGCACCGCGATCGGAATCGCCTCCGGGCATTACCGCGGGCTGATCGGCTCGGCTCTGGATCGCCTGACTGACTGGTTCCTCGTCATCCCGTTCCTGCCGCTGGCGATCGTGCTGGCCACCGTTCTGGGCAAGAGCCTGCTCAACATCATCATCGTGATCGGGGTGACGTCCTGGCCGGCGACCGCGCGGCTGGTCCGGGCCCAGACGCTGTCAGTAGAAGGACGCCCGCACCTCGAGCGGGCGAAGGCGCTGGGCTCGGGTGACGTGCATCAGATGACCCACCACGTGCTGCCCAACGTGATGCCACTCGTTCTGGCCAACACCACCCTCGCGGTGTCGATCTCGATACTGTCCGAGACGACGCTGTCGTTCCTGGGTCTGGGTGATCCGACCGCGATATCCTGGGGCACCATCCTCGACGACGCGTTCGCCGGAGGGGCGATCTCAGCGGGTGCCTGGTGGTACCTGGCGGCGCCGGGTGTGTGTGTCGTGCTCGTCGTGCTCGCCTTCAACCTCATCGGGCGGGCACTGGAGGACATCCTCGACCCGCACGGAGCCATCTGATGGCACTTCTGGAATTCGACGACGTCAGCATCACCTACCGAGCCCGGCAGGGCCTCATCCCCGCGGTACGCGGAGTCACGCTGCGGGTGGAACCCGGTCAGAAACTCGGTCTGGCGGGGGAGTCGGGTTGCGGTAAGACGACGTTGACCAGTTCGGTGCTACGCCTGCTGCCCAAGTCCGCTGAGCTGTCCGGTCAGGTTCGGCTCGGCGGCGAAGACGTGATGGCGATGTCCTTCGGGCGGCTGCGCGCGGTGCGCTGGGCGGAGGCCGCGGTGGTCTTCCAAGGGGCCATGCACGCACTCAACCCGGTGCAGCGGGTCGAAACCCAGCTTGCCGAACCGATCCTGGTTCACGAGAGTGTCAGCCGGCAAGCGGCACGGGTGCGGGTGGGCGAGTTGCTCGAGCGGGTGGGTCTGCCCACCGGCCGGGCCCGCGCCTACCCGCACCAGCTCTCCGGCGGGCAGAAACAGCGGGTCATGATCGCGATGGCGCTGGCCTGTCGACCCAGTCTCCTGATCGCCGACGAACCCACCACCGCACTGGACGTGATGGTTCAGGCGCAGGTTCTCGAATTGCTGACCTCGCTCGTCGAGCAATTCGGCTTGTCGGTTGTGCTGATCAGTCACGACCTGGCGCTGCTGGCGCATGTCTGTGACCGGGTGGCCGTCATGTACGCGGGCCGTGTCGTGGAGGAGGGTCCGGCTGCGGACGTCTTCGACCATCCCCTCCATCCCTACACCCGGGGATTGGCGGGAGCCTTTCCCCGCATCGGTGACCAAGCGTTCCGCTACGCGCCCGCCGGATTGCGGGGCGACCCCCCGTTCCCGGGGGATCTCCCGCCGGGGTGTGCGCTGCATCCGCGCTGTCCGATAGCAATAGAGCAGTGCTCGGTACACGACCCGGTTTTGACCCGGGACGCTGACCGCGCGGTGGCATGCCATCGTGCCGGAAGGGCTGACCGGTGAGCGCCGAACGGACCGGGGCGAATTCGCCTGCGTTGGAGGTGATAGACCTCGAGGTGAGATTTCCGGTCAGTGCGGGTACCGTCGCCCGGTCGGTCGACGGTGTCAGCCTCGCAGTGGGCCGGGGTGAGATCGTCGCCCTGGTCGGTGAAAGTGGCTGCGGCAAGACGACATTGACCCGGGCGGTCATGGGTCTACTGAGGCCTTTCGCCGGCCAGGTGCGTGCCGACGGTGAGGCGCTCTCGTACCGCAAACGTGACCTCAAGTCCTACCGCCGCCGTGTGCAGCTGATCCTGCAGGACACCACCGGGGCGCTCAATCCCCGGCACACCGTGTACGAGGCCGTCGCCGAGGGTCTGCGGGTGCACGGTATGCACGAAGACGAGCAGAGCAGGGTCGCCGATGCCCTGGCTCGTGCCGGGTTGCGGCCGCCGGAACGCTTCTTCCTCCGATACCCGCACGAACTCTCCGGCGGGCAGCGCCAGCGGGTGGTGATCGCCGGTGCGCTGGTGCTCGGTCCGGAGGTTATCGTCGCCGACGAACCGGTCTCCAGCCTGGACGCGTCCGTCCGTGGCGAGATCCTCGCCCTGCTGCTGGGCCTGCGCGACGAGCTGGGTCTGAGCCTGCTCGTCGTGACCCACGACCTCGGGCTGGCCTGGAACATCGCCGACCGGGTGGCGGTCATGTATCTGGGCCGGATCGTCGAGGTCGGTCCCACCGAGGAGATTCTCTCCGCGCCGCGACACCCCTACACCAAAGCGCTGCTGTCGGTGGTGCCTGAGATCAGCGGGCTGGAGCCGATCGTGCTGACCGGAGAGACGCCCGACCCGACCGCCATTCCTCCCGGCTGCCGTTTTCATACTCGCTGCCCGGCGTTAGCGGACGGGGAGGCCGCTGCGGCCGGGATCGAGAAGCTGTGCCGAACGGTCGCCCCGCCCGTGCTGCCGACCGCGGCACATGGAGGCGATCACGCCGCCGCCTGCCATCTGGTGCCAGCCCGGATGGGTGATACTGGAGAGGGATGACCCGGGCGCTGCAGCCGGCCCTGGACCGGCATCACTACCTCGACGTGGATTTCCACCTGCGCGAGGCGACGATGCTGCGCGGCGAGTGGACCTGTGTCGGACGACTCGACGATCTGGGTCTGGCCAGCGGTGGCCGGATTTTGCGGAACCGCCGCGCGGTCATCGAATTCGGCGGCGAATCGGTCATTGTGACCGCCGACGATGGCGGAGCGGTGCGCGCGTTGGCCAACGTGTGTCGACACCGCGGGGCTCAACTGGTGGCTGTCGACGCAGTCGGCCGGGCCGAGCCCTGCGACGCGAAATCGCTGCGCTGCCCGTACCATTCCTGGACCTACGGGCTCGACGGTCAGCTGCTGCACGCACCGCACACCGAGGATGTCGAGATCGACTTCTCCGCCTTCGGCTTGGTTCGCCTGGGTGCGGATTCGTGGGCGGGTTTCCTGTGGATCACCGAGGACCCGGCGGCCCCTCCGGTCGCCGAGACGCTGGGCCCGGTACCCGATCGGGTCCGTCGTTACCCGCTGGAGTCCCTGGTCGTCGGTGCCCGTCTGGAATACTCCGTCGCCGCGAACTGGAAGATCCTCGCGGAGAACTACAACGAGTGCTACCACTGCGGGCCGGTCCATCCGGAGCTATGCCGGCTGGTCCCGGCATTCGGCGGCGGCGGTGCCGACCTGGACTGGGAGGACGGCATCCCGCACCGCGAGGGCGCCTGGACCTTCACGCTGACCGGCACCAGCGACCGCGCGCCGTTCCCCAATCTCGACGCGGCGGAAAAGGTTCGCCACAAGGGCGAATTGGTGTACCCGAACCTGTTTCTTTCGCTGTCCGCCGATCACGTCGCCGCGTTCGTGCTCCGACCCGTCTCGGTCGATCGCACGATGGTCACCTGCGATCTGCTTTTCGACCCGCGCGAGGTGGCGAAACCGGGCTTCGACCCCTCCGACGCCGCGCAGCTGTGGGATCTGGTGAATCGGCAGGACTGGGCGATCTGCGAGTCGGTGCAGCGCGGGATGGCGTCGCGGTACTACTCGCAGGGCTGGTTCGCACCGATGGAGGACGCCGCACTGGACATCCGGCGCTGGCTGCTGCCGCGACTGCGCCGCCATGAAGGCGCCGATGGCTGAGACCTGCGATCTGGCGGTGGTGGGCCTGGGCGCGCTCGGTAGCGCGACCGCCTGGCACGCCGCGGGTCGCGGCCTGCGGGTGGTCGGCATCGAGGCATACCGGCTCGGTCACGACCGCGGAGCCTCGCACGACACCTCGCGGATCATCCGGCACAGCTATCACAGCCCGGACTACGTCGCACTGACCTTCGGCGCCTACGACGAGTGGAACCGTCTGGAGCACGACACCGGGCAGCGGTTCGTGACGCAAACCGGGGGACTGGACCTCTTCCCGCCCGACGCCGCGATCGCGATCGACGACTACGCCTCGTCGATGGCGGCACTCGGTGTCGGTTTCGAGGTCCTCGACGCCGTGACGGTCGCCGAGCGCTGGCCGGCGTTCGCGCTGCCCGATGGCACGGTCGCGCTGTATCAGTCCCGCACCGGGATCGTGCCGGCCGCGGCCGGCACCGCCGCGATGGTCCGCCGAGCCCGCGAACTCGGCGCGGTGGTGCAGGAGAACACCCGCGTGGAGGCGATCGTCGCCGGCTCGGACAGCGTTGAGGTGGTGACCACTGCAGGTGTGGTCAGCGCCGGGCGCGTGGTCGTGACCGCGGACGCGTGGACCGCGGGCTTGCTCGCCCCTCTCGGTGTGAACCTGCCGCTGACCGTGACGGAGGAGCAGCTGACCTACTTCGCCCCGCCGCGGCCCGAACGGTTCGCTCCCGAGGTCTTCCCGGTCTGGATCTGGATGGACGACCCTTCCTACTACGGGTTCCCGACGTACGGCGCGGGCGAGACGACGGTCAAGGCCGCACAGGACTGCGGCGGACCCGAAGTGAGCGCCGAGGACCGGCACGGCGGCACTGACGCGGCGATGCTCGACCGGTTGGCGGCCTTCATGGCCGCGGTGCTGCCCGGCTCCGGCCCTCCGGTGCGGTCCAAGCGGTGCCTGTACACGTTGACTCCTGATCGCGACTTCGTCGTCGACCGCCTACCCGGTAACCCGGCGGTCACGGTGGGCCTGGGTTCGGCGCATGGATTCAAGTTCGCGCCGCTGTTCGGCCGCCTGCTCACCGACATGGCGCTGCACGGGGCGAGTGATTACGACCTTTCGGGTTTCCGGCTGGAGCGCGACGCCCTGACCAGTCCGGGTTATCTCGCCAACTGGCTGGTGTGAGCGGCTCAGGCCAGATCCCGGTCGAAACGGCGACTCCACGACCGCTGCCCGACGACGCGCTCGCTGCCGGGTTCGCCTTCCGAGCAGTCCAATTCGACACTCACATCGAGGTGCTCCTCGTCGGCGGTGACCGTCAACCGCGACGTGACCACGCAATCCACCGGCTCGCCGGCACCGTCGTCGTCGTAGTGCACGGTGAAGGTGACGTCGGATCGCAGGGTCTGTTCGAACGAGGCGGTGTTGACGCTCACCTCTCCGGCGTAATGTTCGCCGGCCCATCCGTACGGCGTGTCATAGGGCGCGCCGCCGTGGTCGATGGCGGCGCCGACAGCCCGGGTCAGCGGGTCTCGCCATATTCGCCAGGTCACTGCCGCGGGGTCTTCGCCGGCGGTCTCGTCTCCGGGGGCGAATTCCGGAGTGGGGAAGGGGCTCGTCGCGGGATCGTAGGTGGGCAGGACCAGCTCACCGCCGAGAACGGTCAGGGTCACCGGTGCGGGCGGCGCGAGGACGTTCGGCCAGTCGGCGCCGGCGAAAGCCAGTCGCAGGACGTGGCCGCCGTCCCATCGCCAGGCTGCCGCGTCGAGGTCGACGGTGATGTCGTAGACCTCCCCGGTGGCCAGCGGTGTCGCGGTGTCCATGCCCGCGCGGCGGGTCAGATTCAAAAACCCGCGGCACACCAGGGTGGATGTGCCGTCCGGAGCGACGTCACAGAGTCGCAGCGCGACTCCGGCGATCGGCCCGGACGCCGAAACCCGCAGTCGCGCAATCGGATACCCGGCGATCTCCAGCGCCTCATCCACCGGCCAGTCCCAGGTCAGTGACCGGACGTCGTCGGTGCGCTGGTCGTCGGGCTGCCCCCACGGCAGATGCCCGCTGCAGGAGAGCCACGCGGTGAGCCCGACGTCGGCGACGACCGGGTAGGGCGGGCGCGCCTCCAGGGTCCGGATGTCCTCGGCGGACCGTGGTGTCGGCCAGTCGTCGGCTCGCCACCCGCCGGGGACGTGGTCGAGGTCGACGGCGGGGCGATGCGAGGCTCGCGCATACCAGCGCGCGGTCGGCGGTGCGGTACCGGGAAGGACACCGCGCAGCCAGCGGTCCCACCATGCGACCATCTCCGGCACCAGGTCGATGCGCGGACCGGGCAGACACGACGACGTCGCCGCGTGCGACCACGGCCCGGCCAGCAGTTCGGCGTGCCGCCCCGCCGCGCGCAGCGCCGCCACGGTGCGGAAGGAGTTGTTGCGGTAGCCGTCCGCCCAGCCCGCGACCAGCAGCACCGGGCAGGTGATGTCGTGGTAGTCCGGGCGGATCGACCCGTGTTGCCAGTAGGCGTCCCGGCGGGTGTGGGCGAGCCAGGCCAGCAGCCACGGCTCGTGCTCGGCGATCCTTGCCGCCCACTCCGCGCGCCACTCGGAGCCCCAGATCGCCGGGACCGGCGGCAGGGCGTTCATCGGATTCATGTAGTGGCAGTAGTCGACGAGATCCAGCCAGCGTCGCGAGCCGCCGCAGAGATGGACGTCGTCGGTGTACCGGTCATCGGTCGCGAAGATCGCGATGACGGCCTTCAACGCGGGCGGGCACACGGCGGCCAGGTGCAGCGAATTGAATCCGCTGTAGGACGTCCCGTACATGCCGACGTTGCCGTCACACCACGGCTGTGCCGCCAGCCAGGTAATCACCTCGGTCAGATCGCGCGGCTCGGAGGCCGGGTACTCATCGGTGGCCCGCCCGCCGCTGCTGCCGGTTCCGCGCAGGTCCAGCCGGGCTACGGCATAGCCGTGCTCGTCGCGGAGTCGGACGTACTCCGGTCGGTAGGAGGCCGTGAGGTCGTCCTTGCGGTACGGCAGCGCCTCTAGGATGCACGGCTGGGCGCCCCCCTCGGGCAGGTAGAGGGTCACCGCCAGCCGGACACCATCGCTCATCGGTATCCACGCGTTGCGACGCCTGCCGGTCACGCGGGCACCAGCATCGCGCGGACGCGCTCCAGTGGCAGCGCGTCGATGGTCCGGCCGCCGACTCCTGTGATCGTCGTCGCCGAAAGCAGCGCGTCGATCACGGCCTCCTCAGCGGCATCGACGGTGGCTTCGAAGTAGGTGTCCAGCGCCGACCCGGACAACACCGCGCGGGGCGCGGCGGATTCCGTCCGCGCGGTGCGCAGACCGTTCGCCAGGCCGAGGAAGATCTCTCCCGAGCCGTGGTGGGCGGTGCTTCCGGTGCGGGCCAGCCCCAGTCCGATACGGGTCGCCAGCCGGGCGCAGCCGGCGGCGTCGACCGGTGCGTCGGTGATGACCACGCCGATACACGATCCGGCGGGCCGTGGCGCCTGATGGGCAGGCGGACCCAGGGCGCGACCGACCGGCACCCCGGCGATGGTCAGTCGCTCCCAGGTCCCGAAGTTCGCCAGCACCAGCACCGCCACCACATGACCGTCGGGAAGCTTGCGCGATGCCGAACCCACTCCGCCCTTCCACCCGTAGCAGCACATCCCGGTTCCGGCGCCGACCGCACCGAGTTCTACACGCGTGCCACCCGAAGACGCGCGGGCGGCGGCCAGCGCCGCGGCGACGTGCTCGTCACGCACGTGCATGCGGCGTGCGTCGTTGAGCCAGGAGTCGTCGCACTCGCCCACGATCGGGATCACCCAGTCGTCCACACCGATGTCGGGCTGCTCGGCGATGAGCAACCGGCATGCCGCGTCGTAGACCCTGCCGACCTGCATCGTGGAGGTCAGGAACACCGGGGTTTCGGCCAGGCCCCACTCCTGCACCTGCGATCGACCGGTCAGCTCACCCGCCCCGTTGAGCACCGACACCCCGGCGGGCACCGGGGCCACCCAGGCATCACCGCCGGGATCGAGCACCGTCACCCCGGTGCGGGCGATGCCCTCGCCGGCGGGGGGTTCGGCGTCGTCGGCGATCACCGTCGCGTGTCCGAGTCCGACCCCCGGCACGTCGAGAACGGAATTGGTGGGTCCCCGGGGGAGGGCGCCGATCGCGACCGACCAGTCCGCTAACCGGACCCTTCCGCTCATGGGCGCATCGTGCCATGCTGCCCCGGTGGCGGGGCGGATACCGGTGGTCATCGACCCGCGCTGCCGAGACCACGATCCCGACGCGGAGATCTGGCTCGGCGTGGCCACCGCCGCCGCCGAGACTGCCGAACGGGCCGAGGTGATCGAGGCGGCGCTGCGCGAACGCGGCCACCCGATGGTGCCGGCGCGCGAGTTCGACACCGCCTGGCTGGAATCGGTGCACTCGGCGGGTCTGCTCGAGTACCTCGCCACGGTCTGGGACCGCTGGGTCGCCGGCGGCTACCCCGATCAGGGTGCCTGGCGGGTCGTTCCGTATCTGTTCGGCAGCCCCGCACTGCTGCACGGCCTGCCGGCCCGGACACCGACGGCGTTGCACGCTCAGATCGGTGTCTTCTGCTACGACACCATGACCCTCGTCGGCCCCGGGAGCTGGCAGGCGATCCTGGCCGCCACCTACGTCACCCGTTCCGCGGTGGAGTCGGTCGTCGGCGGAGACACGCCGCAGGTGTACGCGCTGACCCGGCCGCCGGGACATCACGCCACCGCGACGGCCTACGGCGGATCGTGCTACCTCAACAATGCGGCCATCGCCGCACAGGCCCTGCGTGAGGCCGACTTCGCCCGGGTCGCCGTACTCGACATCGACGCCCACCACGGCAATGGCACCCAGGCGATCTTCTATGAGCGCGCCGACGTTCTCACCGCCTCGGTGCACGTCGACCCGGGCGCGGGCTGGTTTCCCCACCACGTCGGCTTCGCCGAGGAAACCGGGCGCGCCGCCGGACTGGGTGCCAACATCAATCTGCCGCTCGCGCCCGGTTCGGGCGACGCGGAGTGGCTGGAGGGGGTGGCGCGCATGACCGAGGCTGCCGCCGCCTTCGGCGCCGAGGCCCTCGTGGTCGCACTCGGCGTGGACGCCGCCATCGACGACCCGGAGAGTCCGTTACAGGTCACCCCGCAGGGCTACCACCGGGCCGGGGCCGCCCTGGGGGCACTGGAACTGCCGACGGTCATCGTGCAGGAGGGCGGCTATCACCTGCCGACCCTGGGTGCGCTGGTGGCCGCGACCCTCGACGGTCTGGGCGGGTCGACGACGTCAGTGCAGCCCGAGTAGTTCTCTGGCCTGCTCGAGAGTGGCGACCTCCCGGCCGAGTGTTGTCGTCAGACCGACGAGCTTGGCGACCAGGGCCTCGTTGGACGGGGCGAGTACGCCCTTGGAGATGTAGGCGACGTCCTCGAGTCCGGTGCGCACCCCGTCGGCGCCCCTCAGCAGGCCCAGCGCCAGAATCCGTTCATGCCAGCGGCCCACGCACGTCACGGTCCAGAACGTCCCGGGCGGCAGCGGTCGGATCATGGCCTCCAGGGCCTCCGGCGAGGCGTCGATGCCGCCGGGCACTCCGAAGACCAGATTCACCCGCAGCGGTGCGGGCAGAATGCCCTCGTTGAACAGGCTGACGGCACTGACCACGTGCCCCACGTCGAACGCCTCGACCTCCAGCGCCGTGCCTTGCCCACCGGCGCGGGCGATGATCTCGCGCGCGGCCGGGGGCGGGGTGATGAAGGTTTCGTCGCCGAAGTTCATCGAGCCGGTCTCCACCCCGCACATGTCGGGCATCGCCTGCAGCCCGCCCATGCGGTCTTCGATGCTCATGGTGTTGGAGCCGCCGGTGGAGACGTTGGTCACCGCCCGCGGTTCTTCGGCGCGGATCCGTTCGATCACCTGCTGGAAGAGCTCAGGCCGCCCGCTGGGTGTGCCGTCGTCCTCGCGGACGTGCAGGGCGGCGATTGCCGCACCGGCTTCCACCGATCGCAGGCTCGAATCGGCGATCTCGGCCGGCGTGTAGGGCACGTTCGGATTGTTGTCCCGGGTCACGTCTGCCCCGGTGATCGCCGCGGTCACAACGACCGGATTGGTGTTCCAGCCCACGGTGTTCCCCTACTCTCGGCCGGCGGCGAGTGCCGCCCGCAGCGCGGGGGTGCCGCGCAGCAGGTCGAATGCGTACGACCCGGTGTCGGGGGCGTATCCGCTGCCGATCAGCATTGTCACATCGTGCCCCATTCCGTCCGCCGTGAGTGCCGCAGTGCTGAAGTTCGTCGCCATCGAGAAGAACAGGACCGTGCCGTTCTGCTTGGTGGCCAGGATGGAGAACGGCTCACACCGGGTTGCGTTGACCACCACGACGGTCAGGTCGGCCGGCGGCGCACCGGCATCACGCAGCGCCGCCAGCGCCGCCAGCGGCTGCCGGGCGTCGGTGACCACCCCGACGTCGCACAGTCCGGCTTCCCGGACCCGGCGCACCGCTTGGTCGTCGACATCCACCGCGATCACGACTGAATCGCCATCCATCCGGTCTCGGGCGGCCGCCATGGCCAGGGTGCCGGCGTGGCCGCAGCCCAGCACACACACCACGCCCGATCTCGGGGCCAATCGCGCGGTGTGGGACGCGGCCGCGTACACGTCATAGATCTCGATCGCGGTGGCGACGTCCACGTCGGCGGGCACCGGCCCCCAGGGCACGCTCGGGCACACGTACGCGGTCCCGGCAACGTCGACCTGGGCGGACTCGGGTCTGACGCGAACGATCGCATCGAGCCGCAACGGGATCAGGGTCAGCGATGCCAGCGGGACGACGCGGTCACCGATCCGGGGCGGGCCGGGAAACCGCGCGCCGACGGCGCGCACGGTTCCGAGCGCGACGCCACCGGAATCGGTGACCGGGTTGTGCATCTTGCCGCGGGCCGCGACGATCTCGCGAATCCGCCCGGCCATCCGGTCCGGGTCGGCACCGGCCGCGGTGCGGATTTCCCGAAAGGACGTGGCGTCCAGGCACAGCCGCTCGACGGCGATCTCAAACTCATGCGGCCGCACCGGCGCGGACGGATCGAGTCGCTCGGCGGGCTGGGGCAGCGATCCGGCGGGTTCGGAGACTCGGTCCGCCCCGAGGTCCTCGACCATAGGGGTGTTCACCGCTCATCGTCTCCGGTCGGCGCCCACGGGTCGGTGCGCTGCCACACCGTCGGCAGATGCAGGACCACTCCGTCGCGCTCGGCCAGGCGCGTCAACACCCGCATGGTCGCGTCGAGATCGTCACCGGCGTAGGGCAGCGCGCGCAGCGGCTGATCCAGCGGGCGGAAGAAGTCGTCCCAGTGGATCAGCAGCACCCGTCGCGCACCGACCGCCCGAACCGTGTGCTCCCAGTACCGCGTGATGTAGTCCGGCGACTGCAGACCCAGCTGGCCCACCCCGAGATAGACCACCTCCGCGCGCCGGCCGTCGAGTGCGCCCGCGACGAATCCGGCGCTGCCCTGCACCAGCAGCCGCCGGTCGGTCGGGCGGTGATGGATCAGCGTCGACCAGGCCTCGCCGCAGCGGAATGCCGAGGCACGCGCCGGCGGGACGACAGGTGCGCCGATGGCTCCCGGGAACCGGTCGGGAGGACAGTGGTGGGACTCGATGAGGGTCACCGCGAACGGACCGAGGGACATCTCCTCGCCGGGCGCGGCCACCACGATGCGGTCCTCGGCCAAGCCGTGACCGCGGGCCACGTTCGCGGCCGACTCGCCGCCGACGATCAACGCTCCGGTCCGCTCGGCGACCGCCGCGGAGTCCAGGGCGTGGTCGAAGTGCGTGTGCACCGGCAGCACCGCGATCAGCCGGCTGACCCCGGCTCGCGCAAGGCAGTCGCGGATCCGCGGCGCGGACGGAGCCAGTTTGCGCAGGCCGACGTCGAGCAACGACGGCCGGGAGAAGAAGCCGTCGGTCATCAGCGCCGCCGTGCCGTCCTCGACCAGCAGCGTGGACACCCCCAGCCAGGTCACCGTCAGTGCCGAGTCGCCGGCGGCCGCCGGTGCGTCGAAGCGGGCGGAGTAGGCACTGATGTCGGGACGGCCCGGCTTCAGCCGCATCAGGCGAAGGCCTTCAGATCGACACCCTCGGCTTCCAGTCGCCGCCGCACGACTGCGGCGATCCGAACGGCACCTGGTGAATCACCGTGTACGCAAACCGATTCCGCAGTGAGCGCGATCACCGATCCATCCACCGCGGTCACCGATCCGGTGGTCACCATCGCCGCCACCCGGTCGGCGATCTCCTCCGCATCGTGCAGCACCGCACCCTCGCAGTGCCGCGGCACGAGGTTTCCGTCCGGCAGGTAGGCCCGATCGGCGAATACCTCGGCCACGGTGCGCAGGCCCACCCGCTCAGCCTCGGCGAAGAAGGCCGAACCCGCCGGGCCGAGCACCGGCAGCGCGGGGTCGGTGGCGTACACGGCGGCGGCCACGGCCTTCGCCTGCTCGGGGTCGACGGCGATCGTGTTGTACAGCGCACCGTGGGGCTTCACGTAGCCCAGTGTCGTCCCGGCCGCGCGCGCCATCGCCTGCAGGGCGCCGATCTGGTAGACGACGTCGGCACGCAACTCCTCGGGTTCCACCTCGATGCGCCGGCGTCCGAACCCGGCGAGGTCGAAGTAACCGACCTGGGCGCCGATCCGCACCCCACGCTCGGCCGCGGCGCGGCAGGTGCGCGCCAGCCCGACCGGATTGCCGGCGTGGAAACCGCAGGCGAGGTTGGCGCTGGTGACCAGGTCGAGCATGGCCTCGTCGTCGCCCAGTCGCCATACCCCGAAGCCCTCGCCCAGATCGGCGTTGAGGTCCACGACTGACACGGTCTTGAGGAGTCGGGTCAGGGATTGCGCGGGCCGGCGGGGGTCTTGTCGTCGCCGATGAGCAGGCGCACGGCGAGATCCAGCCGCTTGCTGACGTCATTGGCCGACGCTCGCCGGGTCAGCCAGGCCAGCAGGTTGGACAGCCACACGTCGGAGATCACCCGGGCGATGCGGTGCTGGTCGTCAGTCGCCTCGCCCTCACTCATGGCCCGGGCGAACATGCTGTCGATGATCTGCTCGACGTGATCGACCTCCCCGGCCGCTGAGGCATCGGCGAAGACGTAGGCGCGGGTCATCGCCTCGGTCAGCAGCGGGTTGCGCTGCATCGCGCGGTTGAGCTTCGCGACCATGAAGCTCAGCCGCTGGTAGGGCGTCTCGCCCGCCAGCGACGAGCGGTCGGTCTTGGCGTCGATGCGCTCGAACTCCCGCCCCAGAGCCGACACCAGAAGGTGGACCTTGGAGGGGAAGTACCGGTAGAGCGTCCCGACGGCGACATCGGCGCGGTCGGCGACCGCCCGCATCTGCACGGCTTCGTATCCACCCTTGGAGGCGATCGCCAGCGTGGCGTCGAGGATGCGCTTGCGCCGTTCGCGCTGGGCCTCCGAGCCCAGTTCGGACTCGGTGAGCACCGCGACCGGCATCACCTCCCGCGGCTGGGACGCGCTCGCCGGCGCGGAAGACTTGGGCGAGGAAGACGACGCTGGAGAGGACACCTGCTGCTTCCCTTCGCGACTGCCCGCTGCCGACCCGGCCCGGTCGACTTACCGACCACCTGCTGGCACTATTAGAACACGTTCTAGAGAGCCCGGTCGCGGCGATTTCCCGCCGCCCGGGCTGAGCCGAGGAGTGAATGTGCTCGACAGAGGCCTCGACAGGGGCGGTGTCGCCGTCACCGACGAACAGGGCGCCGCCCGCGAACTGGTTCGCAGCTGGGCCTCCGGTGCGGGGACCCGAGAGGGCGTTCGCGGCGTCGAGGACGGCCGGCCCGATGCCTGGCGCGAGGTCTTCGACGGGGCGGCCGATCTGGGGTTGTTCGGGGTCGCCGTCGCCGAGGAGTGCGGCGGCGCCGGCGGATCGATAGCCGACCTGTGCGCGATGGTGGAGGAGGCGGCGCGGGAGTTGGTCCCGGGTCCGGTGGCCACGACAGCTCTGGCGACCCTGGTCGTCGAGGCACCGGCGGAGCTGGCAGCCCTCGCCTCGGGCCGGCTGACCGCCGGTGCGGCACTGACCGGAGATCTCCACCACGACGCCGACGGAATCAGCGGCACGGCCGACGTGCTGGGCGCCGGCGTCCCGGGCCTGCTGCTGCTGCCGATCGGGGATCACGTGTTCGTGGTGGACGCGGGGGCGGAGGCCGGCGAGCGGGTGACGGTCGAACCGCTGGCGGCCACCGACTTCTCCCGCACGCTGGCCCGGGTGCGACTGCACCGCGCCCCGGCAACCCGGCTGGCGGTCACCCGGCGGCGATTCACCGACCTGGCCGCGGCCATGCTGGCCGCCGAAGCAGCGGGGGTGGCCCGGTGGGCACTGGACACCGCGGCGGGTTACGCGAAGGTGCGTGAGCAGTTCGGCCGGCCGATCGGCAGTTTCCAGGCGGTCAAGCACCTGTGCGCGGAGATGCTGCTGCGCTGCCAGCAGAGCGCGGTCGCGGCCGCGGATGCCGCCGCGGCCCTCGAGGCCGGCGACGAGGACCAGGCGTCGATCGCGGCCGCGGTCGCCGCGGCGGCGGGGATCGACGCCGCCACCGCCAACACCAAGGACTGCATTCAGGTGCTCGGCGGCATCGGGATCACCTGGGAGCACGATGCGCACCTCTATTTGCGCCGGGCCTACGGCATCGCGCGCTTCCTCGGTGGCCGGTCGCACTGGCTGCGCCGGGTGACCGAGTTGACCCTCGCGGGGATCCGCCGCGAACTGCACGTCGACCTGGACTCGGTGGCGCATCTGCGACCCGAGATCGCCGCCGCCGTCGCCGAGGTTGCGGCGCTGCCGGCCGAGCAGCGCCAGGTCGCGATGGCCGATTCGGGGCTGCTGGCGCCACACTGGCCGAGCCCCTACGGACGCGATGCCGGCCCGGCCGAGCAACTGCTCATCGACTCCGAACTCGCCGCCGCCGCAGTCCAGCGCCCCGACCTCGTTGTGGGCTGGTGGGCGATCCCGACGATCCTCGAGTACGGCACTCCCGAACAGATCGACCGGTTCGTCGCGCCGACCCTGCGAGGGGCGATCATCTGGTGCCAGTTGTTCAGCGAGCCGGGTGCCGGCTCGGATCTGGCCTCGCTGCGGACCAAGGCCGTTCGCACCGAGGGCGGCTGGAAGCTCACCGGGCAGAAGGTGTGGACCTCGGCCGCGCACCGGGCGCAGTGGGGCGTGTGTCTGGCCCGCACCAACAGCGAAGCCCCCAAGCACCGGGGCATCACCTATTTTCTGCTCGACATGCGTGCGGCGGGGATCACCATCCGGCCGCTGCGGGAGATCACCGGTGCGCAGAACTTCAACGAGGTCTTCCTCGATGACGTCTTCATCCCCGATGAGATGGTGGTGGGCGGCGTCGACGACGGCTGGCGACTGGCCCGCACCACGCTGGCCAACGAGCGGGTGGCGATGGCGCACGGCACGGCGCTGGGCAACCCCATGGAGGAGATGCTGCGCGGACTCGCCGGTTCCGAACTCGACCCCGCCACCAGCGACCGGCTCGGCGAACTGCTGCTCGCGGCGCAGATTGGGTCGTTGCTCGATCAGCGCATCGCCCGCCTTGCGGTGGGGGGGCGGGACACCAGCGCGGAGGCCAGCGCCCGCAAGCTGATCGGGGTGCGCTACCGCCAGGTGCTCGAGGAGTTCCGCATGGAGCACTCACCCGGCGGCGGCGCGGAGGCCAACGAGGCCGTGCAGAGCTTCCTGAACACCCGGTGCCTGTCGATCGCCGGCGGCACCGAACAGATCCTGCTGAGCATGGCCGGTGAACGGCTGCTCGGCCTACCGCGCTAGCGGTCGGGCCCGCGCGGCGCGGTTTGCTATCTCGGGGCGCGTGCCATTAACTGTTCCCAGCGGAAGGGGCGGCAGGGAACCGCCTGAAAACAAGGACGCAAAGATCGTGAGGACTCAATGGCGACTTCGAAGCCCCCGGTGAAAGCCCCGCTGGCACCCAAGTACGAGGAACTGCAGTCGATCTACGACATCTCCAACGAGTTCTTCGAGCTGTTCCTGGGCCCGACGATGGGCTACACCTGCGGATACTACGAGCGCGACGACATGACCACCGACGAGGCCCAGAACGCGAAGTTCGACCTCGCGCTGGGCAAGCTCAACCTCGAACCGGGGATGACGCTTCTCGACGTCGGGTGCGGCTGGGGCGGCGGCATGCAGCGCGCACTGGAGAAATTCGACGTCAACGTCATCGGACTCACCCTCAGCAAGAGCCAGCAGGAATACGCCATCGCCAAGCTGGCCAAGGTTCCCACCAGCCGCACCGTCGAGGTCCGGCTGCAGGGGTGGGAGGAGTTCGACGAGAAGGTCGACCGGATCGTCAGTATCGGTGCGTTCGAGCACTTCGGCCACGACCGCTACGACGCCTTCTTCGAGAAGTCCTACGCCGCGCTGCCCTCGGACGGGACCATGCTGCTGCACACCATCACCGGCGTGAACCTCGCCGACGGTGAGAAACTCGGTCTAAAGATGACGTTCGAACTGGCCCGCTTCGCGAAGTTCATCATGACCGAGATCTTCCCGGGCGGTCGTCTGCCGTCGGTGTCGATGGTGGAGGAGAAGGCCACCAAGGCCGGGTTCACCGTGCAACGGGTGCACCTGATCGGACCGCACTACGTCAAGACGCTGCAGGGGTGGGCGGCGGCGCTGGAGGCCAACCGCGAGAGGGCCATCGCCGTGCAGTCCCAGGAGGTCTACGACCGTTACGACAAGTACCTCAACGGCTGCGTGCAGCTGTTCCGGGAGGGGTACACCAACCTCGGCCAGTTCACCCTGCAGAAGTAACTCTTTCAGTCGTAGGTCACCTCGACCGAATCCGACCTCGGTCGGGACTGGCAGGCCAGGATCAGGCCCTCGGCCAGGTCGTCGGGTTCCAGTACGTCGTTGGTCTCCATCTCCACCTCGCCGCGCAGCTTGGTGACGGCGCAGGCGCCGCAGTGGCCCTCCCGGCAGGAGTGCGGCGCGTCGATCCCCTCATCGAGCAGGACGTCGAGGAGTTTCTGGTCGCGCGGCCAGGACACGGTGTGGGTCTGTCCGTCGAGGTGCACGATTGCGGTGGCCGGGTGGGCGGCATCGGACACGGGAAGCCGTCCTTTCTAGAACAGGTTACAGAAATGACAGTACAGTGACGTACCTGCGACCAAGCCGGGAAGCGTCTGCGCTGCTCGACACGAATCGTAACGTGTTCTAGTCTGGGACCAAGGAACGCACTCCGGGAGGCTTGTGGTGACCTCTGTTGAACAGCGCGACGCCCAGAAGGTCCTGGCCGCGATCGACGACCTGCTGCCGCGGGTGCGCGAGCGCGCGCCGCGCGCCGAGGAACTTCGGCGGCTGCCCGAGGAGACCATCGCCGACCTCGACGAAGCCGGCTTCTTCAAATTGCTCCAGCCCGAGCAGTGGGGCGGCCTGCAGTGCGACCCCACACTCTTCTTCGAGGCGGTGCGCCGGCTGGCTAGCGCCTGCGGCTCGACCGGGTGGGCGTGCGGCATCCTCGGCGTGCACAACTGGCATCTGGCGCAGTTCGACCAGCAGGCGCAAGAAGACGTCTGGGGTGACGACCCGACCGTGCGCACATCGTCGTCCTATGCGCCCATGGGCGCCGGAGTGGTGGTCGACGGGGGATATCTGGTCAACGGCACGTGGTTGTGGTCGTCGGGCTGCGATCACGCCAACTGGACCTTCGTCGGCGGCCCCGTCATCAAGGACGGCCGGCCGGTCGACTTCGGCAGCTTCCTGATGCCGCGCGGCGACTACCAGATCCGCGACGACTGGCACGTCGTCGGCCTGAAGGGCACCGGCAGCAACACCCTGATGGTCAAGGACGTCTTCGTCCCGCGCCACCGCTTCCTGTCCTACGGCGCGATGAACAACCACACCGCCGGGGGGCTGCAGACCAACACCGCGCCGGTCTACAAGATGCCCTGGGGCACCATGCACCCGACGACGATCTCCACCCCGATCGTCGGCATGGCCTACGGCGCCTACGAGGCGCACGTCGAGCACCAGGGCAGGCGGGTACGGGCGGCCTTCGCCGGGGAGAAGGCCAAGGACGACCCGTTCGCCAAGATTCGCATCGCCGAGGCGGCCAGCGACATCGACGCCGCGTGGCGCCAGCTGAAGGGCAACCTGGCCGAGGAGTACGAGTTGCTCTGCGCCGGCAAAGAGGTGCCGATGGAACTGCGCGCCCGGGCCCGCCGCGACCAGGTGCGCGCCACCGGTCGGGCGATCGCCTCCATCGACCGGCTCTTCGAGGCCGCCGGCGCCACCGCGCTCAACAGCGACCAGCTGCTGCAGCGCTACTGGCGCGACGCCCACGCCGGCCGGGTTCATGCCGCCAACGACGCCGAGCGGGCCTACGTGCTCTACGGCAACCACGAGTTCGGCCTGCCCGTCGGCGACACGATGGTCTAGCGGGCGACCGGCCTGATGACGTCGTCCACGCGGCAGGCGGATTCCCACCAGGACGCGACGTTCGAATCGACCTCGCGCTACGCCCAGGTTCGCGCCGGTGAGCGCGAGATCACCCTGCACTACCACGAAGCCGGCGCCGGCCCGACGGTCGTGCTGCTGCACGGCGGCGGTCCGGGCGCATCCAGCTGGTCGAATTTCGGTCGCAACATCGGTGTGCTCGCGCAGCACTTCCACGTCCTTGCCGTCGATCAACCCGGCTACGGGCACTCCGACAAGCTCGCCGAGCACGAGCAGTACAACCGCTACAGCGCCGCCGCGCTGCTGGGGCTGTTCGATCATCTCGGGCTCGAACGCGCGGCGCTGGTGGGCAACTCGCTCGGCGGCGGCACGGCCGTCCGTTTCGCCCTGGACAACCCCGACCGGGCTGGACGGCTGGTCCTGATGGGTCCCGGAGGCCTGTCGGTCAACCTGTTCTCGCCCGACCCCACCGAGGGAGTCAAACTTCTCGGCCGCTTCACCGTGGAACCGACCCGGGAGAACATGGAGCGCTTCCTGCGCATCATGGTCTACGACCAGAAGCTGGTCACCCCGGAACTGGTCGACGAGCGGTTCGCGATCGCCAGCCAGCCGGACTCGCTGGCGGCCGCCAAGGCGATGGGCAAGTCCTTCGCGGGACCGGATTTCGAGCTGGGCATGATGTGGCGCGAGGTCTACAAGCTGCGCCAGCGGGTCCTGCTGATCTGGGGCCGCGAGGACCGGGTCAATCCGCTCGACGGCGCGCTGGTGGCGCTCAAAATGATCCCGCGTGTCGAGCTGCACGTGTTCGGGCAGTGCGGTCACTGGGTACAGCTGGAGAAGTTCGACGAGTTCAACAGGCTGGCGATCGATTTCCTCGGAGGTGGCGTGTGACCGAAGGAGCTATCCGCACCCTGGGTTATCTGCGCATCGAGGCCACCGACATCGCGGCCTGGCGCGACTACGGGTTGAAGGTCCTCGGCATGGTCGAGGGCCGCGGGTCGATCGACGGGGCCCTGTATCTACGGATGGACGACTTCCCGGCCAGGCTGGTGATCGTTCCCGGAGAGCATGATCGGCTTCTGGATGCCGGCTGGGAATGCGCGAACGCCGAGGGGCTGCAACAGGTTCGGAACGCCTTGGACGTTGAAGGCGTTCCCTACAAGGAGGCGACGGCAGCCGAACTCAAGGACCGCCGCGTCGATGAGATGATCCGCTTCACCGACCCCTCCGGAAACGGCCTGGAGGTCTTCCACGGTGCGGCTCTCGAGCATCGGCGGGTGGTCAGCCCCTACGGGCACACGTTCGTCACCGCCGAGCAGGGACTGGGTCACGTCGTGTTGTCCACCCGCGACGACGCCGAGGCGCTGCACTTCTACCGCGATGTGCTCGGTTTCCGGCTGCGCGACTCGATGCGGATGCCACCGCAGCTGGTGGGTCGGCCCGCGGACGGACCGCCCGCCTGGCTGAGATTCTTCGGATGCAACCCGCGCCATCACAGCCTCGCCTTCCTCCCGATGCCCACTCCCAGTGGCATCGTGCACCTGATGGTCGAGGTGGGTAACAGCGATGACGTCGGTCTGTGTCTGGACCGGGCGTTGCGCAGGAAAGTCCCGATGTCGGCGACGCTGGGCCGGCACGTCAACGACAAGATGCTGTCCTTCTACATGAAGACTCCAGGCGGCTTCGACGTCGAATTCGGCTGCGAGGGCCTCAATGTCGACGATCACGACTGGATCGCCCGGGAGAGCACCGCCGTGAGTCTGTGGGGACATGACTTCTCCATCGGATCCCGCGACCATTAGCGGCCGCGATGTCGGCTGATGCGGTGGATGCCCGGACCTTCAGACAGGTTTTGGGACAGTTCGCCACCGGCATCACGATCATCACCACGACGCACGACGGCGTGCCCACCGGATTTGCCTGCCAGTCCTTCGCAGCACTCTCCCTGGATCCGCCGCTGGTGCTGTTCTGCCCGACCAAGGTCTCGCGGTCCTGGCAGGCGATCGAGGCCAGTGGCACGTTCTGTGTCAACGTGCTGACCGAGAGACAGCGCGAGGTCTGCGAGCGTTTCGGATCCCGTGAGCCCGACAAGTTCGCCGGAGTGGAATGGCACCCGTCCGCGCTGGGCAGTCCGGTGCTGGACGGCTCGCTGGCCCACATCGACTGCAGGGTCGCCTCCGTGCACGACGGCGGCGACCACTTCGTCGTGTTCGGTGCCGTGCAGTCGCTTTCCGAACCGCCGGCGGTCAAGCCGCGGCCCCTGCTGTTCTATCGCGGCGAGTACACCGGGATCGAACCGGACAAGAACACCCCGGCGCGCTGGCGCGACGACCTGGAGGCCTTTCTCACCGCGACCAGCCCGGACACCTGGCTCTGAGGCTAGCGACTCAGCCAGTGCCCGAGCCGGCGCAGCGCCTCGTCGATGTCGTGTGAGGGCCCGGCGAAGGACACCCGCACGAAACCGCGGCCCCGGACGGTGTCGAAGTCAATCCCGGGGGCGATCGCGACGCCGGTGTCGGCCAGCAACTGCTCGCAGAACGCCAGTGAGTCCGCGGTGAAGTCGGAGACGTCGGCGTAGATGTAGAACGCGCCGTCGGCGGGAGCCAGCCGCCTCAGGCCGATCCGGTGCAGACCGGCGATCAGGGTCTCCCGGTTGCGGGCATAGTGCTCGAGGTGGCCCTGGGCCTCGGCCCTGGCTTCGGGGGTGAACGCCGCGACCGCCGCGTACTGCGCCAGCACCGGTGGGCAGATGGTGAAGTTGCCGGTCAGGCGGTCCACCGCCCGGCGCAGTTCCTCGGGAACCAGCAGCCAGCCCAACCGCCAGCCCGTCATCGCGAAGTACTTCGAAAAGCTGTTGACGACAACGGCGTTGCGCGAGGTCTGCCACGCGCACGAGGTCTCCGGCGCGCCCGGGTAGACCAGACCGTGGTACACCTCGTCGCTGATCAGCCGCACCCCCTGCGCGTCGCACCAGCGGGCGATCGCGGCCAGCTCGTCCGGCGGGATCACGGTGCCGGTCGGATTGGCCGGACTGGCGACGACGACCCCCTTCACCGGCGGGTCGAGTTCAGCCAGCATCGCGGCGGTGGGCTGAAAGCGGGTGCGCTCGCCGCACTCGACCTCCACGACCTCACAGCCGAGCGCGGCGAGGATGTTGCGGTAGCAGGGGTACCCGGGGCTGGCGATCGCGACCCGGTCCCCGGCGTCGAAACACGCCAGGAACGCCAGCAGGAAACCGCCTGATGACCCGGTGGTGATCACGACGTCGTCGGTGCTGACTGCCAGCCCGTGGCCCTGGGCGTAGGACCCGGCGATCGCCGCCCGCAGTTCGGGGATGCCCAGCGCAACGCTGTAGCCGAGCCGGTCGGTCTGCAGTGCCCGGGCGGCGGCGGCGAGCACCGGGGCGGGCGCGCCGGCGCTGGGCTGTCCCGCCGACACGTTCACCAGATCCCCGTGCGTGCGCTGACGCTTCGCCGCGGCCAGCCAGACGTCCATCACGTAGAACGGCGGGATGCCGGATCGGTGCGAGATGTGACCGCTCACTTCGGCTAGAACACCTCGGATTCCAGGCGACGCAGCTGGTCGCGTGGCGGGTCCAACAGTGCCGCGCTGCCGTGGGCGCGCTTGAAGTAGAGCTGGATGTCGTGTTCCCAGGTGATCGCGATGCCGCCGTGCAACTGGATCGCCTCGCCGGCGACGGTGCAGAACGCCTCGCTGGCGGCCAGCCGGGCCAGGGCCGCGGTGACCGGTGTCGGGTTGGCGACGGCGTCGCCCACGACGGCCCTCGCCGACTGCACCGCGACATAGAGATCGGCCATCCGGTGTTTGAGCGCCTGGAAGCTGCCGATCGGCCGGCCGAACTGCTCTCGCTGCTTGGTGTAGTCGACAGTCAGGTCCAGGCAGCGCGCCGCGCCGCCGATCTGCTCGGCGGCCAGCAGAATCGCGGCGGTGTCGGCGAGACCGGGATCGCGCCCGAGCACGGTCGTCGCACCCGGGGTGACCCGGGCCAGCCGGCGGGTCGGGTCGAGGGTCTGCACCGCGTCCCTGGTCGGGTCCGTCCAGCGCTGGATCCGCCCGTCGTCCACGGCCAGAACCACATCGGCGATGTCGCCGTTGACCACGTAGTCGCGGTCGAGGGCGACCGCGCCGATCGACTCTCCTGCCGCGAGCAACGCCAGAGTCTCGGCGTCGGGGGATTCGGCGGCCAGCAGCGCCAACTCCGCCAGAGTCGTGCCCAGCAGCGGGGTGGGGGCCAGTGTGCGGCCGAGTTCCTCCATGACTGCCGCCGCGTCGGCCAGTTCGCCACCGGCCCCGCCGAACTCTTCGGGAACGACCAGCGCGGCCGCGCCGACATCGCAGAGCATCCGCCAGAGGGACTCGTCGTAGCCGCGCGCTGAATCCATCGCGCGGCGCACCGCGGCGGGCTGGGCGTGTTTGTCCAGCAGGGCGGCGACGCTTCGCCGGAGCAGATCGCGTTCCTCGCTCACAGCGCCTCCAGCACCCGGCGACGGTGAAAGGCGGGGCCGCCCCACGCCGAATGCAGCGCCTGGACCTTCAGCAGCCACTGCGAGAGGTCGTGCTCGGCGGTGTAGCCGATCGCCCCGTGCGTCTGCAGGGATGCGCGCGCGGACCGAAGTGCGGCATCCGAGGCGGCCACCTTGGCCGCACTGACGTCGCGGTCGGCGTCCGGGGATCCGTCGGCCAGCGACAGCGCCGCGGCGTACAGCAGCGGCCGCGCCAACTCCAGCGCGATGTGCGTGTCGGCGAGCATGTGCTTCACCGCTTGGTAGCTGCCGATGACCCGGCCGAACTGGCTGCGCTGCGTGGCGTATTCCACCGAGGCGTCGAGCATCGCCTGCCCGGCGCCGGTCAACTGGGCGGCGGTGCCCAGGACGCCGAACCGGAAGGCCCGCTCCACATCCGCCGGGCGATCCGCCCCGGTCGCGGTGACGTCGAACAACCGACGGCTCGGGTCCACGGATCGGTGCTGATCTCCTGTCGCGGCGTCGCTGACCGTTGCGTGCCGGGCGAGTAGCGTCAGGCCGGCGAAGTCGGCGTCCGCGGCACGCGGAACCGCCGGGGGGATCGCGACCGTGGCGATCAGTTCGCCACCCGCCAGCGCCGAGGACCGGCTGTCCTGCGCGAGCAGAATCGGCGCCACCGCGACGGACTCGATCACCGGCCCGGGAACACACCAGCGTCCCATCCGCTCGCACGCCACCACCAGATCGACGGGATGTGCGCCCAGCCCGTCGAAGCACTCCTCGACGGCGAGCGCGGTGACGCCCAGTTCGCTCAGCCGCGTCCACACCTTGCGGCCCGGCGCGGTGTCTCCGTCGGCCCACGCCCGCACCGCCCCGGGGACATCCGCGGTGGCCATCGCCGCGTCGATACTGGCGGCGAAGTCGAGCTGCTGCTCGTCGAGGGTGAAGTTCACCGGGGCTCCCGAGGCAGACCCAGCAGGCGTTCGGCGACGATGTTGCGCTGAATCTCGTTGGTGCCCGCATAGATCGGCCCGCCGAGGGCGAACAGCAGGCCCTCGGTCCAGGAGTCCGCCACCTCGGCGTCGCAACCGCGTAGTTCCAGCGCGGTCTGGTGGATCGCGACGTCGAGTTCGGACCAGAACACCTTGGTGACCGAGGACTCGGCTCCCAGCTCGCCGCCCCGGGCCAGCCGCGTCGCCGTCCCGAACGTGTGCAGCCGGTAGGCCTGCGCCTTGATCCAGGCATCGGCGACTCGCGGCGCGAAGTCGGGGTCTTCGCCGCCGTCGCGCCACGCCGCCACCAGTCGCCGCGCCGGGGCCAGGAAGCGGGCCGGACTGCGCAGCGACATGCCGCGCTCGTTACTGGTGGTGTTCATCGCCACCCGCCAGCCGTCGTGCACCTCTCCGACGACGTCGGCGTCGGGTACGAACACGTTGTCGCAGAAGATCTCCCCGAAGCCGGTCGCCCCGCCGAGTTGTTCGATCGGCCGGATCGTGACTCCCTCCGCTCGCAGGTCGAACATCAGATAGGTCAGGCCGCGGTGGCGTTGCGCGGCCGGATCGGAGCGAAACAGACCGAAGGCGCGGTCACCGAAGGGAGCGCGGCTGCTCCAGATCTTCTGTCCGTTGAGCAGCCAGCCACCGTCGGTCCGCGTCGCCGTGGAGCGCAGCGACGCCAGATCGCTGCCGGACTCCGGCTCCGACCACGCCTGCGCCCAGATCTCCGCACCGCTGGCCATCTTCGGCAGGATCCGCTCCCGCTGCTCCTCGCTGCCGTGTGCGAACAAGGTCGGCGCGAGCATCGACGTGCCGTTGGCGCTGGCCCGGCCGGGTGCGCCGGCGTGGAAGTACTCCTCCTCGAAGACCAGCCAGTGCAGCAGGGAGGCGTCGCGGCCGCCGTACCGTTGCGGCCAGGTGATCACCGACAGACCGGCGTCGTACAGCACTCGGTCCCAATCTCGGTGCTGGGCGAAGCCTTCGGCGGTGTCGTAGGACTGAGTCGGGAATGACGCCCTGTTCTCGGCCAGGAAGTGGCGGACCTCGTCGCGGAAATCCTTGGCGTCCTCGCCGTAGTCCAGATCCATCACGTCATCCCCCCAACATCTGGCGCAACGTGGGCTTGACCACTTTGCCGCCGGCGTTTCGCGGCAGTTCGTCGAGGAACACGACCGACCGCGGTGTCTTGAAGTTCGCCAGATGTTTGCGGGTGTAGGCGATGACGGCCTGCTCGTCGAGGTCGCTGCCGGCTCGGCGCACCACGAAAGCGCGGCCCACCTCACCGAGCCGGGGTTCGGGTACGCCGATCACCGCCGCGTCGGCGACCCCGTCCAGCCGGGCCAGCACCTGCTCGACCTCGGCCGGATAGACGTTGAACCCGCCGCAGATGTACATGTCCTTGAGCCGGTCGGTGATCCGGAGATTGCCCGCGGTGTCGAGGGTTCCGATGTCGCCGGTGTGCAGCCAGCCGTCGGCGTCGATCGCCGCCGCGGTGGCATCGGGGTCGTCGAGGTAGCCGAGCATGACGTTCGGTCCGCGCAGCAGCACCTCGCCGGCGCCGGCCTCGTCGGGGGAGTCGATGCGCAGTTCGAAGTCGGCGATCGGGCGCCCGCAGGTGGTGGCAACGGTGACCGGGTCGTCCTCGGGTCGGCACATGGTGCCGAATCCGGCCGCCTCGGTCAGGCCGTATCCGGTCAGGACGATGTCGAAGTCCAGCTCGCTCTGCATCCGCTCGACCAGCACGACCGGGACGATCGTCGCTCCGGTGACGGCGAACCGCAGCGACGTCAGGTCATAGTCCCCGCGAGCCGGATGATCCAGCAGGGTCTGGTAGATCGTCGGCGGTCCCGGCAGGACGGTGACCCGGTGCTCCTGCACCGCACGCAGAGCGGCCTGCGGGTCGAAGGTCAACTGCGGGATCAGGGTCGCACCGGTCTGCAGGCAGGCCAGGATGCCTGCCTTGTAGCCGAAGTTGTGGAAGAACGGGTTGATGCACAGATAGCGGTCGGTGCTGGTGATCCGTCCGCACTCGGCCCAGGCCGCCGAGGCCGACAGCGACTGCCGGTGCGCGCAGAGCACGCCCTTGCTGCGGCCGGTCGTGCCGGAGGTGAACAGGATGTCGGAGACATCCTCGGGCCGGACCGCCGCGGCGCGTCCGTCGACCTCCGAGAGCGGCACCTGCGGTCCGGATAGGAAGTCATCCCAGCTGCCGTCGGGTTCGTCGACCGGCACCCGCACGATGTGGCGCAGCGCGGGCAGCGACCGTCGGTCGAGGTCGGCCACCGGGTCCGCGCCGAGAAACCTGCCCATCGCGATCAGCAGCGGGGTGCGGGTTCGGGCCAGGATGTCAGCGGCCTCCTCGGCGGTGTAGCGGGTGTTCACCGGCACCACCGCCGCGCCCGCGTAGTGCGTCGCCAGGCACCCCACGACCCAGTGCCAGGTGTTGGGCGACCAGATCGCGACCCGGTCGCCGGGGTGCACCCCCAGCCCCGCGATGGCCGCCGCGGTCCGCCGGACCTCGTCGCGCAACTCGGCGAAGGTGAAGCTGCGCTCCGGAGTGACCAGTGCCGGGTGGTCGGCGAGGTCGCACGCCATCCGGTCCAGCATCGCCGGCGTTGTGAGCTGGCCCGTCATCGCGACGCCCCTCCAGGTTCTATCCCGGCGACAAAGCAAGTGCTTGGTAGGTTAGCCTACAGGGGTGATCACGGTCGAGGAGTTCCGGGCTGAGGTCCGCGACTGGCTGGCCGACAACCTCGTCGGTGACTTCGCCGCGCTCAAGGGCCTCGGCGGACCGGGCCGCGAGTATCAGGCCTTCGAGGAACGGCTGGCCTGGAACCGGCATCTGGCCGCAGCCGGTCTGACCTGCCTGGGCTGGCCGGTCGAGCACGGCGGGCGCGGCCTCTCGGTGGCCCACCGGGTGGCCTTCTACGAGGAGTACGCCCACGCCGACGCGCCCGACAAGGTCAACCACCTGGGCGAGGAACTGGTCGGCCCGACTCTGATCAGCTACGGCACCCCGGCGCAGCAGCAGCGGTTCCTACCGGCCATCCGCGACGTCGCCGAACTGTGGTGTCAGGGCTACTCCGAACCGGGTGCGGGCAGCGACCTGGCCGGCGTCTCGACGACGGCGGTGCTGCAGGACGGGCACTGGGTGATCAACGGCCAGAAGGTGTGGACGTCGCTGGCGCACTGGGCAAAGTGGTGTTTCGTGCTGGCCCGCTCCGAGCGGGGTTCCCAGCGCCACGCGGGCTTGTCCTATCTGCTCGTGCCGCTGGATCAACCCGGCATCGAGATCCGCCCGATCGTCCAGTTGACCGGCGACTCGGAGTTCAACGAGGTGTTCTTCACCGATGCCCGCACCGATGCCGATCTGGTGGTCGGCGAGCCGGGGGACGGCTGGCGGGTGGCGATGGCGACGCTGATGTTCGAACGGGGAGTCTCCACACTGGGTCAGCAGATCCGTTATGCCCGTGAGCTTTCCGGGCTGGTCGAACTGGCCAAGAACACCGGTGCCATCGACGATCCGTCGATCCGCGAACGGCTGACCCGGGCGTGGGCCGGACTGCAGACCATGCGCTCCTTCGCGTTGGCGACGATGGACGACGAGCTGCCCGGCCAGGACAACGTCGCCAAGCTGCTGTGGGCCACCTGGCATCGCGACCTCGGCGAGCTGGCGATGGACATCAAGGGCAAAAGCGGTCTCGTCCTCGACGGCGGCGAGTACGACGAGTGGCAGCGACTGTTCCTGTTCTCCCGCGCCGACACCATCTACGGCGGCTCCAACGAGATCCAGCGCAACATCATCGCCGAGCGGGTGCTCGGCCTGCCGCGCGAGGCCAGGGGTTAGCGGTGTCGCTGGCCCGCGTTCCCGAGGAGATCCGGGGTCACGGTCTGCTCGAGGGCAAGGTCGTGGTGGTGACCGCGGCCGCCGGAACCGGTATCGGGTCGGCCACCGCGCGGCGCGCGCTGGCCGAGGGCGCTGACGTGATGATCTCCGACCACCACGAACGCCGGCTCGGCGAAACGCGGGACGAGCTGGCGGCGCTGGGCCTGGGGCGGGTCGAGGCCATGGTGTGCGACGTCACCTCCACCGCGCAGGTGGACGCGCTGATCTCCTCGACCACCGCCCGGCTGGGCCGCATCGACGTACTGGTCAACAACGCCGGTCTGGGCGGCCAGACCCCGGTGATCGACATGACCGACGAGGACTGGGACCGGGTTCTCGACGTCACGCTGACCTCGGTGATGCGAGCCACCCGGGCGGCCCTGCGGTACTTCCGGGACGCCGGCCACGGTGGCGCGATCGTCAACAACGCGAGTGTTCTCGGTTGGCGCGCCCAGCATTCACAGTCTCACTACGCGGCGGCCAAGGCCGGAGTCATGGCGCTGACCCGCTGCAGCGCGATCGAAGCCGTCGAGTACGGGGTCCGGATCAACGCGGTGTCGCCCAGCATCGCCCGGCATCGGTTCCTGGAGAAGACGAGCTCCACCGAACTGCTCGATCGGCTCTCCGAGCGGGAGGCGTTCGGCCGCGCCGCCGAACCGTGGGAGGTGGCCGCCACCATCGCCTTCCTTGCCAGCGACTACGCCAGTTACCTGACCGGCGAGGTGATCTCGGTGTCGAGCCAGCACCCATGACCGCCTCCGATTCCCAGCCCGCGACCCGCCGCGATGAGCTGCTCGAGCTCGCCGCGGCGATGTTCGCCGAGCGCGGCCTGCGGGCCACCACGGTGCGCGATATCGCCGACGCCGCCGGCATCCTCTCCGGCAGCCTCTACCATCACTTCTCCTCGAAAGAGGAGATGGTCGACGAGGTTCTGCGCGGATTCCTGGACTGGCTGTTCGACCGCTACCAGCAGATCATCGACACCCAACCCAATCCGCTCGCGCGCCTGAAGGGGTTGTTCATGGCGTCCTTCGATGCCATCGAACACCACCACGCTGAGGTGGTGATCTATCAGGATGAGGCCAAGCGTCTCTCCGGCCAGTCGCGATTCGGCTATGTCGACGAACTCAACCGGCGACAGCGCAAGATGTGGGTCGATGTCCTCACCGAGGGTATCGAGCAGGGCTACTTCCACCCGGATATCGACGTCGACCTGGTCTACCGATTCATCCGTGACACCACCTGGGTTTCGGTGCGCTGGTATCAGCCGGGTGGGCCGCTGACCGCCGAACAGGTTGGCCGACAGTACCTTTCGATTGTTCTCGGCGGCATCGCCGTGACGGGATCACAGGAGACTCTATGACGGAAGCGTATGTCATCGACGCCGTCCGGACCCCGGTCGGCAAACGGGGCGGATCGCTGGCGGGCATCCATCCGATCGACCTGGGGGTGTACGCATTCCGGGGAATCATCGATCGCAACGACGTCGACCCGGCGGCGATCGATGACGCGATCGTCGGCTGCGTCGATGCCATCGGCGGTCAGGCCGGCAATATCGGCCGGTTGACCTGGCTGGCGGCCGGGTATCCCGAAGAGGTCCCGGGGGTCACCGTCGATCGGCAGTGCGGCTCGAGTCAGCAGGCCGTGTCCTTCGCTGCGCAGGCCATCATGTCCGGCACCGCCGACCTGATGCTGGCCGGCGGCATGCAGAACATGAGCCAGATCCCGATCTCCTCGGCGATGATCGTCGGTAAGGAATTCGGCTTCAGCACGCCGACAGCGGAGTCCAAAGGGTGGCTGGCTCGCTACGGCGACCAGGAGATCTCCCAGTTCCGTGGAGCGGAGATGATCGCCGAAAAGTGGGACATCTCCCGCGAGGACATGGAGAACTGGGCGCTGTCGAGCCATCAGCGCGCTTTCGCGGCGATCGAGGGCGGGCACTTCCACAACGAGATTATTCCGGTGGAAGAATTCGCCGTCGACGAAACACCAAGGCAGACAACGCTGGAGAAGATGGCTGCCCTGCAGCCGCTGACCGAGGGTGGCCGGATGACCGCCGCGGTCGCCAGCCAGATCTCCGATGGGGCCAGCGCGGTGCTGCTGGCCTCCGCGCAGGCGGTCGCCGACCACAACCTGACCCCGCGGGCTCGCATCCACCACATCAGCTGCCGTGGCGCCGATCCGGTGTTGATGCTGACCGGACCGATCCCGGCCACCCGCTACGCCTTGGACAAGACCGGCTTGTCCATCGACGACATCGACGTCGTGGAGATCAACGAGGCGTTCGCCCCCGTGGTGCAGGCCTGGATCAAGGAGACCGGCGCTGATCCGGCGAAGGTCAACCCTAACGGCGGCGCCATCGCACTGGGCCACCCCCTCGGTGCCACGGGCGCGAAACTGTTCGCCACCATGCTCAACGAGCTCGAGCGCACCGGCGGCCGCTACGGCCTGCAGACCATGTGCGAGGGCGGTGGCACCGCCAACGTCACGATCATCGAGCGGCTCTGATGCCGGCATGCCAGGATCGGCGGATGAGACTGCTGCGGTCCGCCCTCGCGGTGGCCCTGGCGGTACCGCCCGCAGTCGGTGCTGCCGTGGCCGCCGCGACCGGCACGGTGACCGCCGCGGTCGCGCTGACGACCGCCGCGTTGATCGTGCCGGGAACCGCGGTGCCGAACCCGGCGGCGGTGTCGGGCTACATGGAGAACGCCGTCGACTACTACATCGCCCCGACCACGCCGTCCTGTGCGATCGAGTGCTCGCCGGTGCCGGTGCCCTACATCGCGCAGTTCTGGCCGTTCCCGTGGGAGGGCTGGGGCGGGCTGACCGGTGCCAAGCTGGACGTGTCGGTGGCGAGCGGACTGTCGCAGCTCACCAGCGACCTCGTGGGTGACTACCGTCCCGGCCTGGAGGACCCGCTGGTCATCTTCGGCTACTCGCAGGGCGCCACGGTGGCCAGTCGGCAGAAGAACCTGCTGAGCCGTCTGTCAGCCGAAGATCAGTCCGCGATCGACTTCGTCCTGATCGGAAATCCCAATCGGCCCAACGGCGGACTGTTCGAGCGCCTGGCGATGTTCGGCACCGTCCCGATACTGGACGCCACGTTCGGGTTGCCCACGCCGACGGACACCTCGATGCGGACCGTCGACATCGCCTTCCAATACGACGGTGTGGCTGACTTCCCGCTCTATCCGCTCAACCTGGTGGCCACCCTGAACGCCGTCGCCGGTTTCTGGTACAACCATGGCGGCTACCTGGCTCCCGACGGCCGGCATCCCGACGAATTACCCAACGGATTGACCCGTGATCAGTTGATCGCCGCGATTTCCGATCCCGCCAATCAGCAGAGCTACGGTGACACCACCTACGTGATGGTTCCGACCCCGAATCTGCCGCTGCTGCAGCCGCTTCGGGATTTCGGTGCCGCCACCGATCTGGAATTTCTCACCACGCCTCTGATCGACCTGGTCCAGCCCGCGCTGCGGGTACTCGTCGAGACCGGATACGACCGCTCCCTTCCCTACGGCCAGCCCGCGCCGCTGCGGCTCCTCTCGCTGGACAACCCGATCACCGTGGCCGCGGACCTGGTGGCGGCGATCGGCGAGGGCATCCGCGATGCCGTCGGGGATCTGAGCGCTCCGGCGCCGCCGCCCCGGACCGCCCTCGCCGGGTCGCAACGCGCCCGCCCCGAACGCTCGGCGACGGCAAACACCCGGCCTCGCGCTACCCGACCCGCATCCGAAGGAAGTGCTCGACGCCAATCCGCTCAAATGTCCGGCGGCGATCGCCGGGCAGCAGCGGCAGCGCCTGCGTCGCGTCGATGATCTCCGGGGACCCCACCTGATAGGTGTGTCCCTTACTGACCAGGGTGGCCCGCCCGGCCGTGATCACGTTGCGCACCCAGTCGGCCTGGGTTCCGTAGGGCAGCGGGGCGATGAAGTAGTCACCGAACCGGTCGGCGACGATCGGCGTCGAATACCGCCTGCCCGAGCGACGGCCGGTGTGTGTGATCACTGATGCGTACCAGTACCGGCGGCCGGCAAGCCGCAGCATGACCGGGTTGAGCAGGTACTTGTTGGAGGTCCGGATCAGATTGAGGACCGGTCGTGACCACTTCTCCAGCGCGGACGTCACGTCTCGACGGTACTCCTGTCGGGCCCTCACTCGATCAGCGCTGAGGCCGCCTGCAGATGCTTGACGGCCTCGCTCACGATGCCCTCGATCAGTTGCGCGCACGACGGCAGGTCGTCGATGATCCCGGTGACCTGACCCGAGGCCAGCACGCCCGCGTTGGTGCTGCCGTCGACCAGTCCGGCCTTGAGAAGCATCGGGGTGTTGGCGGCCATGAGCACCTGCGACCAGGTGAGGTCCTTGCCGTGCCGCATCGCCAAGCCGTCTCGGACCATTGCCGTCCAGGTCATTCCCGACATTTTCTTGAAGCGTGCCGCGTTGATCACCGCGGCAGTGAAACCTCTCATCCGCGAACCGCTTTCCAGCTTGTCCACCAGCCCGGTGCGCAGCACGCGGTGCGGGATACCGTCAACGCGGGTGGACACCACGGTGCCGTCCAGGCCGGCCTGCAGGTAGCGCTGTTTTACCGCGTCGGGAACGGTGGAGTCCGTCGTGAGCAGGAATCGGGTGCCCATCGCAACACCGGCCGCGCCGTAGGCGAGCGCGGCAGCCAGACCGCGGCCGTCGAAGAACCCGCCGGCCGCGACCACCGGGATACCGGCCCCGGCGACGGCATCCAGGACCGAGGGCAGCAGCAGCGTGGTGGGCACCGCGCCGGTGTGCCCACCGCCTTCCCCGCCCTGGACGATCACCGCGTCGGCACCCCATCCGGCCACCTTGCGGGCGTGCTTGGCGGCACCGACCGAGGGGATCACCACCACGCCGGCCTCCTTGAGCCGGGTGATCAGTTCAGGCTTGGGCGCCAGTGCGAAGGAGGCCACCTTCACGCCTTCCCGGATCATCAGTTCGACACGATCGCCGGCGTCGGCGGCGTCGGCTCGCATGTTGACCCCGAAGGGCCGGTCGGTGGCCGCCTTGACCTTGGAGATCGCGGTCGCCAGTTCGTCGACCGTCATCGTGGCGGAGGCCAGGATGCCCAGACCGCCGGCGTTGGCGGTTGCCGACACCAGCCGCGCCCCGGCAACCCAGCCCATACCGGTCTGCACCACCGGATGCTCGACGCCGACCAACCGGGTCAGTGCGGTCGTGATCCTCATAGCGTGACCTCCCTGTCTCGCAGACTCTTCGGATCGATGTGAACCCGGATGAGTTCCAGTTCCTCGCCGGTGGGTGCCCGGGAACGCCCGGCATCGTCGAGTCCGTGCACCTCGAAGGACGTGTTGTCGCGAACCTGCTGCGGGGTGATCCCCGGATGCAATGACAATGCTCGCATGGTGCGGCCGGGTCCGCCGAAGTTGAAGACCCCCAGGTTGGTCACCACTCGGTGAACATCGACGAAGCGGTAGGCCGGATTGGCCGAATCGACCTTGTCCCAACCGATTCCACAGACCACGTCCACGGTGTCACAGAACACCCGCGGCGAATGGTTGCCGACCCAATAGCTGGTGGTGTGGTTGATCGTGTTCCCGGGTGCACCCCGAACTCCGAACATCTGGCGGGTGGGACGCTGCAGCGGTCCGAACGCGGACAGATTCTGGTTGCCGAACCGGTCGATCTGATTGGCGCCCATCACGACGTGCCGCCGCCCCCAGGCCAGGGTCTCGAAGACCCGGCCGAAGGGCATCCAGCCCTCGACGGGGCCCGGCGCTCCCAGCGCCGGGGTGTCGGCCAGCAGCCGGGCCTCGCCGTCGGTCAGCAGGATCTCCGGTGCAAAGGTGAGCCGCGCCAGCCGCGCCCCGATCGACACCATGGTCGTCATCGGGCTGACCATGATCTCCCCGGCGTCGCGGAACAGCTCCGCGCAGGCGATCGCGCAGACCTCGGCCCGGCTGAAGCTGATCACGACGCACCTCCGGCGAATTGCCGCACCGCCGCCTGGTAGTCGGCTTCGCTGCCGGACAGGTAGGTGGCGACGAACTGCGCCCAGGAGGCCTCGTCGGCGGCCGCCTGCGCGTAGTGGCGCTGGAAGGCCTCGTCACGGTCGTAGTCCGGGGCAGCGGTGGTGAAATGCGCCCCGCCGGGTGCCTCAACGACGTGGTCGACCATCATCCGATTCACCAGCAATGCCTGCGGCACGACGGCGTCGACGAGTTCCTCGGTGCTGACCACCCGCTCGACGGACAGGAAGCGCCGGTCGGCGGCCATCAGGAACAGGTCATCGAAGTACGGATCGATGCCGGTGTAGGCGGCATTGCCGTACCGGTCGCCGATGTTGAGATGGACGAAGGCGGCGTCCAGGCGCAGTGCCGGCATGGCGATGAGCTCCTCGTGGCCGGCGGTACCGGTCGGGTAGGGGGAGCGGACCGTCTTGAGCTCGCCGTCGAAGAAGTCCGGCACCGAACTGCCGAGTCCGGCGCGGGTCGGCAGGAACGGCAACCGCTGCGCGGCCGCCTGCAGGCCGCAGCGCAGCATTCCCTCGTCCATCTCCCGCGCGATGATCGATCCGGTGGTGCGGGCTCGGGCGAACCACGGGTCGTAGAAGGGTGCGGAGTCCAGTGACACGAAGCCGTAGTACACCGTGGCGACCCGCCCCGCCGAGCAGAGCAGTCCGATGTCCGGTCCGCCGTAGGTGACCACGGTCAGATCGGTGACACCGCTTCGGAGCAGGGCACGCACGAAGGCCATCGGCTTGCGCCGGGACCCCCACCCGCCGATGCCGATCGTCATCCCGCTCTCGACGCCGGCGACTGCAGCATCGAGTGTGGTCCGCTTGTCCCTCATCGCTTTTCGGCGGCCTTCTTGGTCCCGGCGAAGTCGTCACGCAGTTCGTCGGAGACGCCGGACAGGTTCAGCTCGAAGGTGAAGCCCTGCTCCATCCGATAGCTGGCGTTGACCCGCTGCACATCGATCAGGTTCAGAGCCTCCTTGGCGGCCCTGATCACCCGGGTGTCTTTGGCGGCGATGTCACGGGCCACCCGCAGGGCGGCGGCATCGAGCTCGTCGCGCGGCACCACCTCGTGCACCGAGCCGAAGTGATGCAGGGTGGCCGCATCGACGGTGGCAGCGGTGAAGAACAGTCGGCGCATCAGGTGTTGGGGTACCAGCCGGGACAGGTGGGTGGCCGCGCCGAGGGCGCCGCGCTCGACTTCGGGCAGCCCGAACGTCGCGTCCTTCGACGCCACGATGACGTCGGCGTTGCCGACCAGGCCGATGCCGCCTCCCACGCAGAACCCGTTGACCGCCGCGACGACCGGCACCGCGCACTCGTAGACCGCTTTGAACGCCGCGAAACAGCCCCGGTTGGCGTCGATCAGGGCGGCGAAGCCCGGCGTGTTCTGCATCTCCTTGATGTCCACGCCGGCGTTGAAGCCGCGGCCCTCCGCCCGCAGGATCACCACGCGGGTGGCCATGTCGCGGCCTGCGGCGGTGACGGTGTCGGCCAGTTCGAACCAGCCGCGCGAGGGGATCGCGTTGACCGGCGGGTAGTCGACCGTGACCGCGACGATGCCGGGCTCGACGGCCGAAGAGGTGATCGTCATGGGCACTTCCTGACGCTGTGGACCGAACCGGAGACCTAAGCAAGCACTTGCTTGGTACGCTAGCACAGTGGACCTCGAGCTGGCAGGGCGCGTCGTTCTGGTCACCGGCGGTGTCCGCGGGGTCGGCGCCGGGATCAGCGAGGTCTTCGCCGGCCAGGGCGCGGTCGTCGTCACCTGCGCCCGGCGGCCGGTCGAGGGTTCTCCCCACGAATTCCACGCCTGCGACGTACGCGACGCCGAGGCGGTCGCCGGCCTGGTCGATCGGGTCGTCGAGAGCCACGGACGTCTGGACGTCGTGGTCAACAATGCCGGCGGCGCACCGTTCGCCCTCGCCGCGGAAGCCTCCCCGCGCTTCCATCAGAAGGTGATCGAGCTCAATCTGCTCGCCATGCTGCACGTGTCGCAGGCCGCCAACGCGGTCATGCAGCGCCAGCCGGGCGGCGGTTCGATCGTGTCGATCTCCAGCATCAGCGGTCGGCGGCCGTCGCCGGGAACGGCCGCCTACGGCGCGGCCAAGGCCGGGGTGGACAGCCTGACCGCATCGCTGGCGGTGGAGTGGGCACCCAAGGTTCGGGTCAACGCGGTGGTGGCCGGCATGGTCGCCACCGAACAGGTCGAGCTGTTCTACGGCGATGCTGACTCGCAGGCCGCGGTGGCGGCGACCGTGCCGCTGGGCCGTCTGGCTCAACCCGCCGAGATCGGCTGGGCGGCAGCATTTCTGGCCTCTGAGGCGGCGTCCTACATCAGTGGTGCGACGCTGGTGGTGCACGGCGGCGGCGAGCCGCCACCGTTTCTGTCTGCGTCGACCGCGAACAAGAAGTAGAAGCGAGGAGGAGACCGTATGGGACTGCTGGCGGGCAGGGTGGCCGTCATCACCGGCGCCGGGGGCGGTATCGGTCGCGCGCACGCGCTGGCCTTCGCCGCCGAGGGGGCGCAGGTGGTGGTCAACGACATCGGCGTCGGGCTGGACGGGTCCCCCGCCGGCGGCGGCAGCGCCGCCCAGGCGGTCGTCGACGAGATCGTGGCCGCCGGCGGCCGGGCCGTCACCAGCGGAGCCGACGTCTCCGACTGGGAGCAGGCCGCCGGACTCATCGAGACCGCGGTGGATTCCTTCGGCCGCCTCGACGTGGTGGTGAACAACGCCGGCATCGTGCGGGACCGGATGATCGCCAACACCAGCGAAGCAGAGTTCGATGCGGTCATCGCGGTGCACCTCAAGGGCCACTTCGCCACCCTCCGGCACGCCGGGGCCTACTGGCGCGGCCGGGCGAAGTCCGGCGAGGCGGTCGACGCGCGGGTGATCAACACCAGTTCCGGGGCGGGCCTGCAGGGCAGTGTGGGGCAGGGCAACTACAGCGCCGCCAAGGCCGGGATCGCGGCGCTGACCCTGGTGGCCGCCGCGGAGATGGGCCGCTACGGGGTGACGGTCAACGCGATCGCCCCGTCGGCGCGCACCCGGATGACCGAGACGGTGTTCGCCGAGATGATGGCCAAGCCCGAGTCGGGTTTCGACGCCATGGCGCCGGAGAACATCTCCCCACTGGTCGTCTGGCTGGCCAGCGCCGAGTCGCGCGACGTCACCGGGCGGGTGTTCGAGGTCGAGGGCGGCATCGTGCGGGTGGCCGAGGGCTGGCGGCACGGGCCCGAGGTCGACAGGGGTGCCCGCTGGGAGCCCGGTGAACTCGGGCCCGTGGTGCGCGAACTCATGGGCCGATCACAGCCCGCGGTGCCCGTCTACGGGGCGTGAGCGCCGCCGCGCGGTGTGATCACGGGTCGCAGACGACCACCGGGATCACCCGGTCGGTCCAGGACTGGTAGTCATCGAAGCTGGTGTACATCGTCGCCATCTTCGGCCAGTAACGCGCCCGTTCCTCTTCGGTCGCGTCGCGAGCGGTCAGGTGCAGCAGCTCGTCTTTGATCTGCACCGAGACTGCCGGATTGGCCTTGAGGTTGAGATACCACATCGGGTTGTCGGTCGCTCCGCCCTTGGAGGCGATGAACACGACACGGTCGCCTTCCCGCAGATAGAGCAGCGGACTCACCCTGGGCTGGCCGGTCTTACGTCCGATGGTGGTCAGCAGCGCCACCGGCGCCCCCTGGAGGAATGTGCCGCCGAGCCTGCCGTCGGTCTTGGTGTACAGCCAGGTCTGGACCCGCGACATCCACTTGATGATGGTTTCCGCACGCGGCGAATTCAGGCCACGCGGTGGTGGTTTCGGCACATCCCCAACCTAGCCTGTGCGGCCTGTGCGGCCTGTGCGCAGGCCGTAGCTGACCAGGTCGGTCGCCCGGTCGAGCAGCTCGCGCAATCCCGCGGGATCCTGCCTGAGGTCGTCGTGGCGCCAGGCCAGGCTGATGATGCCGTTCCAGCTGGCCCACAGGATGGTGGCGGTCGTGACCGGGTCGAGGTCGCGGATGCTGCCCTCGGCGATGCCGCGCTCGATGGCGTCGACCATACGGGCGTTCTGTTCATCGACTCGCCGGCTGAGCAGGGTCGCGGTCTCCTCCGCGCCGGGGTAGGGACCGGGTTTGGCCGGGAAGGCCAGCATGCGGAAGAAGTTCGGATGATCCAACGCGAAGCGCAGGTACTGCTCGGAGGCGGCCAGCAGCTGCTCGACCGGGGAGCGGTCCGGGGTGTAGGCGCGGTCCATGTAGTCACGGTCGACGTCGAGCGCGCAGGCGACCACCGCGGCGTAGAGGCCTTCCTTGCTGCCGAAGTTGTTGTAGATCGAGCCGACGGCGACGCCGGCGCGCCGGCCGATCTCTTCGACGGTCACCTCGTCGACCGGCCGTTCGGCGAACATCGGTTGCGCGGCGGCCAGCAGCGCGTCGACGGTGCGTTGTTTGCGCGGGTCGACGCGCCGGTGCACCACAGCAGCCACGGGACGAATCGTACAAGCTCAGGGCCATTCTTGAAATCATTGCAATAGATGGGCGGAGGCTTTAGCATCGGCCCGGTGGCCTTCTCCCTCGCCGGTCCGACCTCGGTCACCCTGTGCGCGGCCGGGCTGATCTTCCTGCTGGCTCTGGTGCTGGGGATCTGGAAGTACCGGCAGATGGCCACCAACCCGGACCACCGCGCCCATCCCTACGTCGACATCGCCCACCGGTCGGCACTGCTGTACTCCTTCGCCACACTGCTCGTGGCCGTGTTCGTCGAACTCAGCGCGTGGCCGGCCTGGGTCAACCTGGCGGCCTCGATGACGCTGGTCGTCTTCTTCGTCGGCGCCATCCTCAGCTACATCGCGCACGGTGCCAGACGCGACACCACCAACCAGTTCCACGACTCGGGTCCAAGCCTGCACGTGGCGATGGCGGCATTGATCGTCGGCGAAGTGGGCGGCTTCGCGGTCCTGTTCGCCGGATTCCTGCGCGGCTGGCTCTGAACGGAGGATCAATGACCGACATCCATACCGCGCCCGTCGGCCCGCGCAACCTGCCGCCCGCACCAGAGCTCCCCCGGCTACTGGTAGGCCTGGCTTTCGTGGCCGATCGCCGCCGTTTCATCGGTCGGCTGGTCGCGAGCAAGGGGCCGTGCGTGAGCGCACGGCTGCCGCTGTTCGGGGACACCGCGATCGTCACCGATCCCGTGCTGGCCAAACAGGTCTTCACCACGAGTCCCGAAGTGCTGCACAACGTCAAACCCAATCTCTCCCGGCTCTTTGGCCCCGGTTCGGTCTTCGCCCTCGACGGGCCTGAACACCGCCGCCGCCGCAAACTGCTCACCCCGCCATTCCACGGCAAGAGCATCGCCGCCTACGAGAACATCGTCGAGGAGGAGACGTTCCGCGAGATGGCGACCTGGCCCGAGGGCACCGAGTTCGCCACCCTCGCACCCATGATGCGGATCACCCTGAACGTCATCCTGCGCGCGGTGTTCGGCGCCGACGGCGTGGAGCTGGAGCGGCTGCGCGATGTCGTGCCGAAATGGGTGACGCTTGCCTCGCGGCTGGCGGTGCTGCCCGGCCCGGACCGCCCGTTTTTCCGTTTCGACCCGTGGGGACGACTCGAGGTCTACCGGCGCGAATACGAGTCGGTGATCGACGCCCTCATCGAACGGGCCCGTCGAGACCCCCGCCTCGACGAACGCACGGACATCCTCGCGTTGTTCCTGCGCAGCAATTACGACGACGGCACGGTGATGACCCGCGGAGAGATCGGTGATGAGCTCCTCACACTGTTGGCGGCCGGTCACGAAACCACCGCCTCGACCCTGGCATGGGTGTTCGAGCGCATCTCCCGACACCCCGAGGTCTTGCACCGACTCAGCGCCGAAGCCGGGGGCGCGCAGAGCTCCTACCGGCAGGCGACCATCCTGGAAACCCAACGGGTTCGCACGGTGATCGACTTCGCCAGCCGCCACGTGGCCGTACCGGTGTACGAATTGGGCCCGTGGCGGATCCCCCGGGGCTACACGATCATGGTGAACCTGCAGCAACTGCATCGAAACCCCGTCGAGTTCCCCGATCCGGAGAGGTTTGACCCCCAGCGGTTCATCGACGCCAAACCCAACACCTTCGCGTGGGTCCCCTTCGGAGGCGGTACCCGCCGCTGCATCGGAGCGGCCTTCGCCAACCTGGAGATGGATGTCGTGTTGCGCTCCGTGCTGCGCACGATGACGATTCGGGTCTCCGACGAACCTGATGAGAAGCCCCACAACCGCGGCGTCGCCTTCACGCCCAAGCGGGGTGGCCGCGTCACCGTCCACCGTCGCGGAGAGCCCGCGTGAAGCTCACCGTGATCGGCTTCGTCGCCGTGTTCTTCCTCGGCATGGGCCTGTACGGACTGGCCCGGCCCGCCGCGCTCATCCGGCCCTTCGGTATCAGTCTGCCCAGCACTGAAGCGCGTGCCGAGGTCCGCGCCGTCTACGGCGGCTTCGGCGTGGCGATCGCGGCGATCCTGGCGGTCGCGGCGACCGGCCACGCCATGAGCGACGGGATTCTCATCACCGTGGCGACCGCGTTGGTGGGGATGGCTCTCGGCCGGCTGGTGTCCGGTGTCGTGGACACGCCGAAGGCGTTCTACCCCAATTGGTTCTACCTGCTCGTCGAGTTGGTCCTGGCGGGCGCTCTGGTGTGGGCCGTCTATGGCTGAGCGGGAGTCGACGGTCGCGCTGATCGGCCGGCTGAGCCGGGCCCAGCTCGACCAGACACTGCGGCGCATCGCCCGCCGGGTGGGTATCGATCGTCCGCTACCGACGCCCCTCGACGACATCGCCGTCCCCGACACCGCCGTGGCACTCGCCGCGGTCGATCTGCTGCGCGGCGCGGGACCGACGGTGCTGCTGGCCCACTGCTATCGCACCTACCTGTTCGGTTCACTGCTGGGAACCCGGGACGGACTGCACTGGGATGCTGAGCTGCTGTTCGTCGCGGCGATATTGCACGATCTCGGCTTGACCGGCCTCGCGGGCGGCGAGGGACCGTTCGAGCAGCGCGGCGCGGCGGCCGCGCAGTCCTGGTTGCACCAACAGGGCTGGCCCGAGCAGCGGGCCGCGGCGGCGGCGAAGGCCATCGGGATGCACCTCGACGTCGGCCGTGCGGCGCGCGAGCGCCCGGAGGTGGCTCTGCTGCATTTCGGGGCGGCGGCCGACGCGATCGGAATGCGCCTGGAAGACATCGCCCCGCAGACGGTCGCCGAGGTCGTCGAGGCCTATCCCAGAGAGGGATTCAGGCGTTACTTCGCCGACAAGATGCGCGCCGAGGCGCGAGCCCAGCCCCGTTCGGCCACCGCGGCGATGTGCCGGTGGGGCCAGTTCGCCTGGCGGGTCGAGCACGCACCGTTGCCCGGCTGACCAGACCCTAGATCCGTTCGATGATGGTGCCGGTCGACAACGCTCCGCCGGCGCACATGGTGATCAGCGCGGTGCTCTTGTCGGTGCGCTCCAGTTCATGCAGGGCGGTGGTGATCAGCCGACTGCCGGTGCTGCCGACCGGATGTCCCAGCGCGATGGCGCCGCCGTTGACGTTGACCCGGTCCATATCGGCGTGGTGCACCTGCGCCCAGGAGAGCACCACCGAGGCGAACGCCTCGTTGATCTCGACCAGGTCGATGTCACCGAGTTTCATGCCGGCCTTGGCCAGTACTCGCTCAGTGGACTGCACCGGGCCGTCGAGGTGGTAGTACGGCTCGGCGCCGACGAGTGCCTGGGCCACGATCCGGGCGCGGGGCTTCAGTCCCAGAGCGCGCGCTTTGTCCTCGTCCATCCACAGCACCGCGGCGGCTCCGTCGGAGATCTGCGACGAGGTGCCGGCGGTGTGCAGTCCGTCCTCGAGGACGGGTTTGAGACCGGCCAGACCTTCGGCGGTGGTGTCGCGCAGGCCCTGGTCGCGGCTGACGACCACGCGCCCTTCCGGGGTGTGCACCCCGATCGGTGAGATCTCCCGGTCGAAGCGGAGTTCGTCCCAGGCGAGTTTGGCCTTCTGCTGGGACAGCAGGCCCCAGTGGTCGAGATCGGCACGGGTGATCCCGCGCCGTTTGGCGATCCGCTCGGCGGCGGTGAACTGGTCGGGCATGTCGATATCCCACGATTCGGCGCGGATTTTGGAGCGGTCCGGGCCGGCGTTGGCACCCAGACCCACCCGGCTCATCGCTTCGATACCGCACGCGACGCCGACGTCGATCGCGCCGGCGGCGATCAGCCCGGCGACCAGATGGTTGGCCTGCTGGGCGCTGCCGCACTGGCAGTCCACCGTGGTGGCGCCGACCTGCTCGGGCAGGCCGGCGGTCAGCCAGGCCACCCGGGTGACGTTGTTGGACTGCTCTCCGTACTGGGTCACGCACCCGCCGATGACCTGCTCGACCTGGCCGGCGTCGATGCCCGCCTTGCCGATCAGGGCCTTCTGCACCGCACCCAGCAGTTCGGTCGCGTGCAGTCCGGAGAGCCAGCCGTTGCGCTTCCCGATCGGGCTGCGGGTGGCTTCGACGATGACGGGTTTGCCCATGCGGTCAGGCTAGAACACGTTTCAGTACCCTGACAAGCAACGATGCCCCGGTTCCTTTTGCCAGCGGTGGAGCCGTGTTTTACTGGCAATAAGGCCTAACTAGAGCGTCTAGAGCATTTAGACCACCGTGTACCGAGGAGCCAGCATCCATGCCGAGCCCCAACCTGCCCCCGGGTTTCGACTTCCTGGACCCCGACATCTGCGTCAAGGGCCTGCCGGTCGACGAACTGGCCGAGTTGCGCAAGGTCGCACCGGTCTGGTGGTGCGAGCAGCGCATCGGTAAGGGGGGTTTCAACGACGGCGGGTACTGGGTCGTGACCAAGCACCGCGACGTCAAAGAGGTGTCCCGGCGCAGCGACGTCTACCACAGTGGACCCAACACCGCGATCCCGCAGTTCGCTGACGATATGACTCGCGAAGACATCGACATGCAGAGCGTGATCCTGCTCAACATGGACGGCGCGCACCACGATCGGCTGCGCCGGATCATCTCCCGCGGGTTCACCCCGCGGGCCGTCGAACGGCTGCGCGAGGAACTCAACCAGCGCGCGGAGATCATCGTGAAGACCGCCGCCGCCCGGGGGCATGGGGACTTCGTCGAACAGGTCGCCTGCGAGCTGCCCCTGCAGGTCATCGCCAGCCTGCTCGGCGTCCCGCAGGAGGATCGGGAGAAGCTGTTCCGCTGGTCCAACGAGATGACCGGGAACGATGACCCGGAGTTCGCCGACGCCGACGGGCGGACATCGTCGATGGCGGTACTCGGATATGCCATGCAGATGGCGGCGCTCAAGGCCAAGGAGCCCGGCGAAGACATCGTCACCGCGTTGATCAACGCCGACATCGACGGCGAGAAGCTCTCCGACGACGAGTTCGCGTTCTTCGTACTGATGCTCGCCGTCGCCGGAAACGAGACCACGCGCAACTCGATCACCCACGGGATGATCGCCTTCGCCAGCCATCCTGAGCAGTGGGATCTCTACAAGACACAACGCCCGGTCACCGCAGCCGACGAGATCGTCAGGTGGGCAACCCCGGTGACGGCGTTTCAGCGCACCGCCGTCAAGGACACCGAGTTGTCCGGCGTGCCGATCACCCGAGGTCAGCGGGTGGTGATGTTCTATCGGTCGGCTAACTTCGACGAAGAGGTGTTCGATGACCCGCACACCTTCAACATCCTGCGCGATCCCAACCCGCACGTGGGATTCGGCGGCACCGGGGCGCACTACTGCATCGGCGCCAACTTGGCGCGAATGACCATCAATCTGATCTTCAACAGCGTCGCCGACCACATGCCGGACCTTTCTTCCCTCGGCGACCCGGACCGGCTGCGCTCGGGGTGGCTGAACGGCATCAAGCACTGGCAGGTCGACTACACCGGTTCGTCCGTGCAGGCGCCCTGAGGCGAGAAGAACCGAGAAGAACCGAGGAGAACAACCGAGGAGAACATGGTGGACTTCACCCCGGATCCCTCGCAGCAGGCTGTCGCCGACGTCGTCGGCGCAGCCCTTGAGCGTGAGAACAGCTGGGCCGCCCTGGTCTCCGGCGGGGTCCTCGCACTCGGAGTGCCCGACCGGCTCGGCGGCGACGGAGTCGGCCTCCCCGAGATCACCACGGCCCTGACCGAGATCGGCCGGCACGGTCTGGTGTCGCCGGCGCTGGCGACTCTCGGACTCGGAGTGCTCCCGCTGCTGGACATGGCTGCCGCGGACCAGCAGGACCGGTTCCTGGGCGGCGTCGCCAAGGGAGGCGTGCTCACCGCGGCGCTGAACGAACCCGGGTCGGCGCTGCCGGAGTTGCCCACGACGAAACTCACCGACGGCCGACTCAACGGCGTGAAGGTCGCCGTCGCGCACGCGGCCGAGGCCGACTGGATGCTGGTCAGCACCGACGTGGGCGTGGCCGTGGTTGCCCCGAGTGAGCAGGGTGTCCGGCTGACCAAGACTCCCTCGTCGGCCGGGGGGGACGAGTTCGCCGTCGAGTTCTCCGGCGCGTCGGTCGCCGCGGTACTCGACGGCGCGCAGGTACATCGCCTCAACCAGCTGGCAGTCGCCGCGATCGGATCCTATGCGGCCGGTCTGGTCGCCGGAGCGGTCCGACTGACCGCCGATTATGTGTCCAATCGCCACCAGTTCGGCCGGCCGCTGGCGACCTTCCAGACCGTGGCGGCGCAACTGGCTGAGGTCTACATCGCCGCGCGCACCCTCGGCCTGGCGTCCTCTTCGGTCAACTGGCGGCTCACCGAGGGCCGCGACGCCGACGAGGATCTCGACATCTTGGCCTACTGGCTGACCGCCAACGCTCCACCGGCGATGCAGACGTGCCATCATCTGCATGGGGGGATGGGTATGGACATCACCTATCCCATGCACCGCTACTACTCATCGATCAAAGATATGACCCGCCTGCTCGGGGGTCCCGCCCATCGTCTGGATCTGGTTGGAGCGCAATGTACATAGAACTGACTCCCGAGCAGCGGCACCTGCAGGCGGAACTACGTCAGTATTTCGCCACCCTGATCTCGGCCGACGAGGCAAGGCAGATGGAGGTCGACCGGCACGGTAAGGCCTACCGTGCGGTGATCAAGCGGATGGGTTCCGACGGCAAGCTCGGGGTGGGCTGGCCGGTCGAGTTCGGCGGACACGGTTTCGGTCCGGTCGAACAGCAGATCTTCGTCAACGAGGCCGCGCGGGCCGATGTGCCGCTACCCGCGGTGACTCTGCAGACCGTCGGCCCGACCCTCATGGTCTACGGCACGGAGGCCCAGAAGCAGAACTTCCTTCCCGCGATCCTGGCGGGTGAGGTGCACTTCGCCATCGGCTACTCCGAGCCGGAGGCCGGTACGGACCTGGCCTCGCTGCGAACTTCGGCGGTGCGCCACGGCGACGAATACGTCGTCAACGGCCAGAAGATCTGGACGACCGGCGGCCATGATGCCGACTACGTCTGGCTGGCCTGCCGAACCGACCCGGAAGCGCCCAAGCACAAAGGCATCTCGATCCTGATCGTCGACACCACCGACCCGGGCTATTCGTGGACCCCGATCATCCTGTCCGACGGCGCGCACCACACCAACGCGACCTACTACAACGACGTCCGGGTGCCGGCTGAGATGCTCGTCGGTGAGGAGAACGCCGGATGGCGACTCATCACCACCCAGCTCAACCACGAGCGGGTGATGCTCGGACCGGCCGGCAAGATCGCCGCGCTCTACGACCGGGTCCACGCCTGGGCGAGCAAACCCGGTTCCAACGGCATCGTGCCGGGCGAACACGAGGACGTGCGCCGGGCGCTGGGTGAGATCAAGGCCATCTGGCGGGTCAACGAGCTGTTCAACTGGCAGGTAGCCGCGGCGGGGGAGACCGTCGACATCGCCGACGCGGCGGCGACGAAGGTGTTCTCCACCGAGCGCGTGCAGCGGATCGGCCGGCTCGCCGAGGAGATCGTCGGCAAGTACGGCAACCCCGCCGACGAGGAGACGGCCGAGTTGATGAGCTGGCTGGATTCCCAAACCAAACGCAACCTCGTCATCACCTTTGGTGGCGGAGTCAACGAAGTGATGCGTGAGCAGGTGGCCGCCGCGGGCCTGGGTGTACCCAGGGTCCCGCGGTGACCGTCGAGGAGATCCAGCGAGCAGCCGAGCGCATCAAGGCCGAGGGAAAGAGCAAGCCCCGCAAAGGCCGACACCCGGTCAACCAGCCGATGGTCGACCACTGGCTCGACGCGATCGGCGACCGTAATCCCATCTACGTCGACGATGCGGCGGCACGCGCCGCCGGGCATCCCGGTGTCGTCGCGCCGCCGGCGATGATCCAGGTGTGGACGATGGCAGGGCTGGGCGGGACCCGCGCCGATGACGACCCGCTCGGCAAGATCCTCGGACTCTTCGACGAGGCGGGATACATCGGCGTGGTCGCCACCAACTGCGAGCAGACCTACCACCGTTATCTGCGCCCCGGCGAGCAGGTCAGCGTCGCCGCGGAGTTGACGGACGTCGTCGGCCCGAAGAACACCGCGCTGGGCGAGGGGTTCTTCATCACCCAGAGGATCACCTGGTCCGTCGGCGAAGAAACCGTGGCCGACATGATGTGGCGGATCATGAAGTTCAAGCCGGCCGATCAGGTGTCCGCGTCGTCGGTGCCGGCGGACCTCGATCCCGAATTGATGATGCGCCCGGCGGCGTCCCGCGACACCGCATTCTTCTGGGACGGAGTCAACGCCCACGAGCTTCGCATCCAGAAACGCCCCGACGGCACACTGCAGCACCCACCGGTGCCTGCGCTCTGGCAGGACAGGGAGGCGCCCGTCGACTACGTGGTCTCCAGCGGTAAGGGGACGGTGTTCAGTTTCGTCGTCCACCACGCACCGCAGGTGCCGGGCCGGACGCTGCCGTTCGTGATCGCGTTGGTCGAACTGGAGGAGGGTGTGCGGATGCTCGGCGAACTGCGCAACGTCGACCCCGCGACGGTGAAGATCGGGATGCCGGTCCAGGTGACCTACATCGACTTCCCGGACGGGGAGAGCGGCCCGGCGTGGACGCTGTACGCCTGGGAGCCCGCCTCGTGAGCGCCCCGACGGTGCAGGTCGGAACCAAGCTTGCAGAACTCGCGCTCTTCGGCGACCCGACTTTCATCGTCTCGACCGCCATCGCCACCCGCGACTACCAGGATGTTCACCACGACCGGGACAAGGCGCAGGCCAAGGGCTCCAAGGACATCTTCGTCAACATCCTCACCGACACCGGACTGGTGCAGCGCTACATCACCGACTGGGCCGGACCGAATGCGATCGTGAAGTCGATCGGGTTGCGACTCGGCGTGCCGTGGTACGCCTACGACACCGTGACGTTCTCCGGCGAGGTCACCGCGGTCGAGGATGGCCTGGTCACGGTGAAGGTCACCGGAAGCAACAGCCTCGGTGACCACGTCATCGCCACGGCCACGCTCACCGTGGGCAGTGCCTGATGGCCGGGCTGTCCGGCAAGGCCGCGATCGCCGGGATCGGCGCCACCGACTTCTCCAAGGACTCCGGTCGCAGTGAGTTGCGGCTGGCCGCCGAGGCGGTCCTCAATGCCCTTGACGATGCCGGGCTGACTCCGGCCGACGTCGACGGCATGGTCACCTTCACGATGGACTCCAACACCGAGGTCGCGGTCGCCCGCGCCACCGGCATGGGCGAGTTGACGTTCTTCTCCAAGATTCACCACGGGGGTGGGGCGGCGTGCGCCACCATCCAGCAGGCGGCCATCGCGGTTGCCACCGGGGTGGCGGAGTGCGTCGTGGCGTACCGGGCGTTCAACGAGCGCTCGGGCATGCGGTTCGGTCAGGTGCAGCTGCGACTGATTCAGGGGGTGGACTCCACCAGCGTCGACAACTCCTACTGCTATCCGCACGGACTGTCTACGCCCGCGGCGCAGGTGGCGATGATCGCCAAGCGCTACATGCATGAGTCGGGGGCCACCAGCCGTGACTTCGGTGCGGTGTCGGTGGCCGACCGCAGGCACGCCGCCAACAATCCCAAGGCCTATTTCTACGGCAAGCCGATCACCATCGAAGACCATCAGAACTCGCGGTGGATCGCCGAGCCGCTCCGCCTGCTGGACTGCTGTCAGGAGACCGACGGCGGGGTGGCCATCGTGGTCACCTCCGCCGAGCGCGCCAGGGATCTGCGGCACCGGCCGGCGATCATCGAGGCGGCGGCCCAGGGCTCGAGCCCGGACCAGTACTCGATGGTCAGCTACTACCGGCCCGAGCTCGGTCTGCCGGAGATGGGCCTGGTCGGCCGTCAGCTGTGGTCCCAGTCAGGACTCAGGCCCACCGACATCCAGACCGCGATCCTCTATGACCACTTCACCCCGTTCACCCTGATCCAGCTGGAGGAGCTGGGGTTCTGCGCCAGGGGCGACGCCAAGGACTTCATCGCCGACGGTGCCATCGAGATCGGTGGCCGGCTGCCGATCAACACCCATGGCGGTCAGCTCGGCGAGGCCTACATCCACGGGATGAACGGGATCGCCGAGGGTGTGCGGCAGTTGCGCGGCACCTCGGTCAACCAGGTCGACGGCGTCGAGCACGTGCTCGTCACCGCCGGTACGGGCGTGCCGACGTCGGGGCTGATCCTGGGCTGACGTCCGTTCCGCGCCGGCGGTGCGGACCGCTTTACGTCCGAGGGGTCAGGTGAACGCCGGCGAGCACCACCGCGTCATCCCGGGCCGGTGCGGTGACGGCGGCCAGGTAGCGCCCGCCGTCCTTCCACGCCGAGGCCCGCAGGGTCTCGCCGGGGAACACCACCCCGGCGAAGCGCGCGCCGTAGGAGCCGACCCGGCCGGCATCCCCGTCGAGCACGCTGTCCACCAGGGCCTTGCAGGTCATCCCGTAGGTGCACAGCCCGTGCAGGATCGGCCGCGGGAACCCGGCGGCGGCGGCGAATGCGGGATCGGAGTGCAGCGGGTTGCGGTCCCCGCACAGCCGGTACAGCAGCGCCTGCTGCGGCAGCACCGGGATGTCGATCTCGACGTCAGGTGCTCCGTGCGGTGTCTCAGCAGACGTCGACGGCCCACGCTCACCGCCGAAGCCGCCCTCGCCGCGGGCGAAGATCGAACGGCTGGTGCTCCACAGCTCCGCCCCGGCGGCATCGGTCACCGTGGTTTCGTTGACGATCACCGCGGCCTTGCCCTTGTCCCAGATCTCGGTGATCCGGGTGACCGCGCGGCCCGATCCGCTCGGGGGCAGCGGGGCGGGAACGCTGACGGCCTCGCTGGCGTGCAACACGCGGCTCAATTCGATGTCGATGCCGGGGAAGCTCACTTTCGGCGGCTCGGTCGCGTGGAAGCTGGCCGCGACGCTGCTGAAGGTCGGCAGCACCTGCGGCGTTCCGTCGGTGAGGTAGCGCAGCTCGCGGGCATCCATCGGGTCGCGGCCGGCGCCGAGTGCGAGGTGGTAGAGCTGCACGTCGCTGCTCGACCACGAGAACTCGACGGGATCCAGCTCCGCGCCGAGCGCGACATCGAGGTTGATCGGCACGTTACGTCTTTTCGGCCAGGTGCAGCGCCGCCAGATACCCGAAGGTCATCGCCGGCCCGATCGTCCCGCCCGGACCGGGATAGGTGTGGCCCATCACCGGTGCGCTGACGTTGCCGGCCGCGTACAGCCCCTCGATCACCGAGCCGTCATCGCGCAGCGCGCGCCCGTACACGTCGGTGCGGATGCCGCCCTTGGTCCCCAGGTCGCCGGGCACCATCTTCGCACCGTAGTAGGGCGGATGGCTGATCTCGCCGAGGTTGGGGTTGGGTTTGTTGGTCGGATCGCCGTAGTAGCGGTCGTAGGCGCTCTCGCCGCGGTGGAAGTCCTCGTCGAGCCCGCTTCGGGCGAAACCGTTGAAACGCTCGATGGTGGAACGCAGTTCGGCCGCCGACAGTCCGGTCTTGTCTGCCAGTTCATCGGTGGTCTCCGCGCGCACGATGACGCCGGACTCCATCCACTTCTTCGGGATGCGCTGACCCGGTTGCAGGCCGGCGAAGATATAGCGGTCACGGTAGCGCTGGTCGAAGATCAGCCAGGCGGGCACGTTCTCGCCCGGCCCCGACCCCTGCCCGTACTCGCCGCCGTACATCCGATGGCAGGCTTCGACGTAGGGCATCGACTCGTTCATGAACCGATTGGCGGACATGTTCACGATGATCGAGCCGGGCGAGTTGCGTTCGGACAGGGCGAACCACGGCGCGCCTTCCAGCGGGACCGTCGGTCCCCACCACGCATCCTCCATCAAATCCAACGCGGCGCCGAGTTTCTCGGCGAGCACGATGCCGTCGCCGGTGTTGGCCGTCGCGCCCACGGTCCACTCGGTGCCGATCGGCTCACGCTGGTACTTGCGGCGCATCGACTCGTTGTGCTCGAAGCCGCCGCTGCCGAGGATCACCCCTCGCCGCGCACGGATCAACCGAGGCTCGTCGGTCTCCGGCGCGGTGGTGTCGCGCACGTAGATACCCCGCACCACGCCGTTCTCGACATACAGCTCGGTCAGCGCGGTGTTGAGCCAGACGGGCACCCCGGCCTCGCGCAGCCCGATGCGCAGCGGAGCGATCAGTGCGCGCCCCATCCCGACAAGGTTCTTTCCCCGCAGACCCGCCCACACCGTCCGGACACCCACCTTGAGGCTGCGCAGCACACCGCGGGGATGACGCTTGAGCTGATTGAGCCGGACGTAGTCCTGCTGCATGACGACCACGTTGAGCGGCACCTTGCCGTACGCGGGCTCCAGACCGGGAAGGTCCGGACCGAGTTTCTTCGCGTCGAAGGGTTCCGGCTCGACTGAGCGGCCGGCGGGCCGGCCACCCGGCTGCTCGGGGTAGTAGTCCGAATAGCCGGGTACCCAGCACATCTTCAGCGGGGTGTGCTTGAGCACGAACGACAGCATCTCCGGGCCGCGTTCGAGGTAGGTGTCGATGCGCTCGGGCGCGACGACGTCACCGATGATGGTGTGCAGGTAGGTCCGGGCAGCCTCGGCGGTGTCGGTGACCCCGTCGCGCGTGAGGATCTCGTTGTTGGGAATCCACACCCCGCCCCCCGAGCGGGCCGTGGAGCCGCCGAAATGCGGCGCCTTCTCCACGACAACCGCTGATAGTCCCTGGTGGGCCGCAGTCAGGGCGGCGACCATCCCGGCCGCGCCGCTGCCGACGACGATGACGTCGAACTCCTGGGTTGTCATACTAGAACACGTTATAGAATTCACCGGTCCGGGCGCTACTGGCCGACGATGGGATTCGCAGGATGCTGAGCGTTGCCACTCGTGAGCAACTCGCCGCCGACCTGGCGCAGGCCGAAGATTCCCGGGTCCCGCTCGGCCCGCTGACCGCCGGCCACCCCGATATCGACGTGGTGGACGCCTACGAGATCC
>NZ_JBJTCF010000017.1:0-10511 GCF_046091765.1 Mycobacterium sp.
CTGCGTGGTGGCGCAGAACGTGGCGTCGAACGGCTCGGGGGTGTTCTGGGGGACGAACGCGGATCTGCGCAGCTGCACGATCGTGAGCAACGTGGCGGGGCGCAACGACTGTGGGGCGGCGGTGGACCTGTACAACGGCTCGGTGCTCAACACGATCGTGTACGGGAACGCGTCGCCGGCGGGGGCGCAGCGGACGAACTTCTACGTGCGGACGGCGGCGGTGGTGTGGTCGAGGTCGCAGAGTTCGGCGGGGACGTCGCAGTGTGGAAACCGGCATGTCAGATCGCGGGCCCTGACGAACTCGGCGAGAGCCTCCGACGGTCGGTACCGCGGCTCCGGCTCGTGCAGCGGACCCCGAAGATGCCGCACCGTCGCGCCCGAGCGGATCAGCTCAGCCAGCAGTGGCCCGGGAACCATGCCGCCACCGAGAATGACCGAACTCGACGGCGGTCCCGTGGGTTCGGGCTCAGGCTCCGGCGCCGGAAGATCGAGAAGGTTCATGTCGCGGGTGATCGGTCGACACTGGGGCTCTCCGGACAGGTGCGGATCCGGCTCTCCCTGCAGCGCGGTGCTTTCCGCCAGAACGTGAATCACCACCGCACTCGCGGACCCACCGGCCGCCGCAGCCTCGCAGGCCGGCGAACCGCAGAGGCACGACAACTGCTCGCTGCCCGCCGCGAGCGCGCCCAGCGCATCGGCGCGGCGCTGGGACAAGGTACGCGGATCGTCCTCGCAGACACCGCGCGCCATCTGCATCAGCCGCCGTTCCAGGATCGCTGCGTCGGTCGAGTAGAGCCTTCCCCACATCGCCGTGGTGCCGGAGGTGTCGTCGCGGCTGCCGATCTCGACGTTGCGGTCGCGCGCGAGGGACCGGATGCGCCGCAAAGCCCCCGGATCGAAACGGTCCACCCACATATCGACCGCCTGCTCCAGTTTGCGGTCGGACAGTGGTCCCCAGGCGCGCGCGTGATCGGCGACAGCAGTGTCGATAGCGGCAAGGGCCTGCTCGTCCTGCACGAGTTCGGTGCGCCAGATGATGGCGGACACGATGCGATAGCTGAGCACGCCGTCGGCGAACAGCGCGGCGACCTGCGGCAGCCTGCGGTACAGCGACACGCCGAGATGCATCTGGCCGGAGGCCCGTCCCTGGCTGAGTCCCAGCGCCGCTGCCACTTCGGCGGCCGCGGCATCCCACGAGTCGCAGGCCCACAGCGCCCGGTCGTCATCCCCGCAGCGGCGGCGGGCCAATTCGGCGATCGCCGCCAGTCGACGCGCGGAAGCCGCGGCCTCGGCGCCGGCCCACTGCTCGATCGCGGCGACGACGGCCGCGTCGTCGGCGGATCTCAAACCAGGATCGAACATGTGTTCTATTCTGCCCCCGGGGTCCGACAAGTCCGGGGTGGCGCCTGCCGTCGGCCCGCGACAAAGACGAGACCGCACCGAACCCGCATCGCCGTCTTGTCTCACTAGCCTCGACCGGCGTGGGTGTCCTGTCCGGCTGGCTGCGTCGTGCCACCCCGCTGCTGGCGTCGATCCTGGTCGGGCTGGGTGGGCTGGCCTCACCCGTCCCGGCAGCGGCCGAGCCCGATCCTCAGCCGGCGGCTCTGACCCCGCCCGACGGTCCCGCGCGGGCCTGGTTGGTCGCGGACATGATCAGCGGGCGCATCCTCGGCGGCAAGGACCCCTACGGAAGTTACGCTCCGGCCAGCACCATCAAGGCCCTGCTGGCGATGGTCGTCCTCGATCAGCTCAACCCGGCCGTCGCGGTCCGCGCGACGCCGTCGAGCACCGACGTGGAGTGCTCCTGCGTAGGCCTGGTGCCCGGCGCGGTCTACACCACCCGCCAACTGCTCGACGCGCTGCTGATGGTGTCCGGCAACGACGCCGCCAACCTGCTCGCCGAGATGCTCGGGGGCACGCAGGTCGCCTTGGCCAAGATGAACACCAAGGCCTACCAGGTCGGTGCCCGCAGCACCCGGGCCGGCTCCCCGTCCGGACTCGACGGCCCGGGCTGGGAATCGGCGACCACACCACACGATCTGGCGGTCATTTACCGGGCGGCGTTGAGCTACCCGCTGTTCGTCCAAATCATCCACCAAACCTCCGCCCCGTTCCCGGACGGATCGGGCGGGATCAAACAGCTCCGCAGCCAGGACCGGCTGCTGCCCGACTACCCCGGCTTCATCGGCGGCAAGACCGGATACACCAACCTCGCCCAGGACACCTACGTCGCCATGGCCCAACGGGACGGCAGACGTCTGGTCGTCGTGCAGATGTACGGCAGCGACGCGCTGTGGGATCAGGCACGGGCCCTGCTGGACTGGGGCTTCGCGCAGTAGCTAGAAGACCGCTCCGGCCAGGATGACCCTATCCGGGCGGGACAGTACGGCGGAGCCGGAGCGTGGGTCGTCGGTATAGCACAACAGATCCGCCGGCGCACCGTCCGCCAGCGCAGGTCTGCCCAGCCAGCCTCGGGCGTCCCACGATGCCGCTGCCAGGGCCTGCGTCGGCGTCATGCCTATTCCCGTCAGCGCCTGCACCTCGTCGGCGATCAAGCCGTGTGGCAGATTGCCGCCCGCATCGGTACCGGCGTAGATGGGTACACCGGCATCGTGTGCCGCGGCGATGCGCTGACGAGAGCGTGCGTACAGCTCGCGCATATGAGCCGCATAGGACGGATATCTTGTTGCCGCAGCGGCGAAGTCGGGAAAGTTGTCGATGTTGATCAGAGTCGGCACCAACGCGGTTCCCCGCTCCGCCATCATCGCCACGGTGTCCTCCGTCAGCCCGGTGCCGTGTTCGATGCAGTCGATGCCCGCCGCGATCAGTCCCGGCAGGGCGTCCTCACCGAAAACGTGCGCCGTCACCCGAGCGCCCGCTGCGTGCGCGGCGCCGACAGCGGCCACGAGCACCTCGTCGGACCACAGCGGCGCGAGATCGCCCACCGCTCGGTCGATCCAGTCACCGACGAGCTTGACCCATCCGTCCCCGCGACGGGCCTGCTCGACCACCGCGTCGGGAAGCTGCCACTCGTCGTCGAGTTCGAGGGCATAGCCCTGCGAGTACCGCTTGGGTCGCGCGAGATGCCTTCCCGCCCTGATGATCCGGGGCAGATCGTGATGGGAGTCGAGGCTGCGGGTGTCGGTCGGAGATCCGCAGTCACGCAACAGCAGCGCTCCGGCTGCGCGCTCAGTCTCAGCCTGGGTGATCGCCTCGTCGAGACCAACCGCACCCTGCGGTCCCAATCCGACATGGCAGTGCGCGTCGACCAGGCCGGGGATGATCCAGCCGCCGTCGAAGATGGTCTGCGCCCCGGCCACCGACTCAGCGCGAAGAAGACCGTCGGCGATCCACCACTCGGCCGCCTCGCCGGCGGGCAGGCTGCGGCCGCGCACGTGGTAGGCGACCACTGCGCTACTTCTTGCCGGGGAACTTCAGCTTGGACAGATCGAAGTCAGCCAGCCCGGGGGGAAGTTCGTTGAGACCCGGCGGCAGTTGCGAAAGGTCGGGCATTCCCGGTAATCCCGCGCCCAGCATCGGGTTCCGTGGCCTGGCGCCTTTCTTGCCCTTCTTCCCCTTGCCCTTGGCGCTGCGCTTGGACGACCGCTTGGCGAAGGGCATTCCCATCGCCCCGGCCATCTGCGACATCATCTTGCGCGCCTCGAAGAATCGGTCGACGAGCTGGTTGACCTCCGAGACCGCAACTCCCGAGCCGTTGGCGATGCGCAGTCGCCGCGACGCGTTGATGATCTTGGGATCGGCCCGCTCCTCGGGTGTCATCCCGCGGATGATGGCCTGCACGCGGTCGAGATGTTTGTCGTCGACGGCGGCCAGTGCATCCTTCATCTGTCCGGCGCCGGGCAGCATGCCCAGCAGGTTGCCGATCGGCCCCATCTTGCGGATCGCCAGCATCTGCTCGAGGAAGTCCTCCAGGGTCAGTTCGCCGGAGCCGATCTTGGCCGCGGCCTCCTCTGCCTTCTTGGCGTCGAACACCTGCTCGGCCTGCTCGATGAGCGAGAGCACATCACCCATTCCCAGAATCCGGCTGGCCATCCGGTCGGGGTGGAAGACGTCGAAGTCCTCGAGCTTCTCCCCCGTCGAGGCGAACAGGATCGGCACGCCGGTGATCTCGCGCACTGACAGCGCCGCGCCACCGCGGGCGTCGCCGTCGAGTTTGGTCAGCACCACCCCGGTGAAGCCGACTCCCGCACCGAACGCCTCGGCGGTGGCCACCGCGTCCTGGCCGATCATGGCATCGAGCACGAACAGCGTCTCGTCCGGCGAGACCGCGTCACGGATCGCAGCGGCCTGCTCCATGAGCACCTCGTCGATGCCCAACCGGCCGGCGGTGTCCACGACGACCACGTCGAAATGCTTGGCCCGCGCCTCGGTCAGTCCCGCCGCGGCGACGGCGACCGGGTCACCGGGGCCGCCGTCCTCGACTTCGGGAGCGTCGGCGGCGGTGCCCGGATGCGGGGCGAACACGCTCACGCCGGCACGCTCGCCGACGATCCTGAGCTGATTGACCGCACCGGGCCGCTGCAGGTCGCACGCAACCAACAGCGGGGTGTGCCCCTGGCCCTTGAGCCATGCCGCCAGCTTGCCGGCCAGCGTCGTCTTGCCCGCACCCTGCAGGCCGGCCAGCATGATCACCGTCGGCGGCGTCTTGGCGAAGTACAGCTGGCGGGTCTGGCCGCCGAGGATGCCGACCAGTTCCTCGTTGACGATCTTGACGACCTGCTGGGCCGGGTTGAGGGCACCGGAAACCTCGGCACCCTTGGCCCGCACCTTGATGCGGTCGATGAAGGTGCGCACCACCGGAAGCGAGACGTCGGCCTCCAGCAGCGCCAGCCGGATCTCCCGGGTGGTGGCGTCGATATCGGCGTCGGTCAGCCGGCCTTTGCCGCGCAGGCCGGCCAGTGCGCCGGTGAGCCGGTCGGAGAGGGATTCGAACACCGGCTCAGCCTACCTAGCTCGCCTCCTCGGCCGGTTCCGCAGCCGACGGCGCCGGGAGCACCGCGTAGAGGTCGCGCTCCAGGGCCTCCCGGTCGGACCCAGAGCCCGGCGCCGAGATCGCGAAGACGTCGATGACCGACGTCCCCAGGGTGGTGATCTTGGCCCACCCGATATCGGTCCCGGCGCGCTCCAGCACCGAGGTCAACGCGGCGAGCAGGCCGGTCCGGTCGGCGGCGCGGACCTCCACCAGCGCACGACCGGACGGACCGTCGTGCCAGAGGATGCGCGGCGGGGCGGCCGCTGCCGCGGGAACCGAGGGCGGGGACTCACCGGCTCGGGTGCCACTGCCGTACCGGGCCGTCTCGTGGTCGCGCTTGTCCAGGGTTCCGATCACGTCGAGATCGCCGGCCAGCGCCAGGATGAACTGCTGGCGCAGCAGTTCAGCCGGCGGCGGGTCGCCGAAATGGGGCGAGACGACGAAGGTGTTGATGGCCGAACCGCCGGCGCTGTTCACCGAAGCAGAGTGCACGCGCAGCGAATTCAGCGCCAAGACCCCCGCCGCCTTGGACAGCAGGCCGCGGCGGTCCGGCGCGATCATGGTGACCTCATAGGTGTGCGTGCAGGACCCTGGGATCATGTCGAGGTGTATCTGACCGTCGTGGGCCATCGCAAGGTGCTCGGCCGCAACGGGTTCCGGCTCCGGCGGTCCATGACCGGCCACCCTCGATCGGCAACGATTGACCAGATCCCCGATCAGTGCGGCTTTCCAGTCGCCCCACACGCCCGGCCCCGTTGCCAGAGAGTCGGCCTCGGCGAGGGCCTGGAGCAACTCCAGCAGGACGTACTCGCCGTCCAGTGCCTCGACAACGGCATCGACGGTGGCCGGATCCTGGAGATCGCGACGTGTCGCCGCCGCCGGCAGCAGCAGGTGATGGCGCACCATCGCCGACAGCAGCCGAACATCGGAGGGCCACAGCCCCAATCGGTTGCCCACCTGAACGGCCAGCTCGGCCCCGACGACGCTGTGATCGCCACCGCGCCCCTTGCCGATGTCGTGCAGCAGCGCCCCGAGGACGAGCAGATCCGGCCGCGACACCCTGGTCGTGAAAGCGCTTGCCCGGAAAACGGTTTCAACGAGGTGGCGGTCCACCGTCCAGGTATGGATCGGATCTCGGGGCGGCAGGTCGCGCACCGGACCCCACTCGGGGAACAGCCGACCCCACAGACCCGATCGGTCCAGGGACTCGACGGTGGCGACCGTCGTCGGACCCGCGGTCAGCAGCACCAGCAGGTCATCGAGGGCATCCCGCGGCCAGGGTTCGCGAAGCTCCGGCGCGGTATCGGCCAGCCGGCTCAGGGTCGACGCGGCGATCGGGATGCCGGTCGTGGCCGAAGCGGCCGCCACCCGGAGAACCAGACCGGGGTCGCGCTGCGGCCGGGCGTCGCGGGCCAGGATCACCTCGCCGGCGTACTCCACTACTCCCTCGTCCAGCGGCCTGCGCAGCGGACGGCGCAGCACCGACAAGCCCCGCCGCGGCAGGGCGTTGGCGGCGGTCCGAATCCCGGAGTCGACGTAGAAGCTGACGGTGCGGGCGGCGTCGGAGAGCAGCCGGGCCAGGTCGAACCGGTCGCCGATGCGCAACGCGGCACCGACCTCATCGGCGTACTGCGCCTGCAGCTGGTCTCGGCCCCGTCCGGACACCCGGTGCAGCTCGGTGCGGACGTCGAGCAACGCCCGCTGCGCGGTTCCCAGCGAATGCGCCGGAGAATCCGGCGCGTGACTGGGATAGACGTCGGCAAGTTGCGCGGCCGCGAGTGCCTTGAGTACCCCGACGTCGCGCAGGCCGCCCTTGCCGGACTTCAGGTCGGGTTCAGCGCGGTGCGCGATCTGGCCGCTGCGCTGCCAACGCGCCCGAGTGTGTTCGACGAGCTCCTCGAAGCGGGACGTGATGCCGGTGCGCCACTGCCGGCGCGCGTCCGCGATCAGCTTCGAGGACAACTCCGGGTCTCCGGCGATGTGGCGGACCTCCAGCATCGCCACACCCGCCGCGATGTCCGCACCGGCGACCTCGAGCGCCTCCGGGACTGTCCGGACACTGTGGTCGAGCCGAATGTTGGCGTCCCACAGCGGATACCACAGCTGCTCGGCCACCCCGGTCACCGTCTCCTCGGGCAAACCATCGTGCAGCAGCATCAGATCGAGGTCGGAGAACGGGACAAGCTCGCGACGGCCCAGGCCGCCGGTGGCGACCAGGGCGAGCCGGCTGGACGGCGTGATTCCCAGCTCAGCGGCCTTCACGGTGAGCCACAGATCGTGCAGATCCAGCAGCGCCTCACGCAGACCGGCGCTGTCGAGCTTGCGCTGGCCACTGTCCAGCAGACGGCGGACAGCGGTCGCCAGATCGGTGGCGGCCTGGGATGACATGCGGCCCGGCGTCAGAGCGCGTCGGGTCCGCGTTCGCCGGTGCGGACACGGATGACGGTGTCGACCGGACTCACCCAGACCTTCCCGTCGCCGATCTTGCCGGTGCGGGCGGCGGCGACGATGACGTCGACGACCTTGTCGGCAGCCGAATCGTCGACGACGACCTCCACCCTGACCTTGGGTACGAAATCGACCGAGTACTCGGCACCCCGATAGACCTCGGTGTGACCCTTCTGCCGACCGTATCCCTGGACCTCGCTGACCGTCATGCCCAGCACACCCATCTCCTCCAGGCCGGTCTTGACGTCTTCGAGCGTGAAGGGCTTGATGATCGCGGTAATCAACTTCATGTTCGCTATACCTCCGCGCCGTGCCGACTCAGGACCGGACTGCTGCCGGCTATCGCGAGGTCGTACGCGGTCTCCGCGTGTTCGGCTTCGTCGATACCGGTTGCCTCGTACTCCCGGTCGAGCCGCAGTCCGATGGTGTACTTGATGAGCAAGGCCAAGATAGCCGTGATGACCGCGGTGTATCCCAGAACGGCGAAGGCCCCGACCGCCTGGCGCCACAACTGTTCGGCACCGCCGCCGTAGAACAGGCCGTCCACCGCGGCCGGTGCCTCCGCGGTGGCCACCAGTCCGACCATCAGGGTGCCCACCAGGCCGCCGAACAGGTGCACGCCGACCACGTCGAGCGAGTCGTCGAAGCCGAATCTGAATTTCAATCCGACCGCCAGTGCGCAGATCACCCCGGCTGCCGCTCCGATCGCCAGCGCACCGACGACGTTCACCGACGAGCACGACGGGGTGATCGCCACCAGGCCGGCGACCACTCCGGAGGCCGCGCCCAGCGTGGTGGCGTGCCCGTCGCGGATCCGCTCGGTGAGCAACCAGCCGAGCATGGCCGCGGCGGTGCCGACCGTGGTGGTGACGAAGGTGGCCCCGGCGATGCCGTTGGACCCGACCGCCGAGCCGGCATTGAAGCCGTACCACCCGAACCACAGCAGGCCCGCTCCGAGCATCACGAACGGCAGGTTGTGCGGGCGCATGGGCGTTGCCGGCCAGCCCATGCGCTTACCGAGGATGAGGGCGAGCACCAGGCCGGCCACGCCCGCATTGATGTGCACGGCGGTACCGCCGGCGAAGTCGATCGCCTTGAGCTTGTTGGCGATCCAGCCGCCGGTCTCGGCGGTGACGCCGTTGAAGGCGAACACCCAGTGCGCTACCGGGAAATAGACGAAGGTGGCCCACAACCCGGCGAACAGCAGCCAGCCGCCGAACTTCATGCGGTCGGCGACCGCCCCGGAGATCAGGGCGACGGTGAGGATGGCGAACATCAGTTGGAAGGCCACGAACACCGTCTGCGGGATCGTCCCGGCCAGCGGCACCGCGACCTCGGGTGCGTCCGGCGTCAGCTGGAGATAGGTCCCCCCGATGAGTCCCTTGAGGCCGAAGTACTGACTCGGGTCACCGAAGAGGCCGAATTTGTCCTCGCCGAACGCCAGCGAGTAGCCGTAGAGCACCCAGAGCACGGTCACGACACCCATCGCGCTGACGCTCATCATGATCATGTTGAGCACCCCACGGGCGCGCACCATGCCGCCATAGAAGAACGCCAGTCCGGGTGTCATCAGCAGCACCAGCGCGGCGCTTGCCAGCATCCACGCGGTGTCGCCACTGTCCGGCGCGCCCAGTACCGGGAATTGGTCCACTCGCGGTTCCCTCCTTCATCCCGCCGTCACGCCACGGCGAGGCGCCGCGACAGACAGAACCTTGCGCAGTCGTTGTTTCCGGGCCGAACCCTGCGCGTTTCATCGATGTGAACGGTTGGCGGACTCAGGTTTCGCTGTTGTTACACGCCAGGCGGGCAGGTCAGCCCAGCAGCGCGTCGACGAATGCGGCCGGCTCGAATGGCGCCAGGTCGTCGGGGCCCTCGCCGAGGCCGACCAGTTTGACCGGTACGCCCAGCTCCTGCTGGACCCGGAACACGATGCCGCCCTTGGCGGTCCCGTCCAGCTTGGTCAGAACCACGCCGGTGATGTTGACGACATCGGCGAACACCCGGGCCTGGGCCAGACCGTTCTGTCCGATGGTGGCGTCGAGGACCAGCAGCACCTCGTCGACGGCGGCGCGCTTCTCCACGACCCGCTTGACCTTGCCGAGTTCGTCCATCAGTCCGGTCTTGGTGTGCAGCCGTCCGGCGGTGTCGATGACGACGACGTCGGCACCGGTCGCGATACCCCTGTCGACGGCGTCGAAGGCCACCGAGGCCGGGTCGGCCCCCTCGGCGCCGCGCACCACCTCGGCACCGACTCGCGCCGCCCAGGTTTGCAGCTGGTCGGCGGCGGCCGCCCGGAAGGTGTCGGCGGCGCCCAGCACCACCCGGCGACCGTCGGCGACCAGGACCCGGGCCAGCTTGCCCACGGTGGTGGTCTTGCCGGTTCCATTGACCCCGACGACGAGCAGTACCGACGGCGTATCCGCGTGCGGCAGGGCCTTCACGGACCGATCCAGCCCGGGATCGAGCTCCCCCACCAGGACCTCGCGCAGCACCTCGCGCGCCTCGGACTCGCCGTGCACTGCGCCGCTGGCGAGTCGGGACCGCAACTGTTCGGCCACCGAGGCGGTGGCGACCGGGCCGAGATCGGCGATCAGCAGAGTGTCCTCGACTTCCTCCCAGGACGCGTCGTCGAGGTCGCCGCCGCCGAGCAACCCGAGCAGACTGCGGCCGAAAGCGTTCTGCGACTTGGCCAGCCGGCCGCGCAACCGCTCCAGCCGGCCCTGCGCGGGCGCGATCTCCTCCACCCGGTCCGGTGACGCCTCGGGCGGGCTCGGCGCCGGCGGCTCGGGCAGGTGCACCTGGGCGATCGGTCGCTTCGGCGAATCGCGCGGGACGGCCGCGTCGTCACCGACTCCGGGCAGGCCGGTTCCCGACTGGGTGAACGTGATGGACGACGAGGCCGTGTAACCCCCGGAGCGGTCGGTGGGGGCACCGGTGCGGGGAGCGGGCAGCAGGCTGACCCGACGACGGCGGTAGCGCACCAGACCGACCACGAGCGCGGCGACGACGAGGACGGCGATGACCGCGACGGCGATCCAGAGTTCGGGTGTCACAGCGTCATTGTTTCAGG
>NZ_JBJTCF010000018.1:0-7070 GCF_046091765.1 Mycobacterium sp.
TCGGCCAGGCCGTCGCGGCCGTCGGGATCGGCGACTGCGACCGAGACGTCGCGGGGATCGGCAGCCACTGTCTTGACCTGTTCGGTGACGGAGGAGTCCGCCTCGGAGTCCGTCGGCGACGGTGTTTCGGCGGTGCTGCGCACGGGGTTCGCGTCAGGGGCCTTGGTGGCCGCCGTGAGCGGGCTCAGCGTTGCGTTGCTGTCGTTCTCACCGGGCAGCGCCTGGTCTTCGATGATCGCGTCGAAGAGCGCCCGAACGGCCTCGGTGCGCGGCTCCTCGTTCCCTTCCGCGTCGGTGTAGCCGGTCGTCGGCACGGTCACGAAGGTGATGCGCCCGGCGTTGATCCCCTGCAGCGACTGCCCCAGCCGCACCAGATCCCGGGTGCGCAGGTTGTCCACGTAGGAGTCGTCGATGAACATGTTCACCACCGCGTCGAGTTTGCCGTAGTCGAACAGCGTGTCCGTCGAGATCAAGGATCGAAGCAGGGAGGACAGGAACAGCTGCTGTCGTTTGATGCGGCCGTAGTCGCCGTTGACCTCGGTGGTGATGGTGCGCGCACGCACGTAGTTCAACGCGGTGTGGCCGTCGATGGTCTGGCGCCCGGCGCTGGCCAGCACGGTCCCCAACTCGGCGTCCTCCAACGCGGTGGTGCTGCACACCTCCACTCCGCCCAGAGCGTCGACCATTTTCGAGAAGCCCACGAAATCCACCGCCATGAACCGGTTGATCGCCAGGCCCGACATCTTCTGGATCACCTTGACCAGGCACTTGGGCCCGCCGAGGGCGTAGGCCGAGTTCAGCTTGGTATTGGTGTAGCGCTCGTTGTCGCTCCACTCGCCGGTGTTCCTGTCATAGACCGGTCCGTAGGTCCCGGTCTCCGCGTCCCAGGCTTGACAATTCATCGGCGTGATGGCCAGATCGCGTGGGAAGGACACGGCGACAACACGTTTCCGGTTGGCGGGGATGTTGACCAGCATGATGGTGTCCGACCGGGAACCCTCCGCGAGGGAGGTGTCACCGGCGCCCATCTCGGCGTTGGCGCCGATGCGGCTGTCGACTCCGATGATGAGGAAGTTTTCGTCGCCGTCCTGGGCGTTGGGATCGCGGATGTCACTGGAGCCCGGGTCGAGCGCGGCGATGGTGTTGAGAAGTTTGTTCTTCGCGGTTTGCCACTGCCAGGCGGCGCCGGTGACCGCCAGCGCGCAGACCGCGATCAGGGCGGCGGCCGTGCGGCCCGCGATCAGCGCCCGGCGGTTCGTCCCGCCGGCGGGCCCCGGGATCGGCCCCGGGATCGGCCCTGGGATCGGCACCGGGATCGGCCCGGTGTCCTTCTCGGGCGCCGCCTCGGCTGTCGGCTGGGCGGTCTCGTCGGCACTGCGGCGGGTCAGCGGGGTGATCTGTTCGCGGCCGGTGAGCCGGGCGATCAGTTCCGCGGCGGCGACGCCCTCCCGGTGGTGTCCCGAGGACCGGGCCGGGGTGCGCTCCCACGGCGCCCGAGGCGAGCCCGGTCGCGGCGACCGGGTGGCCCGGCCATCGGAGTCGGGTGATCGCCGGTCGGGAGTGACGTCCTCGCCGTCGCTCATCTTCCAGGCAGCCTCCGACTCGGTGAGCTTTCGCGCCTCAATGCGCTACGCGGTGCCCGCTCGCACCGGTTGGGGCGTGGCGTCCACGCCAAACCGCCGACTCTACCGAGCCTGCCTGAGAGAAACCTGGGTCGGTCAGCCACCCGAGACGGCATCGGCGCAGGTGGGCACCATGGCGTCGTCCGGGTCGTCCAGCCATCCTTCGGGCAGGCACACCGCCGCCGCCGAGCCCTGTCGGCCCCGGGGCCCGGTGCCGGCGACCGGAAAGGGGGCGGTCGCGTCCAACCGGGCGAGGAGTCGGTCGAGCTCGTCGAGGGACGTGACCAGTGCCAGTGACCTGCGCAACTCTGCGCCAGCGGGAAAGCCGTGCAGGTACCACGCCACGTGCTTGCGGATCTCCCGCATGCCCTTCTGCTCGCCGAAGTGTGCGCTCAGCAGCGTCGCGTGGCGGCGGACGATGTCCGCCACCTCGCCGAGGTTGGGCGGGGCGGGCGGCGGCGTCCCGCTGAACGCGGCGGACAGCTCGGCGAACAGCCACGGCCGCCCGAGGCAGCCGCGTCCGACCACGACTCCGTCGCAGCCGGTTGCCGCCATCATCGCGCACGCGTCACCGGCCTCGAAGATGTCGCCGTTGCCCAGCACCGGGATGGAGGTGACGGCGGCCTTCAATCGGGCGATCTGGTCCCAGTCGGCCGTCCCCGAATACCGCTGTGCGGCGGTGCGGGCGTGCAGGGCGACGGCGGCCGCGCCCTCCTGTTCGGCGATGCGCCCGGCGTCGAGGTGGGTGTGGTGGTCCTCGTCGATGCCGATCCGGAACTTCACCGTCACCGGTATCGGAGTCCCCGCGGTCGCGCGCACCGCGGCCGCGACGATCCGGCCGAACAGCTGCCGCTTGTAGGGCAGGGCGGCTCCGCCGCCGCGCCGGGTGACCTTGGGGACCGGGCAGCCGAAGTTCAGGTCGATGTGATCGGCGAGGTCGTCGTCGACGATCATTCTCGCGGCGGCGTAGGTCATGTCCGGGTCGACGGTGTAGAGCTGCAGCGAGCGCGGCGTCTCTTCCGGTCCGAAGGCCGTCATGTGCAGGGTGGCCGGGTGCCGCTCGACCAGCGCGCGGGCGGTGACCATCTCGCAGACGTAGAGCCCGCTGACGGTGCCGGCGCGGGCGATCTCGAGTTCGCGGCACAGGGTGCGGAAGGCGATGTTGGTCACCCCGGCCATCGGCGCCAACACAACCGGGCTGCGGAGGGTCAACGACCCGATCCGCAGCCCGGTGATGGCTGTTGACTCCGGCGCGGCTACGACGCAGCCCCCGCCAGTGCCGCCTTGGCGGCGCGCTTCTCTGCCAGTCGCGCGTCACGCTCGAGCTTGCGCGCCTTGGACTCCTCGAACTTGTCGCAGGCTTCCTCGAGTTCCTTGATCAGAGCGGCGAGGTCGTCGCGCATCTGGGCGGCCTCACCGGTGAAGTCGTCACGTTCGAAGATCCGCCACTTCTTGAGCACCGGCATGACGACGTCATCGAGATGGATGCGTGGGTCGTACACGCCGCCGGTGGCGATGATGACGGCCTTGCGGCGGAACTCCGGGACGGTATATCCCGGCATCCTGAAGTTGCGCAGCACCCGGTGCAGCGACTTCATCGCCTGGTTCGGCGCGATATCCAGGCCGGCTTCGCTGACGTCCCGGTAGAAGATCATGTGCAGATTCTCGTCGTTGGAGATCCGGGCCAGAAGCTGCTCGGCGACCGGTTCGTTGCAGGCCTTTCCGGTGTTGCGGTGCGAGACCCGGGTGGCCAGCTCCTGGAAGCTGACGTACATGACCGAGTCGAACAGGCTCTCGGCGAACAGGTCGCCCTGCTGATTCTGACCGGGGGAGAAGCCTCGCGTCATCTGCTCCATCCGGAGCTCCTCGAGCTCGACCGGATCGCAGTTCCGGGTGACCACGAGGTAGTCGCGGATGGAGATGCCGTGCCGGTTCTCCTCGGCCGTCCAGCGGTTGACCCAGTAGCCCCACGGACCGTCCATGGAGAAGTTCATCGCGATCTCGCGGTGATAGGCCGGCAGGTTGTCTTCGGTCAACAGGTTCTGCACCAGTGCCGTGCGCGCCACCTCCGACAGCTGGGCCTGCTCGGGCGACCAGTCCTGTCCGCCCAGCGCGTAATAGTTCTTGCCGTCCGACCACGGGATGTAGTCGTGCGGATTCCACTCCTTGGACATCGACATGTGGCGGTTGATCAATTTCTCCGCCACCGGCTCCAGTTCGTGCAGAAGCTCGAGGTCAGTCAGTTCTTCGGACATGCACCCTCCAGATACCTGTTGCGGGCAGTAGCACCAATATATCTGTGTAAGCCGGTGACATTCAAGTTCGGCTTCACCCCGGGCATGTCGGCTGTCGCTGCGGGCCGCCGCCGCCGGCGGTATATTCGCTGGTGTCACGGCGATAACGGAGGTGAGACGCGGTGATCGGACGCTTTACCCCTGGTCGTGCCGGTGCGCTCGCGCTCTTTGCCTGCACCGCCACGGTGGCGGCCCTACTGGGAGCCGGTACGGCCGCGGCGGACAACGAGTACCAGGGCCAAACCTACGCCGACGCGGTGGAGGCCATCCGGCAGTCCGGGAGCACCGTCAAGATCGGCGGCAAGGTCGGCAGCTTCCTGCCGCTGCCGCAGTGCCGCGTCACCGGGAACCGCAACGCGAGCTTCCTGGACGCCAGCGGCAGTAACTCCGGCAACGTCGTGATGATCCACCTCAACTGCGAGTACCCGTTCGCGCTGCCCGGTGTTCCCGGCGCCTCGCGTGCCAGCCCGGAAGGCAGGGCTGCCTACGAAGCGGCGGTGGAGCAGGCCAAGCAGCAGCAGGAGGAGGCCCAGGCCGCCCAGCAGGCCGAGGCTGAGAAGGCAGCCGCCGAGGCCGCCGCCGGCTAGCGACGTCGGCGGTTGGACAACGCGGGTGGACACTGACGCCCCCGGGCACCCCGTCGCCGGCGGCTGTCCGGTCAGCGGTGCCGGTTACGGCGATGCACCGCAACCGCTTGGCCCGGACTCGTTGACCTGGAGGCTCTTCGGCGACTGGCGCGGTCTGCTGCAGGGACCGTGGGCGGGTTCGATGCAGAACATGCACCCGCAACTGGGCGCGGCGGTCAAAGACCATTCCATCTTCTTCACCGAACGCATCCCCCGGCTGTTCCGGTCGCTCTATCCGATCGGCGGGGTGGTGTTCGACGGTGACCGCGCCGGCGCCACCGCCGCGGAGGTGCGCGACTACCACATTCCGATCAAGGGGGTCGACGAGCAGGGCCGCCGCTACAGCGCGCTGAACCCGGAGGTCTTCTACTGGGCGCACGCCACGTTCTTCATGGGCACCATCCTGACCGCCGAGCATTTCGGCGACGGGCTGAGCGAGGCCGACAAGCACCGGCTCTTCGAGGAGCACGTCAGCTGGTATCGCATGTACGGGATGAGCATGCGCCCGGTGCCCGAGACCTGGGAGGACTTCCAGGCGTACTGGGATCGGATGTGCCGGGAGGAACTGGAGAACAATTGGGCCGCCCGCCAGGTGCTGGACCTGTCGGCGATGCCGAAACCGCCCACCGCCAGCTGGATTCCGGACTGGCTGTGGTCGGCGTATCTGAAGGTGATGGGCCCCGTTGCGGTGTGGGTCACCGTCGGGCTCTACGACGAATCGGTCCGGACGTTGATGGGCTACAGCTGGTCGGCACGGGATGCCCGGCTGCACCGGCTTTTCGGCCGTACGGTGAATCTGGTCTTCCGGTGCCTGCCGCGCCGCCGGCGGATGCATCCGCGCGCGCGGGCGGGCTGGGATCGCGCCGAGGGGCGGATTGCCGCGGACTCCCCGCTTCCGCAGACGCCGCCGCGGCATCTGCCACCGGTGTCCGAGCGCGGGAAGGGCATCCACTACTGCCCGAGCTAGTGCCCTAGCTAGTGCCCGAGCCAGTGCCCTAGCTAGTGCCTGCAGACGTGCGGTGCCCCTGTTCAGTGTCGGTTGATGCTTGACGTTTCTATGTCGGTTGATCCTTGACACTCTGGACCTGTGTTTAGGCCTGTCCGCGGGTGCGTTCGGCCTTCTTTTTTCTTACCGGACCGCGACTGGTCCGGGCGGCGGTCTTGACCAGTTCCTCGCCGATCCAGAATCGCAGCAGATCGCCGTCGACGTGGACATCGCAGCGGGCGCCAGCGTGGTGGCGGCCCACGCTGACCTGCTGCCAGGACACCGAGACCACCCCGTTGGCGCAGACCCGCCGGCTCACCCAGTCGCCACCGGCGCGGTCAGGGCCGACGGGGGCGGCCGGTCTCGGGGTGGTGACCGATACCGCCGGGGTGAACCGTTGGGCCGGGGTATCCATGTTCAGCGACTGGTGCGGCCGGCGGGTGTTGTAGTCGGTGACCCACTCGTCCAAAGCGGCCTGCGCAGCCTTCAGCGAGGCGAAAGGCTCTGCCGTGGCGAGGAACTCCGCCCGCATACTGCGGTGCAGCCGCTCAATCTTGCCCGTCGTGGTCGGGCTTCGCGGCTGGGTCAACAGATGCTCGATCCCGTTCTCCCGGCAGATGGCATCAAAGAGCACCTCCACCGGCGGATGATTGAACCGACCGGTAAACACCCGCCCGTTGTCGGTCAAGATCTGTACAGGAGCGCCGTAGGCGGCGATCGCCGCCCGCAACCCCTCACAGACCGCGCGGGTGCGCTCCCGCGGCATCAACCGCGCCGACACACAAAACCGGGAATGGTCATCAATACCCGTCAAGGCCTTTGCGCTGGTGCCGTCGGCCAGCGGGAACCCGCCCACAACGTCCATCTGCCACAACTCCATCGGCTCCCCGCGCTCCCAGCGCTTCCACTTACGTGAGCGCCGATCCCGGCTGGCCGGGTCGATCATCCCCGCCCGGACCAACGCCCGGTACACCGCCGACTCCGAGGGCGCCGGCGCCACCTTGCGCTTGGCCAACTCGAACACCAGTCGACGCGGACCCCAATACGGCCGTGAGCGGCGCAGCTCCAACACCGCTGCTTCCACCGACGCCGGCATCTGATGCGGACACCGATCCGGCCGATGCGACCGGTCCTTGAGCCCCTCCAGGCCCTCGGCCTCGTAGCGGGCAAGCCAGGCATGCAGCGTCTGCCGTGACACCCCGACCTTGCTCGCGACCTGCGAAATCGACAGCCCATCACTGATGACGGCCAACACCGCCTGATACCTCTGCTCAGCCACGCTGATCTCCCTCATGAAGGGAGTGTCAAGGATCAGCCGAAACAACTGTCAAGCATCAGCCGAAACACCGTCAAGCATCAGCCGAAGACGAAACGGCAGGCATCAACCGACGTAATACACGTCACCGAGTGCCCCCGACAGGATTCGAACCTGTGACACCGGCTTTAGGAGAGCCGTGCTCTATCCCCTGAGCTACGGGGGCGGGGATCGGCTGGCAGCTTACCGCTGAGGTTCAGCGCGGGGCGGAGTCGGAGCCGTAGAGCG
>NZ_JBJTCF010000019.1:0-6851 GCF_046091765.1 Mycobacterium sp.
CGAACCCGCGGATGTGCAGCAGTCCATCGCCCGGCTGAACACCGCGGTGGCGGGCTTCTTTGACTCCGTGTCGCGGCTGCTGTCGAGCCTGCCGGCCAACCCGCTCAGCGACTTCTTGTCCGGGGCGCTGCTGCTGGTGCGGCGTAGCGTGTTTAACCAGTTACCCAGTGCCAGCCCGGCTCAACTGTTCACTGACTCCGAGGGACAGGTGTCGGGCAGCATCGGAGCCGGCGATCCTGAGGGCGATGTGCTGACCTACCGGCTGCTGCAGGGACCGGAGCACGGCCTCGTGCAGATCGCGGCGGACGGCACGTACACCTACGTTCCCGGCTCGGACTTTTCGGGCAGCGACACCTTCGTCGTCGGTGTCTCCGATGGCGGGTTCAATCTGTTCAACCCTTTCGGCAGCCGCACGACCGAAGTGGTGGTGCAGGTCCCCGACGAGTCCTTGATCGGCCCACCGGTGGGACTGTCGCGGGGCTTCAACATGACGAATCTGTCGGGCCGGGCGGTGTACCTGGCCCAAATCCTCAAGGAAAGCGGTTACGAAACCCGACTCGAAGTGGCACCCCCGATCGGGTTCGTCCTGCAACCGGGTGATCAGGTGCATTACGAGACCACCTACTTGTACTTCTATACCTACGACACAAGGTTTGTGTGGAAGACCTGCGAGGACGCCTTCTGCAACGGTGCCGTGACGCCCGGCGATCAGCAGTGGACCCTCAGGCTCCGTACCTGGAGCGGTCAGGTGTGGGATTCCAACGGTCCGACCACCATGAATTGCGAGGCGGGTTCCTGCAGCTACGACCAGAATGGCACTCCTATCAGCGACCCGCTGGGAGACTTCGGCGCCAATCGGGCGTTCCTGCTCGACGACCCTGGCACGGTCAATGAACTGTCGGCCGGGTCGCAGGCCGATAAGGTCGCGCAAGTCCTCGACCGGATGTGCCAGAGCAACAACTCGGCGTCGTGCTCCTTCTCTCCCAAGAGATTCGAGCAGACCCAGACGGACTGGAAACTTGCGCAGTCCTTCCGAAACGGAACCGAAACGACGGTGACACAGTCTCTAAGCCGCAACGAGCAGACGTCGACACAGACCAGCCTCAAAGTTGCGCAGAGCGCCAAAGTGAGCCTGTTCAAGATCGTCGAAGCAGGGATCAGCAGGGAAACCACTGAGACCTGGACAACGTCGAAGACGTGGCAGGAGACCTACACGGTCCCGATCCCTCCCGGGCAGACCGGTTATCTCTACTACCGGGATCCGATCAAGAGGGTCACCGGTGACTTCACCGCGACGATCGGTAACACCACCTGGAAACTGAAGGACGTCAACTTCGATACGCCCGATCCCGACGACACCCGCCCGGATGGCGGGCGCGCGCAATACGAGGCCACCAACTCGCCCCTCCCGCCGAGGCTCTGACCGAACCGGTGACGCCGGCCTGACTCAGCTGTCGTTGGACCCCGACTCGCCGCTGTCCTTCTCGATCTCGGCGATCAGCGCATCCACGTCCGCCGAGCCGACCTCCCCGCCGATCACCCGGTCGATGAAGCCCGCCGGCTCGTCGAGGTCCGATGACGTTGGCAGCAGGTCGGGATGGGCCCACACCGCGTCGCGCGCATCCACCCCGACCGCGGCGGTCAGCCGCTCCCAGAGCACCGCGGCCTCGCGCATCTTGCGCGGCCGCAACTCCAGGCCCACCAGGGTGGCGAAGGTCTGCTCGGCGGGCCCGGCGGTGGCCCGGCGGCGGCGGATCATCTCCGAGAGCGCGACCGTGCCGGGGATGCGCTCACCCAGCGCGGCGGACACCACGGTGGCCACCCAGCCCTCGACGAGGGCCAGCAGGGTCTCCAGCCGCTCCAGGGCCAGGGTCTGTTCGGGGGTGGTCTTGGGTTCGAACATGCCTTGAGCCAGAAGCTCTTCCATCTTCGACGGGTCGGTCAGCGCGCTGGGGTCCAGCCCGGCGGTGAGCTCCTCGAGCCCGCTCATGTCCACCTTCATCCCGCGCGCGTACGCCTCCACCGCGCCCAGCAGTTGCGCGGACAGCCACGGCACCCCGCTGAAGAGCCGGTGATGGGCGGCTTCGCGCGCGGCCAGGAACGTGAGCACCTCCGAACGCGGGTTGTCCAGGCCCTCGGAGAGCGACTCGATCGCCGCGGGCAGCAGCGCGGCCACCCCGGGGGGCCCCAGCGGAAGCCCAATGTCGCTGGAGGTCAACACCTCTCGCGACAGCCGGCCCAGCGCCTGACCCAGCTGCGAGCCGAACGCCATCGAGCCCAGCTGGGTCATCATCGTCATCAGCGGCCCGGCCATCGCGCGCGCCTCCTCGGGCAGCGCCGAGGTCCACACCGCGGCGATCTGCTCGGCCATCGGGTCGCACAGCCGCTTCCAGGTGTCCAGGGTGTTGTCCACCCAGTCCTGCGGCGTCCAGGCCGCCGCGCGCACCGCCCCGGCGGGCAGCGCGCACGCCCCGTCCAGCCAGGTGTCGGCCAGGTGCACCGCGTCGGCCACCGCCGTCGCGGTGGCCTCGGGCACCGGGGCGACGAACCCGATCGTGCTGGTGGCCAGCTTGCGGGCCAGCTCGTAGTTGACCGGCCCGCCGCCGGGCCCGCCCGCGCCGCTGAACATCGCGCCCAGCTGGGTGAACAGCTTGCCCAGGTCGGCGATGTTGAATGCGGGCTGCTCCCCGCCGGGTCCGGCCCGCTCGGGGTCGTCCCCGGGGGAGAAGCCGAAGGGCAGGTCAGCCATGACGACCACGGTACCGTCGCTACCCTGGTCGGCGTGAACAGGCGGATCCTCACCCTCACCGTCGCGCTGGTGCCGATCGTGGTGTTCGCGGTGCTGCTGGCCTGGGTGCGGGTGCCGTTCGTGTCGCTGGGCCCGGGCCCGACCTTCAACACCCTCGGCGAGGTCGACGGCAAACCGGTGGTCGCCATCGACGGCACCCCCACCAAGCCCACCTCGGGCAACCTGAACATGACCACGGTCTCCCAGCGCGACGGCCTGACCCTGGGCCAGGCGCTGGCGCTGTGGCTCTCCGGGCGCGAGCAGCTGCTGCCCCGCGATGTGGTCTACCCGCCGGAGAAGTCCCGCGAGGACATCGAGAAGAGCCAGAGCGACGACTTCCAGAACTCCGAGGACAACGCCGCCTACGCCGCGCTGGGCTACCTGAAGTTCGCCCCGGCGGTGACGGTGGAGAAGGTCAACGACCCCGGCCCGGCGCTGGACAAGCTGCAGCGCGGCGACGCCGTCGACGCCGTCAACGGCACCAAGGTCGCCGACGTGGCCGCGTTCAGCGCCCTGCTCAAGGCCACCAAACCCGGCGACGAGATCGTGGTGGACTTCCGCCGCAAGAACGCCCCGGCCGGCTCGGCGCGAATCACCCTGGGCCGCAACGACGACCGCGACTACGGATTCCTGGGCATCGCGGTGCGCGACGCCCCGTGGGCGCCGTTCACCATCAACTTCAACCTGGCCAACGTCGGCGGGCCCTCCGCGGGGATGGTGTTCAGCCTGGCGGTGGTGGACAAGCTGACCACCGGGGACCTCAACGGCTCGAAGTTCGTCGCCGGCACCGGCTCGATCTCCGGGGACGGCGAGGTCGGCCCGGTCGGGGGGATCATGCACAAGATCGCCGCCGCCCAGGAGGCCGGGGCCACGGTGTTCCTGGTGCCCAAGGACAACTGCGACGAGGCCCGCGCGGTGCCCGGGGAGTCCATGGAGCTCATCCGGGTCGAGACGCTGACCGGGGCGGTCGACGCGCTGCGCGCGCTGTCGGCCGGCGGGCAGCCGCCGCTGTGCTGAACGGCCCGGGCCCGCGGGGCCGCTGTGCGTAGAGTTGGGAACGTGAGTCCCCCCGGAGCCCACCCGTGAGCATGCGACCCACCGCCCGGATGCCCGCCCTCAACCGCCGGGCCCGCATCCTCGTCGGTATCGCCGTCGCGGTGGTCCTGGTGCTGCTGATCGGCCCGCGCTTCATCGACACCTACGTCGACTGGCTGTGGTTCGGCGAGCTGGGCTACCGCTCGGTGTTCACCACCGTGCTGTTCACCCGGCTGATGGTGTTCCTGGCGGCGGGCCTGCTGGTCGGGCTGATCGTGTTCGCCGGGCTGGCGCTGGCCTACCGCACCCGGCCGGTGTTCGTGCCCAACGTCGGGCCCAACGACCCGGTGGCCCGCTACCGCACCGCGGTGATGGGCCGGCTCAAGGGGTTCGGGGTGGGCATCCCGGTGACCATCGGGGTGCTGGCCGGGCTGATCGCGCAGAGCTACTGGCCGCGCGTCCAGCTGTTCCTGCACGGCGGGGACTTCGGCATCACCGACCCGCAGTTCGGACTGGATCTGGGCTTCTACGCGTTCAGCCTGCCGTTCTACCGGCTGCTGCTGACCACGATGTTCGTCGCGCTGTTCCTGGCGCTGCTGTTCAACCTGGTCACCCACTACGTCTTCGGCGGCATCCGGCTGGCGGCGGGGTCGGGGGCGATGACCCGCCCGGCGCGCATCCAGCTGGTCTCGATGGTGGGCGCGCTGATCCTGCTCAAGGCGCTGGCCTACTGGATGGACCGCTACGCGCTGCTGTCCAACACCCGCGCGGGCAAACCCTTCACCGGGGCGGGCTACACCGACATCAACGCGGTGCTGCCCGGCAAGCTGATCCTGCTGGCGATCGCGGTGATCTGCGCGGGCGCGGTGTTCTCGGCGCTGTTCCTGCGCGATCTGCGCATCCCGGCGATCGGGGTGGTGCTGCTGCTGCTGAGCTCGCTGATCGTCGGTGCGGGCTGGCCGATGATCGTCGAGCAGTTCAGCGTCAAACCCAATGCCGCGCAGAAGGAGAGCGAATACATCGCGCGCAGCATCACCGCCACCCGCCAGGCCTACGGGCTGACCAACGACGTGGTGACCTACCGCGACTACACCGGCAACGCGCCCACCGACGCCAAGCAGGTCGCCGCCGACCGGGCCACCACCTCCAACATCCGGCTGCTGGACCCCAACGTGATCAGCCCGGCGTTCACCCAGTTCCAGCAGGGCAAGAACTTCTACTCCTTCCCCGAGCAGCTGTCCATCGACCGCTATCGCGGCCGCGACGGGCAGCTGCGCGACTTCGTGGTGGCCGCCCGCGAGCTCAACCCCGACCGGCTCATCGACAACCAGCGCGACTGGATCAACCGCCACACCGTCTACACCCACGGCAACGGGTTCATCGCCTCCCCGGCCAACACCGTGCGCGGCATCGCCAACGACCCCAACCAGAACGGCGGGTACCCGGAGTTCCTGGCCAGCGTGGTCGGCGCCAACGGCAGCGTGGTCTCACCGGGGCCCGCGCAGCTCGACCAGCCGCGGGTCTACTTCGGGCCGATCATCGCCCGCGCGGCGGCGGACTACGCGATCGTCGGCAAGAACGGTGCCGACCGCGAGTACGACTACGAGACCAACACCGAGACCAAGAACTACACCTACGCCGGCGCGGGCGGGGTGGCGCTGGGCAACTGGCTGTCGCGGCTGGTGTTCGCCGCGAAGTTCGCCGAGCGAAACTTCGTGTTCTCCAACGTGATCGGCTCGAACTCCAAGATCCTGTTCAACCGCGATCCCGCCGAGCGGGTGCGCGCGGTGGCGCCGTGGCTGACCACCGACTCCTCGGTGTACCCGGCGATCGTCGGCAAGCGGATGGTGTGGATCATCGACGGCTACACCACCTTGGACAACTACCCGTACTCGGAGCTGACGAGCCTGAGCTCGGCGACCGCGGACTCCACCGAGGTGGCGCTGAACCGGCTGATCCCCGACAAGCAGGTGTCCTACATCCGCAACTCGGTGAAGGCCACCGTGGACGCCTACGACGGCACGGTGACGCTGTATGCCCAGGACGAGGCCGACCCGGTGCTGGCGGCGTGGATGAAGGTGTTCCCCGGCACGGTCAAGCCCAAGAGCGACATCAGCTCCGAGCTGGCCGCCCACCTGCGCTACCCCGAGGACCTGTTCAAGGTGCAGCGCGCGCTGCTGGCCAAGTACCACGTCGACGATCCGGTGACGTTCTTCTCGACGTCGGATTTCTGGGACGTGCCGCTGGACCCCAACCCGACCGCATCGAGCTTCCAGCCGCCGTACTACATCGTGGCCAAGGATCTGGCCAGCAACGACAACTCGTCGTCGTTCCAGCTGACCAGTGCGATGAACCGGTTCCGCCGCGACTTTCTGGCCGCCTACATTTCGGCCAGCAGCGACCCGGACACCTACGGCAAGATCACCGTGCTGACCATCCCCGGTCAGGTCAACGGACCCAAGCTGGCGTTCAACGCGATCTCCACCGACACCGCGGTGTCCCAGGATCTGGGCGTGATCGGCCGGGACAACCAGAACCGCATCCGCTGGGGCAACCTGCTGACCCTGCCGGTCAGCCAGGGCGGGCTGCTGTACGTGGCGCCGGTGTACGCCTCGCCGGGGGCCTCGGATGCGGCGTCCTCGTATCCCCGGCTCATTCGTGTCGCGATGCTCTACAACGACCGGGTGGGCTACGGGCCGACGGTGTCCTCGGCGCTGGACGCGATCTTCGGCGCGGGCGCGGGGGCCACGGCGACCGGCCCGGCCCCGGCGGGCGGGCCCGGTCAGCCGGCCGCCAAGCCCGCCGACGGCGCGGAGGTGCCCGCCGCGGCGGCCGAGGTGCCCACCGCGCCGGTGGCCGCGCTGCCGCCCGGGGGAGTGACACTGTCCCCGTCGCGGGCTGCGGCGCTGGCCGAGGTGCAGTCGGCGCTGGGTGCGGTGCGCGAGGCTCAGCGCTCGGGCAACTTCGCCCAGTACGGGGCGGCGCTGCAGCGGCTCGACGAGGCGATGAACCGGTACGACGCGGCGAA
>NZ_JBJTCF010000020.1:0-4218 GCF_046091765.1 Mycobacterium sp.
CCACCGCCGCCCGGTGGTTGACCCCGCCGACCTCGACGCGGTGGCACGGCAGCTGGGGCGCGAACCGCGCGGGGTGCTGGCGGTCGCCTACCGCTGCCCCAACGGTGAGCCCGCCGTGGTCCGCACCGCACCGCGGCTGCCCGACGGCACCCCCTTCCCGACGCTGTACTACCTGACCCATCCGCTGCTGACCGCCGCGGCCAGCCGGCTGGAGTCCGAGGGCATGATGGCGGAGATGAACGCGCAGCTGGGTGCGGATGCTGAACTGGCGGGCGCCTACCGCCGCGCCCACGAGTCCTACCTGGCCGAGCGCGACGCGATCGAGCCGCTGGGCACGACCACCTCGGCGGGCGGGATGCCCGAGCGGGTCAAGTGTCTGCACGTGCTGATGGCCCACGCGCTGGCCAAGGGCCGCGGGGTCAACCCGCTGGGCGACGCGGCGCTGGCCGCCATCGCCGCCGACCCGGCGATGACCGGGATCCTCGCCGCGGAGCAGTGGAGGTGACCCGGGTCGCGGCGATCGACTGCGGCACCAACTCGATCCGGCTGCTCGTCGCCGAGCGTTCCGGTGCGAGGCTGACCGACGTGCACCGCGAGATGCGCATCGTGCGCCTCGGCGAGGGGGTGGACGCCACCGGGAGTTTCAGCGCCGGCGCGCTGGCGCGCACCCGCGCCGCGCTGGCGGACTACGCCGGGCTGCTGGGCCGCTACCGGGTGGAGCGGGTGCGGATGGTGGCGACCTCGGCCACCCGCGACGCCGCCAACCGCGACGACTTCTTCGCGATGACCGCCGCCGTGCTCGGCGAGGTGGTGCCGGGTGCGGTGGCCGAGGTGATCACCGGGGCCGAGGAGGCGGAGCTGTCCTTCAACGGCGCGGTCGGGGAATTAGATTCGGCCGCAGGGCCTTTCGTCGTCGTCGACCTCGGCGGCGGATCCACCGAGGTGGTGCTCGGTCAGGCCACCGGGGGTGTGCAGGCCAGCTTCTCCGCCGACATCGGGTGCGTGCGCATGACCGAGCGCTGCCTGCACTCCGATCCGCCGACCGCCGCCGAGGTCACCCGGGCACGGGAGGTGGTGCGCGAGCGTCTGGGCGAGGCACTGGCGGCGGTGCCGGTGGAGCGCGCGCGCACGTGGGTGGGGGTGGCGGGCACGTTCACCACGATCGCCGCGCTGGCCCACGGCCTGCCCCGCTATGACCCGGCGGCCATCCACCTCTCACGGGTGGGGTTCGCCGAACTGGGCGCGGTGTGCGCCGAGCTGATCGCCATGACCCGGGCGCAGCGCGCCGCGCTCGGGCCCATGCACGAGGGCCGGGTCGACGTCATCGGCGGCGGGGCGATCATCGTCGAGGAACTGGCCGCCGCACTGGGCGAGCGGGCCGGGATCGGTGAGCTGGTGGTCAGCGAGCACGACATCCTCGACGGGATCGCGCTCGCGATCTCCTAGAGCTTGACCCGGCAGCCGCTGCCGATGTTGCGGCAGTGCGCCTGGCTCTTGCAGGCGCCGCAGCGGCAGGTACAGCCGCCGGTGCGCTTGATGTCGGGGATACGCATCTCATGGCCTCCTTCAAAGCCCGCCGAGTCGGGCACTTCCACGATAGTTGCCCGGACCCCCCCGCGTCTGGGTAGTCCTGCGATTACGGAAAGCCCAGCGCAGTGGGTAATCTGGTGGGCCGGTGCGCAGCTCACCGGTAGGGAGGTCGGCGATGGACGCGGATGCGATCTACCTGTCCAAGGTCGAGAACTTCGAGCGGCTCTACGACGACAGGGTGGATACCGCCGTGTCGCTGCTCGGCGGTGATCCGCAGTCGGTTCGGGAGATCGAGACCGCGCGGGCCATCGTCAAGGCGGCCATCGCCGAGCTCCTTCAGTTCTACCGTGATCTCTTCATCGAGCGCAGTCCCGCGCTGGGCAAGGACGCGCCGCTGCGCTTCACCCGGCTGGAGGCCAACATCGCGATGGCCGTCCAGCAGACCCTGGATGCGATGCGCAAACTGATCGGGTTGCAGTCCGCGCCGGCCCCGATCAGGCGGGTGCGCTCACGGGTGCTGCGCAACGCGATCAGGAAGATCAACGCCAGCCTGGCGCGCCGCGAGCCCGCCGCTCCGCTCTCCCCGGTGGTGGGCTTTCAGGAGATGATGCTGGCCGGGCGCAAGCGAGCCAAGACCGCGGCGATCATCGTCGCGCTGGTCGGGCTGCACCGCTCGGTGTCGCACTGGCCCAAGTGGCTGGACCCGAGCAACTTCTTCCGCTCCGACGACATCGTCTACGCCGGCACCGAGCAGGCCAACGCCCAACTCGCCGCCAGCCCGCACCGGGTGATGGTGGTGGTCGGCAACCACGACGGGTCGACCTACGACGGGTCGATCGCCAACCGGATGGCGCACAAGCTGGGCACCGGGCACCACATCGTGATGGCGCGCAAGGGCGTCTACCCGATCCCGCCGCCGGAATCCACCGGCGATGTCGTCTACGTCGACGAGGACGATCCCAACTCCTACCCGATCGCCGAGAGTGTGGCGCGGGTCAAGGAGTACCTCGGCAAGCGCGAGGTGGTCAGCATCGCGGTCTACCCCGAGGGCATGCTGGCCTTCACCGGGGCGCAGATGCCGATGGTCGCCAAGGAGGGCGCCTACATCGTGGCGCGCAAGATCGCCATCGAACTGCGCGACCAGGGCGTGCCGGTCTATCTGGTGGAGCTGAAGTCCAACATCCTGCCGCACCTGACCGAACCGGAGTACGTCGACGCCGAGGTGCGGGTGACCAGTGTGGAGCTGGTGCCCGCCGAGCCGATGGTCAAGGGCCAGCCCGACGAGTGGATCGCGCGGCGCCGGCTGGTATCCCAGACGCTCTACAACCAGGACCGCGGCGAGAAGATGATCGACCTGGCCGACATCACCCCCATCCCCGGGTCGATCACCTTCCAGGCCCGCGGCCTGTTACGCCACTCCGAGATTCACTGACTGCCCCGCCCCCATAGCCCAATTGGCAGAGGCAGCGGACTTAAAATCCGCCCAGTGTCGGTTCGAGTCCGACTGGGGGCACCACGCCCGGGGATGTAGTCGGTGTCACGGTCGCCTTCGCGTCTATGCGGCGACGACCGTGCGTTGAGCCACTGCACCGTCAAGCCGTCGGCATTGGTATTGGCCATCTGCGACAGCTTCGCCAATGCGTTTGCCGCACCGGGAACGTCTCGCGTGTGGGCTCAGATGCCGGGGGCGCCGAGGACAATAGTGTAGGGGCGACCACCGAAAACAGGTCCCGGCGATGACGGCGCGCATGAATTGGGCCCGACGCTGCAGTTGAAGGCCCAGACATAGTCAGAGTAGACGGCGTGGATGCGCCACCCAGCGGGAACGTACGGCACCGCCTCGAAATCCAGTTTGTCGTCGAAGGTGGGTCGCGGTTGGTAGTAAAAGTCGTCAAAGCCGAACTCGACCTGTTCCCCGGGCTGTATCTGGTATCCATAGGGGGGTTGCGTACCGGCGTGCTCACTTGTTCCCTTGTAGATCAACACTCTGTTGGTGAGGTTCTGGACTAAGAGTGTCCAAGGTAAGGACGAACTCACCAGCTCCAGCGGCACGGTGACTTCGAGCGGGCCGGCAGTGGGATTGAGAATGTTGAACCCGCCGTCGCTGACCTCGACCGTGAAGCTCTCCGGCACCCCGTCGGCGAAGTCGGGTCCGGGGGTGTAGGTCCAGATGCCGTCGGGAGCGATCTCGACGGTGCCCAGTGCGGGTGCCTTGCTCACCGAGTAGGCCAGCGCGTCACCTTCGGCATCAACAACACCGAGCGAGCCGACAAGCTGCCCGTTCGCCTTCGTCGAGATCTGGTAGGCGCTGGCGGTCGGCAACTGGTTGAACAGTGTTCGGCGCACCAGCAGCAGCGCCCCGGAGAGCAAATCAGAGATCGGATTGGCCGGCAGGCTCGACAGCAACCGCGACACCGAGTCGAAGAACCCGGCTACCGCCGTGTTGAGCCGGGCGATGGACTGCTGCACATCCGCGGCGGCAGTCGTCTGGCCGCCACCGGCACCGGCCACCGGCACCGGCGCGCCATCGCCGAGGGTGTAGAACATCCACTCCGGCTGGCCGTCCTGGGAGCCGTCCTGGGGCAGATCCGTCGTCTCCCGCCACCACGGCAGCGGCTGGCCCTCCTCCCAGGTCCACCCCCAGTCGGGGAATTCCACCGGGTCGAGCACGTCCACCCCGGGGTCCGA
>NZ_JBJTCF010000021.1:0-4582 GCF_046091765.1 Mycobacterium sp.
CGGCGCGATCGCGACCACTACGCCGGGGATCCGCCCGGTGTGCTCGGCATCGAACACCGCGGCGGGCCAGCCCCAGCCGGGATCGAAGAGCCGACCGGCCGCCTGCGCCTCGGACCGCTCGCCGTCGGCGAAGCGGGCCAGAGCCGGCCAGCGGTGCTGACCCGGTTTGAGGGTGCCGTAGACGAACACGCGGGTGCTCATCGACGACTCCGCACGTAGTCGTCGACCTCGTCGTAGGACACCTCGGCCAGCAACGCGGGATGCCCGTCGAGTTCGAGCACGGGACGTCGCTCGGATGTCCCGAGATAAACCTCGATGACCTCCTCGGCCCGCCGCCCCGACTCCCACTGCACCTGCGCCTCCAGCACGGTGCGCTCGTAGAACCTCGGGTGGCCCTCCCAGGAGTTCATGGCGCCCAACTGATCTCGGGTCAGCGCCAGCACTGGGTGCACCTCGACGCGGTTGGGTACCGGTGCCAGGGTAGCCACCACCGAGTCGTCACGTTGACGGCGCGCGTCGCACCACACCGCAGCCCAGCCGAACACCGCTGCGCGCAGCGCGATCACCGGCTCGCCGCAGAAGAAACCTTCCTCTTCCTCGCGCGCGAGCAGCTTGGCCGTGGCCGCGTTGGACCCGTAGGCCAGCACAAAACTGCGCCCACCGAGGTCGATCGGCTCGGCGCTGTCGCGGTCGCACCAACCCGCGCCGTCGGGATCCAGCCCGCGCAGTTCACCGTCCCGGTGCAGCAGCCACGATCCGACCGGCCGCAGACCCGGGTAGACCGCGCCGCAGGACGCCGACACGGTGTGCGCGGTCCACGTCGCGGGCGCGAACAGTTGCAGCGATCGCTCGCATCCCAGTGTCTTCATCGGGTGTTCCTCTCTGTGCGATTCTCGCCGTCGACGTCGACGACTTCGATGAGCAGTCCGGCATCGCGGGCCTGCGCGACTTCCTCGTCGGCCAGCACGCAGCCGCGGTAGCGCAGCAGCGTCATCCGGCGGCCTGCCCAGCGCTCGTAGTCGTCCCCGCGGTCGCAGGCCGCCCGGCCCGGACACGCCAGCGCCAGCCCGGTCACCGGCACCCTCTCGCGGGTGGGCACGCGTGCGGTCAGCGCGCGTCCCCCTCGCCGGCACAGCCAGTACGGGGTGAAGTGCTCGACGAGTTCGAGCACCATCCCCCCGTGGCCGCACGGCCTGGGCCACACGAGCATCGTCGCGGTCAGTTCTGCCGACATGGATTACCCCCTCTCATTCCCGGACGCCCTCCCGGCGCCCTCTTCCCCATCGTCTCGCCGACATACGAAAGAAATCGGCTAGCGCAGGTTCTCGCGCAATCTGCGCTGCCACCGCAGCAGCTTGGCCTTCGCGGACGTGAGCTGCGTGACGGCCCCGGGCACGCGTCCGGCCAGCACGTCCTCGATCAGCTCCAGGCGCTCGGCGGTCTCCGCCAGGGTGTAGGCGCCCGCTCCCAGCAGCGCCAGCCCGGTGTCGCGCAGCGGATGGTTCGGGTCGGGGCCGCGCACCACGCAGACCCGCGCCCGCGCGGGCGCGAGGTCGCGCTCGCCGTCGCAGAGCTGCACCTGCAGGCCATCGAGGAACACCGAGCGACAGTCGACGTCGAGGCACCAGGCCAGCGTGAGCCGCTCCAGCAGCCGCGCCGGGCGTTGGCCGATCTGCGCGGCGAGCTCACCGACCGTCATCCACCCGCCGTGCTCCTCCAGCCGGCGCAGGGCCTCGCCGATGATCTCCAGGGGCCGTCCGCGGCTGGTTTCGCCGGCCAGCGGGTTGGGGATCTGCGTCGTCCCGCGGGCGCGGCGGGCCTCGATCAGCGCGGCGTGCTCGCCCTCGGTCAGATAGAGATTGCCGGGCTTGATCGGCAGCCCGTAGCGCACCCCGGTACGCCGCACCGCGCGCGATGAGCTGATCCCGGTGATGATCAGTCCCCGGGCGCGCAGCGCCTCAGAGTCGTACTGCCAGTTCCGATCTCCGGCGGGAGTGTCCTCATATCCTTCGATGCCCTGCCGCAACTCCTCGGTGCGCCAGGTGCACGCGGGGTCGCGCTGCAGCCGGGCGAGCACGCTCATCATCCGCTCGGTCGGGCTCATCGCGGGTCGAGGCCGTCCATGCTCAGCACGGCGGCTGCGTGGCCCCCAGCAGCGCGGCGTCGAAGGCGTGCGCTGCGGCGGTGACCGAGGCCATGAACGCATCCAGGTCCACCCGCCGCCCGGAGATCCAGGTGCCCCGTGTGGCCATGGTGTCCTGCAGGCGCGCGGGGTCGACGGTGTAGGGATCGTTGTTGAACAGAACGAAGTCGGCGAGCTTGCCGACGGTGATCGAGCCGATCTCGTGGTCGCGCTTCTGCTGCCAGGCGGCATTGATGGTGTGCGCCTCCAGCGCCTCGTGCAGGGTCAGCGACTGTTCGGGGGCGTGCACGGTGCCCGACGCGCTGCGCCGGGTGACCGCGTTCTGGATGTTCAGCCACGGCAGCGGCGGCGAGAGGTACCCGTCGTTGTGGAAGGTGGGCCGCACCCCGCCGTCGTAGGCGTCGCGGTAGGGCTGCCAGCGCGCGCCGTAGGACGGCTCGAAGATCACCCCGTCGTAGAGGTCACCCCAGTACAGCGACTGGAACGGCGACATCGACGCGGTCACCCCCAGCGCGCCGGTGCGCGCGCTCTGTTCGCGGCTGGGCGTGGCGAAATGCTCCAGGCGCCAACGGTGGTCACTGCCGGCCAGTCCCAGCCGGCCCAGCGCCTGCTCGTATCCGTCGAGGACGACGTCGATGCCCGCGTCGCCGTTGATGTGGGTGGCGATCTGGACGTCCTCGGCGGCGAACCTGGAGATCAATTCCAGGAACTGCTCGGCGGTGTAGTTCAGCACAGAGAGTCCGGGCACGCTGCCGACCGGCACGTCGGCGATACGGGCGCGCGGGGAGTCCAGGTAGGGAACGCTGATCGAGGCGGTGCCGATCGACGGGCTGCCGTCCATCCAGATCTTGTAGCCGACGCGGCGGATCATCCCGGAGAGCGCACCGAAGTCGAGGTCCTTACCCGCCGCCGGGTCATAGGTGGTCTGGTAGAGGCAGTAGCGCACCGGGCAGCCGGGCAGGCCGGCCAGCGCCTCCATCGGGGCGCGCAGCCTGCTGACGAACCCGAGATCGCCGACGGCGGTGAATCCGTTGCGCGCCAACGTGGAATACCACGCGCCGAGGTTGGCCAGGGGCGAGGGAACCACCCCGGGTAGGAAGGCGCCCAGCGCGGTCATCGTGGCCTGGGTTTCGTAGCCGACTCCCCCGGCGGTGCCGTCGGGGCGACGGGTCCAGCGCGCGTCGGGCACGTCGGGCGGGGGTGTGGCGTTCTTCCAGCCGAACAGCACCGTGGCGTGGGAGTTGAAGTACAGCGCGTGGCCGGTGATGTCGAAGATCAGCACCGGGTGGTCGGGGAAGTAGCGGTCCAGGCTCTGACGGTCGGGCATCGGGATGGACAGCAGCAGCCGGTCCAGGCCGTTGAACATCAGCGGCTGCCCGGCCGGGGTCTGGGCGCGCAGTGTCGCAAAGAGCGCCTCGACGTCCTCCCACGTCGGGTAGCCCACGAACGGGGCGATCCAGTGCGCGGGCTGCTGGCAGAGCAGTGCGGCGGGCACCGGGTGGTCGTGCGCCTGGACGAACCCGGGCATCAGCACCCCCGCGCCGAGGTCCTCGACGGTCGCCTCGGGCGCGGCCGCCCGGCAGTCGGCCAGCGACCCCACCGCCGTGATCGACCCGGAGTCGCGGTCCACGGCCACCGCCTCGGCGCGCGGCCGGGCCGCGTCCATGGTGATGACCGACGCGGTGAGAATCGACTGTGCGCCCACGGTGGTCATTCAAGCGTGTCGGTCGACCTTCTGCAGGCCTGCCGGATAAGTACCCTGCTGACGATAATCGGGTAGGCGACTACGTGCGCGCGGAGATCGGCCGCGTGGCGTACTGGATGCATCGCATCGAGTAACCCGAGGAGCAGCAGCCGTGACCGCCTTCCGACGCATTCCCGATAACCCTGCACCCCGACGGCGGCGCCGGGCGCACCAGTGGCCGCGCTGCCCACAGAGCGGCAAGCAGCGATACGGCGAGCGCAAGGACGCCAGAATCGCGCTGGAATTAGCCCGCCACACACGAGCACGCATCGCGCTCGACGGAGGTCACAGCACGTGGACCGTGCGCCGGTGCTATCGCTGCGAGGACTGCGGCGGTTGGCATCTCACCTCGCGGCCAAGTTGGCCGCGCCCTGCTTCAGGACCGCCGGAGAACTGAGCCGCGTCAGACCGTGACCGGCACCCACCACGCCCACGCGGGCGCCGAGTCGTTCTCGCTGGCGGCCGGTGCGACCGAGGTGATCGCGGACAGCAGCACCGGCACGAAGAACTGCGCGATGAACGCCGTCACGCTGATCAGCGACGTCGCCGCCGCGCCGACCACCAGGCCGACCGCGCCGCCGATGAGGTTCTCGCCGAAGAGCGATCCGACGCCCTGACCGAGGGCGAAGCCGACGGCCACGTGCAGCGCCCCGTTGGAGAGCACGTCAGTGATCACCGTCTGCGCCAGATCGGCC
>NZ_JBJTCF010000022.1:0-6589 GCF_046091765.1 Mycobacterium sp.
GCACACCCCGAGGACCGCGCCGATCTGCGGCGGATGATCGCCGAGGGCCGGGTGGAGGTGATGGGCGGCACGTACAACGAACCCAACACCAACCTCACCGGCGGGGAGACCGCGATCCGCAACTTCGTCCACGGCATCGGGTTTCAGCGTGACGTGCTCGGAGCCCGCCCCCGCACGGCCTGGCAGCTCGACGTGTTCGGTCACGATCCGCAGTTCCCCGGGATGGCCGCCGACGCCGGTCTGACGTCGAGTTCCTGGGCGCGCGGCCCGTTTCACCAGTGGGGACCGATGGCCGCCAAGGACGGGCAGGCCGGCGATCCGCGACGCATGCAGTTCAGCAGCGAGTTCGAGTGGATCGCGCCGTCGGGAGTCGGCTTGCTGACGCACTACATGCCCGCGCACTACGCGGCCGGCTGGTGGATGGACTCCGCGACCTCGCTTGCCGAGGCGCAGCAGGCGACCTACGAATTGTTCTGCGAACTGAAGTCGGTGGCCCTGACCCGCAACGTGCTGTTGCCGGTCGGTACCGACTACACCCCGCCGAACGCCTGGGTCACCGAGATCCACCGCGATTGGAACGCCCGCTACAGCTGGCCGCGGTTCGTCTGCGCGCTTCCGTCGGATTTCTTCACCGCCGTGCGTTCGGAGCTCGCCGAGCGGGCGGTCGAGCCCTCGCCGCAGACCCGGGACATGAACCCGATCTACACCGGCAAGGACGTCTCCTACATCGATACCAAGCAGGCCAACCGGGCGGCCGAGGACGCGGTGCTGGGTGCCGAGCGCTTCGCCGTCTTCGCGGCCCTCCTCGGCGGTGCCCGCTATCCGGAGGCCGCCCTGGCCAAGGCGTGGGTCCAGCTGGCCTGGGGCGCCCACCACGACGCCATCACCGGCAGCGAGTCCGATCAGGTCTACCTGGACCTGCTCACCGGATGGCGTGACGCGTGGGAGCTCGGCCGCCGCGCGCGGGCCGGGGCGTTGTCGGTGCTGACCCGGGCGGTCGCGACCGGGACGGGTGCCGGCACCTCCGTCGTGGTGTGGAACCCCTTGGCGCACAGCCGAACAGATGTGGTGACGGCACACCTGGACGAACCGGTGACAGCGATCCGGGTCGTCGATGCCGAGGGTGCCGACGTGCCGGCGGTGGTCGAAGACGACGGGTATTCGGTGAGCTGGCGCGCCGACGCGGTGGGCTCGTTGGGATGGCGCACCTATCGACTTGTCGACGGGGCCGCGGCCGGCTGGACCCCGATCGACGGGGTGGCCATCGCCAACGAGTACTTGCGGCTGACCGTCGACCCGGCGCGCGGCGGCGGGGTGGTCTCGCTGCTGCACGGGGAGCGGGAGTTGGTCGCCCCCGGGGCGGTGGGCAACGAGCTCGCCGTCTACGAGGAGTACCCCGCGCACCCGGAGGCCGGCGAGGGCCCGTGGCATCTGCTGCCCCGCGGCCCGGTGGTGTGCTCGTCGGCCGGCCCGGCGTCGGTGCGCGCCTACCGCAGCGCACTGGGGGAGAAGGTGGTGGTCAGCGGAACGGTCGACGACGTGTTGCGCTACACCCAGACCCTGACCCTGGTGCGAGGCCTGGACCGGCTGGACTGCCGCATCACCATCGACGACTTCACCGGCGCGGACCGGTTGGTGCGGCTGCGCTGGCCCTGCCCGGTGCCCGGGGCGCTGCCGGTCAGCGAGGTCGGCCATGCCGTCGTCGGGCGCGGCTTCGGGCTCATGCACGACGGGTCCGCCGAGCACGCGGTGGACACCGCCGAACACCCGTGGACCCTGGACAACCCGGCGCACGGGTTTTTCGGCCTGTCCTCCTGCGTGCGGGTGCGCGTCGGGGAAGAGACCCGCGCGGTCGCGGTCGCCGAAGTGGTCGCGCCGCCCGCCCCGGCGAAGCAGGCGGCGGTGCGCGCATTGATGGTGGCGCTGGCGCGCGCGGGCGTCACGGCGACCTGCAGCAGCGCTGGACACCCCCGCTACGGGCATCTCGAGGTGGACTCCAACCTGCCCGACGCCCGGATCAGTCTGGGCGGCCCGCAGGACAACGCCTTCACCGCGGCCGTCCTGGCCGCCGCCGACCCGCGCTATGCCGCGGAAGTCGAACGCCAACTGCGGCGCGGGCGCGCGCGTGTGTTCGTCCCCGCCGCCGAAGCGCTGGACCGCGTCTGGGTGACCGACGCCGACGTTCGCGGCGTGCTGGACCTCCCCGTGCTGATCGTCGCCGGCGAAGCCGCGATCGCCGAGCTGACCGCCGATCTCGCCGACGCGGAGATCGTCGTGGAACAGCAGCCGCCGGCGCGGTGCCCAGCGTTCGAGGCGCGCACCGTCGCGCTGATCAATCGCGGGGTACCCGGTTTCGCGGTCGGCAAGGACGGGACCCTGCACAGTTCGTTGATGCGGTCGTGCACCGGCTGGCCGTCGGGGACCTGGATCGACCCGCCGCAGCGCACCGCCCCGGACGGTTCCCACTTCCAACTGCAGCACTGGAGTCACACGTTCGACTTCGCGGTCGTCGCGGGACCGGGGGATTGGCGTGAGCTCGCGATGGTGTCGCGCAGTGCGGAGTTCAACCACCCGCTGCAGTGCGTGACAAGCGAGGGCGCGGCGGCCGGGCGGAAATCCGGGAGGCTGCCGGCCGACGGCTCGCTGCTGAGCGTCGAGTCCGCCGGGACGGTGGCGCTGGCCGCCCTGAAAGCCGGCGGCAATCCGACCGCGATCGGCAGTGCGGCCGACGTCGATCCGGGCTCGGTGACCCTTCGGCTGCTGGAAACCAGCGGAGTGGCGACGCGCGTCAGCCTGTCCAGTCCGCTGGTGGACATCGACAACGTGCAGGCTGCGGATCTGCTGGAGAACCCGCGGCCCGACGATGATCCGCTGCGACTGCACGGCTACCAGATCGCCACCGTGCGCGCACGCCTGCGCGCGGACCCGGTTCTCGACGCCGCGTCGCCGCTGGCGCCCGATGCCGAGGCCGCCCAGCCGCTCTACGCGCGCTACTGGCTGCACAACCGCGGGCCCGCCCCGCTGGGCGGGCTGCCCGCCGTCGCCCATCTGGACCCCGAAACCGTCGCGGCTGCGCCGGGGCAGACCGTGCGGCTGCGGCTGACGGTGGCCAGTGACTGCAGCGACGCCAGCCTCACCGGGTCCGTGCGACTGCGCACCCCGCACGGCTGGACACCGCAGGAGGAGGGCGCACGGATGTGGGCGCCGCGGGGGTGGTCGTTCGACGTCGCGCCGCGCGGGCATCTCGAGACCGAGGTCAGTGTGCGCGTCCCGGACGACGCCGAGGCGGGCCACTACCCGGTGCGGGCGCAGCTTTCGCTGACCGGCGACCTCCCGCCGGCCTGGCGGCAGACCGTCGAGGATGTCTGCGTCGTCACCGTCGGTGATCCCGCGCCCGATCCGCTGCGCCTGGTCGCCGGTCCGGCCGACGTCGCGGTCGCCCCCGGCGGCACGGCCCGGCTTACCGCGACGGTCGCCAGTGACGCCCGCGCCGACCTGGCGCTGGAAGCCCACCTGATCAGCCCGTGGGGCACCTGGGACTGGATCGGCCCGGCGTCGTGCGGTGAGGTGCTGCGGGCCCGGTCGCAGGCCGAGGTCAGCTTTGCGGTGACCCCGCCGCGGTGGGCCACCCCGGGCCGGTGGTGGGCGCTGATCCGGGTCGGTTGTGCGGGCCGGCTGCTCTACACCCCGGCGGCGGCGGTGACGGTCGGATGATCGCGGCGACCGTGGCCGGAGAGCCCGTGGCCGTCACCGAGGTCGACGCCCGCGAGGCGGCGCTGCGCGACTCGCCGCACACCGCGGCGCTGCCGCGACCGGGCACCCGCGAGGGCCGCCAGTTGCGGCGGTGGCTGACCCAACTGCTGGTCACCGAGAAGGTGCTGGCGTGCGAGGCGCGCGAACTCGGCGTCACCGTCACCGCGGACACCCCGGCCGAGTCCGACGTGTTGCCCGACCCGACCGCCCGGTTGGAGATCGGCAGCATCGCCGCTGCCGCGCTGGCCGCGCCGTTGGCCCGGGCGCTCTACGCGCATCTGACCGCCGGCGTCGGCGTCGACGCCGCGGCGGCCGCGGCGTATCTGCGCCGAAACCCGCGACGCTTCGCCGGTGAGCCCGAGCCCGAACGTGCGGTGGCCGCGATGCTGCGCGGTGCGGCACGGCGGCGCGCCTTCCGGATCTGGCTCGACCAGCGCCGCGCCGCGCTGGTGTGGCTGGCGCCGGGTTACGAGCACCCGGGCGACCCACGCCAGCCCGACAACATCCACCAGCATTGACCGGCACTGAGACGCCACGCAGATGAGCCCGACTCTCGCCCTCGACATCGGCGGCACCAAGATCGCCGCCGGGCTCGTCGACGCCGACGGCCGGCTGCTGCACCGCGAGCAGCGGCCCACCCCGCGCAGCACCGATCCCGAGGTCGTCTGGGCCGCCGCCGAGAGCGCGATCGCCGCCGCCGTCGCGGCGGCTGCCGGGACCCTCCGCGGCGCGGGCATCTCCTCGGCGGGGCCGATCCACCTGGCGGAGGGCGCGATCAGCCCGATCAACATCCCCGCCTGGCGGCACTTCCCGGTGTGCGAGCGGGTCGGCCGAGCCGTGCCCGGTGTTCCGGTTCGCCTCGCCGGGGACGGCCTGTGCATGGCGCTGGGCGAGCACTGGTGCGGCGCCGGGCAGGGTGCCCGGTTCCTGCTGGGCATGGTGGTCTCCACCGGGGTCGGCGGCGGACTGGTGCTCGACGGCGCGCCCTACGCCGGGCGCACCGGCAATGCCGGACACGTCGGCCACGTGGTCGTCGAGCGCGACGGCCCGCCGTGCGCCTGCGGCGGACGCGGCTGCGTCGAGGCGATCGCGAGCGGTCCGCGGCTGGTGGCCTGGGCCCGCGAGCAGGGCTGGGCGGCCGCTCCCGGGGCCACCGGCAAGGACCTTGCCGACGCCGCGGCCCGCGGCGAGGAGATCGCGCTGCGCGCCTTCCGCCGGGGTGCCGGCGCGCTGGCGGCGATGATCGCCTCGGTGGCGGCGGTGTGCGACCTGGATCTGGTGGTCGTCGGCGGCGGGGTGGCCAAGTCCGGTCCGGTGCTCTTCGGCCCCCTCGGCGCCGCGCTGCGTGAGCACGCCGGGCTGGACTTCCTCTCGGGACTGCGGGTGCTGCCGGCCGCGCTGGGCGGCGAGGCGGGCCTGGTCGGGGCCGCTGCGCTGCTTCGCCCGGGCTAGGGCCGCGGGCCGCGTTTTGCCGGGCCGGGGTGCCGCAGGCTATTCTGGCCGGGTTCCACCGAAGACCGTCGGTCACCGAGCAGATCGGTTGAAGGTCCGGGAATCTCCCGGCGGCCCGCGCAGGAGGACGAGGCTTGCACCGCTGTGCGGTTCTGCGCGCCCCGGCCGTCTGTGCCGGGGCGTTCGTGTTTCCCGGGTCGTTTCGGTGGCGGGACACAGACAGCTCGTGAGACAGCTCGTGAGACAGGAGGCATGCATGGCCAAGGTCGACAAGCCCAAGGCCGACAAGGCCGGCGCGGTCGCCGAGATCGCCGAGAGTTTCCGGGCCTCGACGGCCACCGTCGTCACCGAATACCGGGGACTGACCGTGGCCAACCTCGCCGAGCTGCGACGCACCCTCAGCGGCAGTGCCACCTACACCGTCGCCAAGAACACCCTCGTTCGCCGCGCTGCGGCCGAGGCCGGCATCGACGGGCTCGACGAGCTATTCGTCGGGCCGACCGCGATCGCGTTCGTGACCGGCGAAGCCGTCGACGTCGCGAAGGCCATCAAGAAGTTCTCCAAGGACAACAAGGCCCTGGTGATCAAGGGCGGCTACATGGACGGCCACCCGCTGACCGTGGCCGAAGTCGAGCGCATCGCCGATCTCGAGTCGCGCGAGGTGCTGCTGGCCAAGCTGGCCGGCGCAATGAAGGGCAACATGGCCAAGGCGGCCGGGCTGTTCAGTGCTCCGGCCGCGCAGGTCGCCCGCCTGGCCGCCGCACTGCAGGAGAAGAAGTCCGGCGAAGCCGCCGCGTAACCCAACCAGCCCAACCAGGAAGGACCCACAACCATGGCAAAGCTCAGCACCGACGAATTGCTCGATGCGTTCAAGGAGATGACCCTGCTCGAACTCTCCGACTTCGTGAAGAAGTTCGAGGAGGTCTTCGAGGTCACTGCGGCCGCCCCGGTCGCGGTGGCCGCCGCGGCCGCCCCGGGCGGCGGCGGCCCGGCCGCCGAGGCGGGCGAGGAGCAGTCCGAGTTCGACGTGATCCTCGACGACGCCGGCGACAAGAAGATCGGTGTCATCAAGGCCGTCCGCGAGATCGTCGCGGGTCTGGGCCTCAAGGAGGCCAAGGACCTCGTCGACGGAGCCCCCAAGCCGGTCCTGGAGAAGGCCACCAAGGAATCCGCCGAGGAGGCCAAGACCAAGCTGGAGGCCGCTGGCGCCAAGGTCACGGTCAAGTAGTTTCGCCGTCTCGAAAATCCCCCGCGGCCAGCGCCGACACCCGGCGCGCCGCGGGGGATTTCTCATGGTCGCATCACGCTCGGCGCAAACGGAGTGCCTGCCGTTGACGTGCGCTACAGTGACACAAACCACAGGGTCAGCCAGACCGGGGGCCTG
>NZ_JBJTCF010000023.1:0-15621 GCF_046091765.1 Mycobacterium sp.
CTGTGACCACCAACGGCGCCGTCTCGCACTGGTTCGCCGAGCTGCCCACCCCGCGCCCCGCACTGCCCGGCGACCGCGACGCCGACGTGTGCATCGTCGGGGCGGGTTTCACCGGGCTGTGGACGGCCTACTCGCTCAAACAGCTCGACCCGACGCTGCGGGTGACCGTGCTGGAGGCCCGCTTCGCCGGGTTCGGCGCCTCCGGGCGCAACGGCGGCTGGCTGTCCGGCCTGGCGCCGGGCCACCGCGGCCTGCTGGCCGCCGAGCACGGCCGCGACGCCGTGCTGGCCTGGCAGCGCGCCCTCAACGACGCCGTCGACGAGGTGATCGCGGTGGCCGCCCGCGAGGGCATCGACGCCGACATCGTCAAGGGCGGCACGCTGGAGGTCGCGCGTAACCTCGCCCAGGCCCGCCGGCTGCGCGCCGAGGTCGAGGAGGAGCGCCGCTGGGGCGTGACCGACGTGCGGCTGCTCACCGCCGCCGAGGCCACCGCGCGCGTCGCCGTCGACGGGGCGGTGCTGGGTGCGTTCAACCCGCACTGCGCGCGCGTGCAGCCGGCCAAACTGGTGCGCGGGCTGGCCGAGGCCGTCGAGCGCCTCGGGGTCGACCTCTACGAGCAGACCCCGGTCAGCGCGATCGCCCCCGGGCGGGCCGACACCGCGCGCGGGACGGTGCGCGCCCCGGTGGTGCTGCGCGCCACCGAGGGGTTCACCGCCCGGATGGCCGGGCTGCGGCGGCGCTGGCTGCCGATGAACAGCGCGATGATCGCCACCGCGCCGCTGCCCGCCCAGACCTGGCAGCGCATCGGCTGGGCGGGCTGCGAGACCCTCGGGGACCTCGCGCACGGCTTCTTCTACGCCCAGCGCACCGCCGACGGGCGCATCGCCCTGGGCGGGCGGGCGGTGCCCTACCGCTACGGCTCGCGCACCGACCGCGACGGCGCGGTCGGCCAGCACACCGTCGACCACCTCACCGGGGTGCTCACCGCCGCGCTGCCGCAGACCCGCGGCGTGCCGATCGCGCACGCCTGGTGCGGGGTGCTCGCCGTGCCGCGCGACTGGACCGCCACGGTGCGCTTCGACCCGGCCACCGGACTCGGCGAGGCCGGCGGCTACGTCGGCCACGGGGTGACCGCCACCAACCTCGCCGGGCGCACCCTGGCCGACCTGGTGCTCAAGCGCCGCACCGAGCTGACCGCGCTGCCCTGGGTCGGGCACCGCTCGCGCGCCTGGGAGCCCGAACCGCTGCGCTGGCTGGGCGTGCGCGGGCTGTACACCGCCTACAAGCTCGCCGACCGCCACGAGGCCGGCGGCCGGGCTGCGACCTCCCCGATCGCCGCGCTGGCCGACCGAATCACCGGGCGCCCCTGAGGGTTTCGTGTCCCCGCCCGCCGAACGCACGCTGACCCTGCCCGGCCCGGTCAGCCCCGGCCACACCCTCGCACCGCACCGGCGCGGCCCGCGCGACCCGTGCTTCCAGGTCGACGCCGAGCGGGCGATCTGGCGCACCAGCCTGCAGCGCAGCGGCCCGGTCACCGCGCGCCTCGCGCGCACCGCCCCCGACACCGTGCACTGCCGGGCCTGGGGCGACGGGGCGGGGGAGTTCCTCGACGCGCTGCCCGCGCTGCTCGGCGCCGACGACGACCCGACCGGCTTCGCCCCGACCCACGAGGTGCTGGCCGCCGCGCAGCGCCGGGTGCCGCACCTGCGCCTCGGGCGCACCGGGCGGGTGCTGGAGGCGCTGATCCCGGCGATCCTCGAGCAGCGGGTGCCCGGCGCGGACTCGTTTCGCTCCTGGCGGCTGCTGGTCACCCGGTTCGGCACGCCCGCGCCCGGCCCCGCCCCGGCGGGCATGCGGGTGCCCCCGGCGGCGGAGGTGTGGCGGGCCATCCCGTCCTGGGAGTTCCACCGCGCCAACGTCGACCCGGGCCGGGCGCGCACCCTGGTCGGCGCCGCCCGGCGGGCTGACGCGCTGGAGCGGCTGCGCGACGCCGGGCCGCTCACCGCGCTGCCCGGGGTCGGGGTGTGGACGGCGGCCGAGACCGCCCAGCGCGCCCTGGGCGACCCCGACGCGCTCTCGGTCGGCGACTACCACCTCTCGGCGATGATCGGCTGGACGCTGCTGGGCCGGCCGGTCGACGACGCGGCGATGGTCGAACTGCTCGAACCGGTGCGCCCGCACCGCTACCGGGCGGTGCGGCTGCTGGAGGTCAGCGGCCTGGCCCGGCTGCCGCGGCGCGGCCCGCGGCTGCCGATCCAGCGGATCAGCGGGCTGTGACCCCCCGGTTGCGTATACCTCCGGGGGTATATAAAATCGGGGCATGAAGTTCACCCAGTATTACCTCGAGTGCCTCTCGCACGCCTCCTACCTGATCGGTGACGAGACCACCGGGCGCGCGGTCGTCGTCGACCCGCAGCGCGACGTCAGCGAGTACCTCGCCGACGCCGCCGAGCTCGGCATGACCATCGAGCTGGTCATCGAGACGCACTTCCACGCCGACTTCCTCTCCGGGCATCTGGAGCTGGCCGAGGCCACCGGCGCGCGCATCGTCTACTCCTCGGTGGCCCAGCCCGAGTTCGACTTCCTGGCCGTCGCCGACGGCGAGCGCTACTCGCTGGGGCAGGTCCAGCTGGAGTTCCGCCACACCCCCGGGCACACCCCGGAGTCGATGAGCATCGTGATCTACCAGACCCCGCAGGCGACCCAGCCCTACGGCGTGCTCACCGGCGACACCCTGTTCATCGGCGACGTGGGCCGCCCCGACCTGCTGGCCTCGATCGGGTTCACCCGCGACGAGCTGGCCGACAAGCTGTATGACTCGCTGCACACCAAGCTCATGCCGCTGCCCGACGCCACCCGGGTCTACCCCGCCCACGGCGCGGGATCGGCGTGCGGCAAGAACCTGTCCACCGAACTGTGGTCGACGATGGGCGAGCAGCGCACGACCAACTACGCGCTGCGCGCCCCGGACCGGGCGACCTTCGTCGAACTGGTCACCGAGGGCCAGCCGCCCGCGCCGGGCTACTTCGTCTACAACGCCATGCTCAACCGGCAGGGCCGCGAGCTTCTCGACGAGACCCGCATGCCCCCGGCGATGACCTACGACGCGATGCGCGCGGCGCTGGCCGCCGGGGCGGTCCTCGTCGACGGGCGCACGCCCGAGGAGTTCGCCACCGGACACTTCGCCGGCGCGATCAACATCGGCCTGGAGGGCCGCTACGCGGAGTTCGCCGGCTCGGTGATCACCCCCGACGTCGACCTCGTGCTGATGACCGACCCCGACCGCGTGCTGGAGGGCAAGAACCGGCTGGCCCGCATCGGCTTCGACAAAGTGATCGGCTATCTCGCCGACCCGTACACGCAGATGTTCACCCACCGCGACGACGTGCAGGTGGCCTCCCGGCTGACCACCAACGCGCTCGGCGAGCGCATCGCCGACGTGCCGGAGTTGCAGATCGTCGACGTGCGCAACCCGGGCGAGGCCGCGGCGGGCATGATCCCCGGGGCGGTCAACATCCCGGTCGGCCAGCTGCCCGGCCGGCTCGGCGAACTCGACACCCGCCGGCCGACGGTCGTCTACTGCGCGGGCGGCTACCGCTCCTCGGTGGCGGCCAGCCTGCTGCGCCGGCGCGGCTTCGACGACGTCAGCGACGTGCTCGGCGGGTACAACGCCTGGTACGACGCCTGGTACGACGCCTGGGACGACGCCACCCAGAACGCCTGAGTCTCAGGCGTCGAGGTCCTGCTCGACGAGTTCAGCGATTCGGGCCAGCACCGCCTCGTCGTCGGCCTCGACGGTCACCTGCGCGCCGTTGCCCGCGCCCAGGGTCATGATCATCAGCGCCGAGCCGGCGTCCACCGGTTCGCCGCCGTCGAGCGACAGCGTCACCGGCACACCGGCGCTGACCACCGCCTCGGCGATGACCGCGGCGGGGCGGGCGTGCAGTCCCACCGCCGAACCGACGGTGACGGTCTTGCTGGGCATGCGGACTCCTTCGTGACTTCTGCGCCTGCACAGCAAGCTACCGCCCCCCGCGACTGTGCGTCGCCGTACGCAACACGCCGCCACCCCCGTATCGGGACGCACGCTGGTGGCCGCGAACCCCGGATACGACGGCACCCCGGGTGCTGTAATCCCTTGCATGAGCAACCCGACGGTGCTGCAGGGCGTGCCCGTCGTCCCCGGCCTGCGCTACGCCCCGGTGATCACCACCGGCCGGCTGCCGAGCATCGACGACCTCGACCCCGGCGGTGAGCTGCCCGAACCCGACCGCGACACCGAGTTGGCCCGCTTCGAGCAGGCCGCCGCCGCCGTCGCCCAGAGGCTGCGCGAGCGGGCCGCGGCCGCCGCCGGCGCGGCCGCCGAGGTGCTCGGCGCGACCGCCCAACTCGCCCAGGACCGGGCCTGGCTGGGCGCGGCGCAGAAGGCGATCAAGGCCGGCATGCCCGCGATACGGGCGACCGCCGCCGCGGCCACCCAGTTCATCGAGTTGTTCACCACGATGGGCGGTCTGATGGCCGAACGGGTCACCGACCTCAAGGACATCCGCGACCGGGTGCTCGCCGAACTGGCCGGGCTGCCCGAGCCGGGCGTGCCGGTGCCCGCCGAGCCGTCGATCCTGTGCGCCGAGGACCTCGCCCCCGCCGACACCGCCGGGCTGGACCCCGCGCTGGTGGTCGGACTGGCCACCAGCCTGGGCGGGCCGACCAGCCACACCGCGATCATCGCCCGCCAGCTCGCCATCCCGTGCGTGGTCGCGGTCGGCGGGTTGGACGCCGTCGCGCCCGGCACCCCGGTGCTGCTCGACGGCACCCGCGGCACCGTGACGCTGCAGCCCGACCCGGCCGCGGCGCGCACCGCCGTGCAGGCCGCCGAGGCCGCCGCCGAGGCGAGCGCCGGCTGGCGCGGCCCCGGCGCGACCTCCGACGGGCATCCGGTGTCGATCCTGGCCAACGTCGGCGACGGTGCCGCGGCGCGCGCCAGACCCCCGCCGAGGGCATCGGGCTGTTTCGCACCGAGCTGTGCTTCCTGGACCGCGACAGCGAACCCACCGTCGCCGAGCAGGCCGACATCTACGCCGAGGTGCTCGACGCGTTCGCCGGGCGCAAGGTCGTCATCCGCACCCTCGACGCCGGCTCGGACAAGCCGCTGCGCTTCGCCCACCACGCCGACGAGGCCAACCCGGCGCTGGGCGTGCGCGGGGTGCGCATCGCGCACGGCAACCCCGCGCTGCTCGACCACCAGCTCGACGCGATCGCCGAGGCGGCCGCGCGCACCGGCGCCGCGCCGTGGGTGATGGCCCCGATGATCGCCACCCCCGACGAGGCCCGCCGTTTCGCCGAGGCGGTGCGCCGCCGCCAGCTGGTGCCCGGGGTGATGGTCGAGGTGCCCGCCGCCGCGCTGCTGGCCGACCGGATCCTGGCGCACGTGGAGTTCCTCTCCATCGGCACCAACGACCTGGCGCAGTACACGATGGCCGCCGACCGGATGTCCTCGGACCTGGCCACCCTCACCGACCCGTGGCAGCCCGGGGTGATCGCCCTGGTCGCCGCGACCGCGCGCGCCGGAGCCGCCGCCGGGAAACCGGTCGGGGTGTGCGGGGAGGCCGCCGCCGACCCGCTGCTGGCGTGCGTGCTCACCGGGCTGGGGGTCAGCTCGCTGTCGGCGGCGGCCAGCGCGGTCAGCGCCGTCGGCGCCAAACTCGCCTCGGTGACCCTGGAGCAGTGCCGCCGGGCCGCCGACGCGGTGCTGGCCACCGGCGCACCGGCCGAGGCCCGGGCGGCGGCGCTGGCGGTCCTCGGTTAGCGGGCCTGCTCGAGTTCGCCGATGTTGGCCGCCACCGTCACCAGCGGCAGCGCGGCCGCGGCCGCGAGTTCGCCCTCGGCCTCGGCCCGCAGCGCCGGGATGAACTCCTCGCCGATCGACTCCGCCGAGCCGGCCGGGTCGGTGCCGTCGAGTTGGCCGCGCAGCGCGGCGGTGTGCGCCTCGATGACCTTGCGCGCCCGCGGGTAGACCGTCAGCGGCGGCGGCACCAGATCGGCGATCAGGTCGGCGCTGGTGCGCACCCGCGCGATCAGACCGCTGGCCTGAAGTTCGGTCGCGTCGACGGCGCCGCCGTTCTCCGCCACGTAGGTGCGAAACGCGTCGCCGTAGGTGCGCACCGCGACGAGGCTGTCCTGGTGCAGCGCGGTGATCCGGTCGTCGATCTGCTCGGAGGCGCCGCGGGTGACCCGTTCGACCGTCGCCGCCAGATAGTGCGCGTTGACCGCCATCGCCCCGGCGATCGCGCGGTGCACCGCGCTCGCCGCGCCGCCGGGCCACAGCAACAGCGAGACCACCATCGCGACCAGCGCCCCCACCACGACGTCCTCGAGGCGCACCAGTCCGATCTGCCAGCCGGTCGGCAACTCCAGGTTGAACACGATCAGCACCATCATGGTGAACATCGCCTGGCTCGCGGTGAACGAACCCACCGCGGTGACGTAGGTCGAGCCGAACGCGACCAGCGGCAGCAACGCCAACAGCACCGGCCGGTCCACCCCGAGCACCGTGATCACCGAGGCGCCGATGACGAACCCGATCACCGTGCCGGTCACCGCGCGCACCGCCGTGGTCCGCGTGCTCAGCGCGCCGCTGCGCAGCACCGCCAGTGCGCCCAACGCCACCCACGGAGCGTTCTGCACCGGCAGCACGAGTGTGACGACCAGTGCCAGCGCCAGGCCCGTGCCGGTGCGCACGCTGTTGAGCACGGTGATCGAGCGGGTGCTGACGTAGCCGCCCAGCGAGGTGATCGCCGTCCACCGGGTGAACACCCGGTCGGCGACGCCGGTCTCGGGCAGTTGGCGCTCGAACAGCTTGGCCCACCACGGCCGGGCCTCGGTGGCTGCCGCGGCGGCGACGATCCGCCCGACCAGACCGATCGTGGCGCTGATGATGCGCCCCTGGAACAGCGCGCGGCCCAGCCCGACCGCGGCGGCGTCGTCGGGGGCGTCGAGGACGTCGTCGATCTCGTTGCGGTAGCGGTTGAGCACGGCGTCGCGGTGCGCGCTCAGCGCGTCGTCGAGTTCCCCGCGGGCCCGCCCGTGCGGGTCGGCGCGCCCTGGTGCGTCGAGCACGGCGGCCGCCGCCCGCAGCACCCGGGTGGCCGGCGGGGTCAGCGATCCGAGCAACGCCGCGGTGTCCGGGCCGACCCGGGCGCACAGCCACCCCAGGTTGGGGATCACCCGGATCAGCGCGCGGCTGCCCGCGGTCATGGTGACCGGCCGCACCGCGGCGCCGAGGAACCCCGAGCGCAGGGTGTCCATCGCGATGGTGAGCTCCTCGGCGGTGGCGGCGCCGGTGAGCCGGTCGGCCAGCGCGGTGCACACCGCCCCGGTCTGCCGGCGCAGCTGGCCGGTGTAGCGCGGCGGGAACACCAGCAGCGCGGCGGGTACGCAGATCACCACCGCGATCACCCAGCCGAACAACCGGTCGCCCAGCGGACCGACCGGGCGCAGGCACACCGGCAGCACGAAGGTGATCAGCGTGGCGCGCTGTCCGGCCGCGATGACCGGGTTGAGCAGACCGAGGAAACTGACCACCGCCCCGACGACGAAGCACAGCGGCACCGACACCCACGGGTGCGGCGCGGTCAGCGTCGCCACGGTGATCAGCCCCGCGCCGACGACCGCCAGCCCGAGGTAACCCTGCGCGCGCAGGACGGCGCCGCCGGGGAAGTCCGCGGCGATCAGCAGGGCGATCGCCCCGAAGAGGCTGAACACCGGGGTCTGGGTGCCGTCGCCGACGGCGAACCCGACCGCCGCGGCCAGCGGGATGAAGATCGCCGCGCGCAGTGCGCGCCGCGCGCCGTCGCCCTCGGGGTCGCGGGCCCGGATCCGCTCGGCGAGTGCGCTCACCGCGGCGGGACGCCGGCGAAGCGGCCCGACTCCAGGTCCTCGAGCATCAGGGTGGACACCCACTCGTACACCCGGGGGTCGCGCTGCAGCGTCGACTGTTCGTAGCCGATGAGCAGATACACCGCCCAGTGCGCGAACACCTCGGCCTGACGCGGATCGCCGACGATCTCGAGGGCGTACTCGTAGCACACCGTGAAGCGCTGCCGGTCGACCTCGACCTGCACGGCGTGCACGTCGGGGTCCACCGAACTCCAGGCGCGGATGGCGGCCTCGGCACCGTGCGGCAGTGCCAGCGCGGTCTGGATGATCACCCGCACCCGCTTGCGCGGGTCGGGCTCGGCGCGGAACATCTCGGCCAGTCGCACGGTGCGGTCCTGCATCCAGTACCCCACCAGCTCGCGGGTGTAGGCCTGCCAGCCGGTGAAGTAGTGGTAGAACGATCCGGTCGTCACCCCCAGCCGGGCGCACACCTCGGCCAGCTTGAGTCCGCCCAGACCGCGGTCGGCGAGGATCTCCAGACCGGTCTCGAAGTAGGACTCCCGGGTCGCCACGGTCGGCATGGTCATAGACAGTAGGCCAGCGCCGGGGCAGGACCGTTCCAGTAGACGATCTAACTGTCGCTAGGATGACGCTCATGAGCAGCCTGCGCAGCGACGACGACACCTGGGACATCGCCACCAGCGTGGGGGCGACCGCGGTGATGGTCGCCGCCGCCCGCGCCCGCGAGACCGAAAGCGACGACCCGCTCATCCGCGACCCCTACGCCCGGATGCTGGTCGCCGGGGCGGGCACCGGCATGTGGGACAACTTCCTCGAGGAGTCGCTGCCGGCGCGGATGGCCGAGATCGACCCCGACGCCGCGGCGGTCTTCACCAACATGCTCGGCTACCAGGCGGTGCGCACGCTGTTCTTCGACACCTTCTACACCGAGGCCGCCGAGGCCGGCATCCGCCAGATCGTCATCCTGGCCGCCGGGCTGGACTCGCGCGCCTACCGGCTGAACTGGCCGGCGGGCACCGTCGTCTACGAGGTCGACCAGCCCAAGGTGCTGGAGTACAAGGCCGCGCGGCTGCGCGAGCACGGCGTCGAGCCGACCGCCGAACGCCGCGAGGTTGCCGTCGATCTGCGCCAGGACTGGCCGGCCGCGCTGGTGCGCGCGGGCTTCGACGCGTCCCGGCCGACCGCGTGGCTGGCCGAGGGTCTGCTGATGTACCTGCCCGCCGAGGCCCAGGACCGGTTGTTCGAGTTGGTCACCGAACTGAGCGCCCCGGGCAGCCGGCTGTCCGCCGAGGCGGTCGAGTTCCACGACGAGGAGCGCCGCGCGGTGATGCGCGAACGCTTCGAGAAGATGACCGATCAACTCGGCCTGGACCGCTCGGTGGACATCCAGGAGCTGACCTACAACGACCCGCACCGCGCGAACCTGGTCGAGTGGCTCACCGCGCACGGCTGGAGCGCGACGGGCACCGGGTCGGCCGACGAGATGAAGCGTCTCGACCGGTGGACCGACGTGCCCGCCCTGCAGGAGACCGACAGTTACTCCACCTACGTCATCGCCCAGCGCACCTGATTCACGACCGTCCCGAGGAAGGAACCCCCATGCCCGGAGTGCAGGACCGAGTCATCGTCGTCACCGGCGCCGGCGGCGGACTGGGCCGCGAGTACGCGCTGACCCTGGCCCGCGAGGGCGCCAGCGTCGTGGTCAACGACCTCGGCGGCGCCCGCGACGGCACCGGCGCGGGATCGGCGATGGCCGACCAGGTGGTCGCCGAGATCACCGGGGCCGGCGGCCGGGCGGTGGCCACCTACGACTCGGTGGCCGACGCCGCCGGCGCCGAGGACAGCGTCAAGACCGCCCTCGAGGAGTTCGGCGCCATCCACGGCGTGGTGAGCAACGCCGGCATCCTGCGCGACGGCACCTTCCACAAGATGACGTTCGACAGCTGGGACGCGGTGGTCAAGGTGCACCTCTACGGCGGCTACCACGTCATCCGCGCGGCCTGGCCGCACTTCCGGGAGCAGTCCTACGGCCGCATCGTGGTGGCCACCTCCACCAGCGGACTGTTCGGCAACTTCGGGCAGGCCAACTACAGCGCCGCCAAACTGGGTCTGGTCGGGCTGATCAACACGCTGGCCCAGGAGGGCGCCAAGTACAACATCAAGGCCAACGCGCTGGCGCCGATCGCGGCCACCCGGATGACCGAGGACATCCTGCCGCCCGAGCTGTTCAAGAAGCTCACCCCCGAGTACGTCGCGCCGGTGGTGGGCTACCTGTGCGGCGAGGAGGTGCCCGACTCCGGGTCGGTGTTCATCGTCGGCGGCGGCAAGGTGCAGCGGGCCGCGCTGTTCCAGAACGACGGCGTGACCTTCGACCACGTGCCGAGCGTCGACGACATCGCCGCGAACTGGTCGGCCATCGACGACCTCTCGGCGCCGAAGCTGGCCGGCTTCAAGCTCTGACGCGCAGGTGACGACCGGCGGCGTGATCTTGGTCGCCGTGGCCATCGCCGTCGGCCTGGCCGGCATCCTGGTGCCGGTGCTGCCCGGCACGCTGCTGGTCTGGGCGGCGATCGCGGTGTGGGCGGTGCTCGAGCGCACCACGTCGGCGTGGGTGGTGCTCGGCGTCGTCACCGGTGTGCTCGCCGCGGGGCTGCTGGTGAAATACCTCTGGCCGGCCCGGCGGATGCGCGCCGCCGACGTCAGCAACCGCTCCCTGATCGCCGGTGCGGTGCTGGGCATCATCGGGTTCTTCGTCGTCCCGGTCGTCGGTCTGCTGATCGGCTTCGTGCTGGGCGTCTATCTCGCGGAGTTCGTCCAGCGCCGCGACCGCCGGCAGGCCTGGGCGTCGACGGTGCACGCCCTCAAGGGGGTGGCCCTGTCGGTGGGCGTGGAACTGGCCGCCGCGCTGCTGGCGACGGCGGTGTGGGTCGTCGGCGTCCTCGCCTAACCCCCCGTTGTGCAGTTTCATCCCCAACACGCCGCCCAGCCCGTATCGATCGACACACTCGCGGGGCCGGGCTGTGCATAACCGCCCCTCGGCGTCGACGCGTCGGCCGATCCGGCTGCCATCGTGCGGGGCATGCAGCCGATCCCCCACCCGTTTCGGGCGGCCGAGGCCCTCGACGCGGGTCTGCTGACCTTTCGCGAACTGCGCCGGTTCCACACCGCCGTCTACCCCGGCGTCTGGGTGGCCCGCGGGGCCGACCTCACCCCGACGGCCCGGGCCCGGGCGGCGTGGCTGTGGTCGGGGAGACGCGGGGTGCTGGCCAGCCTGTCGGCCTCGGCGCTGCACGGCGCCCGCTGGATCGAGCCGAACAACGCGGCCGAACTCGTGCACACCAACCGACGTCCGCCCCGGTTGATCGTGGTCCGCGGTGACCGGTTGCTCGACGGCGAAACCCAGTTCGTCGACGACCTGCCGGTGACCACCCCGGCCCGCACCGCCTTCGACCTCGGCCGGCGCCTCACACCCCGCCACTCCGTGCCGCGCATCGACGCGCTGATGAACGCCACCGACGTCAAGCCCGAGGAGATCGACGCCGTCATCGCCCGTCACCCCCGGGTCCGCGGGTTGCGCAACCTGCGCTGGGTGCTGCGCATCATCGACGGCGGCGCGGAGTCACCGTATGAGTCGATGACCCGAATGCTGCTCGTGCAGAACGGATTTCCGCGGCCGCAGACCCAGGTGCGGGTCTGTGACCCCGACGGGTCCGTGGTGGCCCGCCTCGACATGGGATGGCCGCAGTGGCGGGTGGGCGTGGACTTCGACGGGGCCCATCACTGGACCGATCCGCGCCAGTACACCAGGGATATCGAGCGCTACGCGCAGCTTGCCGACCTCGGGTGGACCGACATCCGGCTGACCAGCGGGATGCTGCACGACAATCCGCGGGGCTTCCTCGACCGGGTCGGTGCCGCTCTGCTGGCCCGCGGCTGCCCGCGAACCTGGTAGACGAGGGTGCATCTGGATACGCCTGCACCGGTGGGTTGCGGATGAAACCGCACAGCGGGGGGTTAGCCGAGCAGGCGCGCGCGCAGAAGCGCGACGTCGTCGTCGGTGACGCCCGCGGCGGTCAGATAGCCCGCCAGCCCGCCGTAGGTCTCATCGAGCACCCGGCGGGCGGCGACCAGGTACTCCTCGCGCACCCCGAGCACCTCGTCGGTCAGCCGGGACGCGGCGAAGGACACCACCTCGTCGGTCATGCCCTCGCGGCTGCGCATCGTCTCCAGGATGCGCGCGCGCAACCGGGCGACCGCGTCGTTGCTGCGCAGGTAGTCGGCCAGGATCGCGTCGCGGTCCACCCCGGCGGCCTCGCAGGCCACCGCGACGGCGAAGCCGGTGCGATCCTTGCCCGCGAAGCAGTGCACCAGCACCGGCCGGTCCTGCCCGAGCAGCGTGACGACGCGGTGCACCGCGCGCCGCGCGCCGGCCAGGGTGGGGAAGCGCTCGTACTCGCCGGTCATCCAGCGCAGCGCCGCCTCGGCGGGGTCCTCGTCGGACGGTTCGGTGAGCATCTTGTTCCAGCTCGACTCGTGCGGGGACTCGCCGTCGTGGGTGTGGCTGACTTCCGGGAACGGAAGGTTGTGCACCGCAACACCCTCGGGCACCGCCCCCGGCCCCCGGCGCTGGAGCTCGGCGGGGGAGCGCAAGTCGGCGACGTCGGTGACGCCGACCTCGGTCAGGATCAGCCGCCCGGCGTCGTCGAGGTTGGACAGCTCACTGGAGCGGAACAGCCGCCCGGGAAGCACACCGGTGGTCTCGGCGACGTCCCGGAAGTTCCACGCGCCGGACAGCCGCTCGTGGCTCACCGGCGGATCGCCGCGGCGGCCAGCGGCCCCGGCTCGCGGCCGAGTTCGGCCCGCGCGACCGTGCGCAGGTGCACCTCGTCGGGACCGTCGAAGATCCGCATCGCCCGGTGCCAGCCGTACATCCGCGCCAGCGGGAAGTCGTCGCTGACCCCGCCGCCGCCGTGCACCTGGATGGCCCGGTCGATCACGGTGCAGGCCATCAGCGGGGCGACCGCCTTGATCTGGGAGACCAGGGCGAAGGCGGCCCGGTTGCCGTGCTGGTCGATGGTCCAGGCGGCCTTTTCGCACAGCAGCCGCGCCTGGTCGATCTCGTTGCGGCTCAGCGCGATCTGCTGCTGCACCATGCCCTGCTCGGCCAGCGGCTTGCCGAACGCGATGCGGGTGCGGGCCCGTTCGGTCATCAGCGCCAGCGCCCGCTCGGCCACCCCGATCGCGCGCATGCAGTGGTGGATGCGCCCCGGGCCGAGCCGCGCCTGGGCGATCGCGAATCCCATGCCCTCCTCGGCGAGCAGGTTCGTCGCGGGCACCCGGACGTTGTCGTAGACCACCTCGGCGTGGCCGTGCTGGTCCTGCCAGCCGAACACCGACGTGGAGCGCAGCAGGGTGACCCCCGGTGTGTCGACGGGCACCAGGATCATCGACTGCTGCTGGTGGCTGGCGGCGTCGGGGTTGGTGCGGCCCATCACGATGAGCACCTTGCAGCGCGGATCGTTGGCGCCCGACGTCCACCACTTGCGGCCGTTGATCACGTAGTCGCCGCCGTCGCGCACGATCGAGGTCTGGATGTTGCGGGCGTCGCTGGAGGCCACCGCCGGCTCGGTCATCGAGAACGCGCTGCGGATCTCCCCGTCGAGTAGCGGCTTGAGCCACTGGCGCTGCTGCTCCTCGGTGCCGAACATGTGCAGCACCTCCATGTTGCCGGTGTCCGGCGCCGCGCAGTTGATCACCTCGGGGGCGATCTCGGTGCTCCACCCGGTCAGCTCGGCCAGCGGCGCGTACTCCAGGTTGCTCAGTCCGGAGACCGCGGGCAGGAACAGGTTCCACAGCCCGCGCTCCCGGGCCTTCTTCTTGAGGTCCTCGACGACCGGGGGCACGGTGAAGTCCCCGGGGCCCGCCGCGGCGCGGTAGTCGTCGTAGGACTTCTCCGCCGGCAGCACCTCGGAGACCATGAACTCGGTCAGTCGCTGGTGGTAATCGGCGGCCTTGGCTGACAGGGCGAAGTCCACGGCGATCCCCTTCCGCTGGCTTGGGCTCGCTTCAACCCTATGCCACCGGCGTCAGCTCACCTCAGACGGAAGGCGGGGTCACCGGCAACGGCGTGATCACCCCGTCGCCGCCGATGATCCGTTCGCTCTTCAGGCCCGACCGGTTGCGGATCTTGGTCAGGTCCTCCTTGAGCACCAGCGCCGAGTAGCCGGCCTTGACCAGGCTCTCCGGAGAGTCCAGCGCGTCGTTGGTGATGTCCCAGAACATCATCCCGCCCAGACCCAGCGCCTGGGCCCACTGCGCCTTCTGGGCGATCGAGGTGGGTGTCTCGAACGAGCTGAACAGCTTCAGCGTCGGGTTGTAGACGTAGGCCGCCTGGGCCTTGTCGTCCCAGAAGAGCTGCCAGCCGCTGTTGGGGTCCTGCACCTGGCGCAGCAGATCCTTGTAGTCGTAGACGCCGGCCTCGAAGGTGCCCGGAGCCGCGCCGCTGGCGCCCTCCAGGTATCCGCCGTCGCCGCCGTCGGCGACACCGCTCCAGCCCCGCGTGTACAGCGGCGCCCCGAGCACGATCTTGCTCGGGCTCACCCCGGAGGCCAGATAGAGGTCGACCGCGGTCTTGATGTCGTAGCCGTTGGCGTCGCCGGTGAAGGCCGACTGGTGGCCGGTGGTCTTCTCCCAGGTGCCGTGGAAGTCATACGACATCAGGTTGAAGAAGTCGACGCTGGGTGCCAGACCGGCCAGGTTGAAGTTGGCGATCTTGTCGTATCCGGCCGGCGAGGCCACCGAGATGTCGTACTTGCGGCCCAGCTGCTGGCCCAGCGTGGTGAGCTTGCTGCGCACCACCTTGAGCAGTTCGGCGTAGTTCGCGCCGTCATTGGGGCTGACCGAGTTGCTCTCCAGCCCGCCGCCGCCCGGGTACTCCCAGTCGAAGTCGACGCCGTCGAACATCCGGTAGGTGTTGAGGAAGGTGACGATCGAGTTCGCCATCTTCTCCCGGCCCGCGGCGGTGGCGGCGACGGTGCTGAAGTTGCCCGACAGCGTCCAGCCGCCGATCGCGATGCTCACCCGCAGGTGCGGGTACTTCGCCTTGAGTTGGGCGAGCTGATTGAAGTTGCCCCACACGGTCTGCTGCGAACGCGGATCGGTCGGCGGGTAGTACCACGCGTCGGCCTCACCGGTGACCGTCTCGTTGGCGGCGAAGCGCTTGTCGACGGCGGCGAAGCTGTCGTACAGCGCCACCTCCCCGGTGGGCTTGACGTCCAGGAACGCGTAGATGACGTGGGTCAGCTGCTCGGCCGGGATGTCGGCGACCTGGAAGTTGCGGCCGTAGATCCCCCACTCGGGGAAGTACGCCGCCAGCACCTTGTCGTAGCTGGCGATCGGCAGCGACGTCCCCGGTGTGGTGGTGGTGTCGTCGTTGGTGATGGTGCCTGTGGCCGTCGCGGTCGCCAGAGTCGCGCCGGTGGGGTTGGTCAGCGTGACGGTGAACGTCTCAGTGGGCTCCACGGTGGTGTCGCCGGTGACGTTGACGCTGATCTGCTGGGAGACGACCCCCGGGGCGAAGCTCACGGTGCCACTGGCCGCGGTGTAGTCCTGCCCGGCCGTCGCGGTCCCGTTGGCCGTCGCATAGCCCACCGTCACCGTGGTGGTCGCCGCCTTGGACAGCGACACCGTGAAGCGCGCCGTGGAGCTGCCCGAGTTGCCCTCGGC
>NZ_JBJTCF010000024.1:0-19067 GCF_046091765.1 Mycobacterium sp.
AGTGGTCGGCTACTCCGCATCCTTCGCCCTGCTCTGGGTGACCCTGTCGCTGGGCATGCCGGTCGGGATCGCCTACGGGGTCTGGTCGGCCTGTGGGGTCGCGCTGGTCGCCGTGCTCGCGCGGGTGCTCTTCGCCGAGCCCCTCACCCGCGTGATGGTCTTGGGCATCGGGCTGATCATCGTCGGGGTGCTGACCATCGAGCTGTCCGGCGCGGCGGACTGAGTCGCCGCATCGATACGCGCCGCCGCCGGTAACCGGGAAGGATGGCGGACATGCCCGTCGCCTCGCTTGCCGCGCTCGCCGAGCGGCTGGGGGTGGCCACCGAGTACCGCGACTGGTCGGGCCGGATGGTCCCGGTCGACGACGCAACGGTCGTGGCGGTCCTGGCGGCGCTGGGCATCCGCGCCGAGACCGACGCGGAGCGCACCGCGGCCCTCACCGACTGCGATGTCCGGTATTGGTCACGCGCCCTGCCGCCCACGATCGTCACGCGCAGCGGTGCCGAGACCGCGTTCTGGGTGCACGTCACCCACGGGGCGCCCGCGCACGTGTGGGTTCGACTCGAGGACGGCGGGGTGCGCTCGGGAATCCGCCAGGCGGACAACTTCGCTTCGCCGTTCTCCCTCGAGGGTCGCCTCGTCGGTGAGGCGACGTTCGTGCTGCCCGCCGATCTGCCGCTGGGCTATCACCGACTGCATCTGCGCTCCGGGGCGGAGGAGTTCGCGACCCTGCTCATCGTCACTCCGGGCTGGCTGGGGTTGCCCGCACGGATGGGCGCCCGGCGGGCCTGGGGGCTGGCCGTCCAGCTCTACAGCCTGCGCTCGGCCGGGTCGTGGGGTCTCGGCGACCTCGTCGATCTCGCAGATCTGGCGGTCTGGGCGGGATCCCAGCACGGCGCGGACTACGTGCTGGTCAATCCGCTGCACGCGGCCGCGCCCACCACGCCGATGGAGCCTTCGCCGTACCTGCCCACGTCTCGGCGCTTCGTCAATCCGATCTATCTGCGTGTCGAGGCGATCCCGGAGTTCGCGTTCCTCTCGGCGCGCCGACCGGTACGCAAACTGCAGGAGGAATTGGCCGACAAGGGTCCGATCGATCGCGATGCCGTCTGGGCGGCCAAGCGCAAGGCTCTCGAGCGCGTCTACCGGGTGCCCCGCTCCGCGGGCCGCCAACTGGCCTTCACCGCCTTCAAGCAACGCGAGGGCGCGGCCCTCGACGACTTCGCGACCTGGTGCGCGGTGGCGGAGAAGCACGGCGGCGACTGGCGAGAGTGGCCGAGAGGTCTTCGCCGTCCGGACTCCCCCGCGGTCGCCGCGTTCGCCGCCCGCCACGAAGCACGGATCGACTTCCACCGCTGGATGCAGTGGCAGCTAGACGACCAGCTTGCCGAAGCGCAATCCCAGGCGGTGCGGACCGGTATGGCGCTGGGCATCATGCACGACCTGGCGGTGGGTGTCCACCCCACCGGAGCCGACTGCTGGGCCCTGCAGGACGTGCTGGCGCTCGGCGTGAGCGCGGGAGCCCCGCCGGATGAGTTCAATCAGCTCGGCCAGGACTGGTCGCAGCCCCCGTGGCGGCCCGGCCGGCTCGAAGAGCTTGGCTACCAACCATTTCGACAGTTGATTCAGTCGGTGCTGCGGCACGCCGGCGGAGTGCGCATCGACCACATCATCGGGTTGTTCCGGCTGTGGTGGATTCCCGAGGGGGCCCCGCCGACCAAGGGCACCTATGTGCGCTACGACCACGACGCGATGATCGGCATCCTCGCGCTGGAGGCCCACCGGGCCGGTGCGGTGGTGGTGGGTGAGGACTTGGGGACCGTGGAGCCCTGGGTACGCCAGTATCTGCGCGAGCGGGGCGTGCTGGGCACCTCGATCCTGTGGTTCGAGCTGGACCGTGACGGCGACGGTGACGGGGGTCCGCTGGAGGCAGAGCGCTGGCGTGAGCTGTGCCTGTCGTCGGTGACCACCCACGACCTTCCGCCGACGCCGGGTTACCTGGCGGGTGAACACGTGCGACTGCGTGACGAGCTGGGGCTGCTCACCCGCCCGGCCGAGGAGGAGATGGCCGACGACCGGGCGGTCCAGGCGGCCTGGCTTGCCGAGTTGCGCCGGGTCGGGCTGCTGAGCGGCACCGGGGAAGAGCCCGGGGAAGAGCCCGGGGAAGAGAACGTGATCCTCGCGCTCTACCGGTATCTGGGTCGGACTCCCTCGCGGCTGCTGGCGCTGGCGCTGACCGATGCGGTGGGCGAGCGGCGCACCCAAAACCAGCCCGGCACCACCGACGAGTACCCGAACTGGCGGGTGCCGCTGGCTGGACCTGACGGCACCGCGATGTCGCTGGAGGAGGTCTTCGCCGATCCGCGGGCGGCCGCGCTGGCCGAGGCGATTCGTGCGGTGACCGCGCCGCCCGGCGCATGAGCGCACGCAGCGCGGGAGTGCTGCTCTACCGGGTGCGCGACGGCACGGTCGAGGTGCTCCTGGGCCACCCCGGCGGCCCGTGAGTTCGCCGAGGAACTCGGCTGCCCGCTCCCGCCGGGGCCCGCGATCGCGTTGGGAACGGTCAGGCAGCCGGGCGGGAAAACCGTCACCGCCTTCGCCGTCGCCGCCGATCTCGACGTCGGGCGGGTACACAGCAACACCTTCACCCTCGAATGGCCTCCCGGTTCGGGGCCGTCGCGGCGTCGCTGATGCTCTCGTAGTAGGCGGCGATCTCGCGGTGGCGCGATTCGCGCAACTGCACCAGCCGCTGGTATTCAGCCGCGCGCAACGAGTTGGTCCCCGAGGTGTAGCCGATGACCCCGGCGACGAGAACCGACACGACGCTGACCGCCAGCAGCATGATCAGCAGCTTGGATTGGAACCCCAGCGAGCGGAGTCCGCCCGGCTTGGCAATGCGGACCACGATAGAGCTCCGATCACTGTCCTGACGAAGACCGTGTGCTGACGAAGACCGACCGCCGGATCGTAGCGCAGACCGGGAGTCGGGAGGTGGGTAGAGTTGCGGCGGTGGCAGGCGAGGAAACCGCATTGTGGTTGTTCGCCGATCAGCTGAGTCCCCGGGCCTACGGCGGCGCGAACGCCGACCGGCCGGTCCTGCTGGTGGAGGCCGCCTCCGCGCTGCGCCGCCACCGCTTCCACCGCCAGAAGGTGCACCTGATCCTCTCGGCGCTGCGCCACGCGAAGCGCGACCTGGGCGATCGCGCCACCCTGATCCGGGCGCAGACCTATTCCGAGGCGCTGCGGACCTACGGCCGCCCGGTGCTCGTCTGCGAGCCGACGTCGTTTGGCGCCGAGCGGTTCGTGCACCGCCTGCGGGCGGACGGCCGTGTCGTCGAGGTGCAGCCCACCCCCACCTTCGCGCTGGCGCGAGCGGAGTTCGCCGAGTGGGCCGGCGATCGCACCCGGTTCCGGTTGGAGGACTTCTACCGCGCGCAGCGGCGCCGCTTCGGGATTTTGATGGAGGGCGACGAACCGCTGGGCGGGCGCTGGAACTTCGACACCGACAACCGCGAACCGCCCCCGCGGGGTGAGACCGAACTCGACGTCGAGGCTCCCTGGTGGCCCGAGGAAGACGACATCGACGCCGAGGTCCGCCGCGACCTCGACCGGATGGATCTGAACACCGTCGGTGTGGACGGGCCGCGGTTGTTCGCGGTCACCCCGGGCGAGGCCGACGCCGCGCTGCGGCATTTCGTCGCCCATCGGCTCGCCCTGTTCGGCCGCTACGAGGACGCCATGATGGGCGCCGACTGGGCGATGGCGCATTCGCTGCTGTCGGTTCCGCTCAACCTCGGCGTGCTGCACCCGCTGGATGCGGTGCGCGCCGCCGAGCAGGCCCACCGCGACGGGTCGGCGCCGCTGGCCGCGGTCGAGGGATTCGTCCGGCAGATCCTGGGCTGGCGGGAGTACATCTGGCACCTCTACTGGCACTTCGGGCCGGAGTATCTCGACAGCAACGCCCTGGACGCCCACACCCCGTTGCCCGCCTGGTGGAACGACTTGGATGCCGACGCGGTGGATGCCGAGTGCCTGCGCCAAGCCCTCGCGGGCGTGCGGGACCGCGGCTGGGCGCACCACATCCAGCGCCTGATGGTGCTCGGCAACCACGCCCTGCAGCGCGGCTACCTGCCGCGCGCCCTCAACGACTGGTTCGCGACGGCCTTCGTCGACGGCTTCTCCTGGGTGATGCCGGCCAACGTGATCGGGATGAGCCAGCATGCCGACGGAGGCCGGATGGCGACCAAGCCCTACACCTCGGGCGGGGCCTACATCAGCAAGATGAGCGACCACTGCCGCGACTGCCGCTTCGACCCGAAGAAGCGACTGGGCCCGGATGCCTGCCCGTTCACCGCCGGTTACTGGGCTTTCGTGCACCGCCACCAGGACCTGCTCAGCGCGAACATGCGGACCGCCCGGGCGGTGTCCTCGCTGCGCCGGCTGGCCGATGCCGAGGCGGTGCTGGAGCAGGAACGGCTCCGGGAGGCCTTCTGACCCCGAAACGCCAGCCCCCGTCGTGGCGATAAGCAGGCTGGACGCCGCCCGCCGGGGGCTGCGCTAAGGTCAAAAGACCACCGCACGACGATCAGGGAGGTCCGCAGGTGGCACACCTCATCCGCGTGACCGCCGCTGCGCTGGCGGCGGGTGCGGCCGGAGCCGCGGTGTGCATCGGGTTGACCGTGGGCGCCGGGCCCGGCGCCAGCAGTGCTGACCCGGGATCCAACAGCACCCTCAACGTCGTCGGCGAGCCCTACGCCCGGGCGGTGGCGATCCTGCGGGCCCAGGGGATGTCGACGAGCTTCGGGGGATCGTTCGGCAGCGACGTTCCGCAGTCGCAGTGCGTCGTGAGCAGCCAGAAGATCATCGGCACGTCCGGCCGGATGCAGCTGATGCTGGACTGCACCGAGGCCTCCCAGCCCGAGCGGCCGTCGGCGACGTCGGTGGCCAACAGCCCGGGCGCGCCGGATCCCGGCGCCGGCGGCCGGCCCACGCCGGGTGCGCCGGGCGTCGTCAGCGTCGTCCCGACCCGGGTTGGCTGACCTTCGCGAAGGAGATGGCGATGTCGAGGCCGCGCACGTCCGGTCCGGAGCTCGACCCGGGCCCGGTGCAGATCCAGGCCCGCAAAGTCGCCTTCGACGTCTCGGCCGCGCCGCTGCACTGGATTCCGGACCATCCGGTGACCTCGCACATGGTCAGCGTGCTCAACGTCATCCTGCCCGCCGCCGAACGCTGGTTCGTGGCCACCTACAACGAGGCACTGCCCCTGGTCAGGGATCAGCGGCTGGTCGAGGACATGCGCGGCTTCATCGGCCAGGAAGCCACCCACGCCGATACCCACGACAGGGTGCTGCGGGAGTTCATGGTCGATCGCGGCGTGGACCCCGGACCGGTGTTGCGTCGGGTCGAGTACGTCTTCGAGAAGGTGCTGTCCCCGACCCGCTCGACCGATCCGGCGCGCCGGCTCAACAACCTGTGCGACCGGCTGTGGCTGATCGCGGCGATCGAGCACTACACCGCGGTGATGGGCGATTTCGCCCTGAACTGCACCTGGGACGACCACGGTGCCGATCCCACGATCGCCGATCTGTTCCGGTGGCACGGCAGCGAAGAGGTCGAACACCGCAGCGTCGCCCACGACGTCGCCGTCTACTTTCAGGACAGCTACCTGGCCCGGATCCGCGCCATGGCCCTCATCGTCGGGATGATCTACACCTTCTTCGACCGCGGGACGTGGTTTCTGTGCCGGGTCGACCCCGGGCTCGACATCAGCTGGTGGCGCATGCAACGGATGCGGGCCCGCGACTCGAGGCTGGGACTGCTGCCCAAGTACCGCGACCTGTTCGGGCGCACCACGCTGACCTACTTCCGGCCCGGATACTCGCCGCTGGAGGTCGGCTCGACCGCGCAGGCCGTGGCCTACCTGGCGAGTTCGCCCGCCGCCCGGGCCGCCCAGGTGTAGATGGGCGCCGATTTCCGCCCGCCACTGCTGCTGCGCGCGGCGGGAGTCGCCCTCAACGGGATCTGGGCTATCAGCGGCAGCCTGCGGCGACCCCCGCTTCCGGCCGAGCGGAACCGGACGTTCGCCCTGACCGTCGCTCATCGGCGGGTGGTCGCCCGTGACGAGAACGTCGTCGCGCTGACGCTGACAGGCGTCGACGGCAAACCTCTGCCGCGCTGGCGTCCCGGAGCGCACCTCGACGTGCACCTGCCCAGCGGGCGGATCCGGCAGTACTCACTGTGCGGCAATCCGGCCCGGCGCGACTCCTACCGCATCGCCGTGCGGCGCATCCCCGACGGCGGCGGCGGGTCGATCGAAGTTCACGACGCGCTGCCCGTGGGGGCGACCGTGACGACCGGCGGCCCGCGCAACGCGTTCCCGCTCGTCGTGCCCGGATACGGTTCACCGGCCCGTCGGCTGCGCTTCGTCGCCGGCGGTATCGGCATCACGCCGATCCTGCCGATGCTCGCCACGGCGCAGCGGGTGGGGGTGGACTGGTCGATGATCTACGTCGGCCGCAGCGCGGACAGCATCCCGTTCCGAGGCGAGCTCCGGCGCTTTGGCGATCGTGTCCGGATTCGGACCGACGACACCGACGGCCTGCCTACCGCCGACGATCTCCTCGGTGAATCCCTCGACGGCACAACGGTTTACGCCTGTGGGCCCGCCGCCATGATCACCGAGATCCGGCAGCGCCTGATCGGTCGCACGGACGTGGAACTGCACTTCGAGCGCTTCGCCGCACCGCCGGTGCTCGACGGAGCGGAGTTCACCGCGACCGCCGCGTCTTCAGGGCTCAGCGTCACCGTCGGGGCAACGCAAAGCCTGCTCTCCGCGCTTCAGCGGGCCGGCGTGAACCCGCCCTACTCCTGCCAGCAGGGTTTCTGCGGGACCTGCCGGGTCCGGGTTCTCGGCGGCACGGTCACACACCGCGACACCCTGCTGACCGACGCCGAACGACGCAGCCAGATGCTGATCTGCGTGTCACGGGCGGAAGCCGGCGGGCATCTACAGCTCGAAATCTAGCTCGCCGCTGAGCAATGTATAGCGGCTCCTAGCTGTCGTCCCAGACGGCCAGTTGGTCGGAGACGTTGATGATCTTGGCCTGCTCGGAGGCCGGGCTGTCGATCTCCTCGGCGACATGGGCGGCGACGAAACGCCGGATCTCCGCATCCACACCGGCGACCATCCGCAGAATCTCCCCGCGCACCGACTTCGACGTGACGTGGACCGCGATATCCGACGGGCGCGGCTTGGCGACGTCGATGACGACCAGCAACGGCTCGGCCGCCCGGGCGGTCGCGCGCAGCGCGATGTCACCGTCGACGGTGAAGCGCTGTTTGTCCAGGCGCAGATCGACGAGTAGCTGGATCAGCAGCGGGATCCGGACGGCGAAGGTGATGGTGTCGCCGAGGGTCCGCGTCACCTGGGGCTCTTGGACCTTGACCTTGGCGGTCACCTTCGCGATCCCGGCGGGGCCCTGCGACATCGGGCCCATGGTGATCTCCCCGCCGCTGATTTCGGAGAACGCCGCCGCGACGCGCTCCTCTGTCACCGCCGTCTCGAAGAACCGGCGGCCGAACTCCTCGTAGGAGACATAGGCGTGGGTGTGCATCGGCCCTCACGATCTCACGTCGATCTCACGTCGGGGGTCGACGCCGGGGCGCGGATCGGTAACAAATGCGCCCCGGAGGGCCGGCCGTCACGGTGTTTCCAGCAGCACCGTGACCGGGCCGTCGTTGACCAACCGGACCTGCATGTGCGCGCCGAAGACACCGGTGTGCACCACGGCGCCGAGCCGTCGAAGCTCGTCGGCGAACGCGGCCACCACGGGCTCGGCGACCGCCGCGGGGGCGGCGGCGTTCCAGGAGGGCCGACGTCCCTTGACGGTGTTGGCGTAGAGGGTGAACTGGCTCACCACGAGCAGCGGAGCTCCCACCTCGGCGGCCGACTGCTCGCCGTCGAGGATCCGCAGTTGCCAGACCTTGTCGGCCATCCGGGCCGCGGCACCGGCGTCATCGCCGTGGGTCACCCCGACCAGGGCCAGCAGGCCTTGGCCGGCTGGCTGGATCTCGCCGACCACCTCGTCGTCGACCAGAACCTGCGCGGAGGTGACGCGCTGCAGCAGCACCCGCACGAATCCCATCCTGCCCGATCGCACCGAAAAATTTGTCCGAAAAGGGTGATTAGCGCATCACGGAATTGTTCATCGCGGGTAGCAGCAAAACAACGGAATAGGTGTTTTCTTTTTCCGGTAAGGCGAATTCCGGGGCATCCGCCCGAAATGCTGGCGTGTTATTTCACCTGTTCAGCGGCTAAAATACTGGTACGCCCCGACGGGCCCGCGTATCTTTTCGTTCGCTTGATCTCAATTACCGAGCAAGCGTGAGGCCCACCACATAATTTCCTCGAATGACACAATTGTCTTTACCGTTTTAAGCATGTTTGCTCTCGCGGCTTTGCTGTCGCTGGTATCGCAGGTGTCGGGTACGCCGTACGTGCCCGGCGGTGACTCCCCGGCCGGGACCGACTGTTCGGGTCTGGCCTCCTGGGTGGCCAACGTGGCCTCCGGCAGGCCGGCCTTCGGCGACCGTTTCCACACCGGGAACATCGAGTCGGCGCTGCTGGCACGGGGCTTTCACTACGGGACCGCCCCCAACTCGCTGGTGATCGGCTGGAACGGCGGTCACACCGCGGTCACCCTGCCCGACGGCACCCCGGTGTCCAGCGGTGAGAACGGCGCGGGTGTCCAGGTCGGCGGCGGCGGGGCGTTCCAGCCCCAGTTCAGCCGCCACATGTACCTGCCCGTGGAGGCCCAGCCGATGACCGACGCCCCCGCCGGCTGCTCCCCCGCCCGACGCGCCGCCGGGCGCTCCTGAGGCGGCCGAGGTCGAGCAGGTCACCGAACAGCCCGCCGAAATACCGCCTGACCAGCAACCGGCCGGGGTCGCCCACGCGGGCGACGGCCTGCTGCCGGGTACCGAACCGCCCGTCGCCGCGATCTGACGGGCATACCCCGCTCGCCGGGATTGTTACCCGGGAGGGTTAGATGGCATCGCAGCGCTGAACACGGCGCTGGACCAAGACTCCCCGAGATCGACCCAGGAGCAGCCATGTCCATCATCGAAGTCGACGCCGTGGGTACCCGGTTCGAGGATGACACAGCCGCGACGCAGCGCTATTTCGACAGCCCGCGCTTCGCGGGCATCATCCGCCTGTACACCGCGCGCCAGGTCGTCGAGCAGCGCGGCACGATCCCGGTCGACTACACCGTGGCCCGGGAGACCGCCGCGGCGTTCCACGAGCGACTGCGGGAACTGTTCGCCCAGCGCAAGTCCATCACCACCTTCGGCCCCTACTCCCCGGGCCAGGCGGTCACCATGAAGCGCTGCGGCATCGAGGGCATCTACCTCGGGGGCTGGGCCACCTCGGCCAAGGGCTCCACCACCGAGGACCCCGGACCGGACCTGGCCAGCTACCCGCTGAGCCAGGTGCCTGACGAGGCGGCCGGTCTGGTGCGCGCGCTGCTGACCGCCGATCGCAACCAGCACTATCTGCGCCTGCAGATGACCGACGCCCAGCGCGCCGCCACCCCGGCGGTGGATTTCCGGCCGTTCATCGTCGCCGACGCCGACACCGGTCACGGTGGGGATCCGCACGTGCGTAACCTGATCCGCCGGTTCGTGGAGGCCGGTGTGCCCGGCTACCACATCGAGGATCAGCGCCCGGGCACCAAGAAGTGCGGCCATCAGGGCGGCAAGGTGCTGGTGCCCTCCGACGAGCAGATCAAACGGCTCAACACCGCCCGCTTCCAGCTCGACATCATGGGTGTGCCCGGGCTGATCGTCGCGCGCACCGACGCCGAGGCCGCCAACCTCATCGACGGCCGCACCGACGAACGCGATCAACCCTTCCTGCTGGGGGCCACCAACCTCGACGTCCCGCCCTACAAGGCGTGCTTCCTGGCCATGCTGCGCCGCCTGCACCAGCGCGGGGTGCGCGAACTCAACGGCCACCTGCTCTACGCCCTTCCGCAGGGCGAGTACGAGGTCGCCGACGCCTGGCTCGCCGCGAAGGGCATCGCCGCGACGATCGACGAGGCGGCGGCCGCGTGGACGGCCGACCCGCATCAATCCCTGGATGAACTCTTCGACAAGGTCGAGTCGAGTTTCATCGAGGCCTGGCAGTCCGACGCGGGGCTGGAGACCTACGGCAACGCGGTGGCCGAGATCCTCCGGTTCAAGGATTCCGAGGGCGAAGCGGTCGGGATGAAGCCGGCCGAATGGCTCGAGTTCGCCAAGACCGCCTCCCTCTACGCCGCTCAGCAGAAAGCCGCCGAACTCGGCGTGAACGCGCCCTGGGACTGCGAGCGGGCCAAGACGCCCGAGGGGTACTACCAGGTCCGCGGCGGCATTCCGTACGCGATCGCCAAGTCGCTGGCCGCGGCGCCGTTCGCCGACCTGTTGTGGATGGAGACCAAGACCGCCGACCTCGCCGACGCCCGTGAGTTCGCCGAGGCCGTGCACGCGGTGTACCCGGACAAGATGCTGGCCTACAACCTCTCGCCGTCGTTCAACTGGGACACCACCGGCATGACCGACGAACAGATGCGCGCCTTCCCCGAGGAACTGGGCAAGATGGGCTTCGTCTTCAACTTCATGACCTACGGCGGCCACCAGATCGACGGGGTGGCGGCCGAGGAGTTCGCCACCGCGCTGCGCCAGGACGGCATGCTCGCCCTGGCCCGGCTGCAGCGCAAGATGCGCCTGCTGGAGTCGCCGTATCGCACCCCGCAGACCCTGGTGGGCGGACCGCGCAGCGACGCCGCGCTGGCGGCCTCGTCCGGGCGCACCGCGACCACCAAGGCGATGGGCAAGGGTTCCACGCAGGTGCAGCATCTGGTGCAGACCGAGGTGCCCAAGAAGCTGCTGGAGGACTGGCTGGCGCTGTGGAGCGAGCATTACAAGCTGGGTGAGCGGCTGCGCGTGCAGCTTCGGCCCCGCCGCGCCGGCTCGGATGTGCTGGAGTTGGCCATCTTCGGCGACAAGGACGGCGAGAAGCTGGCCGACGTCACCTTCGATCCGATCAAAGACCGGCACGGTCGCAGCATCCTGACCGTTCGCGACCAGAACACCTACGCGGCCAAGATGCGCCAGAAACGCCTCATGACGCTGATTCACCTGTGGCTGGTACACCGGTTCAAGGCGGACGCGGTCTACTACGTCACGCCCACCGAGGACAACAAGTACCAGACCGAGAAGATGAAAGCGCACGGCATCTTCTCCAGCGTCAACAAGGACGTCGGGGAGATCATCGTCGCCGACGTCAACCAGGCCCGCATCGACGAACTACTCGCCGCCGATCGTCAGGCGCTGCAGAAGCTGATCCGCAAGGAGGGCTAGAGCGTCAGAGGTGGGGCGCCGGCTCAGAAGTTGTGGCAGCCGTTGACCGCTCTGCCGATCGGACCACCGGAGGCGTTGAGGACGTCATCGCTGATGTCCACCAGCTGGTTTTTGCCGAGCGCGTCCTCCAGCTGGTTCGCCAACTGTTCCCGCTGGCCCGGAGGGGCGGCCAGGACCGCATCAAGCGCCACCCGCAACTTTTGCTCCGTTTGTGGATCGCTACTGATCTGGCCCCAGATCAGGGGGGCGTTCTGCTGCAGCGATGCCATCACCTGTTGTTCCGAGCATGTCGTGGTGTTGAGAGTGTCCGCCGACGCCGGTCCCGCTGCCGCGATCGCGAGAACGGCGAGGCCCGCTGCGGTACCCAGAAGACGACCACGATGCTTACTCAATACGCCCATGCGGGGGAACTTAGCAGGGGTCGGAATCGGTGATCAACTGCGCCGACGGCGGGGCGTGTCTGGCTACTCGTCGGCTAGCGGACGACGACGGTGCTTGGCTCGCGAGGTGACCCGAGGGCGTCCCGGTGCGAGGGCGGGCGTCGTCCTCCCTCGTCGGTGACGCCGTAGCGCGCCGCCAACTCCGCGCCGATCAGGGTGCGCCCACTGAGATCCGGCAGGTCGGGGTCGCGGTAGAGCGCATCGATCAGCCGGCCGGTGAACTGCGGGGTCTCGGCGTGCTCGGTGAACGCGGCGAGCGCCTCGGCGTTGTCGCCGAATACGCGGCGCAGGCGTTCGGTCAGCAGCACACCCATCCAGATCGAGACCGTCGACACGGTGGTTCCGGCGAAGTCGACGGCCATGTCCGCGGCCATCTTGTCCACCCCCGCTTTCTGTGCGCCGTAGGCCGGGCCGTGCATGTAGCAGGCCGATCCCGGCGACGAGGTGAACGCGATCAGGCCGCGTTCGGCCCGCACCAGCAGCGGGGCGGCGTGCCACGACGCCACGTAGGCCGACCGCAGCCCGACGTCGAGCACGTCGGCGAGGTCCAGGGGCTTGTCCCAGAACGGGGCCGGGTCGACGAGCCGGTCGCTGATCGCGGCGGCGTTGTTCACCAGCAGGTGCAGCGCCGGGTTCTCCGCGGCGACCCGCCCGAACAGGGCCGCCACCGCTGCGTCGTCGGCGTGGTCCACCCGCACCGCGATGCCCTCGCCGCCGGCCGCGGTGACCTCGTGTGCGGCCGCGTCGACGCTGTCCGGCCCGGCGCCGGCACCGGCGGTGCGGCCGGTGAGGTAGACCCGCCAGCCCGCGCCGCCCAACGCCAGGGCGATACCGCGGCCAGCGCCCCGGCTGGCCCCGGTCACCACTGCCACCGGTGTTGACGTCATGTCCCCGACGGTAGTCCGCCGGTGTCGGTTCTCCGCCCTACCATCCTGGTCGTGGCGGGGAGTCGGGGGCGCAATCACCGATGGAGCGCGCTTGCAGCGGGCGCGGCGAGTTTCGCGGTCGGTCTCGGGGCGGCGGTCCTGCTCTACCTGGCCGGCCGCTACGGCGGTCCGCTGACGGCCCTCGTCGTGGGTGCGGGACTGGTCCTCGGCACCCGGGCGATCTACCTGCGGGTGCGCCCCGACCCGGCGCCGCTGCCGCCGCAACCTTCGCCGCCGCCGGCACCGCCCTCCCGGGAGCAGCCGCCCAAGCCCCGGCAAGAGCGCCCCGCCGAACTCCCCCGGCGCCCCGGCGTGATCGACGCCGAGCCGATCGCGCCGCCGCCGCGCATCTCGCCCCCCGGTCCGGACTTGGAGGTCGCGACCGTCGTGCACAGCGCCGCCGAACTCGATGCCATGCTCAACGACAAGCCGCCGTGCTGGCGCTATGCCGCGTTCGTCTCGGTGCTGGTGCAGCGCCGCGCCGCGGTGCGATCGCGACTGCTGGATGCGCGCACCGGCTTCGCCCGGCCGGGCGGTGAAGTGCTCCCCAGCGGGCTGCTGGCCGGGTTGTTCTTCACCGAGCGCCTTGAGGAGTTGTCGCAGTTCGTCAACCGCATCGATGACTTCATGACCAGCGACGCTTTCCGGGAGACTTTCGGGGGCATGTTCGACGAGGCCTCGGCCGATGCCGCGGGTATCGTCCAGACCGCCAACCGGTTGATGGACTACCACGACGGGCTGCTGAGCCTGTCCGAACGGTGCCGCAGCGTGAGCGTCCCCGCCGAGTGCCGGTCGCTGCAACGCGATTTCGGGCTGCTCACCGTTCTGCCGCTGGAGGGCTTCGCAACGTTCATCGACGACTTCACCGATCGGGTGGCCGAGATGGGCGATGTGGCGCGGTTCGCGACCGGCAACGTCGTGCTCGACCCCGTCGAGTTGGGGGTCCGCGACGGCACCGGCCTGCTGGCGAAGGTCTCAGCGCAGTTGCGGCAGCTGATGAACGCCTAGCAGCGCGCGAGAAGGTCGGACAGCGCGGACTTCTCCTTCGCCGACAGCCAGAGCCCGTAGGCCGTCTTCACCTCGACCTGGCGGGCGGCGAACTCGCAGCGGAACGCCGGATTGGGTGGCAACCACGAGGCGGCGTCACGGAACGCCTTGTCGAAATTGGCCTGCGGGCTGACGGCGAGTAGATTGCGCGGATCGTTCGCGAAGTCCAGCCGCCGCTGCGGGTCCCAGGCCCGGGCGCCCTTGTACCAGGCGTCGGCCAGCGAGACCACGTGGTCGATCTCCACGCTGTTGGAGGTCTGCGGCCCGCGAACGAAGTCGATGCGCACGCCGGTATAGGGATCCTCCAGCGTGCCGCTCTGCGCGTAGCAGGTCATCGGCCGCACCACGAGCTCGCGCAGGTCCCGGCGCAGGATGTCGTCTCGGGTGTTGCAGCCGTTGTGGCCGAATTCGACATTGACGTCGTCGCTCCAGGCTTCGCCGAACTGCGACCGCCGGAAGTCCGAGGCACGATCCCAGCCGCGCACCGGCAACCGCTCGAGCTGCGCGCGGGCGAGGTCGACACGGCCCGCCCCGGGACCTACCCCGGGATCTGCCCCGGGATCGGGCGAACTGGCCGCGGTCGGTTCGGCCCGCCACGTCGGCGAGGGACCCGCGGCGCGGTCCGAACGCTGCTGCCAGGTCAGCAGGCCGCCCACCGCGGCGAGGACCGCCGCCGCCAGGACCGCGGCCAGCGCCCGCCGCCGGCGGCGCCGCCGGGAAGGTTCGCTCCGCGTGGCCATGGAAAGGTTCTAACACCCGGCCTGTGCGCGGCGCCGGAACAGCCGGGCGGGCCGGCCGCGGCCCTCGGCGCGCAGCGGCTCGCCCGGCACCGGCGTGAGTCTCTCGCGCATCTGGCGGCGGAAGGTGTCCAGCCGCTCCGGTCCGATCGGCTCGCCGGCGACTGCCTCGTGGACCTCCCGCAACTGGCGCAGTGTGAAGACCTCACCGAGCAGGTGGTCGGGGTCCGGGTGCCCGGCGTAGCGCGCCCGCAGATCGACCACCGCCAGCGCGATGATGTCCGCGTGGTCGTAGGCGAGGCGGCCGGGAGCACCGGCCGGCGCCAGCCGGGTCGTCTCGGGACAGCGCCCTGCCAGCCGGTCGGCGGTGACCGCGGCGACGTGGCCCACCGAGAGCACCCAACCGCGGTCGTCGCGGCCGGGCCGGTCGAACACGTGCAACTGGCGCGGATCGATCCCGCGCACGTGGGCCTTGTCGCGCAGCGAACGCCGCACCGCGCGGGCCAGCGTCTCCCCCGCGTGCAGAAAGGTGCCGGGCAGCGCCCAGCCCTGCCCGCCGGACCGGCGGACCTGGAGCACCAGCAGCCCCCGGTTCGGCTCGACGGTCAGCACCGCGGTGTCGACCGCGACCGACGGCCGTTCGTAGTCGGTCAGCGTCTTGCCGTGGCTGTCGCGGTAGGTGGTGCGCACTGTCGGCCCCCTCCGGTACTCTCGATTTACAGTAGATCTGAGTTAATTATTACCGCACCCGAGGGGGAATCATGTCAGAACGGCAAGACCGCATCCAGGGGACGCTGCTCGGTACCGCAGCCGGTGACGCGCTGGGCGCGCCGTACGAGTTCGGACCGCCGCTGCCCGTAGAGCAGGTGGTGATGCGAACCGGCGGACCGTGGAAGCTCGGTGAGTGGACCGATGACACCGCGATGATGGTCGCCATCGCCGAACTGGCTGCCGAGGGGCTCGACCTTCGCAACGAGGCAGTCCAGGACCGTCTCGTGCAGCGCTGGTACGACTGGTCGCTGAAGTCCAAGGATGTCGGCGTCCAGACCGGCTCGGTGCTCTCGCGCGCCGCTCACGACGGCGTGATCACCGCCGCACGCGCGCGTGCGGAGTCGGATCGGCTGCACCGTCAAACGGCGCGCAGCGCCGGAAACGGCTCGCTGATGCGCACGGCTGCGGTGGCGCTCGCCTTTCTCGACGACGAGGCGGCCCTGGTCCAGGCCGCCCGGGCGATCAGCGAATTGACCCACTATGACCCCCTCGCCGGGGACGGCTGCGTGCTGTGGTGCGGCGCGATCCGCCACGCGGCGCTCACCGGACACCTCGACGTCCGCATCGGGCTGAACCACCTGCCCGCCGAGCGCCGCGGACAGTGGCAGGACTACCTGGCCGCTGCGGAGTCCGCGCAACCGGCCGACTTCGCCAACAACGGCTTCGTCGTGCAGGCGCTGCAGGGCGCCTGGTCGGCGATCGCCGCGACAGCGGAGCCCACGGGTGCCCCCGGCTCCGGGCGGTTGCGCGCCCACCACCTGCGTCGGGCCCTGGAATGCGCGGTGGCCGGCGGGCGGGACGCCGACACGGTGGCGGCCATCGCGGGAGGTCTGCTCGGTGCGGCCTACGGCGCCTCCGCGGTTCCCCTGGAGTGGCGCCAGAACCTGCACGGCTGGCCGAATATCCGGGCGCACCACCTGGTGGAGTTCGCATCGGCGATCGACCGCAAGGGCGGTCTCGACCCGTCTGACCTCTCCTACCCGGATCCGGCCGGCGCGACGAGGGCCCGCCACCCCTATGACGACCGGGTGCTGCTCGGCGGCATCGGCGTGCTGCGGGAGATGCCCGGCGACGTCGATGCCGTCGTGTCGTTGTGCCGGCTGGCCGACGGGGACCTTCAGCCGGACATGCCCCACATCGAGGTCCGGCTGATCGACTCCGCGGCGCCGGAGGACAACCCGCACCTGGACTTCGTGTTGCTCGAGACCGTGCGCGCCGTGGAGCGGCTTCGCTCGCAGGGTCACACCGTGCTGGTGCACTGCGTGGCGGCCTTCAGTCGCACGCCCACGATCGCCGCGCTCTACGGGTCGCGCCTGCGCGGGGTCAGCGCCGCACAGGCGTTGGCGGACGTGCAGACGGTGTTGCCGAAGTCGCGCCCGAACACCGCCTTCCGGGACGCCCTCGAGCGGCTGGCAGGCCCGCACGCCGGCGCCGCCTGAACCCGGGCCGGCCAAACAGCGGTGCGCAGACCCGTCGCGTTGCTAGTTTTCCGGGGGAATCACCCGGAAAACCGGAAAAGGGGTCGGCGCAGTGACCAGACGAAGCCCGTTGCTCGGCGAGTGCTCCGCGGAGTTCTTCGGCACCATGCTGCTCATCCTGTTCGGCTGCGGGGTCGTCGCCCAGGTGGTGACCGGGGGATTCCCCACCACCACCGGCGCCACCGGCGACTACAACTCGATCGCCTGGGGGTGGGGGCTGGGCGTCGCCATGGCGATCTACGTCGCGGGCCGCCTCAGCGGCGCGCACCTGAACCCCGCGGTGACGGTCGCCCTGGCGGCGTTCAAGGGCTTTCCCCCCTCCCGGGTACTGCCCTACATCGGCGCCCAGATCGCCGGCGCCTTCATCGCCGCACTGGTGGTCCGGTTCGTCTACAGCGACGCCATCAACCGGGTCGACCCGAACCACACCAAGGCCACCCAGGGCATCTTCTCCACCTCGCCGGACATCGGGGTGAGCCTGACCACCGCCTTCTTCGACCAGGTGACCGGAACGGCGATCCTGGTGGCGGTGATCTTCGCGTTGACCAGTGCGGTCAACAATCCCCCGCTGGCCAACATCGGCCCGCTGATCATCGGCCTGCTGGTGGTCGGGATCGGGTTGGGCTGGGGCGCCAACGCCGGCTACGCGATCAACCCGGCACGCGATCTCGCCCCGCGGCTGGCCTCCTGGCTCACCGGCTATCACGACGCCTGGTTCTCGGCCAACGGCCCCGAACTGTACTTTTGGGTCCCGATCGTCGCGCCGCTGATCGGCGGCCTGATCGGCGGGGCGCTGTTCGTCTTCTGCATCGAGAAGTTCCTGCCGGCCGCGGTCACCGAACCCGCCGAGGTCGGCGTCGTGGAGCCCACCCCGCTGCGCTGAGCGGGCGCGCCTGCGCCCCGCCGGGCGCGGAAATCTGTCGGTACCCCGCCGTAACGTCGCCGATATGGCGCTGATGTCGGGCGCGACCTTCGCGGGTTACCGGATCATCCGGCCGCTGGGGTCGGGGGGAATGGGTGAGGTCTATCTGGCCGAGCACCCCAGATTGCCGCGCTGCGACGCGCTGAAGATCCTGCCCGCCGAGGTCTCCGCCGACCCCGAATTCCGGCAGCGCTTCGACCGCGAGGCGGATCTGGCCGCCGGTCTTTTCCACCCGCACATCGTCGGCGTTCACGACCGCGGCGAGGTCGACGGTCAACTCTGGATCGCCATGGACTACGTCGACGGGCCCGACGCGGGCCGGCTGATCCGGGAACGCTATCCGGCAGGCATGCCGTGCGAGGAGGCGGTGGAGATCATCTCGGCGATCGCCTCGGCGCTGGACTACGCCCACGGGAGAGGACTGCTGCACCGCGACGTCAAGCCGGCGAACATCCTGCTCACGTCGGGCCGACAGCGGCGGATCCTGCTGGCGGACTTCGGGATCGCCCGCGCGGTCAACGAGACCAGCGGGCTCACCGGCACCGACATGGCGGTGGGCACGGTCGACTACGCCGCGCCCGAACAGCTGACCGACTCGGCGGTGGACACCCGGGCTGACGAATACGCGCTCGCCGCGACCGCCTACCACCTGCTGACCGGCACCCCGCCGTACCGCCATTCCAGTCCGGCGGTGACGATCAGTCGCCACCTCGCGGGCGAACCGCCGTCGATCAGCGCGGTGCGGCCGGACCTCGCCGCGCTCGATCACCCGATCCAGGTCGCGCTGTCCCGGGACCCCGACGGGCGATTTCCCCGCTGCGGGAGCTTCGCGCTGGCCCTGGGCGGCGGTGGTGCGGCGGCCGAGCGGGCCGTGGCCCCCACGCTTGCCGCGCGACGCAGCCCGCCCGCGGCGGTGCCGTCGGTCACTCCCGCCCCGGCCCGGCGCGCGCCGCGGTGGGGACTGCTGGCCGGTTGCGCGGCCGCCGGCCTGATCGCCGGAGCGGGGGTTCTGGGCGCACTGAGCCCGGGGGACGACTCGATGGCCGGGCCGGTCCAGACCAGCATCCAGACCAGCACCGTGACGAGCGTGTCAACCAGTGTCTCGACCAGCTTCGCGACCAGCGTGCCGCCGCCGTCGACCACGACACTGGTTCCCCCGCCGCGCACCGAGACGCAGACCGAGACGGTGACGGCGACGCCGCAGACCACCGCGTCGGGTACCCGGTGGCCCGCGGCATCTGCGCCATATCGGCGACGTTACGGCGGGGTACCGACAGATTTCCGCGCCCGGCGGGGCGCAGGCGCGCCCGCTCAGCGCAGCGGGGTGGGCTCCACGACGCCGACCT
>NZ_JBJTCF010000025.1:0-21150 GCF_046091765.1 Mycobacterium sp.
TCGGCGTCCACCGCGGCCCACCCCACGCGTAGCAGCATCTGCGGGTAGCCGGTCCGGCCGAACACGTCGGCGCGCACCGCTTCGCGGGTCTGCGGGATCTCCAGCGGCTCGGTCACCGGGCAGGTGGCCAGACCCATCGCGGTCGCCGAGAGCAGCACCAGGCTGGTGGCCTCCCCGGCCCGCAGCCGCGACAGGTCGTCGTCGGCCTCGGTTCCCAGCGCGATGAGCACCGCCCTGTCCTCGGCCGCCGAGGTGTGCGGCGGCTGGCGCAGCGCGGGCCCGGCGAACACCCGGGCCGGGACCGCCGCGGCCCGATCGGGCTCGGGGGTGTTGCGGGCCGGCACACCGGCCAGCGATCCATAGCGCCCGCTCCAGGCGCTCAGCTCCGCGAGGTAGTCGGGGTCGGCGGCGTGCCGGGACGCCGACTCGATGATGGTCTCGTGCAGCCGGGGCAGCAGGTCGATCTGGCGCAGCATCACCCCGGCCCGCGCGGCGCGCGCACCCATCAGCGCGATGTCGCCCCACGGCACCGGCCAGGAACTGTAGGTGCGCCGGTCGGTGCGCCGGCGGGTGATCGCGGCGGCCAGCATCACGTCGAGATCCTCGGGCGGCCGGCGGGCGAACTCGATGGTGGCCAGCAGAGTGCGATCGGCCGGGTCGGGCAGCCGCTCCACGACGGCCCGCCAGCCCATCGCGGCCAGCGCCACCGTGCAGTGGTGCAACGCCGCCCCGCAACTGAGCAGCAGATCGCGCCGGTCCGGATCGGCCTGCCGAAGGTGGCGGGCGGGGTCGGCGTAGAGATGCAAACGGTCGGGGCCGACCACCCAGTGCCAGGGCTGGGAGTTGTGCACCGAGGGGGCGTGGGTCGCCAGCGTCAGTACCGCGCGCAAGGTTTCAGGGTCGGGAAAGTCGGTGTCCATCCGCTGCCGCCTCCGATCACTGCCGCTGCAGACAGCCTCACCGGTCGCCGTCCCACCGAGCCAGGGTCATAGGTCCCCGGCGGCGGGGACTTCGGGGGTCTTCGGGGGATCAGATCGGATTGAACTGAGAGATCAGCCAGCGGTCCTGATCGCGGACGAGGATCACCTCCACGCTGCTGGTGGACAGCGCCGGGGTGGGCCGCTCCTTGCTGGTGGTCACCTGGTTGACGAACACCAGCACCACCGCGGTCTGCGGGGTCATCCGCGACACCGCGGCGCGCGCCACGTTGGCCTCGGTCTTGATCCCCTTCTGACGGGCGGCCGGGGCGACGATCTGCTCGGTGAACTGGTTGTAGTGGTCCAGGAAATCACCGGTCAGCCGCGACTTGGCGTTGGCCAGGTCCGCGTCGAGGGTGTCGGGGGCGTAGGTGAGGATCGCCTCGGTGCCCTCCCGCGCCGCGGTCAGCACCTGCTGCTGGGCGGCGGCGCCGGTCAACTGGTCGGGCCGGTAGACCCACCAGTAGACCCCGCCGGCCGCGCCGGCCGAACCGACCACCAGCACGGCGGCGAGCAGCGCCGCCCACCGCCGGCGTACCCAGCCCCGGGGGCGCGGCGACGCCGCGGGCACGTCGAGCTCGACCTCCGCGGCCTCCTCGGCGATCTCGGACTCGACGGTCTCAAACCCGGCGGTCTGCTCCCCGGTGTCCTCCCCGGCGCTCACGGCACGAACTCCAGATCCGACATTTTGAACTGCCCACCGTCGCGGGTCACCGTCACGCTCATCCGAAACGGGCGCGGATCCTCGCGGGCTCCGCTGGCGTTACTCACCTGCGAGACCGCGGCCACCAGCACCACCGCGCTGTCGGCGGTGGCGTTCTGCAGCGCGGCGGCCTTGACCTCTCCCTTGGTGACGGTCTGGTAGCGCTCGGCGGTGGACACGAAATCGTCGGCGCTGCGGGCGAAGTCGTCGTGGAAGGATCCGGCGGTGACGTCGAGGACGCGTTGCACGTCGGCCCGCGCCCGGGTGTGGTCGATGGACAGCAGCGCGGTGACGGCGGTGCGCGCGGCCTCGACGCGCTGGCTGTCCTCGGCGCGCTGAGCGGCGACCTCCCGGTGCTTGACCAGCATGGTCGCGGTCAGAGCCAGTCCCGCGACGCCGATCACCGCGGCGGCGGCCAGTGCGACGCGACGCCGGCGGCGCGGACGTGACTCCGCCGAGCGCAGCCGCGCGGCGCGGGCACGGGCCTGCTGGGCGTGCGCCTCGGCTTCGGCCGCTTCGGCGTCGGCGGCCTCGACGGCCTCGGCGAGGTCGGGCAGGTCGGCGTCGGAGCCGTCGGCCTCCTGCCCGACGACCCGGGCGTCGGCGCACTCGGGGGCCATTCCCACCTCCCGGACCTCGAAGTCAACCGATCCTAGACGGGGCAAACGCGCGCTGCGGTGCGAGGTGTCGTGCCAGACTGCACCATGCGATTCGTCCCGGCGTCGGCTTGCCTGGCCGCATCGGTCGCGCTCACGGCCGTCGGCTACGCCGCGACGGTCCCGGCGGGCGCGGAGGGGCCCGCACTGCATGAGGTCACCTACACCATCTATACCGACGAACCGTTCCCGGCCGAGATCTACTACCGCGACACCGATCCGCCCAACTTCGCCGAGTACAGCCACAACCCCTACGTGTTCACCCCGAACGTGGAGGCCGACGTCGGACCCGGTCGGCCCTGGGTGCTCACGGTGCGCCTGGCCGACCCGCAGAACTGGGCGATGGTGCTGGGAACCAGTGGGCAATCGCCGAACCCGCCGACGTTTCACTGCACCCTGGCCGTCGATGGGCAGGTGCTGGCGAGCAACTCCGGCGCCAAGGGTGCGCTGTGTTCGCTGCGACTGTGGTGATCGCGCTCAGGCGTCCCCGCGCACCCAGATCGACTCGTTGTTCTGCGACGAGCAGGTGAGGAACAGCCCGTCGGGGGCCTGGGCGACCGCGCGCTCGTAGCCGGTGCAGTTGGTGTCCAGTTGTTTGATGCCCATCATCACCGGCGAGCGGAAGTAGCGCGGCTCGTAGCGCCGCGGAGATCCGCAGAACACCAGCCGGCCCCACGAGGTGGTGCCGAACACGTAGAAGGAGGTGTCCTGGCAGGGCGCGCCGAGCACCACGCCGGGGGTGATGCCCGGCGTGCAAAAGGCGTCGCTGCACTCGTCGGCGGCCGCCGGGGTGGGGATGACCAGTCCGGCGGCCACCAGACCGGCGGCAGCGGCTACGGTCGGTCGCACAGGATTACTGTCGCATCCGTGCGGGGACGGGTGCGGCCGAAAGCGAACATTGCCGTCAGCTGTGACCAGAGCCAGGAGTCGCCGTGAGTCCCTCCGAGCCCCCGCCGCCGGTCGATCCGCTGGTCGATCCGCTGGCGCAGGCCGAGGCCGAGGCGGCCGAAGCCGAGGCGCGCGCCGCCGAGGCACGGGCGCGCGCCGCGGAATTGCGCGGCAGGCTCGCCGAGTCCGAGAGCGGCGCCGAGTCTGGGACCGGGGCCGGGTCTGAGATCGGGACCGCCCCCCCGGCCCGGCCCCGCTCGCTGCGGGGGACGCTCGCGCTGGCCCTGGCCGGACTGGCGATCGTCGGGTTGCTGGGGGCGACCGGCTTCATGCTGCGCGAGCACCACGCCGAGTCCGAGCACCGGCGGCTGGTCGCCGAGTACGCAGCCGCCGCCCGCCAGGGTGTGATCAACCTGATGTCGGTGGACTACACCTCGGCGCGCGAGACCGTGCAGCGCGTCCTTGACGGGTCGACGGGCAGTTTCAAGGCCGGGTTCACCGACGCCTCCGAGGACTTCGTCAAGGCCCTCGAGGAGGAGAAGATCGTCACCAAGGCCACCGTCAACGACGCGGCGGTGGAATCGCTGACCGGAGACACCGCGGTGGTGCTGGTCTCGGCGACCTCGCGGCGCGAGGGCCCGCAGGCACCCGAGGATCAGAAAGCCCCGCGGCAGTGGCGGGTGGTGATGACCCTGCTGCGCGAGGGCGACCAGATCAAGGTGTCCGGCGTCGAATTCAGCTAGGAGGCGCTGATCCACTCCCCCGGCGACGAACGGTGGCGCGTGTTCGCGGCGGCCGCCGCGGCCAGCCACGGCGCACCGACCGGCGGCTACGCCGAGCTGTGGCGGTGGTCGGTGGAACAGCCCGCCCGGTTCTGGCGGGCGGTGTGGGAGTTCTTCGACATCCGTGCGGCCACCGGACCCGCCGACGGCGAGACCGCGATCCTCGCCGACCCCGCCATGCCCGGGGCGCGCTGGTTCCCGGGGGTCCGGCTGAACTACGTCGATCAGGTGCTGCGCCATCGCGGGCGGTCCGGCCCGGCGGTGATCGGCGTCGACGAGGACGGCACCCGCACCGAGATCGCCTGGTCGCAACTGCCCGGCCGGGTCGGGGCGCTGGCCGCCGAACTGCGCCGGCTCGGCGTCGGCCCCGGCGACCTGGTCGGCGCCTACCTCCCCGATGTCCCCGAGGCGGTCATCGCGTTCCTGGCCACCGCCGCGATCGGCGCGGTGTGGTCGGCCTGCGGACAGGACTACGCACCGCAGGGGGCGGCCGCCCGGTTGGGACAGCTCGCGCCCACGGTGCTGATCAGCTGTGGCGGCTACCGGTTCACCGGCCGCTGGATCGACAAGCGCCGCGACACCGACGAACTGGCCGCGCTGCTGCCCGGCCAACCCCCGGTGCTGCTGCTCGACGGCGCGCACTACCGCGAGGTGATCGAGAGCCCGGTCGAGCCCGAGGTCAGCGCGGTCGACTTCGACCACCCGCTGTGGGTGCTGTTCACCTCCGGCACCACCGGGCGGCCCAAGGGACTCGTGCACGGCCACGGCGGGGTGATCGTCGAGCACCTCAAGACCGCCGCCCTGCACGCCGGCCTCGATGAGTCCGACGTGTTCTTCTGGCAGACCGCGCTGAGCTGGATGATGTGGAACTTCCGGCTGGCCGGGCTGCTGTGCGGCGCGACCATCGTCAGCTACAGCGGTCATCCGCTGCATCCCGGGCCCGAGCGGCTCTGGCGGCTCGTCGAGGCCGAGCGGGTCAGCTACTTCGGCACCAGCCCGGGTCACCTGCTGGCCACGCGCAAAGCCGGACTGCGCCCCGCCGACGGCTGCGACCTCCGTGCGCTGCGCACCCTGGGCAGCACCGGCTCGCCGCTGTCGGCCGAACTGTTCGACTGGGCCGGCCCGGCGGTCGGCGGAGCGGCGATCTCCTCCCTCAGCGGCGGCACCGACGTGGTGAGCGCCTTCGCCGGCGGCACCGCGGGCATCCCGGCGCGGGCCGGCGAACTCAGCACCCGATACCTGGGCGTGGACCTGCACAGCTGGTCAGCGACCCGCCAACCGCTCATCGGTGAGGTCGGTGAGCTGGTGATCACCACGCCGATGCCGTCGATGCCGATCTCCTTCTGGGATGATCCCGACGGATCCCGTTACCGCGCAGCGTATTTCGATCACCGCTGGGCGAACGGCCCGGCTCCGGGCGTATGGCGCCACGGCGACTGGGTGACGGTCACCGAGCGCGGGTCGGTGATCATCCACGGGCGCAGCGACGCGACCCTCAACCGCCACGGCATCCGGATGGGTTCGGCTGACATCTACGAGGTCGTCGAGGCCATGGACGAGGTGGCCGAGGCGCTGATCGTGGGTGTCGACGGCCCGCACGGCGACTACTGGATGCCGCTGTTCGTCACCGTGGCCGAGGGACGTCATCTCGACGACGACCTGATCGCGGCGATCCGGGCGCAGATCAGAAACCGGCTCTCGCCGCGGCACGTGCCCGACGAGGTGATCGCCGCTCCCGGCATCCCGCACACCCGCACCGGCAAAAAACTCGAAGTGCCGATCGCCGCGATCCTGGCAGGCCGCGACGCAGTGTCCCTCGACCTGCGCGCGGTCGACCGCCCCGAGCTCATCGACTGGTATCGCCAGCGGGGCCGCGCTCGGGTAGACAGGACCGATGACTGAGAGCGCACCGTCGATCTTCATCACCGGCGCCGCCGCCGGGATCGGCCGCGCGACCGCACTGACCTTCGCCGGGCACGGCTATCGGGTCGGCGGCTACGACGTCGACCTGGCGGGGCTGGCCACGCTGCGCGAGGAGATCACCGCCCGCGGCGGCCAGATCGCGATCGGCGGTCTGGACGTCACCGACGCCGAGGACTGGTCGGCGCAACTGGCGGCCTTCACCGGACGCTCACGGCGGCTCGACATCCTGGTGAACAACGCCGGGGTGCTCAGCGCCGGGCACTTCGAGGGCATCCCGCTGGCGGCGCAGCGCCGGATGGTCGACGTCAACGTCTACGGCGCGATCGCCGGGTTGCACTGCGCGTTCCCCTACCTGCGGGACACCCCGGGGGCGCAGGCCGTCAACCTGTGTTCGGCCTCGGCGATCTACGGCCAGCCCGAACTGGCCACCTACTCGGCCACCAAGTTCGCCGTGCGCGGGCTGACCGAGGCCCTGGAACTGGAGTGGCGCCGACACGGCATCCGGATGATCGCGATGTGGCCGCTGTTCGTCGACACCGCGATGGTCGACGGTGTGGAAACCCGCAGCACCCGGACGCTGGGGGTGCACCTGAGTGCCGAGGACGTCGCCGCGGCGATCTACGCCGCGACCCGGCCGGCCCGCAGCTGGCTGCCGCGGGTGCACTACCCGGTGGGCCGGCAGACCAGGGTCCTCGGCGCCCTTGCCCAGGTGTCGCCGAACTGGGCATCACGCCTGTTGAACAAGGTCGTTACGAAAACCTGACGGCCTCGATCGACGCCCCGAAGGATTTGCGTCACACACGCGAACCTGGTACCAAATAAAGATGTCTAAGCAGACTCTTGTCCGCAAAATCGCAGTGACCTCGGCAGGTCTGGCCGTCGCCGGTATGGCGCTGGTGGTCGGGTGCAGCGCCAAGGAGTCCCCGGCACCGACCGCACCGGCGGGGAACAACGTCGAGTCCAAGCGGCCCCAAACGAATCCGGACCCGGGTCAGACTAAAGCTCCGAACTCGTTCGGTCCCGCGGTGACAGCTCCGGCGCCGGCGACTGCCGTTCCGGGCGACAACTAAGTTCGCTCCCTGTGGTGGCGCGGTTATCCCTCTCGGGTGCCGCGGTCATAGCGGCACTCCTCGTGCCGGGATGCAGTTCGGGCGAACCCGAACCGAAGGTCACGGCGACGTACGAGGGTGCCAGCAGTGGTTCGGCAATCGTCGGTCGTTCGCTGATGAAGCGGGCGCATCTGCTCGAGAATCTGGCCGAGAAGACCAATAACACGCTGAAACTCCCCTTTGACATCGCATTGGTCGGGGCGCAGTGCGACGCGCCGAATGCTTTCTGGAACTTCGCCGAGAAGAAGATCACGCTGTGCTACGAGGACGCCGACCTGAGCTTGCGTAATTTCAAAGCGATCGGCGACCCCGATCCGATCCCGGCGGCGCTCAATGCCACACTAGCCACCTACTATCACGAACTTGCTCATGCAGCAATTGATTTCGGCGCCCTACCGATAACCGGTCGGGAAGAGGACGCCGCCGACCAGCTTGTGGTTTTCCTACTGCTCGCCCCGGACGAGAACGGCAACGTGGAACCCGGCGCCGAAGAGGCGGTCCTCGATTACGCCCGGATGTTCGATCAGTACGACGAAGGCTCGAAGGGTCACCTAGAGGTCGATTTCGCTTCCAGGCATCCCTCGAATCATTCCCGCATGTACAACATGCTGTGCTGGACGTACGGTTCCGACCCTGCGAAGCACGACCACTTCGTGACCGGGGACGTGGAGTCCAAGATCAGCGCCGATCGGCCGAACCTCGCCGAGTGGACGCTGCCTGAGAGCCGAGCGAAAACCTGTGCGGATGAGTACGCGATGATGGCCCGATCGTGGGCTCAACTCCTCGCGCCCCACAGCAAGTCCGAGTGACTGCCGCGCTCGGGCAGTGCTGACCAGGCCCGGTCAACGGGCCTGGCCTGATTGCCTGCCGGATACCCGGCGGTCACCCCCCGGCGAGGGGGTCCACCGGGTCAGCCCCAGGTACCCTCTCGTGTCATGAAGTGGAAAAAGCTCTTCCTAGTGGCGGGGTCCGCACTGATGTTGGTGGCTTGCGGGAAAGCTGAGCCGCCGGCGCCGGCCACTGTCTCAGCAACTTCTGCCCCGTCGGCGCCTTCGACCGCAGCTCCGGTCACGTACGTGACCCTTCCCGATATGTACGGTCAGAGCGCCGACGTCGCTACGGCGAAGCTGGAGGATCTCGGACTCACCAACGTGGAACTTGCGTCGTCGAACACAGAACACAGCTCTATTTCACGGCCGGCGGATTGGAAGGTGGTGGGCATGAAGCCGGGCGCCGAAACAGTCGTCAGATCCGACGACCCGGTCATCCTGACGGTCGTCAAGATTCAGTGAGCGTCCGGCTCACCCGACGGTGGTCTGCGGAACGCGCGGGGGCTGCTGGTTCTGCACGAACGACTGGCACAGCCCCAGGTTGCTGGGAACGCACGGAATGCCGTTGATGGTCGGGGTGATGACTGGCGCGAGGCACTGCGCGTTGTAGGGGTTGCGCACGAAGCCCGGGGCGCAGTCCTGGGCGACGGCCGCCGGCGCGGCGACGCTCAGCCCGACCGAAACCAGCAGGCCGCTGGCCCCCACGCCGAGCAGATTGCGCAGATCACGCGATCGCCTCATGGTTTCGAGGGTACGCGCGCGGGGCGCGTAGCATCTTCGCCATGTCTGAACCGCCGTACTACCCCGTTCCGGTCGCAAAGCCCTCCGCTGCGCGCTGGATCGCGCCGCTGGCGCTGGTCATCGCCCTGCTCGCGGCCGGTGCCGCCGGGTGGGCGCTGGTCAAGCCCGAGCCCAAGACCGCGACCCCGGGGGCCGTCGCCGACCCCAAGGTCGAGGTGTGCGGTGCGTTCAAGACGGTGTCCGAAGCGGTGTCGCTGCGGACCAACATCACCCCGCCCGCCGACCTCGGCCCGGTGACGGCCTTTGCCACCGAGGCGATCGCCGCCAACGCGCGTCTCGCGATGGCCGGCGGTGCGGCCTACCTGCTGGACAAACTGCCGCCCAACACCCCCGAGGAGTTGGCCGGCGACGTCCGCTCGCTCGCTGATGACCTCAACACCATCGCGATGAACGCGCTCGCCGGGGTGTCCAACGACACCCCCGATCAGTCGACACGGCTGCGCTCCGCGGAGGCCACCAGCAAGAAGATCGCCGCGCTCTGCAAGCAGTAGCCATCATGGGAGCACGGATGCGTCGGCTGGTGATCGCGGCGGTCACCGGCGCGCTCGCCGGCGCCACCCCGGCGCACGCCGAACCGCCGCCCGAGCCGGCCCCACCCGGACTGATCCCGCCACCCTCGGCGATCGGCTCGGTGCTGGCGCAGACGGGCAGCGCCCCGGCGGGACCGTTCGGGCTGCCGGACCTGTCGGCCTACGCCGCCAACCTATTGCTCGGCCAGACCGACGTCCCGCAGGCACCGGGCGAGGCCGCCGCGGCGGGCGTCCCGACCCTGAGCGCGTTCGCCCCCGAGTACCTGGTCCCGCAGAACGCCGCCCCGGCCGGGCCCGGCGAGGGCACCCCGGCGCCCGGCATCGGCCCCGACGCCGACGACCCGGGCACCGGACGGATCGCCTTCCTGCAGCGGCTGCGCGAGATGTATCAGGCCGGCGACCTCCGAGGTGCGCTGCTGGGCCAGGCGCCACCCGACCAGAACCTGCCGCCGGCACCGGCCGGCTGACCGACGCGGTGCGAGTCGACGGGCGCGAGGTCAGTGTTTCGGGCAGCCTGCTGCTGCCGCTGACCCGGCGCACCACCGACATCGTGCGCCTGACGCTGGCCGCGCTGTTTCTGGCGCTCGTCATCACCAGCTCGCTGATCACCCGCAGCGACTGGGTGGGCCTGGAGCGTTCGGTTTCTCGCATCGTCGGCGTGCTCACCCCCACCCAGTCCAACCTGGTCTACCTCTGCTACGGCATCGCGATCATGGCGTTGCCGTTCGTGATCCTCGTCGGGCTGATCGTCGGACGGCAGTGGAAGCTGCTCGGCGCCTACGCCGCCGCGGGATTCGTTGCGGTGCTGGCGCTGTCGATCACCGGCGAGGGCATCGCCGCACCGCGCTGGCACTTCGACCTCTCCGAGCGGCTTTCGACGAACCTGTCCCAGTTCCTCGACGACCCGCGCTGGATCGCGATGCTCGCCGCGGTGCTGACCGTGTCGGGCCCCTGGCTGCCGACCCGCTGGCGACGGTGGTGGTGGGCGCTGCTGCTGGCCTTCGTCCCGATCCATCTGTTGGTCAGCGCGGTGGTGCCGGCCCGCTCGCTGCTGGGGCTGGCGGTCGGCTGGTTCGTGGGCGCTCTGGTGGTGCTGCTGGTGGGCACGCCTGCGCTGGAGGTGCCGTTGGAGGGCGCGGTGCGCGCGCTGACCCGCCGCGGGCTGGCCCCCGACACCCTGACCGTCGTGCGCCCGGCCGGACACGGGCCGCTGGAACTCTCGGCGGCCTCCGACACCGGTGCGGCGGTGGTCGAACTGTACGGACCCAATCAGCGCAGCGGCGGCGCGCTGCGCCAGTTCTGGCGCTGGCTGGTGTTGCGCGACACCGAGACCGGCCCGCTGCAGACCTCTATGCACCGCGCGATCGAACACCGCGCGCTGATGACCATCGCCGTGGGCGACCTCGGCGTGGCCAACACCAGGACGCTGACGGCGACCGGCCTGGAGCGGGGCTGGACGATGTTCGCCCACACCCCGGCGCGCGGAGTCCCGCTCGAGCAGGCCGGCGACGAGGGTCTGGCGGCGAAGGTGTGGGAGTCGCTGGGCGTGCTGCACCGCCACCAGATCTCCCACGGCGACGTGCGGTTGGGCGAGATCACCGTCGACGGCGGGGCGGCGTTGTTCGGCGGTTTCGGCAACGCCGAATACGGCGCCTCCGAGGAGCAGTTGCTCTCCGACGTGGCTCAGCTGCTGGTCACCACGACCGCGCGTTTCGGCGCGGAGCAGGCGGTGCGCGCGGCGATCAACGCCGTGGGCTCCGACGCGGTGCTCGACGCGTCACGCCGGCTGACCCGCTCGGCCATCCCGGCCCGGATCCGCCGCGAGGTGGGCGATGCCAAGGCGGTGATGGCCGCCGCCCGCGAGGAGGTCAAGCACCAGACCGGCGCCGACAAGATCCAGACCGCCACCATCACCCGCTTCACCCGCAACCAACTCATTCAGTTGGTGCTGCTGGTCGCCCTGGTCTACGTCGCCTACCCGTTCATCAGCACGGTGCCCGCCTTCCTCAACGAGCTGCGCACCGCGAACTGGTGGTGGGCACTGCTGGGCCTGGCCGTCTCGGCGCTGACCTACGTCGGCGCCGCGGCCGGCCTGTGGGCGTGCGCGGCGGGGATGGTGCCCTTCCGCAACCTGGTCATCATGCAGTTCGCCAACACCTTCGCCGCGACGACCACACCCGCGGGCGTCGGCGGGCTGGCACTCAGTACGCGGTTCCTGCAGAAGGCGGGACTGGGCACCGTGCGCGCGACGGCGGCGGTCGCCGTCCAGCAGGCCGTCCAGGTGATCACCCACGTCGCGCTGCTGATCTTCTTCAGTATCGCCGCGGGGGCATCAGCCGACCTGTCGCATTTCGTGCCCAAGACCACGCTGCTCTATCTGATCGGCGGGGTGGCACTGGGCGTGCTGGGCACGTTCCTGTTCGTCCCGCAGCTGCGGCGCTGGCTGGACACCGCGATCCGGCCCAAGATCACCGAGGTCGGTGGCGACCTGATCGAGTTGGTGCGCGAGCCCAAGCGTTTCGCGATCATCGTATTAGGTTGTGCGGGAACGACCCTCGGTGCGGCGCTGGCCCTGTGGGCCAGCATCGGGGCGTTCGGCGGCGGCACCAACTTCGTCACGGTCACGGTGGTCACCATGGTCGGCGGGACGCTGGCCTCGGCCGCGCCCACACCCGGCGGGGTCGGCGCGGTGGAGGCCGCCCTGATCGGCGGGCTGGCGGCGTTCGGCGTGCCGACGGCGATCGGCGTTCCCGCGGTGCTGCTCTACCGGGTGCTGACGGTGTGGCTTCCGGTGTTCGTCGGTTGGCCGATCATGCGCTGGCTCACCGACAGGGACATGATCTAGCCGACATGATCTCGCCGGCATGATCTCGCCGGGCGCCTGGCCGATAGGGTCGTCGGGTGACCGAATGGCATGACCTCACCGGACACGTCGCCCTGGTGACGGGTGGCAACAGCGGCATCGGGATGGGCATGGCCCGGGGCTTGCACCGGGCCGGCGCGTCCGTGGCGATCTGGGGCACCAACACCGCGCGCAACGAGGCGACCGCCGCCGAACTGGCCGCCGACGGGCCCGCACCGGTGGCCGCCTTCGGCGTCGACGTCAGCGACGAGGCGGCGGTGAGCGCCGCGGCTGAGCGCACCCTGGAGCACTTCGGCCGGATCGACTCGTGCTTCGCCAACGCCGGGGTAGGCGGGCACCCGTCACCGATCGACGCGATGTCCACCGAGGAGTGGCGCCGGGTGATGGCGGTCGACCTCGACGGGCAGTTCTTCACGGTGCGGGCGGTCGCCGGGCACATGAAGGCGCGCGGCAGCGGGTCGATCGTGTTCACCAGCAGCGTGTCGATGAGCGACGGACTGCCCTTCGCCACGCACTACGCCGGGGCCAAGGCCGCCCTGGCCGCGATGGCCCGGGGGCTCGCCGTCGAACTGGCCCGCGACGGTGTTCGGGTCAACGCGATCGTGCCCGGCTGGACCCGGGCGGCGATGACCGAGGGACTGCTGGACTCCCCCGCCGCGCAGGCCAAGATCCTGCCCCGGATTCCGCTGCGGCGATGGGGGACGCCCGAGGACTTCGCGGCCGTCGCGGTGTGGCTGGCCGGCCCGGGCTCGGGTTATTTCACCGGTCAGACCCTGGTGCTCGACGGCGGCTACAGCGTGTTCTGAGCGTGTCGCGGTGGCCTTAGCTGGATCGTTCCCGGTGAGTCCCGAAACTGCGGGGTGATGACCGGGTAGTGATTTGCCCTTCGGCATCTTTGAGTCTTTGAACACCAGTAACCGATCTGGGAACGGTAGCTACGAGCGCGGCCGCCTGGTGGGGGTGAGCATTCTCGCGAGTTTTGCGACGCACGGCATGACGGGCCGCTATGGTCAGCTTGCCGGCTCCTCGATCTCGGCGTGCGCGCCGGGTTTTGTCGGCCAAGCATCAGCACCAGTCGCCACAGTTGGAGAGGACATCCCCCATGGGCAAGCACGGCCAGTTTTCGCGGCGTCGGACTCCAGTAATGGGTCGGGTGCGCCCGATCGAGTCCGGATCGCGGACGGTGACCGAGCTGGGCAACTGCGGTCCGGCGAAATACGTGGGCCGGGTGGGGTCACTGGCGGTGGCCCTGGGGGTCGGTGCAGTGGCGCTGTGGCTGCCCTCGGTCGCGGCGGCGGACACGACGGGCTCGCCGGGGTCCTCGTCCTCACCGGCGGGCTCGGCCTCGGAGACGGCATCTGACGCGGCATCTGAGGCGGCCTCGAAGTCGGCGGCACAGTCGGCCACCCGGCGCGGGCCGCGCCCGGCGCGCACCGAGGCGGCGGCCCCTGCTGCCGACAACTCCTCCCCCGGTGGCGCGGGAGCGCGCCCGGCAGGCCCGGCGTCGGGCCCGGTGTCGGGATCTGAGCCCGATCGCGATTCCGGTCGGTCCGCGCTCACCACGGTCGGCGGCGGGGGCGCGCAGACCCCGACCGGCGCTTCGGCCGGCGGCGGGGGCACGCGCCGCTTGGCACCGGTCACCGCGGCGATCACCGACGCGCCGTCAGCGGCCGGTGAGACGGCCAGTTCGGCCACGGTTTCAGCGACCGCTGAGGCGGGGGCGGGCGCAGTGACTTCCGCACCGGCGCTCAGCGCCGCGCCGGCCCCGGCCGAGGGTTCGGCGAGCGCCCTCGGTGATGAGGTGCTGTCCTGGCTGGGTTCGGGCAACGGGGAGGGGCCGGGATCAGCCGCGCTGGTGTGGGCTGCGGCGGCGGTCGCCCGCCGCGAGACCGACGGCGCTTCGGGGATCGCGCGCACCCCGGCAGCCGCGCAGGGGGCGCCGAACCCGATCGCCGATTTCATCCGGATCTTCATCGGTAACGGCACCGCCGCCAATCCCAACGGCGGTCTGCTGCTGGGCAACGGTTATTCCTGGACGGCCGCGTCGTGCACCGGCGGGCAGGCCTGCACCGGCGGCAACGCCGGTCTGATCGGAAACGGCGGGGACGGCTACAACGGGGGCAACGGCGGCAACGCGGCGTTGATCGGCAGCGGCGGCGACGGCGGGGCCGGGCTGATCGGCCAGGCCGGGGGCAACGGCGGCAGCGGCGGTCTGCTGCTGGGCAACGGCGGCAACGGTGGGGCCGGCGGGGTGGCCGCGGTCCTGACCGCCAACACCGGCGGAACCGGCGGCATCGGCGGCAACACCGGACTGCTCTCGCTGCTGGGCTTCGCGGGCACCGGCGGCAAGGGCGGATCCGGCGGGGCCGGGACCGGCGGCGCCGGCGGGGCCGGCGGCAACGCGGGGCTGCGCGCCCGGTGGCACCGCGGGGGAATCGGCGGCGCCGGAGGCACCGGAATCAGCGGCGGCGACGCCGGCAACGGCGGGCGCGGCGGGCTGGTGCTCGGCTCGGGTGGTGCCGGAGGCACCGGCGGTACGGCCACCTCGATCAGCGGGGCCGGCGGGGTGGGCGGCAACGGCGGGTCCACGGGCCTGCTGTCGATCATCGGCAACGGTGGGATCGGCGGGGCCGGCGGGGCCGGCGCGGCCGGCCTCACGGGTGTGCCCGGCGGTAACGGCGGCGCCGGCGGCACCGGCGGCAGCGGTGGCGAGGGCGGCGACGGTTCGTGGGTCTTCGGTTTCGGCGGGGCCGGGGGCAAGGGCGGCGCGGGCGGTAACGGCGGCACGGGCGGCACCGGTGTGGACGGGGCGGATGCGACCGTGGCCGGCGCCGACGGTGGGGATGGGACCAACGGTGGCAACGGCGGTGGCGGCGGCGTGGGCGGCGGTGGTGGCGGCGCGGGCTACGGCCGGTTCCTGATCTTCTTCGGTGGGCGCGCGAACGCCGGTGACGGCGGTAACGGCGGCAGCGGCGGATCGGCCGGCATCGGCGGGCGCGGCGGCAACGGCGCAGCCGGTGACGCCACCACCCCCGACGGCGGGGACGGCGGGGACGGCGGGGATCCCGGCACCGCCGGAAGCGGCGCGGCCGGTGGAGCGGCCGGCTTCGGCACCGGCGGCACCGCGGGATCCAAGGGCGCCAACGGAGTTGGCGCCACCTCGGGTGGCAACGGCGGTGTCGGCGGCGCCGGGTTCAGCGCGCTGACCTCCGGTGGTGTCGGCGGCAACGGCGGGGTCGGCGGCAACGGCGGCGCCTACGGCACCGGTGGCGCCGGTGGTGCCGGCGGCAACGCCGCAAGCGGCGTCAACGGCATCAACGGAGTGCTGCCCAGCGCGTCGGGTGGCGGCGGTGAGCGCGGCGGCCAGGCCGGCAACGGTGGCGCGGGCGGTCGGGGCGGCTCCAAGGGCGGCGACGGCGGGGCCGGCGGCAAGGGCGGAGCGGGCGGCAACGGCGGCAACGGCGGCAACGGCGCGACCGGCGCCGACGCGACCGCGCCCAACGTCGCGGGCGGACCCGGCGGGGATGGCGGCGACGGCGGCAACGGCGGGTCCGGCGGATCCGGCGGGGCGGGCGGGGCCGCGATCGCGGGCAACGCCGGCACCGACGGCGACGGCGGCAACGGCGGCCTCGCGGGTCTGGCGGGTATCGCCGGCAACGGTGGAGCCGGCTACACCGGACTGGCCGGGGCCCAACCGGGCGACTCCGGCCAGAGCGGCACGGCCGGCGGTGACGGTGGCGCGGGCGGCAGCGGCGGATCCGGCGGCGCGGCAGGCGCCGGGGGCGGCAGCACCGGCAAGGCCGGCCTGGACGCGGCCGGCGCCGCGGGCGCTGACGGCGGCAGCGCCGGAGCGGGCGGCGACGGCGGCAACGGCGCGGGCGGTAGCAGCGGCACCGATCCGCTCACCGCGGGCCAGGACGGCGGCGCCGGCGGGGACGCCGGGGCCGGCGGCAACGGCGGGGCAGGCGGCGCCGGCGGCACCGGCGGGGGCAAGGCGGCCGACGGCGCCGACGGCAACGGCGGCAACGGCGGCACCGCGGGCACCGCCGGCAACGGCGGAGCCGGCGGCGGCGGTTACACCGGCGCAGCCGGAACCGCGCCCGGCGGCGCGGGTGAGAACGGCAGCACCGGTGGCAGCGGCGGCGCGGGCGGCAGCGGCGCGGCCGGCGGGGCCGGCGGGGCCGGCGGCGGCGGGACCGGCAAGGCCGGCACCGATGCGCCCAGCAGCAACGGCGGTGACGGCGGTGACGCGGGGGCCGGCGGCGCCGGCGGCAGCGGCGCGGCCGGCGACGCGCAGACACCCGCGGGCGGCACCGGCGGCAACGGCGGCAACGGCGGAGCGCTGGGCCTCGGCGGTACGGGCGGCCCCGGGGCCGACGCCGGCGCCGACGGCGCGGCCGCCGATGCCGGCAAGGGCGGCGCCGGCGGCGACGGCTTCGACGCGACCGGTTCGGGCAACGGCGGCAACGGCGGAGCAGGCGGGTCCGGCGGAAACGCGCTCACCGGGGGCAACGGCGGCGCCGGCGGCAACGGCGGCAACGGCGGCGACTCCGTCGACGGCGCAGCCGGTAACGGCGGAGCCGGCGGCAACGCCGGCACCGGCGGTGACGGCGTGGCCGGCGGCAACCCCGGCGAAGCCGGCAGCGGCGGCGGCAACGGCGGCACCGGTGGCGGCGGCGGCAATGGCGGTGACTCCAGCGGCACCGGAACCGACGGCAACGGCGGCAACGGCGGAGCCGGCGGGGCCGGCGCCGACGGCGCCGACGGCACTGCCGGTGATGAGGCCAACCCCAACGGCGGTGACGGCGCCGACGGCGGCGCCGGCGGCGGCGGCGGCGCCGGCGGATCCGGCGCGACAGCCGGCACCGGCGGCGCGATCGCCGACGGCGGCAAGGGCGGCCGCGGCGGCGACGGCTGGACCTCCACCATCGAAGGCCGCCCCGGCGGTGACGGCGGCAAGGGCGGCAAGGGCGGCGACACCACCTTCGGGGTCGCCGGCAACGGCGGCGCCGGCGGTGACGGCGGCGGCGGCTACAACGGCGCACCCGGATCCAGCCAGAACGGCACCGCCGGCGGCAACGGCGGAACCGGCGGAGCAGGCGGAGCAGCCACCACCGGCACCGCGGGCGACGGCGGAGCGGGCGGTCCGGGCGGTGACGGCGGCAACGGCGGCAGCGGCGCCGACGGGGCCGCGGGCAGCGCGCAGTCCCCCAACGGCGGCGACGGCAGCACCGGCGGCAACGGCGCAGCCGGCGGCAACGGCGGGGACGGCGGCGACGCGGGCGTGGCGCTGAGTCCCAGCGGCGAGGACGGAGTCAGAGGCATCGGCGGGGACGGCGGTCGGGGCGGTGACGGCGCCAGCGGCGGCGCGGGCGGTACTGGCGCGGCCGGCGGCAACGGCGGGCTCGGCGGAGGGAGCGGCACCGGCGGAAACGGCGGCAACGGCGGAGCCGCCGGCAGTGGTCAGAATCCCCCCTATGCCGTGATCGCCACGGTTCCTGTCGGGGTTTCACCCCACGGAATCACGTTGATACCTAATGGAACTCGCGCCTACGTCAACAACTTCGAAGCAGACACGGTGTCTGTGATCGACACAGTCACCAACCAGGTGATTGCCACCATCCCGGTCGGCGATGGCCCGTTCTTCGGGATAGCAGCGAGCCCCGACGGTTCGAACGTGTACGTGGCGGACTTGTTAAGCGACTCCGTATCGGTCATCGATCCGGGCACCAATACGCGTACCGCGACGATCGCGGTGAATGATGGACCGAACGGCGTGGCATTCAGCCTCAACTCGGCTCGCGCCTACATCTCGACTCAAATCCCCCTTCCGGTGATCAACACCGCGACCCAGGCAATCAGTGCGACGATCGCAACCGCAGGGGTCGGCGGAGTGGCGATCAGCCCCGACGGGACCCGACTCTACGTCGTCAACACCTTCGGTAACTCGGTGTCGGTGGTCAGCACCGCCACCAACACCGTGACCGCCGCCATTGCAGGTTTCAGTCGGCCCGAGTCGCTGGCGGTATCCCTGGACGGTTCGCAGGTCTATGTCACAAATCCCGACAGCGACTCGGTTCTGGTGATCAACACCGCCACCAACAGCATCTCGGCAACGATCGCCGGACTTGGAAACCCACGCGGGGTAGCGGTCAGTCCCGACGGTACGCGTGTCTACGTCACCGAACCCGGCACCGGGCAATTGTCGGTCGTGAATCCCGCAACGAACAGAGTGGTGCGGGCGTTCGTCACCGGGAACGATCCGACCTTGATCGCGGTCAGCCCCGACGGCACACGCATCTACCTGACGAACCCCAGTGATGACTCCGTCACGGTGCTTTCAGTCGGTGGCTCTTCCGGACGGGTCGACGGCAACGGCGGCGACGGTGGGAACGCCGGTACGCCCGGCGACGGCGGTGACGGTGGTGCGGGCACCTTGGCCGCGCCCACCGGCGGCAACGGCGGCAGCGGCGGTGAGCCCGGAGCGGCCGGCTCAGGCGGAGCCGCGGGCGGTCCCAGCGGAAACGCCGGCGGCAAGGGCTCGGCTGCCACAACGCCGAGCGGCAACGGCGGCAAGGGCGGAGACGGCTTCAACGCCCAGGGCGCGGCGGCGGGCACCAACGGCGGCGACGGCGGCGCGGGCGGGGCCGGCGGCTCCTTCGGCAGCGGCGGCGCCGGCGGCAACGGCGGTGCCGGCGCCGACGGCGCGCTGGGCATCGACGCCGGCAACGGCGGGGCGGGCGGCGCCGGCGGCGGTGCCGGGCTGATCCCGTTCGAGTTGTTCGGCGTCCAAGGCGGCGCCGGCGGCAACGGCGGTGCCGGCGGTGCGGGCTATAACGGCGCCGACGGCAGCGCGGGGACCACCCCCGGCGACACCGGCGGGGCAGGACAGAGCGGCACAGCAGGCGGACGCGGCGGCGACGGCGGGACCGGCGGCAAGGCCCCGGGCATCGGCAGCGCCGGTGCGGGCACCGGGGGCAACGGCGGTGCCGGCGGGGCCGGCGGCGGTGGTGGCCGCGGCGGTGCGGGCGCCGCAGCGGGCAACGGCGGGGCCGGCGGCCAGGGCGCCAACGGCGGAGCCGGCGGCGACGGCGGCGCCGGCGGGCTGCTGCAGAACGGCTCCCGCGGCAACGGCGGTGACGGCGGAGCCGGCGGTGACGCCGGAGCACCCGGCGACGGCGGCGAGGGCGGCAACGGCATCCTCGGCCGGCCCAACGGCGGCAACGGCGGCAACGGCGGCAATCCCGGCACCGCGGGCGCCGGCGGTGCGGCCGGCACCACCGGCGGTACGGCCGGCGCCGGCGGAGCCGCGGTCAGCGCGCCCGCCGGAAACGGCGGCAACGGCGGCAACGGATACAACCCGGCGCAAGGTGACGGCGGGCGCGGCGGAGCCGGCGGCAACGGCGGGGCCATCGGTAACGGCGGCAACGGCGGGATCGGCGGCGACGGCGGGGCCGGGGCCAACGGCACCGGCGCCACCGCCGCCGGCCAGTCCGGAACCGCCGGGCAGACCGGCGGTGCCGGCGGGGCCGGCGGTGCGGGCGGCAACGGCGGCGCCACCTCGGGCAACGCCGGCAACGGCGGTGCCGGCGGGGCCGGCGGGATCGGCGGCAACGGCGGCAACGGTGTCAACGGTTCCACCGGGGCGACCGCGGGCGCCTCGGGTCAAGACGGCGGCAACGGCGGGGCCGGCGGCAACGGCGGAGCGGGCGGGGCCGGCGGGGCAGCCGGCCAAGCCAGCGCCGGTAACGCCGGAACCACCGGCGCCGGCGGCAACGGCGGCGTGGGCGGCAACGGCGGCGCGGGCGCCACCGGCGGAGCCGGCGTGGCCGGTGCCAACGCAGTCGCCACCGGATCCATCGCCGCCCAAGCGGGCGGCGCGGGCGGCAACGGCGGCGGCGGCGGCAACGGCGGGGCCGGCGGGGCCGGCGGCTCCGGATCCACCACCGGCATCCAGGGCGGCGGCGGCAACGGCGGCGCGGCCGGCAGCGGATCCGGCGGCGGCACCGGCGGCAACGGCGCCAGCGGCGTGTTCGTACCCGTGGTCACCCGCAACGGCGGCGACGGCGGCCGCGGCGGCAACGCCGGCGTGGAAGGCAAGGGCGGCAGCGGCGCGACCACCGGCACCGACGGCGGGTTTGGCAACGCCGGCAGCGGCGGCAACGGCGGCAACGGCGGCGTCCTCGGCGGGGCCGGCAATGTCGCCCGCGACGGCGGCGCAGGCGGCGCCGGCGGAGACGCCACCGGCGGACTCGCCGGCAACGGCGGCAACGGCGGCAACGGCGGCAGCGGCGGTCCCGGCGCCGCCGGCACCGACATCTCCAACAACGGCAGCGCCGGCGCCGCGGCCGGCAAGGGCGGCGCCGGCGGTGCCGGGGGCAAAGCCACCACCGGTGTCGCCGGCAACGGCGGCATCGGCGGCGCCGGCGGCACCGGCGGAATCGGCGGCGCCGGATTCACCGCAACCGCCATCGGCGCCACCGGCGGCAACGGCGGCGTCGGAGGCGCCGGCGGGGCCGGCGGCAACGGCGGAGCCGCCGGTGTCGCCAGCAGCCCGAGCGGAACCACCGGATCCGCGGGCGCCGGAGGCGTCGGCGGCAACGCCGGTGCGGGCGGCAACGGCGGCAACGGCGCCGACGGCGGGACGACCGGCGGCAACGGCGGCAACGGCGGCAACGACGGAACCGTGGGCATCGGCGGTCTGAGCGGTGGAGGGGTGACCCGGGCGGCCAGTGGCTCCGGGGCCAACGGCGGCAACGGCGGCAACGGCGGCAAGGCCACCGGCAGCGGCACCACGACAGCCACCGGCGGCAACGGCGGCGCCGGCGGCAACGGCGGCACCAGCGGATCGACCACCGGCTCGGGCGGCGCCGGCGGCGCCGGCGGTGACGCGGGCAGCACCGGCGGACGGGCCTTCGGCGGCAACGGCGGCTCCGGCGGCAACGCGAGCAACGGCACAGCCGGCACCGGCGGCAAGGGCGGGGCGGCGACCACCACCGCCGTCGGCAACTGGCGGGCGACCGGAGGCAACGGCGGCGCGGGCGGTGTCTCCACCAACGGCAACGGCGGCAACGGCGGCGACGGCGGC
>NZ_JBJTCF010000026.1:0-14348 GCF_046091765.1 Mycobacterium sp.
TAGTTGGTCAGTGCGTCCACCCACACGTACATGACGTGCGCCGGGTCGCCGGGCACCGGAACGCCCCAGTCGAACGACGTCCGCGATATCGACAGATCCCGCAGCCCGCCGGAGACGAAACTGACCACCTCGTTGCGGCGCGCCTCGGGGGCGATGAAATCCGGGTTGGCCGCGTAGTGCGCCAGCAGGGGTTCGGCGTAGGCCGAGAGTCGGAAGATGGAGGTCTGTTCCACGGTCCTGCTCACCGGTGTCCCGGTTTCGACAGCGACCCGGGTGCCGTCCGGATCGACCGTCGTCTCGGCTTCGGTGAAGAACCGCTCGTCGCGCACCGAGTACCAGCCGGAGTAGGAGTCGAGGTAGATGTCGCCGTTGTCGGCCATCCGCTGCCAGATCGCCGCCGACGCCGCGTAGTGGTCGGGGTCGGTGGTGCGGATGAACCGGTCGAAGGAGATGTCGAGTAGTCCGGCGAGGCGTTCGAACTCGTCGGAGTTGCGCCGGGCGAACTCGGGGGTGGGGATGCCCTCGGCGGCGGCGGCCTGCGCCATCTTCAGCCCGTGCTCGTCGGTGCCGGTCAGAAACCGGACGTCGAAGGAGTCCAGCCGCTTGAACCGGGCGATCGCGTCGGTGGCGATGTACTCGTAGGCGTGCCCGATGTGCGGAGCGCCGTTGGGGTAGGCGATCGCGGTGGTGATGTAGAACGGCTGACTCATGTCGGCTATCACCCTATTGGTTGGCCTTAGGGTGTTGCGCGTGAGCAAGCGACCGGCACCGCCGCCGCCGGAGCCGTTGGCGCCGCTGGTCGACGCCCACACCCACCTCGATGCGTGCGGGGCCCGCACGGCCGAGGACGTCCGGGCGATCGCCGACCGCGCGCAGGCGGTCGGGGTCGGCGCCATGGTGACCATCGCCGACGATCTGGACTCCGCCCGCTGGGCGGTGACGGCCGCCGAGTGGGACGAGCGCGTCTACGCCGCCGTCGCGCTGCACCCCACCCGCGCCGGGCACCTCAGCGGGCCCGCCCGCGCCGAGATCGAGCGCCTGGCCGCGCACCCGCGGGTGGTGGCGATCGGCGAGACCGGCATGGATCTGTACTGGCCGGGCCGGCTGGAGGGCTGCGCGCCGGTGGCGATCCAGCGCGAGGCGTTCGCCTGGCACATCGACCTGGCCAAGCGGACCGGCAAGCCGCTGATGATCCACAACCGCGACGCCGACGCCGAGGTGCTCGACGTGCTGCGCGCCGAGGGCGCCCCGCCGACGGTGATCCTGCACTGCTTCTCCTCGGGCCCGCAGATGGCGCGCACCTGCGTCGAGCGCGGCTGGGTGCTCAGCCTGTCGGGCACGGTCAGCTTCCGCAACGCCGCCGCGCTGCGCGAGGCCGCCGCCCTGATCCCGCCCGGGCAGCTGCTGGTGGAGACCGACGCGCCGTTTCTGACCCCGCACCCCTACCGCGGGGCGCCCAACGAGCCCTACTGCCTGCCCTACACCGTGCGGGCGCTGGCCGAGCTGCTGGGGCGGCCCGCCGAGGAGCTGGCCGGCGAGTCCACCGCGACCGCCCGGCGGGTCTACGGCCTGCGCTGAACGCGGACTGAGGGTCTGCTGAGATACCCGCCGCGGAGTTGCCGCGCCCCCGCGGCGTCCGTTACCTTTCTGTGATCTCCACCCCCACTATTCGCCATGACTCCCCAGCCATGACTCCCCAGCCATGACACACGCCCTGAGCAGACTGCAGCAGTCGGCCACCCCCGCCTTCCGGGTGGTGATCGCCGCGCTGCTGGTCACCCTCGGCGCGGGCGGGGTGCTGGCGGTGCGCTCTCCGAAGACCGTCACCCTCACCGTCGACGGCACCACGACCACCGTCACGACGATGAAGTCGCGGGTGCTCGACATCATCGAGGAGAACGGTCTGCGGGTGGGCGAGCGCGACGAGGTGGTGCCCGCGGTCGGCCAGCGCGTCGGCGACGCCGCCACGGTGGTGTTGCGCCGCGGCCGCCCGCTGCAGATCTCGGTCGACGGCCAGCAGCCCCGGCAGGTCTGGACGACGGCGTCCACCGTCGGGGACGCGCTGGCCCAACTGGCGCTGGCCGACACCGCCCCCGCGCAGGCCACCCCGGACACCCGGCTGCCGCTGGCCGGGATGGCGCTGCCGTTGGTCAGCGCCAAGACCGTGCAGATCGACGACGGCGGTGTGGTCAAGACCGTGAAGCTGGCCGCCCCCGACGTGGGTGCGCTGATCGCCGCGAGCGGGCAGCCTCTGCAGCAGCGCGACACCGTCGTGCCCGCCGCGAACGCCCCGGTGGTCGAGGGCATGGCGATCCAGGTCACCCGGGTGCGCATCCAGAAGGTCACCGAGCGGGTGCCGCTGGTGCCGGCGGCGCGCCAGATCGAGGACCCGGCGCTGAACAAGAGCCGCCGCGTGGTCGAAGACCCCGGCGTACCCGGCGTGCAGGACGTCACCTTCGCCGTCGCGATCGTCAACGGCGTCGAGACCGGCCGGCTGCCGGTGGCCAACGCGGTGGTTGTCGCCGCGCGTGACTCGGTGGTGCGAGTGGGCGCCAAACCCGGAACCGAGGTGCCGCCGGTCACCAACGGGCCGATCTGGGACGCGATCGCCTCCTGCGAGTCGGGCAACAACTGGGCGATCAACACCGGCAACGGCTACTACGGCGGGCTGCAGTTCGACCAGAACACCTGGGAGCGCCAAGGCGGGCTGCGCTACGCCGACCGTGCCGACCTGGCGACCCGCGAGGAGCAGATCGCCATCGCGACGGTGACCCAGGCCCGGCAGGGCTGGGGGGCCTGGCCGGTCTGCGGCCGGGCGGCGAGGTGACCGTCCGCTATCTAGGTCGCAACGAGATCCGCACCCTCGCTCGAGAACTGGATATCAGACCGCGAAAGTCGCTGGGGCAGAACTTCGTTCACGACCCCAACACGCTGCGCCGGGTGGTCGCGGCCGCCGGTGTCGGCAAGACCGACGAGGTGCTCGAGGTCGGCCCGGGCCTGGGGTCGCTGACCCTGGCACTGCTCGACCGAGGCGCCTCGGTCACCGCCGTGGAGATCGACCCGACGTTGGCCGAACGGCTGCCCGAGACCGTCGGCGCGCACTGCAACAGCGAGATCCGCCGGCTTCAGGTCCTGCACCGTGACATCCTCGCGCTGCGCCGCGCGGATCTGCAGACCCAGCCCACCGCGCTGGTGGCCAACCTGCCGTACAACATCGCGGTGCCCGCGCTGGTGCACCTGCTGGCGGAGTTCCCGACGCTGCGCACCGCCACCGTGATGGTCCAGGCCGAGGTCGCCGAACGGCTCGCCGCCGAGCCCGGCGGCAAGGAGTACGGCGTGCCCAGCGTGAAGGTGCGCTTCTTCGGTACCGTGCGCCGCCACGGCATGGTGTCCCCGACGGTGTTCTGGCCGATCCCGCGGGTGTACTCCGGCCTGGTGCGCATCGACCGCTACCCCTCCCCGCCGTGGCCCCAGGACGAGCAGTTCCGCCGCAGCATCTTCGAGCTGGTCGACATCGCGTTCGCCCAGCGGCGCAAGACCGCGCGCAACGCCTTCGCGCAGTGGGCCGGTTCGGGCAACGCGTCCGCGGAGGTGCTGCTGTCGGCGAGCATCGACCCGGCGCGGCGTGGTGAGACGCTGACCATCGACGACTTCGTGCGGCTCTGGCAGCGCTCGGGCCGCACCGCCGCGCCGGGCGATCCGCCCGCAGGGCGCTCAGAGCCCGCCGGGGTGCACTGAGCTCGCGTTACCCTCGTGCGGTGTCCACGAGTGGCAACACCGCGCGCCAATGGGTGCCGACCGGCTCGGTGACGGTGCGGGTCCCCGGGAAGGTCAACCTCTATCTCGAAGTGGGCGATCAGCGCCCCGACGGCTACCACGAACTGACCACCGTCTTTCACGCCGTCTCGCTGTCCGACGAGGTGACCGTGCGCAACGCCGACGTGCTGTCGCTGCGGCTGACCGGGGAGGGCGCCGCCGAGGTGCCCACCGACGAGCGCAACCTGGCCTGGCAGGCCGCCGAGCTGATGGCCGGCCACGTCGGGCGCGCCCCCGACGTGGACATCACGATCGACAAGTCGATCCCGGTGGCCGGCGGGATGGCGGGCGGTAGCGCCGACGCCGCCGCGGTGCTGGTCGCCATCAATGAGCTGTGGGAACTGGGCGTGCCGCGTCGCGACCTGCACGCGATGGCCGCCGAACTGGGCAGTGACGTCCCCTTCGCGCTGCACGGCGGCACCGCGCTGGGCACCGGCCGCGGTGAGGACCTGACCACCGTGCTGGCCCGCACCACCTTCCACTGGGTGCTGGCCTTCGCCGCCGCGGGGCTCTCGGCGGCGGCGGTGTACGCCGAGATCGACCGGCTGCGCGAGGCGGGGGAGCCGCCGCGGCTGTCCGATCCCGAACCGCTGCTGGCCGCGCTGTCGGCCGGCGACCCGCACCAGCTGGCCCCGCTGCTGGGCAACGACCTGCAGCCGGCGGCGCTGAGCCTGGAGCCCGGACTGCGGCGCACCCTGCGCGCCGGTGCCGAGGCCGGCGCGCTGGCCGGCATCGTCTCCGGTTCCGGGCCGACGTGCGCGTTCCTGTGCGCCTCGGCCGGGGCGGCGGTGGACGTCGGCACCGAGCTGGCCGGGGCGGGCGTGTGCCGCACCGTGCGGGTGGCCAGCGGGCCGGTGCACGGCGCCCGGGTGGTGCCGACGGCCTCCCCGGGCCCGTGAACAGCGCCGCTTGGCATTAAATTAAGGAAAGTCTAAGATCATCGAGTCGAGACCGAAACGCTCCCCTCTCGTGCAGGCGTGCCGCACGCGGAAACGCCGCCCCGGGCGGAGCATGAAGGTCCGGGCGAGCCGAACGGCGAGGAGGCCAGCGTGAGCCGTTTCACCGACAAGATGTTCCACAGCGCGATGACCAGCGCCAAGGGGATGGTTACCGGTGAGCCTCACGAACCCGTCCGGCACTCCTGGCGCGAGGTCCACGAGCGGGCCCGCCGGATCGCCGGCGGCCTGGCCGCCGCCGGGGTCGGCCACGGCGACGCGGTGGGCGTGCTGGCCGGGGCGCCGGTGGAGATCGCCCCGACCGCGCAGGCGCTGTGGATGCGCGGCGCCAGCCTGACGATGCTGCACCAGCCCACCCCGCGCACCGACCTCGAACACTGGGCCGCCGACACCAGCAACGTCATCGACATGATCGACGCGCGCGCGGTGGTGGTCTCCGATCCGTTCCTGCCCGCCGTGCCGGTGCTCGAGCAGCGTGGCGTGAAGGTGCTGACGGTGGAGTCGCTGCTGGCCTCCGAGCCCGGCGACCCGGTGCCGACCGGCGAGGACGACGTGGCGCTCATGCAGCTCACGTCGGGCTCGACCGGATCGCCCAAGGCGGTGGTGATCACCCACCGCAACATCCACTCCAACGCCGAGGCGATGTTCGTCGGTGCCGAGTACGACGTCGACACCGATGTCATGGTCAGCTGGCTGCCCTGCTTCCACGACATGGGCATGGTGGGCTTTTTGACCATCCCGATGTACTTCGGCGCCGAACTGGTCAAGGTCACCCCGCTGGACTTCCTGCGCGACACCCTGCTGTGGGCCAAGCTGATCGACAAGTACCGGGGCACCATGACCGCCGCCCCCAACTTCGCCTACGCGCTGTTCGCCAAGCGGCTGCGCCGTCAGGCCAAGCCCGGCGACTTCGACCTGTCCACGCTGCGCTTCGCGCTCTCCGGTGCCGAGCCGGTCGAACCGGCCGACGTCGAGGACCTCATCGACGCGGGTAAACCGTTCGGGCTGAGCAAGTTCGCGATCCTGCCCGCCTACGGCATGGCCGAGACCACCCTGGCGGTGTCGTTCTCGCAGTGCGGTGCGGGCCTGGTGGTCGACGAGGTCGACGCCGACCTGCTGGCCGCGCTGCGCCGCGCGGTGCCCACGTCGCGGGGCAACGTGCGCCGGCTGGCCACGCTGGGTCCGCTGCTGCAGGATCTGGAGGCCCGCATCGTCGACGAGGACGGCAACGTGCTGCCCGCGCGCGGGGTCGGCATCATCGAATTGCGCGGGGAGTCGCTGACCCCGGGGTATCTGACCATGGGCGGTTTCGTGCCCGCGCAGGACGAGAACGGCTGGTATGACACCGGCGACCTGGGCTACCTCACCGAGGAGGGCTACGTGGTGGTCTGCGGCCGGGTCAAGGACGTGATCATCATGGCGGGCCGCAACATCTATCCCACCGACATCGAGCGCGCGGCCGGCCGGGTGGAGGGCGTGCGCCCGGGCTGCGCGGTCGCGGTGCGCCTGGACGCCGGGCACTCCCGGGAGACCTTCGCGGTGGCCGTGGAGTCCAACGTCTGGGACGACCCCGCCGAGGTGCGCCGCATCGAGCAGCAGGTCGCCCACGAGGTCGTCGCCGAGGTCGACGTGCGCCCGCGCAACGTGGTCGTGCTGGGACCGGGCACCATCCCCAAGACGCCGTCGGGCAAGCTGCGCCGGGCCAACTCCGTGGGCCTGGTCACCTAGGCGGTCAGCGCGGTGTCCAGGCGTGAACCTGGTTCTGCGCGGCCTCCAGGCCGAGGTCGATCAGCAGCTCGGTGGCGTCGGCGGCCTGCTCGCAGAGGGCGGGCACGTCGGTGCGCTCGGCGGCGGTGAACGGCTCGAGCACGAACGCCGCGGGGTCCTTGCGGCCGGGCGGGCGGCCGATCCCGATGCGCACCCGCTGAAAATCCTTGGTGCCCAACGCGTTCGCCACCGAGCGCAGGCCGTTGTGGCCGCCCTCGCCGCCGCCGGTCTTGAGCCGGATCAGCCCGAAGTCCAGGTCGAGGTCGTCGTGGATGACCACCACGTCGGCGGGGCTCACCGAGTAGAACTTGGCCAGCGGCCCGACCTGGCGGCCCGACTCGTTCATGAACGTGCGCGGCTTGGCCAGCACGACCGGCCGGTGCGCCAGCCGGCCGGTGAGGACCTCGGCGCCGGAGCGCTTGTGCACCTTGAACGCGGCACCGATGCGGCCGGCCAGCAGGTCGGCGACCATGAACCCGACGTTGTGGCGGGTCTTGGCGTACTGCGGTCCGGGGTTGCCCAGGCCGACCACCAGCAACGGCTCGGCCACCGCGGGTGCTTACTCGCCCTCGGCGGGCTTGCTCTCGCCCTCGCCGCCGGCCTCCGCGGACTCCCCGGCCTCGCCGGCGGCTTCCTCGCCCTCGGCGGCCTCGGCACCCTCGGCCTCGGTCACCTCGCCGGCGCCCTCGGCCTCGAGGTCCTCGGCGGTCGGCGCGACCACGACGTTGACCACGAGCATCTCGGGATCGCTGACCAGGGTGACCCCCTCGGGCAGGGCGATCTGCCCGGCGGTGATCTGGGTGCCCTCCTCGGCGCCTTCGATGGACACCGTCAGGCTCTCCGGGATGGACAGCGCCTCGGCCTCGATCTCGATCGTGGTGGAGTCCTGGGTGACCAGGGTGCCGTTGGCGGCCTCGCCCTCCAGGGCGACCGGGACCTCCACGGTCACCTTCTCGCCGCGGCGGACCACCAGCAGGTCGGCGTGGGTGACATTGCGCCGCACCGGATGCACGGCGATGGACTTGGTCAGCGCCAGCTGCTCTTTGCCGTCGATGGTCAAACTGAGCACGGCGTTGGCGCCGGAGTTGCGCAGCACCGCGGCGAAGTCGTGCGCGTTGAGCGTCAGGTGCTGCGGGTCGCTGCCGTGGCCGTAGAGGACCGCGGGGACCTTGCCCTCGCGCCGGGCCTGCCGCGAGGCGCCCTTGCCGGTGCGGGTGCGCACCTCGACGCTGAGACGGTTGGTGTTGGAAGCCATCGAATGCCCCTGCCTTCGTGTTATCGGTCGGCGAAGGCGGGCGAATCGGCGCTCTCGCGCCGGGCCGCGTCGATAACGGTGGCCGAACCACCCTCGCCGTGACGTCGCCCCAGGGTAGCCGACGGCGGCCGCCGCAGGGAAATCGCCCTGCACCGGGACCGGCCCGCTACTTCACGGCGACGCTGAATCCCCCGATGACGGACTCGATTTCGGCGGCCTGCGGGGCGGCCTGCTGGGCGAGGCTGGTCACGGTGAACTGCACGAGGTAGCGCTGAAACCGCGGCGCCGGGGTCACCGGGATGACGATGCGGTTGTAGGTGTGCAGGCGTTCGCCGTTGAGGTCGTAGCTGCCCTCGATCATCGACGACGGGAAGCCCTTGAAGTCGGCCTCGGAGTAGTTCAGTTTGGTGAAGTTCTGCGACATCTCAGCGCTGCTGTCGGCGTGCTTGAGCGCCTCGGCCACGTCGAAGTTCCCGTTGAGCCGGAACACCATCACCATCGCGGTCGGGTAGGTGTTGTTCTTGGCGATCGCCTCGGTGCCCGGCGACAGGTTCGGGTTGGCGTACTTGGTCCACCCCTTCGGACGCGGCAGCGTGACCGTCAGGTCGGTCAGCTTGTCGAGTGCGACCTGTTCGCCGGTCACACCGACGCTCTCCAGGTAGTCGGCGATCGGGGTGGGGGTCGTCGAGGTGGAGTCCGCCGCGGCGGTGTCCTCGGTCGTCTCCGCGGCGGCTGTGGTGCTGCTCGCCTTGATCGGGGAGTACTCGGCGGTCTGCGGGCCGCAGCCGACCGCGGTCGCCAGCGCCAGGACGGCCAGGACCGGGGCGCTGCGCCGGTGGGTGATCTTCATCCGGTGCGGCGCTACGCGTCCCCGTCGAAGAGCCCGGTCACCGAGCCGTTCTCGAAGACCGCGCGGATGGTGCTGGCCAGCAGCGGGGCGATCGAGAGCACGGTCAACTGCGGGAAGCGCTTGGAGTCGTCGATGGGCAGGGTGTCGGTGACGATCACCTCGCGGGCGCCGCACCCGGCGAGCCGTTCGGCGGCCGGATCGGACAGCACGCCGTGGGTGGCGGCGATGATCACGTCGGCGGCGCCCTCCTCGCGCAGCAGTCGCACCGCGCCGGCGATGGTCCCGCCGGTGTCGATCATGTCGTCGGTGAGCACGCAGGTCTTGCCCTCCACCTCGCCGACCACCCGATGGGACACCACCTGGTTGGACACCCGCGGGTCGCGGGTCTTGTGGATGAAGGCCAGCGGTGTGCCGCCCAGCGCGTCGGCCCACTTCTCGGCGACCCGCACGCGTCCGGAGTCGGGGGAGACCACGACGACGTCCTCGCTGCTGTAGTTGTCCTTGATGTAGCCGGTCAGCAGCGGTTGCGCACGCATGTGGTCCACGGGTCCGTCGAAGAACCCCTGGATCTGGTCGGTGTGCAGATCCACCGACACGATGCGGTCCGCGCCTGCGGTCTTGAGCAGATCGGCCACCAGCCGCGCCGAGATCGGTTCGCGGCCGCGGTGCTTCTTGTCCTGGCGGGCGTAGGGATAGAACGGCAGGATCGCGGTGATCCGCTTGGCGCTGCCCCGCTTAAGCGCGTCGATCATGATCAGCTGTTCCATCAGCCACGTGTTCAGCGGGGCGGGGTGGGACTGCAGGACGAACGCGTCGCAGCCGCGCACCGACTCGTCGAAGCGGACGAAGATCTCCCCGTTGGCGAAGTCGCGGGCGGTCTGCTCGGTGACGTGGATGTCGAGTTCCTTGGCGACCTGCTCGGCCAACTCCGGGTGCGCGCGGCCGGAGAAGAGCATCAGGTTCTTGCGGTTGTCCATCCAGTCGGTGCTCACTGGTGCCCCTGCCGGTCGGGAATCGGTCAGAACTGGCTTGATCTTACGGAGTCAGCTCTGTTCGGCCTCACGCGACTCGGCTTTGGCCCGGGCCTGGGATTCAGCGGCGGCCTGCGCCGAGTCGCTTCCGGGACGGTTGTGCAACACCCAGTCCTCGATGGTGCGCTGCGGCCCGGCCGAGACCGCCAGCGCCCCGGGCGGGACGTCCTCGCGCAGCACCGTGCCCGCGCCGGTGTAGGCGCCGTCGCCGACGGTGACCGGCGCGACGAACATCGTGTCGCTGCCGGTGCGCACGTGCGAGCCGACCGTGGTGCGGCTCTTGGTCTCGCCGTCGTAGTTGACGAACACGCTGGAGGCGCCGATGTTGCTGTGGTCGCCGATGTCGGCGTCGCCGACGTAGGTCAGATGCGGCACCTTGGTGCCGGTGCCGATCACGGCGTTCTTGGTCTCCACGAACGCCCCGAGTTTGCCCTCCGCCCCCAGCCGGGTGCCCGGCCGCAGGTAGGCGAACGGCCCGACCTCCGCGCCGTCACCGATCTCGGAGTCGATCCCGTGGGTGCGCACCACCGACGCGCCCGCGCCGACCCGCACGCCCTCCAGGGTGGTGTCCGGCCCGATCCGGCACCCGGTGCCGATGCGGGTCGCGCCCAGCAGCTGGGTGCCCGGGTGCACGACGGTGTCGCGGCCGATCGTGACGTCGACGTCTATCCAGGTGGTCTGCGGGTCGACCACGCTGACCCCGGCGCGCTGGTGGGCGGCCACCACCCGGCCGTTGAGCTCACGGGCGATCTCGGCCAGCTGGACCCGGTCGTTGACTCCGGCGACCAGGGCGTGGTCCTCGATGTGGCGGGCGCGCACCGGTCGCCCGTCGGCGCGCACGATCGCGATCACGTCGGTCAGGTAGCGCTCCTGCTGGGCGTTGTCCGAGGACAGCCGGCTCAGTGCCGAGCGCAGCGCGGCGGCGTCGAACGCGTACACCCCGGCGTTGACCTCGCGGATGGCCCGCTGCTGCGGGGTGGCGTCGGTCTCCTCGACGATGGCGATCACCTCGCCGTCCTGGGTGCGCAGGATGCGGCCGTAGCCGGTGGCGTCGGGCACGGTGGTGGTCAGCACCGTCACCGCGGCCGGTTCGTCGCGGTGCGCGGCGATCAGCCCGGCCAGCGTGTCGGCGTCGAGCAGTGGGATGTCGGCGGAGGTGACCACGACCGTGCCGGCGAAGTCGGGGGGCAGTGCGGACAGCCCGCACAGCGCCGCGTCGCCGGTGCCCAGCTGCTGGCGCTGCACGGCCACCTGGACGGGGCGGCCGATCGCGTCGGCGAGCTCGCCGACCACCGGTTCCACCCGCCGGCGGTCGTTGCCCAGCACCACCACCAGGTGTTCGGGGCCGGTCTTGGCCACCGCGTGCAGGGCGTGGGCGAGCATGCTGCGCCCGCCGAGGGTGTGCAGCACCTTGGGGGTGTCCGAGCGCATCCGGGTGCCCGCGCCGGCGGCGAGCACGACGACGGCGGATTCGTGAACCGGTGACGTCACCCGGGCCTCCCAGTGAGCGGTTTCATACGCGACACGCCACCAAACCGTACCCAAGCCGCACAGTCGGGGTGGAAGGTCGCTCCGTCGCCAGGACTCGAACCTGAACTATCTGAACCAAAATCAGAGGTGCTGCCAATTACACCACGACGGATCACCCGCCTGGCACTGTAGCAGCAGGCCAGCGGGTGAATCGGTGCGCGCCGCAGGCGGATACGACAGGCACATAGAATCGGTCGATCATGGCCGTGCCGGGGCGTCAGGACGTCCGAACTCCGCTGGCCGGTCTCGTCGACACCGCGCTGCGGGCACCCGCGTTCGCCGATCTCGTCGAGCGCGCGGCGGGCCGGCCGGAGGACCTGGCGGTGGTGGGCCCGGTCAGCGCCCAGCTGTTCGTGGCCTGCGCGCTGGCCCGCGGTGGCCCGCTGCTGGTGGTGACGGCCACCGGGCGGGAGGCCGACGACCTCGCCGCCGAACTGCGCGGGGTGTACGGCGAGTCCGCGGCGATGTTCCCGGCCTGGGAGACCCTGCCGCACGAGCGGCTCTCGCCGGGGGTGGACACCGTCGGATCGCGGCTGCTGTTGCTGCGCCGCCTGGCCCGACCCGACGACGAGCGCCTGGGTCCGCCGCTGTCGGTCGTGGTGACCAGCGTGCGATCGCTGCTGCAGCCGATGGCCGCCGACCTGGCCGAGACCGAACCGGTCAGCTTCGAGGTCGGCGCGCAGCAGGACTTCGACGCGGTGGTGGCGCGTCTGGTGGACCTGGCCTACACCCGGGTGGACATGGTCGGCCGGCGCGGTGAGTTCGCGGTGCGCGGCGGGATCCTCGACGTCTTCCCGCCGACCGCCGAACACCCGGTGCGGGTCGAGTTCTGGGGCGACGAGGTCAGCGAGATGCGGATGTTCGCCGTCGCCGACCAGCGCTCCATCCCCGAGATCGAGGTCGGTGCGGTGATCGCGGTGCCGTGTCGGGAGCTGCTGCTCACCGACGACGTGCGTTGCCGTGCAGCCGAATTGGCCAAAGCCGGTCACCCCGACGAGAACCCGGTGATCGGCGGCGTCGCCGAGATGCTGGCCAAGATCGCCGAGGGTGTGCCGGTCGACGGCATGGAGGCCCTGCAGCCGGTGCTGCGCCCCGGACGCCTGGGCCTGCTCACCGATCACCTGCCGGCGCAGACGCCGCTGCTGGTGTGCGACCCGGAGAAGGTGCGCACCCGGGCGGCCGACCTGATCACGACGGGCCAGGAGTTCCTGGAGGCGTCGTGGTCGGTGGCCGCGCTCGGCGGGCAGGCACCGGTGGACGTCGAACAACTCGGCGGGTCGGGATTCCGCGAACTCGACGAGGTCCGCGAGGCCGCCCGGGCCGGCGGTCACCGGTGGTGGACGGTCAGCCAGCTCGGCGGCGACGGGGCGATCGATCTCGGGCTGCGTCCCGCGCCGTCGGCGCGCGGACAGCAGAGCACCGTCGAGGAGATCTTCGCCATGCTGCGCGCACACCTGCGCACCGGCGGACTGGCCGCGGTCGTGACGCCCGGCACCGGCACCGCGCAGCGGGTGGTCGAGCAGCTCGCCGAACGCGACACCCCCGCGGCGTTGCTGGAGGCGGGCGGGGCGCCCGCGGCGGGGGTGGTCGGGGTGCTCAAGGGCCCGCTGCACGCCGGGATCGTGGTGCCCGACGCCGCCCTGGTGGTGATCACCGAGACCGACCTCACCGGCAACCGCGCCACCGGCCCGGAGGGCAAGCGGCTGGCCGCGCGGCGGCGCAACACCGTCGACCCGCTCGCGCTGAGCGCCGGGGACCTGGTGGTGCACGACCAGCACGGCATCGGCAGATTCGTGGAGATGGTCGAGCGCACCGTCGGCGGGGCGCGCCGCGAATATCTGGTGCTGGAGTACGCCTCGGGACGGCGCGGCCAGCAGGCCGACCGGCTCTACGTCCCGATGGACTCCCTCGACCAGCTCTCGCGCTACGTCGGCGGCGAGCAGCCGGCGCTGAGCCGGCTCGGCGGCAGCGACTGGGCGAACACGAAAACCAAGGCGCGCAGGGCGGTTCGCGAGATCGCCGCTGAGCTTGTCGCGCTCTACGCCAAACGCCAGGCCGCCCCGGGGCATGCGTTCGCCCCCGACTCGCCGTGGCAGGCCGAGATGGAGGACGCGTTCGGCTTCACCGAGACCGCCGACCAGCTGACCGCGATCGGCGAAGTGAAGACCGACATGGAAAAGCCGGTGCCGATGGACCGGGTCGTCTGCGGCGACGTCGGTTACGGCAAGACCGAGATCGCGGTGCGCGCGGCGTTCAAGGCGGTGCAGGACGGCAAGCAGGTCGCGGTGCTGGTGCCCACCACGCTGCTGGCCGACCAGCACCTGCAGACCTTCACCGAGCGGATGGCCGGGTTCCCGGTCACCGTCGCGGCGCTGTCGCGGTTCACCGACGCCGGCGAGTCCAAGCGGGTGCTGGCCGGCATGGCCGACGGCAGCGTGGACATCGTGATCGGCACCCACCGGCTGCTGCAGACCGGTGTGCGCTGGAAGGACCTCGGCCTGGTGGTGGTCGACGAGGAGCAGCGCTTCGGCGTGGAGCACAAGGAACACATCAAGGCGCTGCGCAGCCACGTCGACGTGCTCACCATGAGCGCCACCCCGATCCCGCGGACGCTGGAGATGAGCCTGGCCGGCATCCGGGAGATGTCGACGATCCTGACCCCGCCAGAAGAGCGCTACCCGGTGCTGACCTACGTCGGCCCCGACGACGCCAAACAGGTCGCCGCCGCGCTGCGCCGCGAACTGCTGCGCGACGGACAGGTGTTCTACGTGCACAACCGGGTCGACAGCATCGACGCCGCGGCCGCGCGGGTGCGCCAGGTGGTGCCCGAGGCGCGGGTGGCCGTCGCGCACGGCCAGATGCCCGAGGAACTGCTGGAGCGCACGGTGGCCGGCTTCTGGAACCGCGACTACGACATCCTGGTGTGCACCACCATCATCGAGACCGGCCTGGACATCTCCAACGCCAACACCCTGATCGTCGAGCGGGCCGACACGTTCGGACTCTCCCAGCTGCACCAGCTGCGCGGCCGGGTCGGGCGCAGCCGCGAGCGCGGCTACGCCTACTTCCTGTATCCGCGCGAGGCGCCGCTGACCGAGACCGCCTACGACCGGCTGGCCACCATCGCGCAGAACAACGAACTG
>NZ_JBJTCF010000027.1:0-7585 GCF_046091765.1 Mycobacterium sp.
GAGCGAGTCTTCTCCGGAAAACACGCTCTGGGCGCACGCTCAGCGCGGGCCGGGTGCCCCGAGAGCGTGGGCGAGGCGGTCGAGGTAGGCCTCGACGTCGACCCGCTCCGGGTCGGCGTGCACGCTGACGGCCACCGCCGACCCGATCCCGTGCACCCCGTGGGTCAGGCTCATCATCGGCGAGAGCGCCGGGAAGCCCGCGGTGAACACCACCGGGTGACCACCGAACACCAGGTCGGCGGGGCCCCGGTTGACGCTGGAGACCACGGTGTGGCCGGTCACCGTGGCGCAGCGCGCCGCCGGGTCGAACCGGCCCACCCCCCAGCGCAGCAGCGGCGCGGGCACGGCGGCGAAGGCGGCCGCCGACGCGCGCACCGCCGGGTGGCCGATGCGCGCACGGTGCGCGTCCAACTCCGCCGCGATCCGCGCGGCGCGCTCGGCGCGGCCCTCTTGCGGGTGCAGCCCGACACCGACGTTGCTGAAGTTGTTGCGGGCGTGCGGGTCGGGTGGGCGCGCGGCGACCGGGACCTCGGCCGCCAGGTGCGCGACGTCCTCGCCGCGCTCACGCAGGTAACCCCCGAGCGCCTCGGCCACACCCGTCAGGGCGGCGACCGTGACGGTGGGGCCGGACATCCGAGCGCGCGGCACGACGATGGTCGCGACGGTCCTCGCCGAACCCGGACGGGCGTTGACGCTCAAGGCCGGTCGCGGCGGGTTGGGGGCGGCCAGCACCCCGGCCTCGATGTCGCGCACCATCCGGCGATGCGCCCGCGCCGCGACGACCCCCCGCGCGAGCAGCGATCCGCGGCGTGCCGGTGCGACCGGGGGTATCCCGCCGGCTCGCCCCAGCAGCGCCGCCGCCAGCGCCGCGGATCGGGCTCCGTCGCCGAGAGCGTGCGAGATCTGAATGACCACCACCGATCCGGCGCCCGTCACCCCGGGGAGGTCACGCACGTCGGGGAAGAGGTGCGCACGCCAGGTCATCCGCTCGGTCGACAGCCTTCCCAGCCCCAGCCGGGCCACGGCTGCCCGGCAGGCCTGCCAGTCCCCCGGCGGGGCAACGCTGAACTGCTCGGCGGTGATCGCCGCATCGACCCAGCACGGATAACGCCACCGGTCCTCATCGGCGATCACCAGCCGCAGCTCCGGGCAGGCCTGGGCGCGCCGGCGCAGCTCCCCGACCGCCTCGTGCGGGTTCGCCGGCGATCCGCCGAAGGCGTACAGCAGGAATTGGTCGTTGGGCACCATTCGAGACAGCCACAGCAGCTGAGCGTCGACCGCCGACAACCGCTGTGTCACGCGATCATTGTGGGTCATTCCGAAGCCCGTCTACGACCGACTGCTGCGGGTTAGGATTCGACGATGTTGCCGCCGCCCGCGCAACGAACGGCCGCTGTGGTCACCGGGGCCTCCTCGGGGATCGGTGTCGCGATCGCGCGTGAGCTCACCGATCGAGGGCATCACGTCGTGCTGATCGCCCGCCGCGCCGAGCAACTGGAGCAGGTGGCCGCTGCGCTGAGCGGCCCCAGTTCGGTTCTGCCGGCCGATCTTTCGCGCCGCGACGAACGCGCGGAGCTGCCCGAGCGGGTCGCCGCGCTGGGCCTCTCGGTGAACATCCTGGTGAACAACGCCGGGCTGACGACGATGGGTCCGGTGGCCGAGGCCGACGCCGACGCCGAGCTGAACCTGATCGAGGTCGACGTGGCCGCCGTGGTGGATCTGTGCACCCGGTTCGTGCCGCAGATGGCGAGCCGACGGATGGGCGCGGTGCTCAACGTCGCCTCGGTGGCCGCCTTCGGCCCGCTGCCCGGGCAGGCCGCCTACGGAGCCGCCAAGGCCTTCGTGCTGTCCTACACCCAGGCGCTGCGCCAGGAACTCGGCGCGCGCGGCGTCTCCGTCGCCGCCCTGTGCCCCGGGCCGGTGCACACCGAGTTCATCGAGGCGGCCGGTCTGTCCCGGGCGGAGACCGACGTCATGCTGCTCAAGCCGCTCTGGGTGTCCGCCGAGGACGTCGCCCGCGCCGCCGTGGAGGGTCTCGCCTCCGGCAAGGACGTCATCGTCCCCGGCCTGTCCAACCGCGCGGCGGCCGCGCTCTACCGGCTGGCGCCGCGGCGGCTGCTGCTGCCGCTGCTGGCGCGCAGTCACCCCGGGCTCAAGTAGCGCCCGCTCACGGCGTCCCGGCCAGGAAATCGACGATCAGCCGGCCGACCCGTTCAGGTTGTTCGAGCTGCAGGAAGTGCCCGGCACCCGGGACCGTCCGCGCGTCGCTGCCGTGCGGCAGACCCGCGCGCACGAACGCGGTGAAATCGGCCGTCATGCAACCGTCGTCGGTGCCGTGCAGGTACAGCGTCGGCAGCCGCGGCGGCTCGGTCCACCAGCGGTGCAGTTCGGCGTAGCGGGCCGGCGGCCGGTAGTTGCGGATGGTCGCCCGGTACGGGCCCAGCGCGGCACGCCACCGGTCGGGCGCACCGATCGCCGCCTCGACGTGACGCCGGTCCTCCCGCGCGTCGAACCCTGGTGACCACCGCCGCCACAACAGCGGCACGATCCACGACGACGACCTCTCCGGCAGCACGGGAAGCTGGAAGTAACTGATGTACCAGCTGCGCACCAGCTGTCTGGGCAGCAGGCGCAACAGGCCGCCGCGCAGCGGGCGCAGCGTGGCCGCGGGCGGCACCGACATCACCACCGCCCTGCGAAACGGGCTGTCGGGCATCGCGGCCAGCCCGGTCGCCACGATCGCGCCCCAGTCGTGACCGATCACCACGTCGGCGTCCGTCGGCCCGGCGGCGGCCAGCACCTCGAGCGCATCGTGCATCAGGGCACCGAGGTGATAGGCCCGGTCCGAGGGCAGCGACGACGGCGCATATCCGCGAAGGAACGGCGCGACGACCCGGTAGCCGGCCGCCACGAGAGCCGGGGCGAGCGCGCGGAAACTGTGGGCGGTGTCGGGGAACCCGTGCAGACACAGCGCGATTGGACCGCTGTCGGGTCCCCACGTCAGCGCCCGCAGTCGCACGGCCGGCGTCGTGACGTCGATACTGCCCGGGCGGGGCGTCACGGCACGAACTCGACTTCGGCGACCTTCAACCCCTCGCCGGTGTTGGCCACGGTCACCCGCATGCGCCAGGCCTGCGGTTGCTGCTCGGGAACTCCGCGATTGGACGTCATCACGGTCAACGTCACCAGGACCCGGCCCTCGTCGCCGCTGACCGACTCCAGTCCGGCCTCGGTGACGGTGCCCACCGACGTCGACTGCGTCTTCTGGGCCGCGTCGATGAAGGACCCGGCGCGCGCGGCGAAGTCGTCGCGGAACGCGCCCGTCGAGGAGTCGAGGATGCGCTGCACGTCCTGCTCGGCGCGCCGGTAATCGATCGTGGTGAGGTTCACCGCGCCTTGGCGGGCCGCCTGCACCATCTCCTGGCGCAGCCGCTGGTCTGCCCGGTCCTGGTGGTCGCGCAGACCCAGCCAGCCGGTGAGCCCGGCCAGCGCGGCGACCATCGCGGTGAGAGCGGCGATGCGGACCCTGCCCACCAGAACCATGCGAGCGACGCTACCGCTGCGCAGGGCCGGTAAGTTGCCTGAGGTGACCGCCCCGGAGACCGTCGAGTTCCGCGGCGACACGTCGATCACCCTGGTCGCCGATGAGTGGAACCGCGACGCGCCGCAGGCCCGGGACCGGCTGACGATCGTGATGCTGCACGGCGGCGGCCAGAATCGGTTCTCCTGGAAGAACACCGGCCAGGTGCTGGCCGAGCGCGGGTTCCACGTCGTGGCTCTCGACGCCCGCGGCCACGGCGACAGCGACCGCGCCCCCGCCGGGGCGTACACCATCGACGCGCTGGCCGGCGATCTTGCGGCGGTCCTCACGCAGATCGCCCGCCCGGTGGTGCTGATCGGTGCGAGCATGGGCGGCATGACCGGAATCCTCGCCGCCCGCCAGGCCGGGCCGCAGGTGGTGCGCAAACTGGTTCTGGTCGACGTCATCCCGCGCTTCGAGTCCGAGGGCACCCACCGGATCCGGGACTTCATGACCCGTCACGTCGACGGCTTCGACACCCTCGAGCAGGCCGCCGACGCGATCGCCGACTACCTGCCGCACCGGAAACGGTCGGTGAACCTCGAGGGACTCAAGAAGAACCTGCGGCTGCGTGCGGGCCGCTGGCACTGGCACTGGGATCCGGCGTTCGTCACGACCGTGGGAGACGATCCGTTCGTCCACGTCGAGGAACTCGAGGCGGCCGCGGTCGGTCTGCAGATCCCGATCCTGCTCATCCGCGGCCGGCTCTCCGACGTGGTCAGCCTCGAGGGGGTGCGCGACTTCCTGGCTAAGGTGCCGCAGGCGCAGTTCGTCGAACTGTCCGACGCCGGGCACACCGCGGCAGGTGATGACAACGACGCGTTCACCGCGGCGGTGGTCGCTTTCGTGGACAACGAACAGATCCGGACGGAAGAGCAGACGAGATGACCCAACCCACCGTGGCCGAGTATGCGCTGCGACGCCTTTCCCAGCTGGGCATCGACAAGGTCTTCGGGGTGCCCGGGGACTACGCCTTCTCCATCGACGACGCCGTCGAGAATGTCGACGGACTCGACTGGATCGGCTGCGCGAACGAACTCAACGCCGCCTACGCCGCCGACGGTTACGCGCGCATCCGCGGCGCGGCGATCCTGACCACGACCTACGGAGTGGGCGAACTCTCGGCACTCAACGGCGTGATGGGCGCGCGGGCGCACCGGCTGCCGGTGTTCCATCTGGTCGGAATGCCCAGCGATCGCATCCAGCGGCTCGGGCTGATCACCCACCACAACCTCGGCGACACCACATACGACCGTTTCCAGGAGATTTCGGCGTCGGCGTGCTGCGTGTCGGCCGTGCTGACCCCGGACAACTGCGTCGACGAACTGGAGCGGGTGATCCGTGAGGCTCTGCGCCAATCGATGCCGGCCTACCTGGTGATCCCGGAGGCCAACGGCTTCATGCCGGTGATCGGCGGCCCGGCGCAGGGCGCGCCACTGTCGGCGCTCAAGCGGCAGCGCAGCGCCCCGGCCGAACTGGCCGCCGCCGTCACCGCCGTGCTGAGCAGACTCGAGGCCGCCGCGAACCCGGTCGCACTGGTCACCACTCTCGTCGCGCGCTACGGAGTACGCGACAAGGCCGCCGAGCTGATCACCAAGGCCGGTCTGCCGGTCGCGATCACGTCCTACGACAAGGGAGTGATCGACGAGTCGCTGCCCTGTTACCTCGGCATCTACGGCGGTCAGTTGTCCCACCCGCCCGCGGTGCGCGAGAGGGTCGAGCAGGCCGATTTCCTGCTGGACATCGGCGGCATCCTGCTGACCGAACTCAACACGGGTATGTGGAGCACCGATCTGGACGTCGAGCGCGCGGCGTGCATCCACGACAACTGGGTGCGCGTCGGCGACAAGGTGTTCATCAACGTGGCCATCGACGACGTCCTCGACGCGCTGATCGCGAAGGTGCCCCAGCGCACGCCGGAAGCCGTGGTAGGGCCGGGGCAACTGGAGATGACGGGCTCCGGCGACGACCCGACCTCCTCGGCGACCTTCTACCCGCGCCTGCAGCGCCTGCTGAAATTCGGCGACACCCTGGTGATCGAGACCGGCACCGACATGATGCATCTGAATCCGATGCGCCTGCCCGCCGGCGTCAGCGCCGAGGAGCAGGGGCTGTGGGGCTCGATCGGCTGGGCCACGCCGGCGGCGTTGGGCATCGCGCTGGCGAAAACCTCCGGGCGGACCTGGTTGGTCACCGGTGACGGGTCGCATCAGCTGACCCTCAACGAGCTCGCGGTGATGGGTCGCTACGGGGTCGCGCCGGTGATCTTCGTGCTCAACAACGGCCTGTTCGGCATCGAGGATGTGATCAGCGAGCGCGGCCACCCCTACGACGATCTCGCCCCCGTGCAGTACCACCTGCTGCCCGCCGCGTTCGGCTGCACGAGCTGGTTTTCCGCGAGGGTGTCGACGGTGGCCGAACTGGAGGAGGCCCTGGCCGCGATCGGCGACCATGATCGCGGCGCCTACATCGAGGTGATGATCCCCGACGAGGAGAGCCAGGCGCTGCCGGCGGAGGTCACCGACCGCGCGTACAAGGTGCACACCCCGGATCCGACGACCTGACCCGCGGCCGGATCAGCCGCTGCTCGAGGATTTCCGCAGCCTCTGCCGGACCACGCCGTCGTCGAGCATCTGCTGGAAGTGCTCGGTGAAGGTCTCTGCGACCGGACGGTAGGTCACTCCCAGCTCCTCGCGGCTGCGGCTGTTGTCGAACGCCAACGGGTATCCCACGTTGAGGTCGACGAACTCCCGCGTCATCCCGGCCAGCGGCGCCAAGGCCTTCACCACCGGCTTGTGGGCCGTCCTGCGCGGGAACGGGTAGAGCCTGCCGAACCCTTTGCGCAGGATCTTGCCGATGTCCAGCAGCGTCAGCGAGGTGGCGTTGGCGATGTAGCGGCCATGGGCCTCGGGAGTGAACCCCGCGCGCAGATGAGCGTCGGCGACATCACGCACGTCCACCACCGGAAGTGTCAGGTCGGGCGCCCCGGCCAGCAGGGTGCCGTCGGTGAATTGTTTCATGGTGCTCAGGCTGGCCGAGTCGCTCACGCTGGTCATCGCCGGACCGAACACCAGTCCCGGATGAACGGTCACCATGTCCCAGCGATCCTGGGCCTTCTGGTAGCGCCAGGCCTCCTGCTCGGCCACCGTCTTGGAGTACGAATACGGCTGGTGGTCAACGCTGCTGGTGGTGTTCCAGTGCTCGTCGGTGAAGACCCCATCGTGGACTTCCCGGCTCTCGCGGTTATCGCCGTAGATGGCCACCACGCTGCTGGTGAGCACCACCCGCTTCACCGACGGCGTGCGGTTGACCGAGTCCAGTACGTTGCGGGTGCCCTCCAATGCGGGGCGTACCAACGCCGCCTCCGCGTCCTCGAAACCGGAGAGCAGAAAGGGCGACGCCGTGTGCATGACGAGCTCGCACCCGGCCATCGCCTCGTCGAAGCTGCCGGCTTCGAGCAGGTCGGCCTTGAACAGCCGCAGCCGTCCGGGATGGTCTTGGGACAGCTTGTGCAGATGCTCCAGACCGGTCGCCTTCTGCGGGTTACGCACCGTTCCGTGCACGGTGTAGCCGGCCTCGAGCACTGACCGGACGATCCAACTGCCGATGTAACCGCTGGCGCCGGTGACGAGCACCGGAGCTTTCGGATCGATAACCGTTGCCGTGGCGCTCATCGCGTCATCGTATTCCGTCAGAGTCCCGGCGATGCGCGATTGGCCGCGGAGCGGCGCAACCCGCCGAGGGTTGGCCGACGTTCCACGACACAGCGGCGACAACGGCAGATGCGAGGCTGCTCACACGTTGAACCGGAACCCAAGCGTGGGATCAGATAGCCGCGAACTGACGCGCGAAATGCCCTCTAGCAGCACGTTTTCCGTGTCCCATCGTTGGCGCGGTTTTTCATGTTGCGGACTGTATGCGGACTGAGGGGCCGCGGTACAGCAAAGTTCGCTGAACAATAGAGACCGTGTCGGCGTCGTCTGAAAGATGACCCCTTACCGACGG
>NZ_JBJTCF010000028.1:0-4899 GCF_046091765.1 Mycobacterium sp.
GCGATCGCCATCGCCTCGGCGCGCGGGGCGGCGTCGTCGAGGGTGATCAGCGAGCCGGTGACGAGCAGGTCGGCCTTCTCGGCGGTTTCGCGGCGGTGCGGGCGGGCAGTGCGCTCGGCGGGGGTGGCGCCCGATATCGCCAGCCGGGCGGCGTTGGCGGGGTGGGGGGCGCAGCAGTCGGCGGCGTGCTGAGTCATCGCTCGGCCTGAGCCGATCCGAATCGTTGGTAGGCGGCCTGCCGGGAGATCCCCAGTGCCACGCCGATCGCTGCCCAGGAGTCGCCAGCCGCGCGTGCCGCGGCAACCGCGTCACGCAATTTTCCCTCGGCATCTCGGACGGCCTCAGCAGCAGCGGAGATCCGCCGGCAGTGGACACCGTCGCGCACGTCGCCAGGTTCGACGTCGAGGTTGTCCAACCACGCCTCGACGTCGGTCTCATGCTGTGTTGCCATTCTCGTCACCCCAGGTACTTGCGGAACTTCGGTCGAAGTCGGTCAGCGTGGATGAGCCTTGACGGTTCGCCGGGGATCACCACGATCTCCAGCAGATCGCCCGTGCGGCCCGGTCCGATGTAGAGCAGCCTGACCTCGCCGTCGTATTCCTGTTCAATTCGGCGCTGGTGAAAACGGACCGCGTGCACCATGTCCGCCTCGGCGATTCCATGCTTGCGGGCGTCCCTAATCTCCACGAGCCCTAATCTCCACGAGTGTAAACGTTAGGTTTACACCCCGACAAGCTCGACGCGGAGTAGCGTGCGCTGCAGGGCCGATCTCAAGGAGCGCTCATGGTCATGCACATCATCTGGATGGTCGTCATCGGACTGGTCGTCGGCTGGCTGGCGCGAATGATCGTGCCCGGCAACACCAGCATGGGGTGGGTGGCCACCGCGCTGCTGGGCATCGTCGGCGCCTACGTCGGCGGGACGCTGGGCAGCCTGGTGTTCCCGCCGCACGAGTTCGTGATCACCCCGCCGATCAAGCACTCCTTTCTGGGCGCGCTGGTCGGTGCGGTGATCCTGCTGCTGGGGTACCGGACGGTCAGTTCGCGCCGCTGAGCGCTCACCAGCCCCCGCCGCAGCCGCCGGGTGCGGCGATCGGCGGGAAGGGCGTGCCGTCGGCGATGATGCAGCGCAGCGGCTGCCAGAAGAACCCGACCCGGTAGGTGTTCCACCGGGTGCCGTCGGCGTAGTTGCGGCCCTCGCAGAAGCCGCCGTAGCCGGAGGCGACGAACACCGTCGGGTCGTTGCCCGGGCACCACATCGGCGGGTTGGGCACGAAGGGGTCCCCCGGTGCCGCGTCGGCCGGCGGTAGGGCGAAGAAAGTCGCGGCGGCCGCGGCGAGGGCGGCCAGGGCGGTGATGGCGATGCGCCGGGGCGCGTGGTGAAGCCGGCCGCTGTGGCCGGCCGTGTGGGTGGTGCGAATGGTGTGGTCGATGGTCATGAGCGAAGCCTCATCCCGCTCGGGTCCGCCGACGCGGGTAGGCCGCTACCCGAAAATTCAGCTCCGCTGACCGCCACTACTCAGATCCGACTGCCCACCCCCGGGCATACTTCAGCCATGCCGTCCGTGAACTCCGTCTCCGCCGTGATGGCTCGCGCCGACGAGGTCCGCCCCTGGCAGGAGGACCTCTACCGCGACCTGCACCAGAACCCCGAGCTCTCCCACCAGGAGCACCGCACCGCCGCGTCGGTGGCCGAGCGGTTGGGCCGGTCGGGCTACCAGGTCACCACCGGCGTCAACGGCACCGGCGTGGTGGGCGTGCTGCGCAACGGTGCGGGCCCGACGGTGCTGCTGCGCGCCGACATGGACGCCCTGCCGGTGCGCGAGGACACCGGGCTGCCCTATGCGAGCAGCGCGGTGGCCACCCGCGAATCGGACGGCGTCGAGGTGCCGGTGATGCACGCCTGCGGCCACGACATGCACACCGCCTGCCTGCTCGGCGCGGCGCATCTGCTCGCGGCGGGTGAAAAGCATTGGCGCGGAACGCTCGTCACGGTGTTCCAGCCCGCCGAGGAGACCATCGACGGCGCCAAGGGCATGGTCGCCGACGGGCTCGCCGAGCTGACCGGCCCGGTGGACGTGGCCCTGGGCCAGCACGTCGCCCCGCTGCCGGCCGGGCGGCTGGCGACGATCCCCGGCCCGGCTTTCGCCGGCGGCGCCTCCCTCCGGGTCACCCTCCACGGCCGGGGCGGGCACGCCTCCACACCGCAGAACACGATCGACCCGGTGGTGCTGGCGGCGGCGATCGTGCTGCGGTTGCAGGGCGTCGTCGCGCGGGAGATCGAACCGGGCGAGCCGGCCGTGCTGACGGTGGGCAGTCTGCAGGCGGGCACCAAGGCCAACATCATCGCCGACCGGGCCGAGTTGCTGGTCAACATCCGGTTCTACAGCGATGCGACGCGCGCCGCGCTGCTCGCGGCGATCCGCCGGATCGTCACCGCGGAGTGCGCGGCCTCGGGGTGCCCGCGCGATCCGGACTTCGACATCTATGAAGAGGCTCCGCTGACCGACAACGACCCGACCGTCACCGCCGCGGTGCGCGAGGCGTTCGCCGGATCCCTCGGCGAGCAGGTCATGATCACCCCGCCGCGGGTGCTGGGCAGTGAGGACTTCAGCGACATCGCCAACGGGGTCGGCGCGCCCTACAGCTTCTGGCTGTTCGGCGGCACCGATCCCGACGCGTTCGCCGCCGCCGAGGCGGCCGGAACCCTCGCCAGCGACATCCCGGGGAACCACTCCCCCCACTTCGCCCCGGTGATCCAGCCGACCCTGGACACCGGGACGGCTGCTCTGGTGGCCGCCGCGCTGGCGTGGCTGGGCGGGCAGCAGCCGTAGCGCCGGGGGTTGTCGGTGGGCGGTGATAGACCTCCGGATGTGATCGAACTTCTGGCCAGCCTCATCCTCAGCGGACCGCCGATGGGCTGCACGTATGAAAATCCCGCGCCGACGGGCATCAACGAGATCTGCACCGGCTACGGCTTTCCGGGGACGAGCTGCAAGGTCAACGCGGTCAGCTGCAGTCCTATTCCCGGCATGCCCGGAACCTGGAACCCGAACGGCTACACCCCGGAGGTCGGCTGAGGTCAGCCGGCGCCGGCCGCATCGGGAGAGCTCCACGCCCGCAGTCGCCCGGCGATCAGCTGCAGATCCGCCAGCGCACCGGTGGCCACGTCGACGACGAAGTCGACGCGGTCGTCCTCTGGTGCGCTGATCCACTGGCGGTTGATGGCGAGGACGTCCTCCAGATCGAGGTACTCGACGCTCACGCGTCGCGGAGGCGTTCGAGAAACTCAGCCTCCTCGCGGACCGGGTGTCTGCCCGCCTCTGAGCGACAACCGCGGGTCGCCGGAAGGTGTCGGTGGGCGGGTGCAGGCTGGGCCGCAACCACGACCGGAAAGGCCCGAACATGTGCTGGCAGTGCGACAACCCGCAGGCAACCCTCGACGACTACCTCGACGTGCTGCGCGCGATCATGCGCGACCGCGGGTGGGCGGTCCAATACGTCGAAGACGAGCCGCGACCGTTCGCCTACACGATCGGACTGCACCCCCGGGGTCATCCCGAACTGATGATCACCGGCCTGCCGCCGCAGCTCTCCGCGCGGCTGCTCAACACGATCGCCCAGCGCATCCTCGAGGGCGGCATGGTGCTGCGGCCGGGCGAGCGCATCGACTGCGCAGGCGAGTACCTGCTGGAGGTGGTCGAGGTCGACCACCCCGACGTCCACTTGGTGTTCGCCCTGGGGATCTTCGACGAACCCTTCCGCGCGCTGCAGCTGGTGTGGACCGACGACCGTCGCCACTGGCCGTGGGACCGCGGCTGGTCCCACGGCCGGCGCCGCCAACCGGTGTTCGGGCGGCGCGTGCTCCGTGGCGCGGACCACGACTGGTGATCGGACGCGGCGACATCCACTAGGCAGATCTCGGAGACCCCGCGGGGAGTCGGCCGGCCAAGCGCCGCCCGGTTTTGCTGGTGCAGTCGAGTCGGTAACGTGTTCCTGCCCACAACCGCCTCGGGTCTTCCCCGCGATTCGGTGGTCAATGTCAAGGCGTTGGTCACACTGAACAAGACCGACCTCACCGATCGAGTCGCGTCGCTGCCACTTCATCTGAAGCATGAGGTAGACCGCGGCCAGCCGTTTGACGGCGGTGTCAGCCGCTGGCTAGTGTTTCGCTCAATCTTTAGCGACGTCCCGGGGCGGCGGGAGAGTTGGCAGCCGTGGCGGAAATCGTGCGGGCCGTGCGGGCCGGGGTGCTGGCCTTCGGGCTGGGCCTGGCGGCGCTCAGCGTCCCCCAACTGCTCGACACCGCCGCCGCCGAGACACCCGAGTCGGCCCCGGCGTCCGCGGCGAGCACGACCGACGCGGCGCGACCCGCCTCAGCGGCGCGCCCGGCCGGACCTAGGGCCCGCATCACCCGACCCGACGCGCAGCCCGCCGTTCCATCGGCGCGGACAAGCGTTCGGCCGTCGCCGAACCAGGCCGGCTCCCTGCTCCGGGTTTTCATCGGAGACGGCACCGCCGACAACCCTGATGCCGGAATCCTGCTGGGCAACGGCTACACCTGGACCGGCTACGGCGGGGTGTGCACCAGCGGTGCCTGCAACGGCGGCAGGGGCGGGCTGGTCGGCAATGGCGGCGGCGGCTAACGGCGGCAGCGGAGGTTCCTCCGGCTGGTTCGGCAACGGCGGCAACGGTGGGGACTCCCTGACCGAAGGCGGTGCCGGCGGCACCGGCGGCACCGGCGGACTGCGGGCCGGCACCGGCGGCCGGGGCGGAGCCGGCGGCCCCGGGGCGCTCGGCCTGCCCGGCGGCCGGGGCGGCGCCGGCGGCCGGGCGGGGCTGCGGTCGGTGGCGGGCGACGGCGGCGCCGGCGGCCCGGGCGGAACCGGCGGTCCCGGGC
>NZ_JBJTCF010000029.1:0-6363 GCF_046091765.1 Mycobacterium sp.
GAGCAGACCTTCGCCACCCTGGTGGGCCTGGAGTTGCGGCCGCGCAAGATGCGCGAGGCCGCGGTGCTCTGGGAGCGGCTGACCGCCGCGGTCGGGGTGGATGCGCGCGACGCGGTGTGGGCCCATCCCGACCTGCTGCCGACGTCTTCGGACCTCGACGAGCCGGCCGGCTTCATCGACCGGGTGATCGGCGGGGAGGTCGGCTCGGCGGACGTGGATGCGCTGATCGCCGAGATCGAGAAGGAGTCTGGGGAGGGCTGAGTTGCCCGCCTCGTTACTGCACGGTCTGATTCGGGCTTGATGAGGTAGAGCGGGGCGACGAGCGGCTTACTCGGGAAGAAGTACGGCACGCCGGTAGACACATAGGTGCGGGATCCCGCCAACAGCCAGAGCCGCCGCCCCGGCAGAGCCAAACGCTCAGAACAACACCTTGGTGTAACTCGGAATCTGGTATAGCGGTATCTCCTTGTCGTAGCTCAGGGCGCTGGTGATCCCGTCGAGAAGACCCGCGTGGAAAGTCAACGCCCCGGAGGAGCCGAGGGTGAGGCTCGCGGTCGCGCCGGTCTTCTTGTCGGCCGTCGGGCAGGAACTTGACGCGTCGACGCACAGCGATGCGGTGATCGGATTTTCGAACCCGCCACCGACGGTGAAGAGCGACCATCCGCCGACTAACGGCACCCTGGGCGGAATCAAGATGCCGTACAAGAGATTGACGTACGGGGTCAGCTTGGCGTTCACGGTCGCCCCGCTGATGGCCTTGAAGTCTGACGCGTCGGCGTCAAGGTAGTAGTTGAATGCAATTTGCACCTTCTCCTGGGCGCCTGCCGTGTTGTAGGTGACGAGCATGCCCGGAACTGCGTAGGCATAGGCGGCGGCCGAGGTCTTGTCGCCAAGACCGTTGAGGCTGACATCCCCGCCGAGTTTGGCGCCCGCGCCGAGAATGAAGCTGTCAAACCCCAGCGGGCCCGGAGAGTAGAGCGAGGCTAGCTGGAAGTCCTTCTCTGGAAGGTCAAATTTCTGCTGTACACGAATGCTGGGGCCGATCTCGGTGGCGATCAGCACACCCAGCGAGTACCGACTGGGCCTGAAATAGTCGAGGAAGCTGCCGTTGGGCACCACCACGTAGCCGTAAGCGGTCGGGTTCACGTCGATACCCAGCTTGAAGGACGGCGGCTTCTGGGCTGACATGCCGGACAGCCTGTTATCGATATTCGCGCCGAGATCCGCATCGGGTACGAACCCACCGATGTAGAACTGATTGGTGCTACCAGGCACCTGCGCGCCGATTTCGGTGTACTTGTTCAGCCCCGCGTATTCGTAGAAAGTGCAGGGCTTGAGGGTCATCCCGGTCTTGATGTCGGCGACGGTCTTGTTGGACGTCTCGACCGAATTGACGGTCAGGATCGCGCACCGCGCTGTGCCAACCGCACCGCAGTTGCTGGACAAGCTGACGGAGCCCTTGAAGTCGATCTTGGCTTCGCCGCCGACGGAGTAGTTCAGTTTCTCGGGGCTGATGTCTTGGTGGTAAGCAAAGGTGTACGTCGTGCCGCCGGCGGGATTCGGATACAGGAACCCGGCACCGCTGGCATCGGCGCCGAAGATCGGGTCTGTCGCGCTTCCGACACCGGCCTGCTGCCCGAACTGCGCGGTGTTTCCGCTCCACTGTGAGTCGTTGTCGGCAAGTTGCTTACCGAAGTCCACGGCTTGCTGGAGTTTGCCGCTCTGCGTGCACCGCCAGTCCTCGTTACACGTGAAGTCCGACAGGGCGGGCACCGAGCCCAGAGCGTTCTGGGCCGCATTGGCCGGAATGCCTTCGAGCTGGGTCCAGTCGCCTTGGCCGGTGCGCCCGGTGATTGTCCCGGACCACTGCAGCACCGTCCCGTTCCCAAGGCCGATGATCAGACCGTCGCGGACGACGGCGTAGCCGTTGAGGTCGATGGCACTTCCAACAGCGGGGGCGGCAGCCCTGACCGGGCTTGCCCAACCGCTATCGTGCAGCTCGTCCCAGTCGTTCTGGCCCGTTCTCCCCGTGATGACACCCCTCCACGCCTGCACCGAACCGTTGGCCAATCCGACGATCACCCCCTGCCGCGTGGTGCCCGATCTATCGGTCCGGAACGGAATGAGCGTCTCCACGGGGTTCGAGTCTGACTTGCCTCTCCAACCATTGTCGTGTAGTTCCATCCATGCGTCGGTGTTCGCATCGCGCAACTGCACCGACGAAGTCCCCAGTCCGACAACGAATCCGCGCTCCAACTGCGTCATCGACGTGATTTGGTTCCCGGGGCCCCACACCCCGGGTTCTTGAATCTTCTCGACGCCGTATTTCCCATACTGGACGTTACCGTCGTCGTTCTTCGGTTGCCACTTCCACTCCCCGACGTAGGTATTCCTCAGCGCGAACGCAAACGACGGGAGATAACTGTTGCCGCTGATGAGTTTCTTGTATTCGACGATGCCCACCACGGGTGAGTTCACGTTCTGGTAGAGCGTCTCCCATCCCGGCTTGCCCACGCCGCCCGCGCCCTCGTTGTACTTCAGGATCGAGCCGTCGTCTCGTCCGACGAGGAACCCGGCGCACCCTCCCTTGCCGGAGTCGCCGGGGCAGATGTCCGGCCGGTCCCGGAAGGGCATCAGCGCGGTGACAGCCGCCGAGGGATTAAAGGCCATGCTGGTGCCGTCGTACTTGGGCGCCGCGGTGGTCTTGGGCTCATAGAGAATCTCCCAGTTGTTCTTCCAGGTGCTGGGGTTGCCCGCATTGGGACCGGTCCACCTTCGCACATATCCGTTATCGAGGCCCACGACAAAACCGTCGAGGTAGGGAATGATCGCCTTCACCCCGCCCCAGCCGGACTCGAAGCCGTGCAGCTCGGTCCAGCCCCCCGTGCCGATGCCCGACGGACTCACGCTGGGCGAATACATCTGAATCGATCCGTTGGACAGCCCGACGAGAACCGCCTGTGCGACCGCCGGGATGACATCGCCCGACAGCGTCTTCTGGGTGAACACGATCCCGGCCGCGGCTGCGTCGTCGCCCACCCCCGAAACGCTATCGCCGACGGTCTGTGTGATGCTGACCTTGTAGGTACCCTTCAACCCGTCGACCCCGCCCGCCGCAGCGCCCGCATTGCACTTATTGGTGTTGACGTCGCAGTCCGCCTGGGACACGATTCGCGGTACGAATGCGGTGACGATCGTGCCCTTCGCCACCCCTGGCGCGGTGATCTCACTGCCGACCAGCACCGTGCTGCCGGCGCCCAGTCCGGTGACTGTCAGTTCGTCGCCGCGGATGTACCCGGTGAAGGTACTGGCCACACGCTGACCTGTCTGATCGAGCAGTACCCGGTCGAGCTCCGTCAGGGTGGTTACCTTGACATTCTCTCCCCACGGGGGCTTGCCATCAGCAGTAAATCCGGCCAGCAGCTGCTTTTGGGAGCTTCCGGCCGCCCACACCTCCACCGTGCCGTTATCGCGACCGATGTACACCGATTGCCCGACCGACAGCGCCGCGCTCACCCCGGACAGTCCCTTACCAGTGAGCAGGCCGTCGGGCGCAGAGGTGAGCGCAGGCGGGGCGGGCGCCACCGGTACAGACGGCGGGGTGGCTTGCGCTCCGGGCTCGCTGTCTTGCGCGTACAGCCCCAACTGCTCGTATCTGAGCGGGGTGATGGTGTCGAGGTACAGGTCGGCCCCGGTGAAGTCGACATCGACTGTCGTGAACCTCCCTTGACTGCCGTCGAGGTTGTAGGTCGTGAGGAACGCGTCGAAGCGTGGCTTGAAGTCCCTGCCGGCCACGTCCCACGCGTCGACACCGGTCTCGTCGATCTCAGGGGAGGGAGCCACCAGACCGGCGAACACGTAACGACCGTCGGAGTCGACGCTCGCCTTGACGTCGTTCAGGATGAGGGCCTTCGTGGCGCCGTCGACGTCGGCGAAGGCCAGGTGCAGATTCACCGTCGCTCCGTTCGCGGCGGCCCGGTCGGTGAACGTCCGGTAATTCTCGGCCACTTCCTTGACGGTGATTCCGCCGAAGCCTCCCGCGGTGCTCAGCCACGCCCCCCGGGTGTCGTCGGTGACGTCGGTCAGGGTGACGATGCCGGTGTACTGGCCGAACCAGCCGCGCGTTACCGCGATGTGGCCTGCGATGCCCTGCAGGTTGACGGCAACATCGGGAGCGTCATAAACGGTCGGGCTGCCAATGCTGATCACGACATCCCGGGAGCCGTCACTGGCCCAGTCGAGGATGTTCAGAGAGCGACTCGCCGGCGCAATCCTCACGGTGAAGCTGTCCGAACCCTGATAGATCGGCCCCGGTGTGTAGCGGTAGTAACCGGTCGAATCGACCTCGATGGTGCCGTACTGCGAAGCACCGGTCACGGTGTAGCTCAGCGTGTCGCCCTCGAGATCGAATGCCCCTATCCGGCCATGGATCGTGCCATCGGCCGTGGTTGACTGCGGCGACGGTGTCACCCGCGGGGCCTGGTTGAAGAACCTCTGGCGCACCATCAGCAGCGCGCCCTCCAAGAATCGGGTGACATCATTCGCAGGAAGGTCGTTCAGGAAGTTCGCCAGCGCGTTGAAGAACGTTGCCTGCGCGACCCCGACCGCGTCGAGCGGCGCTGTCACCGTTGCCTCGCCGGAGGGCGGGATGCCCGGCCGGATGATCGGCACCTGCGTGGCAGTCGGCGCGCCGCCCGACACGACCGCGTCGGCCGCGTCGGTCACGGGCACGGCGGGCGCGCGGCCCTGCGATCCGCGGCCCGCGGCGGCCCGCAACGCGGACCCCGGGGTGCTCAGCCGCTGCGACCGCGAGGCGACCCGGGTTTCCGGGGCCGGGGCAGCGGAATCCTGGTGGACCCCATCGGGGGATCCATCGGCGGCCGGAGCGTCCGTGCGATCAGCCGCCGAGGCCCGCGTCGGCGGCGCCACCGCCTCGTTGCGTGCGGGCCCTGCGACCTCGCGTTGCGCGACCCGTGCCGACCGGGCCTGCCCCGCGGACCGGCCCGCCTTGGCCGCACCCCCGCGGGCATCACCGGTGTCCGACGACACCGCCGAGCCGTCGGCCTCCCCGCCGTCGGCGACGGCGATCCCCGCTGCCTGCGGACCCGCCAGGGCCAACCCCAGGGCGAAAGCCGCCGCCCCCACCCGCACGCCGTGTCGAATAGTCATCGCCGCTCCCCAAACATCCCGCGGACCAGAAAGAATTGCGCCGAAACTAATCCCGCGGTGAGGTCAACCACAAGGGTTTCCGGATAGTCATCAGATGAAGTTCAGCCCACGTTCAGGCCGGGCCCGAAGGCCTGCCGCCGACTGATACGCGCGAGCCTCAGCCGGCGGTGGCGGCGATGAGCACCCCGCGGATCTGCCCGTCGATCAGTGCCTGATGCAGCGCGCCGTACCAGCCGGTGAAAAAGGTGTGCCAGTCCGCGCCGTGGTCGGCGGTGATCTGTGCACGCAGGGCGGCCAGTTTGTCCAGCAGGTACTGATACCAGCCGATGTAGTGCTGGGTCAGATCGGTGAAGACGGGCTCATACCAGCCGGCGTCGGCGAGTTGGTCGGTGATGCGGTCCAGGGCGACCGGCTTGCCGATCTCGGTGCCCAGCGCGGCGGGCAGCGGGCCCGGTGTCGGCTGGGCGTAGTCGAAGAGGCGCAGCCGGGCACCCGGTGCGCTGACCGCGCGCAGCGCCCGCAGCGCCGCCGGCTGATCGCCGAAGGCGTAGAAGGAGTTGAACAGACAGATCAGATCGAAGAGACCCAGATCGGCCTCCGGCAGCGCCAGTACGTCGCAGTCGCGGAAGTGCACCTGCGGGTAGCGCTGGCGGGCGTAGCCGATCACCTCGGCGTCCACGTCGACGCCGACGACCTGCGTCCAGCCGTGCCGGCGGATCCACTCGGCGGTGCCGCCGCGCCCGCAGCCGACGTCGAGCACCCGCTGACCGGGGTCGGGCGCCAGGCCCTGCAGGGTCAGCGCGACGGCTTCGTCCTCGCCGGGGTGGGCGTAGTCACCGTCGCGCAGGGTGGCGAGGATCTGTTTGCCCTCGGGGGAATTGAGATGCACGGTCTGCTCCCGGTGAGGTTCGGCGGATCACCAGGGTGTCACACCGAGTGCCACACCGCGTCGACCGCCTGTGGAGAGCCGAAGTCCCGCAATCCCGTTCGGTGCGACAGTCACACGCGTGGCCCTCGCCCTGGACCCGGTGCTGCCGGTGCTGCTGCGTCCCGACGGCGCCGTGCAGATCGGCTGGGACCCCCGCCGGGCGGTGCTGGTGCGCCCGCCAGCCGGGCTGTCCGCCCCTGACCTGGCCTTCGTGCTGCGGGCGATGACCGCCCCGCAGCAGCCCGCCGCCCTGCACCGGCTCGCGC
>NZ_JBJTCF010000030.1:0-30322 GCF_046091765.1 Mycobacterium sp.
GCCGCCCCCGACCACGACCACCCCGGCCGGCCCGCGTCAGGTGACCTACTCGGTCACCGGGACCAAGGCGCCCGGCGACATCATCACGGTGACCTACGTCGACGCCTCGGGCCGGCGGCGAACCCAACGCAATGTCTACATCCCCTGGTCGCTGACCGTGACGCCGATCTCACAGTCCGAGGTCGGCTCGGTGCAAGCGTCCAGCCTCTTTCTGGTCAGCAGGCTCAACTGCGCCATCACTACGAGCGACGGGACGGTGCTGTCATCGAATCAGAGCAACGCCGCACAGACGAGCTGCTGATGGCGGCTGAAGAGACGGCTGACCGGCGACCGCCGGAGGTGGTGGACCGCCTTTTTGTGGGCATCAGCGGGGCGATCTGGCTGGTGCTCCTGGTCGTCGGGGTGATCGCGACGATCGCCCTCGTCGGGCTCGGCCGGGGCACCGCCGGGGAAGAGGAGCGGCACTCGTCCTGGGTGCTCTACACCGTCATCGCCGTCTCGTCGGTCACGCTGGCGGCGGCGATTCCGCTGTTGATCCGGGCCCGGCGCAATGCACTCGCCGCGCCGGAGGCCCGACCGGGGTCCGATGCGCCCTCGGCAGCGCCGGCGGCTCCGGCTGCTGCGGCCGCTTCGTCGGGCGGCCCGGTCCCTGCCGTCCCTGTCGATCCGCCGACCGAGAAACTGCGGGTCTTCGGCTCCCTGGTGGAGCGCGTGGAGCGAGGGGACCGCGGGGCGGCTCCCGCGGGCGAATCCCGCCCGCATGCTGCCGCGGCTAGGGCGCCGCGGGTCGAACGGCTGCTCCTGCGCTGTGCTTCCTCGATTTTCGCCGCCATGGGTCTGGCCCTGATCGGTGTCGCGACGGCAACCTACCTGCTTGCGGTCGGCAGCGACACCGCGGCGTGGGTAGCGCTCGGATTCGCCGCAGTCATCACCATCGGAATGCCCGCGGCAGCCGTGTTCTTCCAGCGTCAGCTGGACACGGGAGAAGAGCCGGGAGCCGCCACGGCGTGACTCTCGCTGTGCCGCTAGAAAATCGCGTGCGGCACAGCCACTGGTCACCTAGTGCTGGCCGGACCCGTTTCCGTTACCCCGGCCGTTTCCGTTACCCCGGCCGTTTCCGTTACCCCGGCCGTTTCCGTTGCCCCGGCCGTTTCCGTTGCCGTTGCCTTCGTGGTCCTGCCACTCCTTCAGGGCGGTCAGGGCCCGCTGTTCGGACGCGTGTGCGGCATCGCTGAGAGCCGCGTTCTCGCTGGCCGGATCGGCCTGCAGGAAGCTGCCGCGACCGGGTTTGCCGCCCGCGCCGAGCTTGTTCATCCGTTTGGGCAGAGCCGCACCCTCGTATTCCAGCGGAATCGGGTGGCCGTGTTCGTCGACCGGGCCCAGCGGCTGGTGCAGCTCGATGTAGGCACCGTGCGGCAGACGCCTGATGATGCCGGTCTCGATACCGTGCTCGAGAACCGCACGGTCGCTGCGCTGCAGGGCCACCGCCCACCGGTAGGCGACGAAGAACACCAGCGGTGGCAGGACCAGCATCCCGATCCGGCCGATCCAGGTCGTCGCGTTGAGCGAGACGTGGAACGTGTAGGCGATGATGTCGTTCATCGCGCTGAAGGTGAGCACGATGTAGAACGCGATGGCCATCGCCCCGATGCCGGTGCGCACGGGCACGTCACGCGGCCGCTGGAGCAAGTTGTGGTGCGCGTCGTCGCCGGTGAAGCGCCGCTCGAGGAACGGGTAGAAGATCAGCAGCGCGAACACCAGGCCCATGATCACCGCGACCCACACGGCGGCGGGAATGGTGTGGTTGCCGATGTAGATCTCCCACGGCGGGAAGAGCCGGATCAGGCCGTCGGTCCACAGCATGTAGAAGTCGGGCTGGGAGCCGGCCGACACCTGGGACGGCTTGTAGGGTCCGAGCTGCCAGATCGGATTGATCTGCAGCAGCCCGCCCATCAGGCCGAGGACGCCCACCACCATGGCGAAGTAGGCGCCGGACTTCACCGCGAAGACCGGCATCACCCGCACGCCGACCACGTTCTTCTCGGTGCGGCCGGGGCCGGGGAACTGGGTGTGCTTCTGGAACCACACCAGCGCCAGGTGCAGGCCGATCAGTCCGAGCATGATCCCCGGGAAGAGAAGGATGTGCACGGCGTAGAGCCGCGGGATGATGATGGTGCCGGGGAAGTCCCCGCCGAACAGCGCCCAGTGCATCCAGGTCCCGATCAGCGGCAGGCCCAGCGTGATCGAGGACAGGGCGGCCCGGATTCCGGTGCCCGAGAGCAGGTCGTCGGGCAGCGAGTAGCCGAAGAATCCCTCGAACATCGCCAGGATCAGCAGCAGTGCCCCGATCACCCAGTTGGCCTCGCGGGGCCGGCGGAACGCTCCGGTGAAGAACACCCGGGCCATGTGGACCATGATCGCGGCGGCGAACAGCAGGGCCGCCCAGTGGTGGACCTGCCGGACGAACAGACCGCCGCGCACCTCGAAGCTGATATCCAGAGCGGTCTCGTAGGCCCGCGACATCTCCACGCCCCGCAGTGGCTGGTAGACGCCCTGGTAGGTGACCTCGGCCATGGAGGGGTCGAAGAACAGCGTCAGGTACACCCCGGTGAGCAGCAGAACGATGAAGCTGTACATCGCGACTTCGCCCAGTAGGAACGACCAGTGGGTCGGGAAGACCTTGTTGAGCTGCCGGCGCAGGGATGCCGACGGGTGGTAGCGGGAGTCGAGGTTGTCGGCGGCCTTGCCGATGATGCGGTTTGCGACGGGGGTACTCATGATTTGCGCTCCCAGAATGCCGGTCCTACGGGTTCGATGTAGTCGCCGTTGGCGACCAGATAGCCGTCTGTGTCAATGGTAATCGGAAGTTGTGCCAGCGCACGCGCCGCCGGGCCGAATACCGGCCGGGCGAAATGCAGCGCGTCGAACTGCGACTGGTGGCACGGGCACAGGATCCGGGAGGTCTGCTGCTCGTAGAGCGAGGACGGGCAGCCCAGGTGCGAGCAGACCTTGGTGTAGGCGAAAAACTCGCCGAAGTTGAAGCTCTCCTGGCCCTGGCGTTTGACTACCCGGGGCATGTCGACCGGCCTGATCCGGATCAGCATCACCGGGTTGCGGACTCCGAGCGCGATCTTGTGGATCTTCTCGCTGGATTCCTCCGTGGTGCCGTCGCCGTCGGACTCCCGCCACGGGAACACCGTCTCCATGCCGCCCGCGTCGATGTCTTCGGGTCGCATCTTCACGAACGGCGACTCGCCCGGCAGGCCGGTCGCACGCGCCAGGTAGATGGTTTCCCCGGTGTAGCGGGGGGTCCAGCCTGAGGTCCACAGCACCGCCTTCTTGCCCTCGGCGGTGGGGACGACCGGCTTCCACGGGTTCTTGATCAAGCCGCCGATGAATGCGACCAGGGTCCCGACCCCGAAGGCGCCCAGCCCGATACCCAGCGACAGGCCGATGAGCTTGCGGCGCTTGATCGTGGAGGTCTCCAACGCGTCGGTGAGGTTGGCCGCGGCGGTCTTGCGGTCCAGCTCCGAGGACGCGCCGTCGTGGCGGTCCTGAATGGAGATCTCCTCGGGGATGAACCTCTTCTGATAGAGGACCGCCCCGAACCCGATGGCCAGCACCGACAGCCCGAACGTCACCCCGTAGAGCGGGGTGGCCAGGGAGTACAGCAGATTGCCGGCGACGCCGTAGGGCTTGTACTCCCAGGGCCAGAACAGGAAGACCAGCAGCAGGGCCAGTCCGCACAGGCCACCGAAGAGCAGCCAAAGCGCGACCAGGCGCTCGGACCGCTTCTCGGCGCGGGTGCCCGGGACCGGCCATCGGGACTCCCGGAAGACGGTCTCCACGCCGTCCATCCGACCGCCGAGTTCGACCAGTTCCTCGCGCGACATGGACTCCAGTTGCTCGTTGGTCGGCCGTGCGTCACCCGGATTGGTCATGACCGTGCCCCGATCCACATCGCCGCCGCGATCGCGGCGACCATTCCGACGATAAAGATCGCCATGCCCTCCGAGGCCGGCCCGAATCCTCCCAGTCCGTAGCCGCCGGGATTCATCGTTTCGCTGGCGGAGCGGACGTAGGCGATGATGTCCCGCTTCTCCTCCGGGGTGAGTTGCCGGTCGGAGAACTTGGGCATGTTCTGCGGACCCGTGGTCATCGCGGTGTAGATCTGCGCCGGGGTGGCCGGGTCGAGTGCGGGTGCGTACTTGCCCGACGACAGCGCCCCGCCACGGCCGGTGAAGTTGTGGCAGGAGGCACAGTTGAGCCGGAAGAGGTCCCCGCCGCGGGCGACGTCGTCCCCGATCAGCGACCGGTCGGAGATCTGGCCGTTGGCGTCGCGCGGTGCCAACGGGCCGCCGCCGAAGCTTTGGATGTAGGCGCCCATCGCGTCGATCTGTGCCTGGTCGAAGGCCGGTTCCTTGCGGGCGACCTGGGCCTCGCCACGCATCGCCGGCATCCGGCCGGAGGACACCTGGAAGTACACCGCCGCCTCACCGACCCCGATCAGGCTGGGCCCGCGTCCCTGGACGCCCTGAAGGTTGATGCCGTGGCAGGTGATGCACGCCGTCTCGTACAGCTGCTGGCCGGTCCGCAGCAGAGCGGACTGGGACTGGTCGGCGACGGCGACCTGGGGCCGGGGGGTGAGGGTGGCGGCCAGTACGCCTGCGGCCGAGAGACCGAACAGCAGGAGCACCGCAGCGCTCAGCCGCCGGCGCAGGCGCCGGCGAGACCGAAGGGACGTGTCTTTCGGGGTAGCCGACCGCATCGGTGTGCGCTCCCTCCCTTTCTGCCTCAACGGATGCCTCAACGGATGCCTCAACGGATGAAGTAGATCGTCGCGAACAGGGCGATCCAGACGATGTCCACGAAGTGCCAGTAGTAGGACACCACGATCGAGGCCGTCGCCTGAGCGGGGGTGAACTTGCTCATCCTGGTCCGCAACAGCAGCAGGATGAAGGCCACCAGACCGCCCACCACGTGCAGGCCGTGGAAGCCGGTGGCCATGTAGAACACGCTGCCGTAGGTGCTGCTGGAAATCGTCGTTCCGTGGGTGATCAGGTGCCAGTACTCGTAAGCCTGGCCGAGCACGAAGAACGCGCCCATCAGGAAGGTGACGACATACCAGCGTCGCAAACCGAAGACGTCTCCGCGCTCAGCCGCGAAGACACCCATCTGACAGGTGAACGAGGACGCGATCAGCACCAGCGTCACCGGAACCGCCTGGTAGAGGTTCAACTCGGTGGGCGGGGGCGGCCACGCGCCGCCGGAGTGGGCCCGTGCGGTGAAATACATCGCGAACAGCCCAGCAAAGAACATCAGTTCACTGGAGAGCCACACGATGGTGCCGACGCTGACCATGTTCGGGCGGTTCAGCGAATGCACGCGTGAGGTGATCGCGGTTCCCGACGTTCCAACGGCACTCGTCACAGCTAGAAGTATGACGCGTCGGTCCGGTCTAGGTACACCCAGGACCCCAATTGGTCACAACTAATTTCTCCCCGGGTCCGCCCCTCCCCGCGACCGTGCGACGATCGGCGGATGACGCCATCTGCCGCGGGTCCGCCGGCCGACGGGGGCGACTCGTCCTGGCCGCTCGTGCTGGGCCGGTTGACTGCCGGCTCCGAGCTCGTGGCGGGGCAGGCGGCCTGGGCGATGGACCAGATCATGAGCGGATCGGCGACGCCGGCCCAGATCGCCGCGTTCGGCGTGGCGATGAAGATGAAGCGCCCGACCGCCGCCGAGGTTCGCGAGCTCGCCGACACCATGCTGGGTTACGCGCTGCGGGTGCCCACCGACGTCATCGGCACCGAGACCGTCGACGTCGTCGGCACCGGCGGTGACCGCTCCAACACGGTGAACCTGTCGACGATGGCGGCCATCGTCGTCGCCGCGGCCGGTCTGCCGGTGGTCAAACACGGGAACCGGGCGGCGTCGTCGAAAAGCGGCGGCGCCGACATGCTCGAGGCCCTCGGCGTCCGCATCGACCTGAACCCCGAGCAGGTGGCCCGCTGCGTCGCGGAAGTCGGGATCGGGTTCTGCTTCGCCCCGGTTTTTCACCCGTCGTTCAAGTACGCCGCGCCGCCGCGACGCGAAATCGGTGTGCCGACGGTGTTCAATCTGCTTGGCCCGCTGACCAATCCGGCCGGTCCCCGGTCGGGGCTGATCGGATGCGCCTTCGGCGATCTGGCCGAGGTGATGGCCGGAGTGTTCGCGGCCCGTCGGGCCAGTGTGCTCGTCGTACACGGCGACGACGGACTCGACGAATTGACGACGACCACCACCAGCACCATCTGGAGGGTTCAGGCCGGCACCATCGAGAAGCTGACGCTCGATCCGCTCGGCTTCGGTTTCCCGCGCGCCGCGGTGGCCGATCTGATCGGCGGGGACGCGGCAGCCAACGCGGCCGAGGCCCGAAGCGTGCTCGGCGGGTCCGCGGGCGCGGTGCGCGACGCCGTGGTGCTCAACGCCGCGGGGGCGATGGTGGCCCACGCGGGGCTATCCAGCCACGCCGAGTGGTTGCCGTCCTGGGAGGACGGGCTCAGCCGCGCCGCGGCGGCCCTCGAATCCGGCGCGGCCGGCCAACTGCTCGAGCGCTGGGTGCGTTTCACCCAGCAGCTCTGAGGCGGCCAGCCGGGCGGACCGCGCCGCGGTCGCCCAGGCGAGCCAGGGGCCGACTGAGTGCCGTGGCGAGGCGAAGTCGTTGGTGACGCTCACGATGCGTACCCCGGGCTGGGCCAGCCATCGGGTGATCAGCGAGGTCTCCTCGACCAGCGCGCCGCCCAGCGGGCCAGGCCGGGTCAGCACGACCTGGGCGGCGCTGCGCAGCGCCGCGACGACGGGTAACGGCGGTACCCCGCGGACGGCGCAGCCCGCGGCCGCCAGCTGGCCGTGTCGCACCACCGCCAGCTGCCAGCCGTCCCGGCCGTCGGGAGCTGCGGCGACGAGTTCGTCCACCGCCGCCAACGTGCGCAGCCGCTGACTCCGCCATAGAGCCTCCACCGCGTCAGCGGTCAGATCACGCAGTCGCGCGGCGTTCTCGTAGCGGTTCCGGTCGGCCAGTTCGGCGACCCGCGCGACTGCGGCCGCGATCGCCGAATTGTCGGCACCGTCGATGAGCTCGGCCACCCGTTGCGGGGCGGCGGCATATTCCGGCGCCGTGAGGCCGCGGCCGGCCGGACACGGCGAGATCTCCCGGTGCGGGCACGACGGGCCGTGCTCGCCGCGCGGGCCGATCCGGGACGTGCAGGTTCGTACGCCGGTGAACCGCGCCAGCAGTCCGGCGGTGTCGGCCGCCGCCGACCGCGAGCGGAACGGTCCGACCGCCCGCTCGCAGCGCGGCTCGCGAACCAGCGACAGCCGCGGAAAAGCCTCGTCGGTGAGCACGATCCACCACCATCGGCGTGGATAACGCGACCGGCGGTTGTAGGGCGGGCAGTGAGCCGCCAGCAGCCGCAGCTCGCGGACCCCCGCCTCCAGCGGGTGGGCGCACTCGACGTGGTCGACCGCCGTCGCCACGCCGACCAGCTCCTTGACCCGCGCTCGCGGATCACCCCCGGTGAAGTACTGCCCGACCCGCCGGCGCAGATCGGTTGCAGTGCCCACGTAGAGCACCTCCGCGCTCGGGCCGCGGAACAGGTAGACCCCGGGCCGGTTGGGCAACCCCCTGGCCAGAACCCGTTTGTCGCGCTGAGCCGGTGTCACGGCGGGCAGGTACGACCGCAGATCGTCGAAGGTCGTCACACCCTGATTGCCCACCCGCTCGATCAGCGCGTGCAGGACATCGACGGTCGCGCGGGCGTCGTCGAGCGCCCGGTGCGTCGGCTGTGACGCTGCACCGAGCAGTCGTGCGAGGGTCGCCAGCCGGACGCTCGGGGCCTCCTCCCGGGTCAGGACTCGCCGCGCCAGCCGCACCGTGCACAGCACCGGTGGGCGCGGCCAGCTGATGCCGCAGCGCTCGGCCGCCGCGCGCAGGAAGCCGATGTCGAAGCCGGCGTTGTGGGCGACGAGCACGGCGCCGCGGGCGAACTCGAGGAACATCGGCAGCACCGCGGCGATCGCCGGTGCGTCGCGCACCATCGCCGTGGTGATGCCGGTGAGATCGACGATCTTGGGTGGGACCGACCGCTGCGGGTCGACCAGGGTGCCGAGTTCGCCGAGGACCTCGCCGCCCCGAACCTTGACCGCCCCGATCTCGGTGATCGCGTCGAATGACCCGTCTGATGCGGTCCGGGCCTGCCCGCCTGTGGTCTCCAGGTCGACCACCACGAAAGTGGTCTCCCGCAACGGCAGACCAGTATCGACGTCGTCGAAGCTCAGCTGCTGCTCTCGACGGTCGCCGGCCATGGGCGCTGACGTTAGCCACCCGCTCCGACAACCGTGCGGGGACGCACTCGCCGCAACGTGTCGGAGGCTCCCGATAGCGTCCCGGTCAGCCATCCGAGAGGAGACCCGAATGCACCAGGACAGGCACCAGGACGCGCCGGACCCCACCGAGCCGGTGGTCATCGACTGCGACGATTGCGCGGTTCGCGGTCCGGGATGTCGAGACTGCGTGGTCAGCGTGCTCCTCGGGGTGCCCGAAACCCTGCTCGCCGACGAGCGGGCGGCACTGGAAGTCCTGGCCGAGGCCGGACTGGCTCCGCGGCTGCGGTTGGTCCCGATCCGCCGAATCGGCGACCCCGGTCTCGCGGGCTGACCTCGTCGCCCGTCGCTGTGACGGGTGTGGCCAGTGTGACCTGAGGTTTCCCTGAAAACTTGGGCGCTGAATTGCAAGAGTTGATGCCGTTTCGTAACCTTGTCGTGATCTCTCGAGACCTCAAGGCCCACGGATCGGCCGATTCCATGCGCGAAGGTTGCGCCCCGAGTCGGCCGGACGTCCCGGAAGTCGAAGGACGCAGACCTCATGGCGGCAGAAAATCTGGAAAACCCGGTGATGACTCCACTGACCCGCGTGATACGCGCCGCGCGTTCAGCCGGGCCCAGGCTGGCGGGCCTGGTTACCGGGATCGCCACGGTGGCCGGCGTCTGGGGCTCGGTGGCGTTCGCCGACCCCGCCGAGGACGCGCTCGCCAAGCTCAATGAACTCTCGCGGCAGGCTGAGCAGATGACCGAGTCCATGCACTCGGCGCAGCTGGACCTCAACGAGAAGGTGCGCGTCCTGGCCGAGGCCGACAAGCAGCACGCCGGCGACGTCACGGCGCTGACCGCCGCGCGGGACCGCCTGGTGGGATACCAGGGTGCGGTCAACCGGCTGGCCGCCGCGGTCTACATGGGCGGACAGCCCGAGGGTCTCACTGCGCTGCTCACCGCCCGCTCGCCGCAGGGTCTGATCGACACCATGGGCGTTCAGCGCGTCATGGGCATCGAGATGTCGGCGCAGATGCGGAATTACCGGCAGTTCACCGAGGAGGCCGTGCGCGCCGAGGCCGCATCGGCGAAGTCCGCTGCCGACGCCAAGCTGGCGGCCGACCAGGCGGCCGCGGTCCGCGCCGAACTCCAGCGCAAGCAGTCCGAGCTGCAGGTGCAGATCGCCGCGGTCAAGGCGCGCTACCTCATGCTCAGCCCCGACCAGCGCGCGGCCCTGGCCGCTCCCGCGCCGCCCCCGGCGGAGGTGTTGGCCGCTCCCGCGCCCGAAGCGCTGCCGGCCCCTGAGGCGGCGCCCGCCCAGGAGGTCGCCGCCCTGGCGGCGGTGCCGACTCCGAGCCCGGGCGGTGGCGCCGGCCTGACCGCCGTCCAGGCCGCGCTGACCCGGCTGGGTTCGCCGTATTCGTGGGGCGGTTCCGGACCGGGTGCCTTCGACTGCTCCGGGCTGGTGATGTGGTCCTTCCAGCAGGCCGGCATCAACCTGCCGCACTCCAGCCAGGCGCTGTCCGGCGGTGGGCAGCCGGTGTCGATGGATCAGATGCAGCCCGGTGACGTGATCGCCTACTACTCGGACGCCTCGCATGTGGGCCTCTACGTCGGGGACGGGATGATGGTTCATGCCTCCACGTACGGCATCCCGGTCGCCGTCGTCCCGGTCAACAACGCGCCGATCTACAACGTCCGTCGGTACTGAGTCGTCCTCCGATACCGAGTCGCAGCGGGCGCCGCGCTCGTTCGCTGGTGCCCTCGTCCTGACGGCTGTCCTGCTTGCCCAGGCGCTGGCCGCCGCGGTGTTTGTGATCGTCACGCCGGCGCCGATCCACCACTCCACCGGCGCGGCAGCTCCCGTGGTGGCGATCGAGGGTGGTCGAACCGCGCAACTGATCAGCCTCGGCGGGGCGACGACCGATGCCCTGCTGGACCGGGTCGCCGGTGAACTGCCCGGCGCCATCGACGCGGTCGACCGGTTCTGGGGTGCCGACTGGGGAGGGGGGACCGGTGAGGACACCACGGACATCGTGGTGGTGGCCGCCGGTTCCGACCGACAGTTTCTCACCCAGGCACGACTCGATCCCGCGCAGCCGTGGCAGGACATCGCCGCCGTCGCCGTCGCCGACGAGGTCGATCCGTCCCGGCGGCGCGCGGTCGGACAGCGCATCGTGCTGGCCCCGGGCGCGGCGGCGATGACCGAGCCGGCGCTGCGAATCGTGCTGCGCCACGAACTCTTTCATCTGGCCGCCCGTGCCGACACCGCGGTGGATGCGCTGCGCTGGCTGACCGAGGGGGTGGCGGATTTCGTTGCGCGTCCGCCCGAACCGCTTCCGCGCGACGCCGCGGCGACGACAGATCTGCCCACCGACGCCGCGCTCGACGCGGCCGGACCGGCCCGAGCGCTGGGCTATGACCGCGCCTGGTGGTTCGCGCGTTTCGTCGCCGACACGTACGGAGTCGACGCTCTGCGCCGGCTTTATCTGCGGGCTTGCGGGCCCGGCCACGGTGATCTGGAGACTGCTGTGCGCGAATCGCTCGACACCGACATGACCCAGCTGCAGGCCCGCTGGGCAGCGTGGCTGACGCGTTAGCGTAACCGCCGATGACACGAATCCTTCTGGTCACCAACGACTTCCCGCCGCGTCCGGGCGGCATCCAGTCCTACCTCGAGCAGTTCGTATCGCGGATGGCAGCCCTCGGTGAGCACGAGCTGACGGTTTACGCCCCGCAGTGGAAAGGGGCCGACGACTACGACCGGCGGGTCCCGATTCGCATCGTCCGCCATCCCGGCACGCTCATGCTTCCCGAGCCCGGCGTCGATCATCGAATGCGCGGTCTGATCGCCGAGCACGGCATCGAGACGGTCTGGTTCGGCGCCGCGGCGCCGCTGGGGTTACTGGCACGCCGCGCCCGCCACGCCGGCGCGCGGCGCATCCTGGCGAGCACCCACGGCCACGAGGTCGGCTGGTCGATGCTGCCTGTCGCCCGCTCGGTGCTGCGCCGCATCGGCGAGGACGCCGATGTCATCACCTACGTCAGCCGCTACACCCGGGGCAGGTTCGCCTCCGCGTTCGGGCCGCGTGCCCGGCTTGAGCACGTGCCGCCCGGGGTGGACACCGATCGGTTCCGGCCCGACCCGGATGCCCGGGAACGCCTGCGGGCCCGCTACGGACTGGGCGATCGACCCGTCGTGGTCTGTGTCTCGCGGCTGGTGCCGCGCAAGGGTCAGGACATGCTGATCAAGGCGTGGCCGAAGATCCTCGGCCGAGTCGGCCGAGCGACGTTGGTGATCGCCGGCGGTGGGCCGCACGCGGAGGCCCTGCACCGGCTGGCCGACGAGGTCGGGGTGGCTTCTGAGGTCGTGTTCACCGGCGGCTTGCCCGCCGATGAACTGCCCGCGCACTACGCGATGGCCGACGTCTTCGCCATGCCCTGTCGCACCCGGGGTGCCGGTTTGGACGTGGAGGGCCTGGGCATCGTGTTCCTCGAGGCGTCGGCCACCGGCATCCCGGTGATCGCCGGGCGCTCGGGCGGTGCGCCGGAAACCGTGCGCGACGGCGAGACCGGCCGGGTCGTGGACGGGCGCGACGTCGAGCAGATCGCCGGTGCGGTCACCGGTCTGCTGTGCGATCCCGGGCTGGCGACCCGGATGGGTCAGGCCGGACGGGCCTGGATCGTCCGGGACTGGGACTGGCAGAGCCACGCCCAGCGCTTGGCTGACCTGCTGCGGGCGCCTCCGGTGCCGCCGCCGGGGTAGTTCGACCCCCGATCCGGCGCGGTTCGGCGATGTGTGACACTCGCCGTCGTGCACAGCATCCAGATCGCCGACGACACTTTCGTGGCGGCCGATCCGATTCTGGTCGGCGAGTCGGTGGCCGATCGCGCCAGCTGGCGGCGCTGGTTTCCGGATCTGAATCTCGACGTTGTCGAGGACCGGGCCGACAAGGGGATGCGCTGGGCGGTCACCGGTGCCCTGACCGGCACCATGGAGATCTGGCTGGAGCCGGTGCTCGACGGCGTGGTGCTGCATTTCTTCGTACACGCCGAGCCCTCCGGCGCCACGGCGTGGCAGCTGGCGAAGATGGACCTGGCGACGATGACCCACCGGCGACGGGTGGCCGGCAAGCGCATGGCCTTCGAGATCAAAAACCGGCTGGAGGCTTCTCGGCCCCTGGGGACTGCACCGGGGACTGCACTGGGGACTGCACCGGGGACTGCACCGGCGACCGCACCGCGCTAGCCGCCCTGCGGCAAACCACGCGGGCAAGAGGGTACGGTTTGATCCGGGAAATCCGGCCCGTGCCGGACGGGGCGACGGGAGTCGGCTAGGTGGCGGACAAGACGGTGCAGACCATCTATATCGATGCCGATCCGCGCACGGTGATGGACGTGATCGCCGATATCGCCGCCTACCCGGAATGGGTGTCGGAGTACACCGACGCCGAGGTGCTCGAAACCGACGACCGGGGCAATCCCAGGGTCGCGCGTCTGGTTCTGGAGGCGACCGTGCTCAACGACACCATGGTGCTCGAGTACGACTGGCCAGCAGACCGGAATTCGGTGCAATGGTCCCTGGTCTCCAGTTCTCTGCTCAAAGCGCTGGAAGGCAGATACACGCTGAAGCCGAAGGGCACCGGTACCGACGTCACCTACGAGTTGTCGGTGGATCTGCGCGTTCCCATGATCGGGCTCCTCAAGCGCAAGGCCGAACGCCGCCTTACCGAAACGGCGCTGAAGGACTTGAAGAATCGGGCCGAGGGCTTCGAGGTCTGAGTGAGACCCGATGACGCTCCGATCGCCGATGCCGGCTCGCCCGGATCGGTGCGAATCAGTTTCTTCGTCGGCAAGGGCGGAGTCGGCAAGTCGACCCTTGCCTCGGCAACGGCGGTGCAGGCGGCGCTGAGTGGAGAACGGGTCCTGGTGGTCTCCACCGACCAGGCCCACTCGCTGGGCGACGTGCTCGGTACGCCGGTGACCCCCGGTGGCGCGGCCGCGCCGGTCCGCATCCTCACCGAGGAGCGCAGCAGCGGCGGTGGTGGCGGACACCTCGACGCCATGGCGCTGGACACCCTCGCACTGCTGGAGTCGGCCTGGGGCTTCGCCAGCCCGATTCTGGCCGCGCGATTTCCGGAATCGGAATTGAAAGATATTGCGCCACAAGAACTATCCGCGCTGCCGGGAATCCAGGAGGTGCTCGGACTGCAGACGGTGGTCGGACTCGCCGATTCCGGCCGCTGGGATCGTGTGGTGGTCGACTGCGCCTCGACCGCGGACGCCATCCGGATGCTGACGCTGCCCGCAGCCTTCGCCGAATACCTCGAGCGGAGTTGGCCGCGGCATCGCCGGCTCGGCGCGGCCGTCCACGATCGGAGTCTCGCCGCGACCGTCGCGATGGCCGAGGCGATCGGCACCGGGCTGGAGTCGGTGTCGAAGCTGCTCGGCGACGCCGATCGGGTCGCGGCGCATCTGGTTCTCACGCCCGAACGGGTGGTGGCGGCCGAAGCGCTGCGCACCCTGGGCTCGCTGACCCTGCTGGGGATCCGGGTCGCTGAGCTGATCGTCAACCAGGTCCTGGTGCAGGACGACTCGTATGAGTACCGGAATCTTCCCGAACATCCCGCCTTCGACTGGTACGCGAGCCGGCTTTCCGAGCAGGCGGAAGTGCTCACGGATTTGGCTGCCGACAGCGGCGGGATCCGGCTGGCGCTGGTTCCGCACCGCGCGGCCGAACCAATCGGTCCCAAGGCGCTGTGTCACCTGCTCGACGATGCACGGCGGCGACAGGGCGCTGCGCCGCCGCCTCCACTGCGTCCTGTCGTGGATCGCGAGACCGGCGGGGAGACCGGCCGGAGTCTGGATGCCGTCTACCGGATGCGGTTACAGTTGGCCCAGCCCGACACCGGCGCGATCAGCCTGGGCCGAGCCGGCGACGATCTGATCATCGGTGTGGCCGGTGTGCGGCGCAGGATCCGGTTGGCACCGGTGCTGCGCCGCTGCATCGTGATCGACGCGACGCTTCGCGGCGGCGAGCTGACGGTTCGATTCCGGCCCGACCCGGAGGTGTGGCCTGCGTGAGCGCGCAGTGTGTGGTGGGAGCGGAGACGCCGCCGGCCGGGAAAGCCGGTCGGCGATGAGTCCGGGGCATCCCGAGATCGGGCCCGAGTTGCGCCAGCTGGCTCAGGCCCTTCTCGATCGACTCGACCCCGCGGTGCGGGCGGCCGCCGCGCGGGCGGGCGAGGCGCTCGGCGGTCCCGGACGCTGCCAGCAGACCTGGTGCCCGGTGTGCGCCCTGGCTGCTCTGGTCAGCGGTGAACAGCACCCGATGCTCACGGTGATCGCCGAACACAGCGTCGCGCTGGTGTCGGCGATCCGCGCGATGGTCGGCGACCCGACGGTCGCCGGGCCGACCCCGGAGACGGCGCGGCCGGCGCACGACGGCGACGGGACCGACGGCTCGCGAACCAACGGCAGCTACCAGTCCATACCGATCGTCGTCGAACGAGTGACGGTCGAGGAGTGACCCTGATACCCGCGGGGGTACCCGAGTGGGCGCCTGAGGATTGGCCGTGAACCAGACCTGCCGCGTGGCTCCTCCCGACGCCGCTCGGTAGAGTCGAAGTACCGATCGGCACAGCGAGGAGGCCGGCCAGGGAGGGTCTATGTGGTACTGGCTGTTCAAGTACATCTTCATGGGCCCGCTGTTGGCGATGCTTGGACGTCCGAAAGTCGAAGGCCTGGAATATGTTCCGCTTTCGGGACCGGCGATTCTGGCCAGCAATCACCTGGCGGTGGCCGACAGCTTTTACCTCCCTCTCGTCGTTCGGCGCCGAATCACTTTCCTGGCCAAGGCGGAGTACTTCACCGGCGCCGGACTCAAGGGGCGTCTGACCCGGTGGTTCTACACCGTCGCCGGGCAGGTGCCGATCGACCGCACCGATGCCGACTCCGCCCAGTCCGCCCTGGACACCGCCGAACGGCTGCTCAATCAGGGCAAACTGCTCGGTCTGTATCCGGAGGGCACTCGGTCCCCGGACGGGCGTCTCTACAAGGGGAAAACCGGGCTGGCCCGGATCGCACTGCACACCGGGGTTCCGGTCATTCCGGTCGCCATGATCGGTACCGACGTCGTCAACCCGCCGGGCTCGAGGTTCTGGCGCTTCGGCCGGGTGACGGTCCGCTTCGGCAAGCCGATGGACTTCGCGAGGTTCGACGGGCTGGCGGGTAACCGCTTCATCGAACGGGCCGTGATCGACGAAGTCATGTACGAGCTGATGAAGCTCTCCGGTCAGGAGTACGTCGACATCTACGCCTCGACCGTCAAAGAGGTCGGCGGGGCGGTCACGCCCGAAGCGTCGCGTCAGCCGCCGGCGCGGATTCCCGAGACCGCCGCGGGCTAGCCGCTCGCGGCCCGAATGCCGCGCCCGCGACGACGATCACCGCGAGCGCCCACCACACGTAGGACATGCCGAGCAGCTGGCGCCACCACGCCGCGGTGGCCTCCCGGTGTTCGGGCAGCAACCCGATGGGGGTGCGCAGCAGCAGGGCCACGCCGACGGTGCTGACCGCCGCCAGCGCGAGGTCCAGGCGCCGGTAGGCCAGCACGGTGGTCACCACGACCGTGGGCAGTGCCCAGACCCAGTGATGCGACCAGGACACCGGCGAGACCACCAGTCCGAAAAGGGCGACGCACATCAGTGCGAGGGTGGGCACGCCGGCGGCCAGCACCCGTCGCGCTGCCCAGACGGTCAGGCCGAGCATGGTGCAGCAGGCCAGCGTCCACAGGGCGAAACGGATGCCCTCGCCGAGGCCGAGGCGGGCCAGGGCGCCGGCGATGTTCTGGTTGGTGTTCAGTGTTGCCGCACCGATCCGGTCGGTGTTGACGACAGTCACCGTCCAGTACTCGATCGAATCCCGCCAGGCCAGCGCGAAACCGAGTCCGGTGGCGGCGACGAAGGAGACCACCGCGGTCAGCACCGCACGGACATCGCGGCGCAGCACGAAATACAGCAGGAACACCGCGGGGGTGAGCTTGAGAGCGATCGCCACTCCCACCAGCAGGCCGCGCGGCCACGGGGTTCGCCGCGGCAGGCAGTCGGCGATCACCAGTGTCATCAGCACCACGTTGATCTGTCCGAAGGCGAAGTTGGCCCGGATCGGCTCCAGTGTGGTCACCGACACCGCGACGATGCCGGCTGCCAGCCACCAGCGCCGCCACGTCGCGCGTTCGGTGATCGCCGGGGAGTCCTCGAAGACCCGCAGGCCGCTGAGCACCATCCAGATCGAGACGACCAGCAGCACCAGGGTGATCGCGGTGAGGGTCACGCTGGCCACCGGCAGCGCCACCAGGGCCAGCGGGCTGAACACGATGGCCGCCAGCGGCGGGTAGGTGAACGGCAATTCCAGCCCGCCGCGGGTGCGAAACGTCGCCCCCTCGGCGTACAGCGGCCGGCCGTGCAACCAGGCCTCGCCGCCCATCCGGTAGACATCGGCGTCGATGCGGTAGGGCAGGTGCCCGAACAGGCTCCAGCAGGCGTGCACCGCGGCGACACAGACCAGGACCTGGGTCAGCCGCCATGCGATGGGCCCGAACCGAACATCCCAGCCGGGCTTCAGCGTCGTCATCTCCCCCTCAGGGTAGCCAGGCGGGACCGCCGGGCGAAGCGCCGCAGCGGCGGTGGGCGTAAGTTTTCAAGCCGTGCAGCACTCCGTCCGCCTGAATCACCTCGACTTCGTCGCCCCGGGGCGCGAACCGCTGATGTGGTGCCTGATTGCGTTCATCGTCACGTTCTTCCTGACTCGCACGATCACCCGCTACATCCGCGCCACGGCCGGGCGCCCGGGGCCGCGCAAGTGGTGGCAGCCGCACAACATCTCGGTGTCCGACTCCGGCGGTGGCGGCGGGCTGCACATTCACCACGCCGTTTTCGGCGTGGTGCTGGTCCTGGTGTCGGGAATCGCGATGGTGGCGATGTCGAGCAGTGGAACCATCCGCCAGTTCACCTTCGCGGCCGTGGTGTTCGGCATCGGCGCCGCCCTGTTGCTCGATGAGTTCGCGCTGATCCTGCACCTGCAGGACGTCTACTGGTCGGAGGACGGGCGCACCTCGGTCGATGCGGTCTTTGTCGCGGCCGCGGTGGCCGGGCTGCTGGTGCTGGGATTCAACCCGCTGTCGCTGTTCGATGTCGGGATCTGGCGCGACGCCGACTCCCCGGTCGCGCGCGCCACCGTAGCCCTGCTCGCGGCAGTCAACCTCGCGTTGGCCGTCATCGTGCTGCTCAAGGGCAAGCTGTGGACCGGTCTGCTGGGCATGGCCTTCACGCCGCTGCTGTTCGTCGGGGCGATCCGGCTCGCCCGTCCGCACGCGCCGTGGGCCCGCTGGCACTATCAGGACCGACCGGAAAAGATGCGCCGGTCGCTGCGGCGGGAGCGCTACCTGCGCAGGCCCTTCGTCCAGGCCAACCTGTGGCTGCAGCACGTGATCGCGGGCGAGCCGCGCATCCCGGCCGACACCGAGGTGGACGCCGAACTCGACCGGCAGATCCACGCCGCCCCCGCGCCTAATCGCCCCAGCCCGCCGACGCCGGTCGAGCCGGTGAGAACGCCCTGAGGCCCCGTGCGTTACTTCTACGACACCGAGTTCATCGACAACGGCCGCATCATCGACTTGATCTCGATCGGGGTGGTCGCCGAGGACGGCCGCGAGTACTACGCGGTCTCCACCGAATTCGACCCGGAATCGGCGGGTCGCTGGGTGCGGACCCATGTCCTTCCCAAGCTGCCCCCGCCGGCGTCGCCGCTGTGGCGGTCGCGTCGGGAGATCCGCGAGGACCTGGAGAGCTTCTTCGACGTCGACGGTTCAGCGTCCGAGGAACCCATCGAGCTGTGGGCGTGGGTCGGGGCCTACGACCACGTGGCGCTGTGCCAGCTGTGGGGACCGATGACCAGTCTGCCGCCGCAGATCCCCCGCTTCACCCGCGAACTGCGTCAGCTGTGGGAGGCCCACGGGTGTCCCCGGATGCCGACGCGGCCCACCGACACCCACGACGCGCTGGTCGACGCCCGGCACAACCTGCGGCGCTTCCTGCTGATCACCGACAGCTGAGGTGCGCCCGGCCTCAGGTCCGGTCGAAGCGCGCCAGCCGCCGGGTGGCGATCAGCAGGATCGGCAGATAGAGCACGAGCGGCGCCAGACCTGCCGCCTCGAACTGGGGGAGCACGAGAATCGCCCCCATGACCACCGCCAGCAGGGTCAGGCTGACCAGGGCCCGGATCCGCACCAGGTGCAGCACCTCGGCAGCCTCGGAATCGGAGCCGTCGACGAGTCCGGGAACCCGGGCCAGGTGTCGGGTCAGCAGCAGGGTGCTCCCGGCGATTGCCATCAGGTTGGTGACGTAGAAGATCAGGTAGGACTCACCCAGCAGGCCGCCGGTGGCCGCCGAGGCACCGTCGATCCCGACCAGGTGGGTGGGGAAGGGCAGCAGCACGATGGCCAGCAGCCAGAGCGAATTGAGCCACAGCGTGGTCGAATCCGCCCGGACCAGTGTCAGGAAGAGTCGGTGGTGGGTCATCCAGAACGCCGCCACGGAGATGAAGGACACGACGAACACCACGAGTGAGTCGCGGTTGTCGGAGAGCAGGCCCAGCAGGTTGGAGCCGTAGGGGCGGGGGTCAAGCACCGTCAGCGGCAGCACGAGTGCGGTCATCGCGATGGCCACCACGGCGTCGCTGAACGCGGCGACCCGGCCGACCCCCTGCTCCTCGCGTTCCGGGCGCATGCGGGTCATCTAACCAACACCGGTGCCGCCGGGCCGCTTCCCGCTGGTCATCGGGCCTGCTGGGCCCGGCTAAGATAAGCGGCGTGAACTGGACCGTCGACGTCCCGATCGACCAGCTGCCGGCGCTGCCGCCGCTGCCCGTCGATCTGCGCGCCCGGCTGGACGAGGCGCTCGCCCGACCGGCGGCCCAGCAGCCGGGCTGGGATCCCGCGCAGGCCAGGGCGATGCGCACGGTCCTCGAGAGTGTCCCCCCGGTCACGGTGCCTTCGGAGGTCGAACGCCTGGCCGATCAGCTCGCCGCGGTCGCCCGGGGCGAGGCGTTCCTGCTCCAGGGTGGGGACTGCGCGGAGACGTTCGCCGACAACACCGAACCGCACATCCGCGCCAACATCCGCACGCTGCTGCAGATGGCGGTGGTGCTGACCTACGGGGCCAGCCTGCCGGTGGTGAAGGTGGCCCGCATCGCCGGCCAGTACGCCAAGCCGCGCTCGGCGGACACCGACGCTCTGGGGCTGAAGTCCTATCGCGGCGACATGATCAACGGGTTCGCGCCGGAGGCCGCCGTCCGCGAGCACGACCCCTCGCGGCTCGTGCGCGCCTACGCCAACTCCAGCGCGACGATGAACCTCGTGCGGGCGCTGACCTCGTCAGGGTTGGCGTCGCTGCATCTGGTGCATGACTGGAACCGGGAGTTCGTGCGGACGTCGCCGGCCGGGGCCCGCTACGAGACGCTGGCGGGCGAGATCGACCGCGGTCTGAGGTTCATGTCGGCCTGCGGGGTCAGCGACCGCAATCTCGACACCGCCGACATCTACGCCAGCCACGAGGCGCTGGTGATCGACTACGAGCGGGCGATGCTGCGGCTCAGCGAGGAGTTCGGCGAGCCCCGGCTCTATGACCTCTCCGCGCACTACGTCTGGATCGGCGAGCGCACCCGTCAGCTCGACGGCGCCCACATCGGTTTCGCCGAGGTGATCGCCAACCCGATCGGGGTGAAGATGGGGCCGACCATGACCCCGGAACTGGCCGTCGAGTACGTCGAGCGGCTCGATCCGCACAACAGGCCGGGAAGGTTGACCCTGGTCAGCCGGCTGGGCAACCACAAGGTTCGCGACCTATTGCCGCCCATCATCGAGAAAGTTCAAGCCACCGGGCATCAGGTGATCTGGCAGTGCGACCCGATGCACGGCAACACCCACGAGTCATCGACGGGGTACAAGACCCGGCACTTCGACCGCATCGTCGACGAGGTACAGGGATTCTTCGAAGTGCACCGGGCGCTGGGCACCCATCCGGGCGGCATCCATGTCGAGATCACCGGGGAGAACGTGACCGAGTGCCTCGGCGGTGCCCAGGACATCTCCGACACCGATCTGTCCGGGCGCTACGAGACCGCCTGCGACCCGAGGCTGAACACTCAGCAGAGCCTGGAACTGGCGTTCCTGGTCGCCGAGATGCTGCGCGACTGACCTGCCGGCGACCGGGGGGGCGATCAGGCCCCGCAGATGGATGCCGATGCTCCACGCCGCGGCGGCCACCAGTCCGGTCAGGATCAGCACGACCAGGATCCACGCCGCCAGGGTGCGCCGGGCTCGCTGGCGCGCCCAGACGAACTCCGCGACGTCGATTCCGGCGAACCGCCTCGACTCCGGTATCGGGGTGCCCTCGGGGAGCGGCGTGTCGGGCAGCTGCCGGGTCGGTTGGCCGCCGGCGGCGGGGTCGGTGCGCCGGCCCGGATCGGCAGCGGCGGCGGCCCGCTGGGCGGAGTGTCGCGGGGCGGGCACGCGGAAGTACGGCAGTGCCAGCTCGTCGGTGATCGCGTCGAGTTCGGCGCCCATCTCCGAGGCGTCGGCGAAGCGTTCGTCGGGGTTGCGCGCGGTGGCCCGGGCGACGAGCCGATCGAACTGCGGGGGCACGCCGGCAATGACCGAACTGGGCGCAGCGACGTCGCGGTCGAGGCGGGTGTGGGCGACCGCCAGCGCGTTGTCGCCGGTGAACGGAGTCGTCCCGGTGAGCAGTTCGAAGGTCATCACGCCCAGCGCGTAGACGTCACTGCGCGGCCCGGTGGCCGAACCGACGACCTGTTCGGGGGAGAGATAGGCGGCCGTGCCGAGGATCACGCTGGTGGAGGTGATGCCCGCCTCGGCGACGGCCCGCACCAGACCGAAGTCGACCAGCTTCACTTCGCCGTCGTCGGAGATCAACACGTTCTCCGGTTTGAGGTCGCGGTGCACCAGGCCGGCCCGGTGGGCGGCGCCCAGCCCGCCGAGCAGCGGGCCGAGCACGGCCACGACCGCGTGCGGCGGCATCGGGCCGCGTTCTCGCAGCAGTTCCCGCAGGGTCCCGCCCTCGACGAGTTCCATCACCAGGTAGGGGTGCGACGAGTCGTCGTTGCGGTCGTACACGGCGACCAGCCCGGGGTGCTTGAGGCGTGCCACCGAGCGGGCTTCCCGCCGGAACCTGGTCAGGAACTCGTGGTCGCCGGCATAGCGGGGATCCATCACCTTCAGCGCGACCGGCCGTTCCAGCCGCATGTCGAAACCGCGGTAGACCGTCGACATTCCGCCGGTCGCGATCCGGGCATCGATGCGATAGCGCCCGTCGAGCACGGTGCCGACGAGGGAGTCCGACATCACCGCCACATGGTAGGGCCTCCGGCGACCTAGACTGGACCGGTGAGCAGCGTTCCGGCCGGTGACGATGTGCTCGACCCCGGCGAACCGGTCTACGAACTCGCTGATGTCGCAGCGCTGCTGCGGATCCCGGTGAGCAAGGTTCAGCAGCATATTCGGGAGGGTTACCTGGTCGCGGTGCGCCGTGACGGGGTGCCGGTGATTCCGCGGATCTTCTTCACGACGGCGGGCCCCGCCGCAGCGATCGTCCGGCCGCTGCCGGGTCTGCTTGCGGTGCTGCGCGACGGCGGCTACCGCGAAACCGAAATCCTGCGCTGGCTGTTCACCCCGGATCCGTCGCTGACCCTGACCCGCGACGGCGTTCGCGAGCCGACTCCCAACGCCCGACCGGTCGATGCGCTGCACGCGCACCAGGCCCGTGAGGTCCTGCGCCGGGCGCAGGCGATGGCGTACTGACGGGCCGGTGCGGCCGGTTAGGGCCGTGACTCGGGCTGTGCGGCATTGCGGATCGCCGACCAGGCCGCCAGCGCGCAGCTCGCCGCGATCAGGACATGGATCCAGGAGTACATACCGTGAGAACCGTCAGGCTTGAAGATCACCATGATCCACGTCGAGAAGCCCGCAATCAGAGCGATCGCGTTGCGTGACTGGGCGAGCGCCGAAGCGACCGCCAGCGGCCAGGTGTAGTACCACGGCAATGCCGCGGGAACGAACAGTACGACGATGACCATTGCCCAGGTGATGCCCTGCAGCGCTTCGCGGTCGGTGTGCCGAAATCGCCACCAGAGCAGCGGCAGCGACACCATGACGACGCCGATGCCGACCAGTCGCGCGGTCTCGAGGACGGCGTAGAAGCTCACCGGTACGAACAACCCGATGATGGCGTTGGTGAGGTTGGCGATGGCGGTGGGGACCGTCAGCCAGTTGATGATCTTCACCGATCCCGCCAGCGCGGTCAGCCACCCCAGACCCACGCCGGCGAGGCCGGACAGCACGGCGAACACGGCCACGAAGGTCGCGATCGACGTCGCCGCGGCGATGGCGAATGCCCGGATCCGGTTTCCGCCGAGGTGCCGCATCCACACCCACACCATGAAGGGCAGCGCGAGTACCGCAGTGGCCTTGACCGCCACGGCGGCGGCGATCAGCGCGGCGCCACCCACGTGGTGCCGCGCGAGGGTCAGCGCGATACCGGCCATCATCAGTCCGACCATCAGCATCTCGTTGTGCACCCCGCCCATCAGATGGACGATCACCAGCGGGTTGAGAACGCAGATCCACAGCGCGATCGGTCCGTCGGCGCCGACGTGCCGGGCGACCCGGGGTGCGGCCCAGATCAGCAGCATCAGGCCCGGGAGCATGCACAGGCGCAGCAGCACGGTGCCCGCGACGATGTTGTCGCCGACCACCAGGGTGACGAACTTCGCGATCAGGATGAAGGCCGGTCCGTACGGCGCGGTGGTGGTGGTCCAGATCGGGCTGACGTCGTCGAGCAGGGAATTCGGATTAGCCACCGGCCCCACCGCGTAGGGGTCCAATCCGTCGCGGAGCAGCGCGCCCTGGGCGAGGTAGGAGTAGGTGTCCCGGCTGAACAACGGGACGCTGAGCAGCAGTGGCGCCAGCCAGAACCCGGTCGTCGCGATCATGGTCTGCTGGCTTACCCCGGTGCCGTCGACCAGTCGCCGGCCCAGCCACAGCCACGCCAGCAGCATCACCGCGACGCCGGCCCACAGCAGCAGCGACGACACCACCAGACCGTGACCGAAGCGCAGCCACGACAGCCGCAACGTTTCCAGCACCGGGTCACGCAGTCGGGTGCTGCCCGCTCCGGTGCCACCGACGGTGATCAGGACGGCGCCGAAAAAGCCCAGCAGTGCGGGCCTGCCCTGCGCCGAGCGGGCGAAGGCGATCAGGCGCGCCGGCGCGCCGGTTCCGGTGCCCGTCGAGGTCATCGGGTTAGGCCGATCGGTTGGCGGCCAGGCCCGCGAGTTCGGTCAGCGCGGCTTTGGCGGGTGCGTTGATCGACAGGCCGTCCAGGACTCCCAGCGCTCGCCGGGTGAGCTCGTCGATGCGCCGCTCGACGGCCGACAGCGCTCCCACCGCCTCGATCGCCGCGCACAACCGGCCAACCCGTTCGTCGTCCAGCTCGGTACCGATGGAGGTCCGCAGCAGGGCGGCGGTGGCCGGGTCGGAGACCTCGGCGCGCTCGACGGCTTCGGCCAGTAGGACGGTGCGCTTACCCGAGCGAAGGTCGTCGCCGGCGGGCTTCCCGGTCACCTCCGGGTTGCCGAACACGCCGAGCACGTCGTCGCGCAGCTGAAAGGCGATACCCAGGTCGGTGCCGATCCGGTGGAACGCCTCCTGCACATCAGGACGGTCGGCCGCCGCCGCGACCCCCATCTGCAGCGGCCGCGACACCGTGTAGGACGCGGTCTTGTAGGTGTTCACCGTCATCGCCGAGGCGATCGAGTCCGCACCGGAGGCCATCCCGCCGCTCTCGGCCACGATGTCCAGGTATTGGCCGCCGAGCACCTCGGTGCGGATGTCCGACCAGACCCTGCCCACCCGATGGCGGCCCTCGCCGGGCAGGTCCGTCCCGGCGACGATGTCGTCGGCCCACACCAGCGACAGGTCGCCCAGCAGGATCGCCGCCGACCGTCCGAACCGTTCCGCCGAGCCGCGCCAGCCGTGCTGCCGGTGCAGCTCGGTGAACTGCACGTGAGCGGTCGGCAAGCCGCGGCGGGTGTCGGAGTCGTCGATGACGTCGTCATGCACCAGCGCGCACGCATGCAGCAGCTCCAAGGCGGAGAACAGGCGCAGGATCCCGTCCTCGACGGGGTCGTCCGGTCCGGGTGTCACCGAGCGATAGCCCCAGTAGGCGAAGGCGGGGCGCATTCTCTTGCCGCCGCGCAGCACGAATTCCTCGAGCGCGGCGATCAGTCCGTCGTATTCGGCACCGATGTACGAGGCCTCCGCGCGGCGCTCGGCCAGGTAGTCCCGCAGTTGACCGGTGACCGCGCCGGCCAATTCGGCGACCGACGGCGCTGCTGCCTCGACGCTCAGCGCGGCGCCCCTCTCTCCTCGTTGTCCTCGCCAGGCCCCGCTCCCGGGGTGGACTCAGCCTAGAGCGTGCGGCCGTGACCCTGCCCGGAGTCCGTCTCGCCGGGCGGGGCGAACCGCGGGGATGTCCGGTCACGATCCCGCCAGGCCAGCGCGGCGATGAGACCGGCCACCAGGAACGCCGCCAGCGCCAGCCAGATCCCCGCCGCGGTGAAGGAACGTGTGCTGGGGTCGGTGAAACGGGCCTGGGCGCTGAGGTTGGTCACCACCCCGGGTTTGAATTTCCACTCCACCGTGTCGGCGGCCACCCGGTCACCGTTGGTCGAGGTCACCTCGCCGGGGAAGGACGCACTGAACGTGACGTCGGCCTCCGGGTCGGTGACGCTGGTCAGGTCGACGCGCCCTTCGAGGATCACCAGATTGCCGGCCCGCCGCAGCGAGATGTCCACTCCGGCGGCCTCGTTGCTGAGATTGGCCAGCTGGGGAAGCTCGGCGAAACTCAACCCGGAAAACGTCGCCTGCGAACCGACGTACCCGTCCGCGTCGTAGCGCGACACCGCGACCTTCTGGCTGAACGCCACGGATGACTCCGCGTCGAACTGTGGCCCCTCGTCGGTGTCATCGCGTGGTTTGGCGGCCGCGACGATGTCTCCGGACACCTGGTCGTCGGGGGAGACGATGATCGACGCGTGAATGCGCACGCAGCCCGCCGCCAGCGGCGCCGCGAGGAGCAGCAACACCATCGCCCGAAGGCCTCTCCGGGTTTCCGAGTGCGTGCGGTGGGACCGGCCGGTCAGCAGCGAGGGCATCAGCGTTATCGTGCCAGACCGCAATCACAGGGGCAGCGCTCGACCCAGCACGGCGAAAGCGCGCGGATCGCCGGCGAAGTGATAGTCGCGGATGATGTCGGTGAATCCCAGCCGACGATAGAGCCGCCAGGCGCGGTTCGCCTCGCCGTGGGTTTCCGGGGTGGACAGCAGCACACTGGACTCACCCCGCCCGCTGAGTAGCCGGCGGGCCAGGGCCTCGCCCAGTCCGCGGCCCTGCGCGCGCGGGTGGATGTGCAATTCGGTGAGTTCGAAGTAGTCGCTCATCAGCCGGGCGATTTCCGAGCGGGGGAAGCCGACCCGGCGCAGCCCCCGGACGACCTGCTGCTGCCACCACTGGTCGGGGGCTCCGCAGTAGCCGTAGGCCACCCCCATCAGCGGCGCCACCGCCAGCGCGGCGCCGGTGGGCACCTCCTCGTCGGCGGAGTCGGTTTCTACCGCGGCGACCGCGCGCCAACCGCGCCGCGCGGAGTGTTCGAGCCACATCGCGGCCCGTTGGTTCTCGGTGCCGCGGGGGTAGCGCATCGCGTCGACGTAGATGCCCAGCGCCTCGGCCAGGCGGTGCTGCATGTCATTGGGCGACAGGTCGATCAGGAAGGTCGCCAATGCCTGGATGCCCCCTTCGGGTCCGGATCCGGTCACGCCGTCAGCCCCCATTATGGTGCCGCTGACCGGTGCCCTCACCTGGAACGTTGCCGGGATCGGCGGGCGCCGGGACGGGGTCCCGGCGAGGACTGAGCGGTCGGCTTGACGGGACTGGACGCCGGTGGGCACCCTGTAAGGGCAACTGGGTGGCCGAACAGGGTGGTATCGGCTGGTGACGCCTCGTATCATTTGAGACGGATGCGCTCCCGTGCCACCGCAACGCCGCCAGGGGAAGGAGGGACCGATGCCCCTGTCCGACCATGAGCAGCGCATGCTCGATCAGATCGAGAGCGCTCTGTATGCGGAGGATCCCAAGTTCGCATCGAGTGTGCGCGGCGGCGCGCTGCGGGCGCCCTCTACCCGCCGACGGCTGCAGGGTGCCGGGCTGTTCCTGCTCGGCCTGGGGATGCTGGTTGCCGGAGTGGCCTTCAAGGCCACCATGATCGGTGGTTTCCCGGTGCTCTCGGTTCTCGGTTTCGTCACGATGTTCGCCGGGGTGGTCTTCGCGGTCACCGGTCCGCCCGTCCCCGGCGGGCGGGACCGCGGTCCCGCTCAGGGCGGCTCCCGGCCGCGCCGCGGCAAGCCCGCAGGTGGTTTCACCAGCCGGATGGAAGACCGCTTCCGGCGCCGCTTCGACGAGTAAGAGCCGTCGAATACCGGCCGGTCTGCCGGCCGCACCCCCCGACGCGTGTCACATCGGGTTACATTCCTGCCAAATTTTGGGGTAGTTGGGCGTTTTAGACCCGAAAACAAGGGCTCAAGTGGAGAGAAGTGGGGGATTGTGGGGTATTGTGGCGTCTGACGGAGCAACATCTATTCAGAGGCCATTTAGAGGCGAGGAGGTGCCAGGGGATGTTCCTCGGCACCTATACGCCCAAGTTGGACGACAAGGGCCGACTGACGCTTCCCGCCAAGTTCCGGGACGCCCTGGCCGGCGGGCTGATGGTCACCAAGAGCCAGGACCACAGCCTCGCGGTGTATCCCCGCGGCCAGTTCGAACAGCTGGCCCGCCGCGCGGCCCAGGCCTCGCGGAGCAACCCTGATGCCCGGGCTTTCCTTCGCAACCTGGCGGCCGGCACCGATGAGCAGCATCCCGATTCCCAGGGCCGGATCACCCTGTCCGCCGACCACCGCCGCTATGCGGGCCTTGCCAAGGACTGTGTGGTGATCGGAGCGGTGGACTTCCTCGAGATATGGGATGCCCGGACCTGGCAGGACTACCAGCAGACCCACGAAGAAAACTTCTCCGCGGCCAGCGATGACGCCCTCAGCGACATTATCTGAACCCGCACCGCCCGCCGGTGCATCGTGGTCTCTGCCCGAACCGACCCTGGCGTACTTCCCCGACGCCAGGTTCGCGACTTCGGACAGGGACCTCGGTGCGCCGGCGGCACCCCTCCAGCCGGGAGGTTCAGAGGTGGCCGACCAGAACCCTCACGTCCCCGTCATGGCGGATCGCTGCGTGCAACTCCTGGCCCCGGCGCTGACCCGGCGCGCCGCCGACGCGACCGGCGCGGTCATGGTCGACGCCACGGTGGGTGCGGGCGGCCATGCCGAGCGGTTTCTCCAGCAGTTCGGCGGGCTGCGGCTCATCGGCCTCGACCGCGACCCGGACGCACTGGCGATCGCCGGGCGCCGGCTGGCCCGTTTCGGCGGCCGGGTCGAACTGATCCGCAGCAGATACGACGGTATCGCCGAGGCACTGATCCGGGCGGGCCTGCCCGCGTCGCAGTCGATTGACGCGGCACTGTTCGACCTCGGGGTGTCCTCGATGCAGCTCGACCGGCCCGAGCGCGGCTTCTCCTACGCCCAGGACGCGCCGCTGGACATGCGGATGGACCCCGAGTCGGAGATCACCGCCGCCGAGATCGTCAACACCTACGACCGCGGCCGGTTGACCGAGATTCTCCGCCGGTTCGGTGAGGAGAGATTCGCCGCTCGGATCGCGGGCTTCATCGTCGAGCAGCGCGAACGTAAACCTCTTCAGCGCACCGACGACCTCGTGCAGGTCATCTATCGCGCGATACCCGCGGCGGCGCGGCGAACGGGCGGGCACCCGGCCAAGCGAACGTTCCAGGCGCTGCGGATCGCGGTCAACGCCGAGTTGGACTCGCTGTCCGCGGCGCTGCCCGCGACGCTGGAAGCGCTGCGGCCCGGCGGCCGCATCATCGTGCTGGCCTACCAGTCGCTGGAGGACCGGATCGTCAAGCGCACCTTCGCCGCCGCGACGGCCTCGCGCACGCCCGCCGGACTGCCGATCGAGTTACCCGGTCACGAGCCGGAATTCGTTGCCGTCACCCGCGGTGCCGAGCGCGCGGGGGACGCCGAGGTCGAACTGAACCCGCGAAGCGCACCGGTGCGACTTCGCGCCATCGAACGACGCCACGGAGAGGACGATTGATGAAGGTCGGGCGCAAGGAAGGCGGTCTGTCAGGCCCGGCGGGGGCCCGCCGTCGCACGGACCGCTCGGAGAGCCCGGCGCGGCAGCGCCGGACGCCCTCGGCCGGCGCGGCCGGACGACCGCGCGGCGGGGTTCCAACCCGGCGTCCCCGCGAGGCGCGCGGCCTGCGTCCCGGGCCGCAGACCGCACCCATCCCACGGCCACTCGAGCGGCCGGCCCGACCGAAGACCGCCAGCCACGCCAAGGCTCGCGCCAAGGCACGTAAAGCGAAGGCGCCGAAAGTCATTCGGCCTTCATTCCGGGACCGCGTCATCGCAAAGTTGGTCGCGATCGATGTGCGCCCGCAGACGCTGCTCGCCAAGGTCCCGTTCGTCGTGCTGATCATCTTCACCCTCGGGCTCGGCTTGGCCATCACGTTGTGGCTGTCCACTGAGGCCGCCCAGCGTTCCTACCAACTCGGCAATGCCCGCGCCGTCAACGACGCTCTGGCCCAACAGAAGGAAGCCCTGGAGCGCGACGTCCTGGAGGCCGAGTCGGCACCGGCGCTCGCCGAGGCGGCACGCGGACTGGGCATGATCCCCTCACGCGACACCGCCCACCTGGTTCAGGACCCGGCCGGCAACTGGATCGTCATCGGCGATCCGAAGCCCGCCGACGGCGCGCCTCCGCCCCCGTTGAACACCGAGCTGCTGGACGTAGAACTGGATGTCGTCGTCGATGGTCAGTTGCACGGTCGAACCGTTGACCGCGTGGTGGCGGTTGCGGTAGCTACCGGGGATCACCACACCGTCGGACCCACGGTCGTAGGTGATGGACCCGTCGGTTCCGGCGAGCACCGAGTCCATCGCGTCCTCGAGCCCGAGCAGACCGTGGCCGTCCCAGTCGATACCGCCGACCACGTTGGCGGCCAGTGAGCCGCCGGGGTACTGACGAAGGTCCTGCCGCTCCGCGCCGACCTCGGGGAACTTCTCGGAGATCGCGGCGGCGATCGCCGGGTCGACCGCGCGCGCCAGGTAGACGAACGGCTCGTTGCTCCGCAGTTTCGCGAGGACCTCGCGGTAGTCGGGGCGGTTGTCCAACTTGCCCGAAACCTCCCGGGCGATCTCCGCGAGACGCCGGTCGGGATCGGGGGCGCTCGGCGATTTCTGCTTGGCCTCGGCGAGCATCTTGCGGATCTTGGTCGGCTGGAACGTCAGCGCCCGAGACTCGATGGTGAAGGCCAACTTGTCCAGGTTTCGGTCGACGATGTTGCCCCGCACCGCCAGCTCCACGTCGGTGACCTTGAGCTGCCCGGCAGCCTGGGCGCGCAGTGCCGCCGCGCGAGGCACCTGCAGGTTGAACAGCTGAGCTCCGGCGACCAGCAGTGCCAGAAAGATGACGGCATTGCCGACGCGGTAGCGGTAGCCGAAGGACGAGGTGCCCGGACCCGCCTCGGCGGCGGTGCGGGTGCGTCGGGCCCGCGCCGGGCGGCCGGGTCCGGCGAGAACCTCCCCCGCAGCGACGGTGCGGTCCTTCCGGGCACCGCTCGGCCGGGAGCGGCGCGGGGCGGCCGGGCTCACTGCGCCACCCCGACGGGAGCCGTCGCGGCGGGCGGCAGAGCGGGCAGGGCGGGGGGTGCGGGCG
>NZ_JBJTCF010000031.1:0-7872 GCF_046091765.1 Mycobacterium sp.
TCGCCCTCGCCGGCCAGCACACCCTCGACCACCTGACGGGCCAGCTTGTTGGACAGACTGCCGTCCTCGACCATGGCGATCACCGCGGCCACCTGGGCCGGGGTGATCGGCAGCGCGTCGAGCTCCACCCCGGACTCGTTGGCCTTCTGCACCAGGAAGTTCCCCCACCACGCCCGGGCGGCCTCGCTGGATGCGCCGTGACCCACGGTGGCGGCCACAAGGTCGACGGCACCGGCGTTGACCAGGTCGCGCATCACCTCGTCGGAAATCCCCCACTCCTGCTGAATCCTCTTGCGCGACAACCACGGAAGCTCGCCGATGGTCTCGCGCAGCCGCTCCACCGTCTCCCTGCTGGGTGCCACCGGTTCCAGGTCGGGCTCGGGGAAGTAGCGGTAGTCCTCGGCGGTCTCCTTGTCCCGCCCCGGTGAGGTGTGGCCGTCCTCGTGGAAGTGGCGGGTCTCCTGGTGCACCTTCCCGCCGCCGGTCAGCACCGCGGCCTGACGGCACATCTCGAAGCGCACGGCGACCTCGACACTCTTCAGCGAGTTGACGTTCTTGGTCTCGGTGCGGGTGCCGAACTCCGACTGCCCGATCGGCCGCAGTGACACGTTGGCGTCGCAGCGCAGCGAGCCCTGATCCATCCGGACGTCGGAAACCCCGAGGGCGCGCAACAGGTCCCGCAGCGCGGTGACGTAGGCGCGGGCCACCTCCGGCGCACGCCCGCCGGCGCCTTCGATCGGCTTGGTGACGATCTCGATCAGCGGCACCCCGGCCCGGTTGGCGTCGAGCAGCGAGGTCGTGGCGCCGTGGATCCGGCCGGTGTCGCCGCCGACGTGGGTGAGCTTGCCGGTGTCCTCCTCCATGTGGGCGCGCTCGATGTCCACCCGGAAGGTGGTGCCGTCCTCGAGGGGGACGTCGAGGTGGCCGTTGAAGGCGATCGGCTCGTCGTCCAGGGAGATCTTATAGTTCTTCGGCTGATCGGGATAGAAGTAGTTCTTCCGGGCGAAGCGCGACCAGCCGGCGATCTCGCAGTTCAGTGCCAGACCGATCCGGATCGCCGACTCGACGGCCGCCGCGTTCAGCGTGGGCAGCGCACCAGGCAGGCCCAGGCACACCGGGCACACCTGGGTGTTGGGTTCGGCTCCGAAGTCCGTCGGGCAGCCGCAGAACATCTTCGTGGCCGTCGACAGCTCGACGTGCACCTCGAGGCCGAGCACCGGGTCGAAGCGCGCCACCACGTCGTCGTAGTCCAGCAGTTCGGCCGTCGTCGTCACGGCCCCGATCCTAGTGGGGCGGGTTCCCCCCGCGAGCAGACGCATACGTCGCCGACACGCCGGTGTTAGGGGACCCTTTGCGTCTGCTCGGCAGGAACAGTCTCAGCCGAAGAACGCCGCGGCGTCGTCGTAGCGGCTCTGCGGAACGAGCTTGAGCTGGCGCACCGCGTCGGCCAGCGGTACCCGCCCGATGTTCTCCCCGCGCAGCGACACCATCACCCCGTACTCCCCGGAATGTGCGGCATCGGCGGCGTTGACGCCGAAGCGGGTGGCCAGCACCCGGTCATAGGCGGTCGGGGTGCCGCCGCGCTGGATGTGACCGAGCACGGTGACCCGGACCTCCTTGCGGATGCGCTTCTCGACCTCGTAGGCCAGCTGCTGGGCCACCCCGGTGAACCGTTCGTGGCCGAACTCGTCGACGCCCCCGCTGCGCAGCTCCATCGACCCCTCGGCCGGCTTGGCGCCCTCGGCGACCACGCAGATGAAGTGCGAGGCGCCGCGCTGAAAGCGCTTCTTGACCAGCCGGCAGACCTCCTCGACGTCGAAGGGCTGCTCGGGGATCAGCGTCATGTGCGCGCCGGAGGCAAGTCCGGCGTTCAGCGCGATCCATCCGGCGTGGCGCCCCATCACCTCGACCAGCATCACCCGCTGGTGGGACTCGGCGGTGCTGTGCAGCCGGTCGATCGCCTCGGTGGCGATCTGCAGCGCGGTGTCATGGCCGAATGTCGCGTCGGTGCAGTCGATGTCGTTGTCGATGGTCTTGGGGACTCCGACGACGGGAACGCCGTGCTCGGTCAGCCAGTGCGCGGCGGTCATGGTGCCCTCGCCGCCGATCGGGATGAGCACGTCGATCCCGTTGTCCTCCAGCGTCTGCTTGACCTCGGCCAGACCGGCGCGCAGCTTCTCCGGGTTGGTCCGGGCGGTGCCGAGCATGGTGCCGCCCTTGGCCAGCAGCCGGTCGTTGCGGTCGTCGTTGTGCAACTGGATGCGCCGGTTCTCCAGCAGGCCCCGCCAGCCGTCGAGGAAGCCGACCACCGACGAGCCGTAACGGCCGTCGCAGGTCCGCACCACGGCACGGATGACGGCGTTGAGCCCGGGGCAGTCGCCGCCGCCGGTGAGGACTCCGATGCGCATGGGATTATCTTGCCGGTTGCCGGGGGACGATCAGACCGGAACGGGCAGCGGGCCGCGGGCCGCCTCGTAGGCGGCGCCCACCCGGTAGAGCCGGTCGTCGGCCAGATCCGGCGCCATGATCTGCAGGCCGACCGGCAGGTTGTCGTCCGGCGAGAGACCCGACGGCACCGACATGCCGCAGTGCCCGGCCAGATTCAGCGGCAACGTGCACAGGTCGAACAGGTACATCGCCAGCGGGTCGTCGACCTTCTCGCCGAGCCGGAAGGCGGTCGTCGGGGTCGCCGGCGACACCAAGACGTCGACCTTCTCGTAGGCCTTGGCGAGGTCTCCGGCGATCAGCGTGCGCACCTTCTGGGCCTGGTTGTAGTAGGCGTCGTAGTAGCCGGCCGACAGTGCATAGGTGCCGATCATGATGCGCCGCTTGACTTCCGGGCCGAAGCCGGCCGCGCGGGTCAGCGCCATCACCTCCTCGGCGCTGTGCGTCCCGTCGTCGCCCACCCGCAGGCCGTAGCGCATGGCGTCGAAGCGGGCCAGGTTGCTCGAGACCTCCGAGGGCAGAATCAAGTAGTAGGCGCTCAGCGAGTAGTCCAGGTTCGGACAGTCCACCTCGTCGACCTCGGCACCCAGCGCGGCAAGTTGCGCCACGGCGGCCTCGAAAGAGGACAGCACGCCGGGCTGGTAGCCCGCACCGCTGCGCAGCTGTCTGACCACGCCGATCCGCACGCCCTTCAGGTCGCCGTCGGCGCCGGCCCGCGCCGCGCTCACCACATCGGGGATGGCCGCGAACAGCGAGGTGGAGTCGTGCGGGTCGTGCCCGGCGATCACCGCGTGCAGCAGCGCGGTGTCTCGGACCGTGCGCGCGCACGGTCCGCCCTGGTCCAGCGACGACGCGCACGCTACCAGTCCGTAGCGCGACACCGTGCCGTAGGTGGGCTTGACCCCGACGGTGGCGGTCAGCGCGGCGGGCTGGCGGATCGACCCGCCGGTGTCCGATCCGACGGCCAGCGGCGCCTGGAACGCCGCCAGCGCGGCGGCACTGCCCCCACCCGAGCCGCCGGGCACCCGCTCGGTGTCCCACGGGTTGCGGGTCGGGCCGTAGGCGGAGTTCTCCGTGGAGGAGCCCATCGCGAACTCGTCCATGTTGGTCTTGCCCAGAATCGGGATGCCGCATCGCCGGATGCGGGCGGTGACCGTCGCGTCGTACGGCGAGGTCCAGCCTTCGAGGATCTTCGAGCCGCAGGTGGTCGGCATGTCGGTGGTGGTGAACACGTCCTTGAGCGCCAGCGGGACCCCGGCCAGCGGCGAGGGCAGCGGCTCCCCCGCGGCGACCTTCGCGTCGATCTCCGCCGCGGTCGCCAGGGCGGACTCGGGCGCCACGTGCAGGAAAGCGTGGTAGCGCTCGTCGGTCGCGGCGATGCGGTCCAGATGAGCGCGGGTGACCTCGACCGAGCTGAGTTCCCCGGCGGCGATCTTCTCCCCCAGCGTGGCCGCCTCCAGGCGCACGATCTCCTCGGTCACCGGCCGCTCACTCCGGCTCTCCGAGGATCTGCGGGACGGCGAAGCGGCCGTCCTCGGCGGCCGGCGCCTCGGCCAGCGCCTGGGCCTGGGTGAGGCTGAACTGCACGACGTCGGCCCGGGTCACGTTCTCACTCGTCAGTGGGTTGCCGGTGGGCTTCACCCCGGTCACGTCGACGGCCTGAATCTGCCCGACATAGGCCAGGATCGCGTCGAGTTGTCCGGCGAAGGCGTCGATTTCGTCGTCGGTCAGCGCCAGCCGGGCCAGCTTGGCCAGCTTGGCGACGTCGTCGCGGGAGATCGTGGACACGGGGGGTAAGCCTAGGCGTTGCCCACCGAACGTCGAGTTGTGGCGGCGAAAAGCCGGTTTCCGCGCCACAACTCGACACTGGGCAGACTGTGAAACAGTGTGGCCGTGCCGTCCTACCTGTTGCGGGTCCAGCTCGAGGATCGCCCCGGCAGCCTCGGCGCGCTGGCTGTGGCCCTGGGCACCGCGGGCGCGGACATCCTCTCGCTCGACGTGGTCGAACGCGGGGCGGGGTTCGCCGTCGACGACCTGGTGGTCGACCTGCCCGCCGGGACGATGCCGGACGCGCTGATCACCGCCGCCGAGGCGATCAAGGGCGTGCGGGTGGATGCGATCCGGCCGCACACCGGCCTGCTCGAGGCACATCGCGAGCTCGAGATGATCGACCACGTGGCCGCCGCCGGCGACCGGCAGGCGAAGCTGGCGATGCTGGTCGAACAGGCCCCGCGCGTGTTGCGGGTGGGCTGGTGCACGGTGGTCACCCTCACCGACTCCGGCCCACAGCGGGTGGTCGGCAGCGCGGCCGCCCCGGAGACCCAGGCCGCCGCCACCCCGTGGCTGCCGATCAGCCGGGCCGCGGCGCTGGACGGCACCGCCGACTGGGTGCCCCCGCTGTGGCGGGAGATGGACACCACGCTGGCCGCCGCACCGTTGGGCGAGCCGCACACCGCGATGGTGCTGGGCCGTCCCGGCGGTCCGGAGTTCCGGCCTTCCGAGGTGGCCCAGCTCAGTCACCTGGCCGGCATCGTCGCCACCATCCTCGGGTGAGCGTCGATCAGACGGGCGGTCCCTCGGCGAGCAGCCGGACGAACCCGTCCTCGTCGAGGACCGGGATGCCCAGTTCGACGGCCTTGTCGTATTTCGTTCCCGGCGCGTCGCCGGCCACCACGAACGACGTCTTCTTCGACACCGAACCGGCCGCCTTGCCGCCGCGGGCGATGATCGCCTCCTTCGCCTCGTCGCGGGAGAACCCGGTCAGCGAGCCGGTCACCACGACGGTCAGCCCGGTGAGGGTCGGTTCGATGCCGGTGTCGCGCTGGTCTGCCATCCGGACTCCGGCCGCGCGCCACTTGTCGACGATCGCGCGGTGCCAGTCCTCCTCGAACCACTCGCGCAGCGCGGCGGCGATGGTCGGACCGACGCCCTCGACTTCGGCGAGTTGTTCCTCGCCCGCGTCCATGATCGCGTCGATGCTGCCGAACGCGCTCGCCAGCGCGCGCGCCGCCGTCGGCCCGACGTGCCGGATGGACAGCGCGACCAGGATCCGCCACAGCGGCCGGTCCCGCGCCTGCTGCAGGTTCTTCAGCAGACGGGCGGCGTTGGCGGAGAGTTTGCCGCCCTTGGTGCAGAAGAACCCCGACTGCAGCAGGGCGTCCTCGGAAAGGTCGAACAGATCGCCCTCGTCGGTGATGATCGACGCCTCGAGCAGCGCCGTCGCGGCCTCGTATCCCAGGCCCTCGATGTCCAGCGCGCCACGCCCGGCGATGTGAAACACCCTCTCCCGCAACTGAGCCGGGCAGGATCGGGCGTTCGGACAGCGGATGTCGACGTCGCCCTCCTTGGCCGGGGCGAGCTTGGTGCCACACTCCGGGCAGTGGGTGGGCATGACGAACTCACGCTCGTCACCGGTGCGCAGGTCGACGACCGGACCGAGCACTTCGGGGATGACGTCGCCGGCTTTGCGGATCATCACCGTGTCGCCGATGAGAACGCCCTTGCGCTTGACTTCCGAGGCGTTGTGCAGGGTGGCCAGGCTGACCGTCGACCCGGCGATGCGCACCGGGGTCATGAACGCGAACGGGGTGACCCGCCCGGTGCGGCCGACGTTGACCCGGATGTCGTTGAGTGTGGTCTGCGCCTCCTCGGGCGGGTACTTGTAGGCCACCGCCCAGCGCGGCGCGCGCGAGGTCGCGCCCAGACGGCGCTGCTGGGCGAACTCGTCGACTTTGACCACCACGCCGTCGATTTCGTGGGCGATGGTGTGGCGGCGCTCGCCCCAGTAGCCGATGCGCTCCTGCACCGCGGCCAAACCCTGCACCCGGGTGGTGTGCCCGGAGACCGGCAGACCCCACGCCTTGAGCGCGGCGTAGGCCTCGTGCAGCGTCTTCGGCGCGAATCCTTCCGCGCGACCCAGGCCGTGGCAGATCATCCGCAACGGACGCCGCGCGGTGACCGCGGGGTTCTTCTGCCGCAGCGAACCGGCCGCGCTGTTGCGCGGGTTGGCGAACGGCGGCTTGCCGTCGGCGACCAGGCTGGCGTTGAGGTTCTCGAAGTCGGCCAGCAGGAAGAACACCTCGCCGCGCACCTCCAGCAGCTCGGGGATCGGTAATCCCTTTGCCTTAGTGAGGTTTTCGGGGACGTCGCCGATGGTGCGGGCGTTGAGGGTGACGTCCTCGCCGACCCTGCCATCACCGCGGGTGGCGGCCCGTTCCAGCCGTCCGTCGCGGTAGACCAGGGCCAGTGCGACCCCGTCGACCTTCAGCTCACACAGGTAGTGCGGGTCGGCGCCGATCTCGTTCTCCACCCGGACCGACCAGGCGATGAGCTCCTCGGCGTCGAAGACGTCGTCGAGGCTGAGCATGCGCTCGAGGTGCTCGGCGGCGGTGAACTCGGTCGCGAAGCCGGCGCCGCCGACCAGCTGGGTGGGCGAGTCGGGTACCCGCAGTTCGGGGTAGCGCTGCTCCAGTGCCGCCAACTCGGTGAACAGCGCGTCGAAGTCGGCGTCGGAGATGACCGGCGCGTCTTTGATGTAGTAGCGGAACTGGTGGCCGCGCACCTCGTCGGCGAGGTCCTGCCAGCGGCGGCGCACGTCGGGGTCGATCGGATCGGTTTCCGGGTCGGCGGGAGCCACTGTCGCAGGCTAGCCCGGTCGGGGGCTCGCGGAGTTGTCGGACCGTCCGGTTAGTGTCGAATATATGTTCGAGGGCTGTGATGAGGCGGGCCTGCTGGCGGTGATGGGCGATGCCCAGCGCGCGGAGCGGGTGGCCACCGCCCGGCGGGTGCTGGCCGCGGGCCGGTTGTGTCAGCGCCGGATGGCCGCCGCCGGGGCCCAGCAGCGTGAGCAGTGGTGCGTGGACAACTGGGAGGCGGTGGCCGCCGAGGTCGGCGCGCAGCTGGGCATCACCCGGGGGCGGGCCTCGGCGCTGATGAACTACGGGGTGGAGCTGCTCGAGCGGCTGCCGCGGCTGGGGGCGGTGTTCGCCGCCGGGCTGGTGGACTTCGCGGTGATCACCGCGGTGGTGTTCCGCTGCGGGCTGATCGTGGACCCCGCCGCGCTGGCCGGCATCGACGCCGCGCTGGCCCGGCGGGTGGGCGCCTTCAACGCGCTCTCGCGGCGGCGGGTCGCCGAGATCGTCGATGCCTGGGTGAGCCACTTCGACCCCGAGGCACGGCGCAACGCGCGTCACGCGGAGAGCGACCGCCACATCGGCTTCGGGGAACCCCGCGACGGGATGGTCCAATTCTGGGGGGCACTGCGCGCCCCCGACGCCGCGCTGCTCGAGGCGCGCCTGACCCGCCTGGCGACCGGGGTGTGCCGCGCGGACTCCCGCACCCTCGAGCAGCGCCGCGCCGACGCGCTGGCCGCCCTGGCCGACGGGCAGACCCAGCTGGGCTGCGACTGCCCCGCCCCCCACGACACCC
>NZ_JBJTCF010000032.1:0-6213 GCF_046091765.1 Mycobacterium sp.
AGTGCGGCGGCGTTGTTTGCCGGGTCGGGGGTGGCGCTGGCGGACACCGCGGATGCGCCCTCGGCCGGTGCGCCCGCCGATACGCCGTCGGCGGGTCCGGCGCGCGCACAGCGCTCGGGGGCGGCCAGGGCCGACCGGGCCGGGGCGCGCAGCACCGCGGTGGCGCCGCAACCGGCGGCCGCCAGATCGCCGGAGCGGCGCGGGCCCTCGGCACCGCAGCGCGCCGCGGTCGCCCGGGCGGCGGTGAGCGCCGGGCAGGGCGCCGCTGATGGCATCACGGTGGCCCCGAGGGTGGAGCTCTTCGACGGAAGCGTGCGGGGCAACCTCAACGCGACCAGTGCCCGGTTCGGCAACACCTCCTGCTCGGCCACGCAGACAAGCTCGTGCCTGAAGTACGAATACACCAGCACCGACCGCGACGTCCGCGAGCAAGACATCGGCAAACTGACGTTCGCCGGGCCCGGCTTCTCCGCCACCGCGCAGGAATTTTCGGTGCTGCCGTATCTGACCTGGAATCTGGACACCGGCGCGGGCAAGAACACCCAGACGTTCAACGTGCGGGTCACCGAGGTGACCGACTTCGACGCGTTCGTGACCGGGTTGCCGTTGATCGGAACGCTGGCCGGACCGTTGATCGATCTGCTGCGCGAGGCTCCGCTGGTCGGTTCGCTGCTCGCCCCGATCATCGGGGCGTCGGCGTTGGCCGAGATCCAGGTCAATATGGCCACCCTGGCGCCGGCCACCACCCCGGTGGCGTTCACCTACAAGGTGACCTCCTTCGACGGTGTGGGAATCAGCACCAACTATTTCCCGGCCTCCGACACCCAGGCCGGTACGACCTCGCCGCTGGTGCTCAACGGACCCGGTCTGGGTGCGGCCGGAGTCACCGACCCCTACGCCCTTCGCGGCACCGAGCAGTTCGTGCCCGGCCCGGCGGTGTTGCGTGATGCGAACTTCAACCTGATCACCTGGGATCCGCGTGGGGAGTTCGCCTCGGGCGGGATCCTGCAGCTGGACAACCCGTTCTACGAGGGCCGCGACGCCTCGGCGATCATCTCCTGGGCTGCGGAAAACCCGCTCGTCGAACTCGACGGTCCGGGTGATCCGGCGGTGGGCATGGTGGGCGGTTCCTACGGCGGGGGGATCCAGTGGGTGACCGCCGCGACCGATCCGCGGGTCGACGGGATCGTTCCGGGCATCTCCTGGAACTCGCAGAACTCCTCGCTGTACCCCGACGACATCTTCAAGTCAGCGTGGGCCACGGTGGAAAGCCTGGCGCTGCTCACCACGGGCGCGCGGATCAACAGCCAGATCTATCGCGCCGTGCTGACCGGCCTGCTGCTGGGCGCCATCGACGAATCGGCGCAAGCCGTGCTGGGCAGCAGTGGGCCGACGTCGCTGCTCAACCAGCTGCAGGCTCCATCGCTGCTGATCCAGAGCACGGTGGACACACTGTTCCCGCTGGCGCAGTCGGTGTCCAACGCCGAGACCATCCTGGCCAACCCCCACGGCACCATCCTCAAGATGGCCTGGTACTGCGGCAGCCACGGCTACTGCCGGAACCCCAATCCGACGCAGGATTCAGGGCTCGTCACCGACACCATCGCCTGGCTGGAAACCTACGTCGCCAGGATCGGTGATCCGGCCGCCGACATTCCGAGGTTCCAGTGGTGGGACCAGAAGGGCACCCGCTACACCTCGGATCTGCTGCCGTTCGAGGACGGGTTCAACCAGCCCACGCCCTACACCGCCACCGGTACCGGCGGGATGCTTCCGATCATCCCGGTGATCGGCGGCTCCGGGCCGCTGCAGGGCGACAACCTGCCCTCGTTCGTGACCTCGTTCCCCTACAACGGGACCTTCGGCACCCCGGCCGCCAATGCGCTCAACGTCACGGTCACCCCGCCGGTGGGCCGCCAGATTGTCGGCGCCCCGCAGCTGAGCTTCGACTACCAGGGCATCGGCAACGGCAAGGCGGTGTTCGCGCAGCTGATCGACAACACCACCGGTCTGGTGGTGGGCAACATGGTCTCGGCGATCCCGGTCACCCTCGACGGTCAGGCCGGCAGCGTCAGCATTCCGCTGCAGGACATCGTCTACACGGTGGGTGCCGGGGATTCGCTGACCCTGCAGATCGTCGGGTACTCCTCGCTGTTCGCCAACTCCTCCATCGGGGCGATCAACATCTCCAACGTCCAGCTGGATCTGCCGCTGCGTGCCCTTCCCCCTCAGCGGGGAGAGGACGCTATGCAGGACGACGTGTCCTTGTGGTGGTAGGGCACATCACCGCTTGACGCGGAGCCCGACTCCGCGTCAGCGACGTAAGCGGTGGCGGTTCTTGCCGGTGGGACGTCTGTTGCGCAGGCCACCGGCGGTGACCGGTTCGGCGTCCCCGGCTTCGGCGTCGGCTTCGGCCTCCGTGTCGGCTTCGGCTTCGGCTTCGGTGGCGGTCTCGGTCTGCTGGGGTTCGGCCTCGGCGTGGGTATCGCCGGTCTCGGCGGCGTCCCCGTCGGGTTCCGCTTCCGCTGACGGCACGCCCTCCTCGGCGTCCTCGGAATCCCGGGGCTCCTCAGCGGACTCAGCGGACTCAGCGGATTCGGCTGACTCGGCGGACTTGGCTTTGCGGCGCTTGGCGCGGGTGCGCCGGGACTCCTTGGCGGGCTTGGGCGGCTTGGGCGGCTTGGGCGCACGGGGCGGCTTCTCGGCGACGAACGCGAGCTGGAACGCCAGGGCGCCCAGCAGCGCGATCGCGGCGGCGCCGCCGTAGACCCCGAACAGCCACGCGCCCGCGCTGCCCAGGCTCAGCCAGACCTCGGCAATCGCCGCGGCGATGATCAACGCGCCGCCCACCACGTGCAGCAGCAGCGACCAGGCGCGCAACCGCAGCGCGAGTTCGGGGGTGTCGTTCTCCGGCTTGAGCGCGCGCTTGAGGTTGAGCACGACCGGCAGCGCGGCCAGTGCGATCGGCACTCCGGCGGCGATGCGCCCGGCGGTCGCCAGCGAGGCCGGGAGGTCGCCGGTGAGAACCCACCAGCGCGGAATCACGAACACCGCATAGAGCGCCGCACCGACCAGGAACAGGGCGAGATGCAGCGCGGTCGCGGCACGGCGCCCCATGTCCCTCCGTCCGTCGTTCCGTTTTCGTGGGTCCGAGGCGCGACCGGAATCGGAGCGCACCTCGGACGGGCGCGGAGGATGCGGGATTTGAACCCGCGAGGGCTATTAACCCAACCCGCGTTCCAGGCGAGCGCCATAGGCCACTAGGCGAATCCTCCGCGGGCCATGGTAGCCGACCGGGCCGGTGACCTGTTTCGGCTGGTACTCGACCTGGTACTAGACTCGTCGTGGACCCCGCGCGGCGTCCATCCTGTGAACTCCCCCAGGGCTGGAAGGCAGTAAGGGTCAACGGGCTCTGGCGGGTGCGCGGGGTCCCCTCTCGGTGCGGCGACCACTCCGCGCCGGTCTCTGGAAAGGGGCACGGTGTCCTTTCAGTCCCTGGGCCGTGAGCAGTTGCAGTCCCAACTCGAGCTGCTGCACCGCGGCTACGGCGAACTGCAGGGCCGCAAACTGTCGCTGGACCTCACCCGGGGCAAGCCGTCGGCCGAGCAACTCGACCTGTCGAACGCCCTTCTCGGGCTGCCCGGCGACGCGGACTACCGCGACCGCGACGGCACCGACACCCGCAATTACGGCGGCCAGCACGGGCTGTCGGAGTTGCGCGCCCTCTTCGGCGAACTGCTCGGCATCCCGGTCGCGAACCTGATCGCCGCCAACAACTCCAGCCTCGAACTCATGCACGACGCGGTGGTGTTCTCGATGCTGCACGGCGGGGTGGACTCGCCCCGCCCGTGGGTTCGCGAACCGGTGGTCAGGTTCCTGTGCCCCGCGCCGGGGTATGACCGTCACTTCGGGATCACCGAGAGCCTCGGCATCGAGATGATCCCCGTGCCGATCCGCGAGGACGGCCCGGACGTGGACCGGGTGGAGGAGCTGGTCGCGGCGGACCCGACGATCCGGGGGATGTGGTGCGTGCCGGTGTACTCCAACCCCACCGGTGCGGTCTACAGCGAGCAGGTCGTCCGCCGGCTGGCGCAGATGCCGACCGCGGCGCAGGACTTCCGGTTGTTCTGGGACAACGCCTATCCGGTGCACACCCTGACCGGAGATTTCGTCCGGCAGGTCGACGTGCTGGGCCTGGCCGCCGACGCCGGTCACCCGCACCGCCCGTATGTGTTCACCTCGACCTCGAAGATCACCTTCGCCGGGGCCGGCGTGGGCTTCCTGGGTGCCTCGACGGACAACATCGCCTGGTTCCTTCGCCACGCGGGCAAGAAGTCGATCGGGCCGGACAAGGTCAACCAGTTGCGCCACCTGAGGTTTCTGCACGACGCCGACGGGGTGCGCCGCCACATGCTGGCGCATCAGAAGGTGTTGGCACCGAAGTTCGCGATGGTCCTCGACATCCTCGACAGGCGCCTCGCGGAGTCCAAGACCGCGTCCTGGACCGATCCCCGCGGCGGCTACTTCGTCAGCCTCGACGTGCTGCCCGGCACGGCCAAGCGGACCGTCGCGCTGGCCAAGGACGCCGGGATCGCCGTCACCGCGGCGGGCGCGTCCTTCCCGTACCAGAAGGACCCCGACGACACCAACATCCGCATCGCCCCGAGTTTCCCGCCGCTGCCCGATCTCGAGCAGGCCATCGACGGGCTGGCCACCTGCGCTCTGCTGGCGGCCGCCGAGGCGCTGCTGGGCACCCGCGGGTCGGACTAGCTCGGTAGCCTGCTGGGGTGGCGCTCTACCGCAAGTACCGGCCGGCGACCTTCGCCGAAGTGGTGGGCCAGGAGCACGTCACCGAACCGCTGTCGACGGCACTGACCGCGGGGCGCATCAACCACGCCTACCTGTTCTCCGGCCCGCGCGGCTGCGGCAAGACGTCCTCGGCGCGCATCCTGGCCCGCTCGCTGAACTGCGAACGCGGCCCCACGCCGCAACCCTGCGGGGTGTGCGAGTCCTGCCTATCCCTCGCACCCGGCGGCGGCGGTTCGATCGACGTCGTCGAACTCGACGCCGCCAGTCACGGCGGCGTGGACGACACCCGCGAATTGCGCGACCGGGCGTTCTACGCGCCGGCGCAGTCGCGCTACCGGATCTTCATCGTCGACGAGGCGCACATGGTCACCACGGCGGGCTTCAACGCGCTGCTGAAGATCGTCGAGGAACCCCCCGAGCACCTCATCTTCGTGTTCGCCACCACCGAGCCCGACAAGGTGCTCTCCACGATCCGCTCGCGCACCCACCACTATCCGTTCCGGCTGCTGGCGCCGCGCACCATGCGCGGGCTCATCGAGAAGATCCTGTCCGCCGAGAGCGTTGATGTCGACGATGCGGTGTTCCCGCTGGTGATCCGGGCGGGCGGTGGTTCACCGCGGGACACCCTCAGCGTGCTCGATCAGCTGCTAGCCGGGGCGGAGGGCAACCGGGTGCACTACCAGCGGGCGCTAGCGCTGCTGGGGGCAACCGACGTCGCGCTGATCAACGAGGCTGTGGATGCCCTGGCCGCCGGCGACGCCGCCGGGCTGTTCGGCGCGGTGGAGTCGGTGATCGACGCCGGCCACGACCCGCGCCGGTTCGCCATCGACCTGCTCGAGCGGTTCCGGGACCTCATCGTGCTGCAGGCGGTTCCCGACGCGGTCAGCCGCGGCGTGGTCGACGCGCCCGGTGACGTCCTGGACAACATGCGCGATCAGGCGGCGCGGATCGGTCCGGCGACGCTGGCCAGATACGCCGAGGTCGTGCACGCCGGACTCGGGGAGATGCGCGGAGCCACCGCACCGCGGCTGCTGCTGGAAGTGATCTGCGCGCGGCTGCTGCTGCCTTCGGCCAGCGACACCGAGTCGGCGCTGCTGCAACGCGTCGAGCGCATCGAGACCCGGCTGGACATCTCGATCCCGACGCAGGAGCGCGGCCCCGCGCCCGCGCGGTCAGCCAAACCCGCGCCGCCCCGCCCCGCACCGGCCAGCATCACCTCGGTGGTGCGGCTGCGCTCGCGCACCTTGTCCCGGATGGTCGGCCACAGGCTGCGGACCGCGGAGGCGGAGGGTTCACCGGGTGCGGCCACCTCAGGTGAGCGCTCCGCATCACCGCGCGCGGGCTGCTGCTCAGCCGTGGCGGCGACGGGCTCGTCGGCGGGCGGTGCAGGGCGGGGCGGTGCGG
>NZ_JBJTCF010000033.1:0-31867 GCF_046091765.1 Mycobacterium sp.
GTCGGTGCGCGTGCCCGCCCTGCAGCTGGTCGCGGAGAAGGGGTGTTCGTGCTTAGCGTGCGGGACCAGCTGGGCGCCGGACAGGTATTTGTTCCTGTGCCGGCTGCTGGGTTTCGCGCTGCCCGCCGGGGTGTTGGAGTAGGAAGACCGGCCAGCGCGATCTCGGGGGGAGGTGGGCGCTGGCCGGTCTAACGGTTGATGTTGGTGGGCGCAGCCCCCGCACCGCAATTCACTATCCTCGACCATCTCGTCGACCGGCTCCGGGCGCTCAGCGCGACAGGCGAATTCGACGACGACTGCGCCCTGGTGCGGCTAACATTTCCCTGACCGGTTGCACAATTTTTAGTCTGGCTTCCCCCGCTAACACCCGCCGGCATCGGCGCCAACACCTCGGAGTCGTCAGCCATGCCCGTGCCGCTCGCGATCGCGATCGTTGTCGGCACGATCGTTCTCGGATCGGGTCTCTTCATTCTTTTCGCCCGCCGCAGCCCGGAAGGTGGCCGCGAAGACCGCACACCCACCAACGTCTATGCGGTGACTGCGGGGGCCATGTCGCTTCTGATCGCCTTCACCATGTCGCTGACCTTCGACAACTTCAGCGACGCCCAGCGTGCTACCCATCAGGAGGCAGGTCAACTGCTGGCCATGTCTCGCGCCGCCACTTTCATGCCCGCGCCGACGCGTGATGCGCTTCGGGATCAGCTTGTCTGTTACATCGATGCCGTCGCCCAGGACGAATGGCCGTCGATGCGCAGGGGCAGTTCGACGGCGGTCCCCTCGGTGCTAGACATCGTCTCGAAGATGGACGCGATTTTGGCGCAGAATCCGACGCTCGCCGGGCCGGGCGTCTCGCTATGGGAGAACGCCAACACGGATCGCTCAGATGCCCGAATCGAGCGTCTACTGCTCGCGAAGTCATTCGTGCCGCCATTGTTGTGGGTGCTGCTCATTCTCGGTTCGATCATCACCATCGGTTCGCTCTTCGTCGTCGCCGACCGTTCCAAACCGGGCTGGGGACATGCACTGGTGATCGTCGGGCCGTTGTTCATCGCCTCCACGGCTCTGGTCGTGATCGCTTTTTTCAGCCATCCCTATGAGGCCACGCCCGGCGGCGTTTCGCCGGAGCCCCTGTTATTCGCCAAAAACGTCATCACGACCGAACACATGGGTGACGTTCCGGTGGCTCGCTGCGGACAGCAGGGCGCCAGCTGAGGTCCGCGACCGCTTTTCCGCTGTGGGGGCGTTTTGCTTCACTACCGCACCCCGGGAATGTTTTCGCAAGTTCGTAAACACCACTTGCTGAAAACGTTCTGGGTGGGGGAGCCGGGCTGGCGGGATGAGCAGTTCCCCGACGGCACCGTGCGCTGGACATCGCCGACCGGCCGGGTCTACACCACGTTGCCCGGTAGTCGACTGTTCTTTCCGGCCTGGGACAGCGCGACCGGAGATCTCGGGCAGTTATCGCGACCGGCCCAGCCTCCCGAAGCGAGAGATCTGGGTATGCCCTTGCGAAAACGTACCCGGATCGCCGAGAGGGCCCGCAGGATCCGGCGCGAGCGGGCTCTCAACGCTGCGCATCTCGCCGAACGTGCTCAGCCCCCGCCGTTCTGAGAGCTCACAGTGTCGCCACGGCCTCGTATCTGTTTTGGGCGAAGCCCCAGTCGAAGAGCATCGCCGCCTGATCCCAGTAGGTCAGACCGCCTTCACGGACCAGGCCGTACATCATCGCGATGATCAGTCGGCGGCCGTCGCGTTCTGCCAGTCCGACGAAGGTCTTACGGGCGGCGTTGGTGAATCCGGTCTTGCCACCCATCGCACCCGGGTAGCGCACCAGCAGCTCATTCTGGTTGATGAGCGGCTGATCGCCAGATGCGGTGGGAAACAGCGCAGTCGGCTGGGAGGTGATCTGGGCGAAGACCGGATTGGCCATCGCCGCGCGGAAGATCACCGCGAGGTCGTGCGGGGTGGTCCAGCCCGGGCCATCGGGACCGTCGAGTCCGGAGGGGCTGGTGGCGTGGGTGTTGGTCGCCCCGACCGCGACAGCCTTGGCGTTCATCTTCGCCACCGTGGCGTCGAACCCGCCGAGCATGTCGGCCAGGGCGGTGGCGGCATCGTTGCCTGACACCAGCAGCAGACCGTCAAGCAGCTGCCGCACGGTGTAGGTGTGGCCCGGCTTGACGCCGGCGCAGTTGCATTCGACGCGGGTGTCAGCGGGGTCGGCGACCATCGTGGAGTCGGGGCCCAGCTCGTCGAGCACGACCAGCGCCAGCAGCGTCTTGATCGTGCTGGCCGGCGGGTGCGGGACGTACATGTCGCGGCCAGCCAGCACCTGGCCGCTGTCGGGGTCGGCCACGATCCACGACGGCGACGGGCCCTCGGGGATGGGCATCGACCCGGCCGGCTGGATGCTGGGGTCGGCCGACGCGCTCGGGGTCGCGGCGGCAGCGCCGACGAGGAGGGACAGAGAGGCCGCGACGGCGGTGAGGAGCCTGACCATGGGCCAGCAGCTTAATCGCTGCTGCGCCGGTGGTTCGGCAGTGTTGAATCAGACGCATGCTCAGCCTGGCGGAGATGTCGGATCGGCTGGAGATCCAGCAACTGCTGGTGGATTACGCCACTGCGATCGACCAGCGCCGATTCGATGACCTGGACCGGATCTTCACGCCGGATGCCTACATCGACTACCGCGCGATGGGCGGGATCGACGGGGTCTTCCCCGAGGTGAAGGCCTGGCTGGCGAAGGTCCTGCCCAACTTTCCCGCCTACTACCACCTGCTGGGCAACTTCGACATCAGGGTCAACGGAGACACCGCAACCAGCCGCACGGCCTGTTTCAACCCGATGCAGTTCGCCGGCGGTCAGATTCTGTTCTGCGCCCTGTGGTACGACGACGAGTTCGTCCGCACCCCCGATGGCTGGCGGATGGTGCGGCGGGTGGAGACGAAGTGCCTGGATAAGCTGGTGTGAGGCCCTGGGAGCGGACCGCCCGATTACCGCTCGCAGCGCCCGATCTGGCAGAATCGGCCCCTGGCCACGCGAGGCAAAACCGGATTACGGCATCCCGCCGTCGATTGCTGAATTGCAGCGTGCGACACAGGAGAGTTCTTTCATGTCTGTCAAGATCAAGCTGACAAGGCTCGGCAAGATCCGCAATCCCCAGTACCGCATCGCCGTCGCCGATGCCCGCACCCGCCGCGACGGCCGTTCCATCGAGATCATCGGCCGCTACCACCCCAAGGAAGAGCCGAGCCTGATCGAAATCGACTCCCAGCGCGCGCAGTACTGGCTCTCGGTCGGCGCCCAGCCGACCGAACCGGTGCTCAAGCTGCTCAAGATCACCGGTGACTGGCAGAAGTTCAAGGGCCTCCCCGGTGCCGAAGGCACGTTGAAAGTCAAGGAGCCCAAGCCCAGCAAGCTGGATCTGTTCAACGCCGCCCTGGCTGCCGCCGACGGCGCGCCCAGCGGCGAGGCGACTCAGCTCAAAAAGAAGAAGGCTCCGGCGAAGAAGGCACCGAAGGCGGCCGAAACCGCGGAGGACACTGCGGAGGACACTGCGGCAGACACCCCGGCAGACACCCCGGCGCCGGCTGCCGAGGCCTCTGAGGAGCCCGCCGCCGAGGCCGAGCCCGCGCCTGAAGCCGAGCCGGCCGCTGAGGCCGAGCCGGCCGCGGAGTGAGCGCCCGATGAGCGATGTCGTGGAGGCCGTCGAGCATCTGGTCCGGGGGATCGTCGACAATCCCGAGGATGTCCGGGTGACCATGGTCACCAACCGTCGCGGCCGGACCGTTGAGGTCCACGTGCATCCCGAGGATCTGGGCAAGGTCATCGGACGCGGCGGTCGCACCGCGACCGCACTGCGAACCCTGGTGGCCGGCATCGGTGGTCGCGGCATCCGCGTCGACGTGGTGGACACCGACCAGTAACGTCGGGCACCTATGGAACTGGTGGTCGGGCGGATCGCCAAGGCGCACGGTATTGCCGGCGAAGTGGTCGTCGAAGTCCGCACCGATGACCCCGAGTCGCGTTTCGTCAACGGAAAGACGCTGCTGCTGAAGGATCCCCGTGGTGGGACTCAGCGCGAGATGGTCATCGAGTCGGTCCGGCCGCACGGCGGGCGACTGCTGGTGCGGTTGGGCGGTGTCAGCGATCGGAACGGCGCCGATGAGCTGCGCGGGAGACTGTTCGTCGTCGACTCCGCCGATCTGCCGCCGATCTCCGACCCCGACGAGTTCTACGACCACCAGCTGGAGGGTCTGCGCGTGCGTACCGTCGCAGGCGCGGAGGTCGGCGATATCGCCGAGGTGTTGCACACACCGGCCGGGGAGCTACTCGCGGTGCGCACCGAGTCCGGGGCCGAGGTGCTCATCCCGTTCGTCACGGCGATCGTCACCTCGGTGTCGCTGGCAGACCGGCTGGTGGAGATCGATCCGCCGGAGGGCCTGCTGGAGTTGGAGTCCTGACGTGCGCATTGATGTCATCACGATTTTCCCCGGGTATCTCGATCCGGCTCGGCAGGCATTACCGGGCAAGGCGATCGAGAACGGCATCGTCGAGTTCGCCGTCCACGACCTACGACGCTGGACTCACGACGTGCACCACTCCGTGGACGACGCACCCTACGGGGGCGGGCCCGGCATGGTGATGAAGGCGCCCGTCTGGGGAGATGCCCTCGACGAGGTGTGCACTCCGGACACCCTGCTGGTGGTGCCGACGCCCGCGGGGGCGTTGTTCACCCAGCAGACCGCACAGCGCTGGGCGAGTGAGAGCCACCTGGTGTTCGCGTGCGGCCGCTACGAGGGAATCGACCAGCGTGTTGTCGTCGACGCCGCTACCCGGATGCGGACCGAAGAGGTGTCGATCGGGGACTATGTGCTCGCCGGTGGCGAAGCCGCCACCCTGGTGATGATCGAGGCGGTCGTCCGGCTGCTACCGAACGTGATGGGGAATCCGTCTTCGCACCAGGACGATTCGCACTCGCCGGACAACATGGGTCTGCTTGAGGGGCCCAGCTACACCAGGCCGCCGGAATGGCGGGGACTGGTCGTACCGGAGATCCTGCTGTCCGGGGACCACGCCCGGATCGCAGCATGGCGACGGGAGCAGTCGCTCCAGCGGACCCGAGAACGACGGCCGGATCTGCTGGCCGAGGACTGACCGCTCAGCGGCCCTTGTCCATCAGTCGGCCGGTGACTGCGATGAGCACCCGCCGGGGAACGGTTCTGGTGAGTACCCGTGCGGTGAACGCATTGGCGGTGCCGTCGACGAAGCTCGGCTTACCGCCGCCCAATTCGCGCATCGTGTGCTCCACCACCTGCTTGGCGGATCGTTTGACGCCGACAGCAGCCGACTCGCCGGCGACGTCGAAGAACTCGGTCGCCGTCGCACCCGGACACACCGCGAGGACCCGGATCCCGTGGGGTTTCTCTTCGGCCCACAGCGCTTCGGTGAAGGACAGCACGAAGGCCTTGGTGGCACCGTAAACCGCCATCTGAGGTACCGGCTGGAAAGCCGCGGTGGACGCGATGTTGATGATGGTTCCCCGCCGCCGGTTGCGCATCGCGGGTAGGTAGCGCACCGTCAATCCGACCAGGGTGGTGCAGTTCAACTCGATCTCGTTCTCCAGTCGCACCGGATCGGCGGCGGCGAACTCCCCGTGAGTGCCGAAACCGGCATTGTTCACCAGGACGTCGATGTCGATTCCGAGGTTCGTTGTGCGCGAATGCAGTTCAGCAGCAGCTCCCGGTGCCGACAGATCCTGCGCGATGACGGTGACCTCGACACCGTGGCGTGATCGCAGCTCGTCGGCCAGCGCAGTCATGGCCTGTTCGCGGCGCGCGACCAGAACGAGATCGTGGCGCTGCGCGGCGAACTGCCGGGCGAACTCCGCGCCGAGTCCGGCCGAAGCGCCGGTAATCAGTGTCGCCATCGCGGCGGGTCAGATCCGTCCGCCGGGGAACATGTTCTTGATGGTCTGCGTGATCGTGTTGCGTGCGGTCGCTTCATCGACGGGCTGCATCGAACCGATCGCGATCACGTAGCGGTTGCCCGGTCCGACGACACCGGTTGACATGTGCAGCCAGTTGGGGCCGTTCCAGCAGCACATCCAACCCTGTTTGACGGCGACCGGCTCGGCGAAGAGTCCGTCGGGGATTCCGAATCGCTGCGGATACCCGTCGATGCCGAGCGGGGTGGAGGCGGAAAGGTCGGAGAGAATCGTCTCCGCCTGCTGGCGCGGAAGACCGCCGCTGCCGTCGAGCAGCTTGTCGTAGTAGCGCACCAGATCGCCGACAGTGCTCATCGTCGTCCACCAGTTGCCGTCGTAGGGAGGCGTCGTGCTGGTGAGGCCGTAGCGGGCAACGACGCGCGAGACGATGGCGTTGCCGCCGCCGCGTGCCCAGAAGGTGTTTGCGGCGAAGTCGTCCGACGACCTCAACATCGCGTCCAGCCCGCGGCGGTCATCGGGACTCAGCCTGGTGCGTTGCTGGACGGTCTGCATCAGCAAGTCGTCGGCGATGAAGAGTTTGGCCACCGAGGCGAGCGGGAAGGCGGCGCCGTCGCCGCCGCTGATCACCCGCCCGGTTTGGCGGTCGAGGAATTCGAAGCTGACGTCCGCGTCGTGCTGTTGCGCGTCGGCGATCGCGTCCGCGGCGAGGATGTCCAGATTCACCAGGGGTCCCGGCGGGGCAGCCGGGGCGTCCACCGCGGCCTGGGGTCCGGACGCCAGCAGAGCCACCCGGGGGGTGTGGGAAGCGGCCGAGGAGGCGCCCAGGAGCAAGCCTGCCGCCACCACAGCGGTGCCGGTGAGCAGCACCGACGGCTGACGTCGCATTTTTCGCTCCCTGATAGGCCGGATCGGCACGCTTAGGGTAGCCGTTTTCGGGCCGGGTTCGCGCTATCGGCGGGTCGGGTCGCGCGTCGTGCGATTTCCTCCGAAGAGGCCTGATCTGGCACAATAGGCGCACGACCGGGGCATACGGTCCCGCCGGCGGGCATCACGCCTGCTGCGACAGCCCCACCAGCGACTTCGGGCCCGGCCCGGAATCTGCCAGCACCTCGACAGCAAGGGAGCGCCACCCCATGAACACCCTGGACTTCATCGACCAGGAATCGCTGCGCGACGACATCCCCGCCTTCGGCCCCGGCGACACCGTCAGCGTCCACGTGAAGGTGATCGAGGGCAACAAGCAGCGCATCCAGGTCTTCAAGGGCGTTGTGCTGCGCCGCTCCGGTGGCGGAATCCGCGAGACGTTCACGGTGCGCAAGGAGAGCTACGGCGTCGGGGTTGAGCGGACCTTCCCGGTGCATTCGCCCAACGTCGACCGCATCGAGGTCGTCACCCGGGGCGATGTCCGCCGGGCCAAGCTCTACTACCTGCGCGAGCTGCGAGGCAAGAAAGCCAAGATCAAGGAGAAGCGCTGAGCTTCGACATGGGTCGGGGAGAAGCGCTGAGCTCGGCGCCCGCGCCGGGGCTACGCTAAGCCCGTGACCGCCACCGAGGACTCCGGCCGCTCGGATCGCGCCGTCGAAGACGGTGCCCCGGACGAGGACGGCAAGGGCAAGGGAAAGAAGCGTTCAGCGCTGCGCGAGGGAGCGATCCTCGTCTCGATCGCTCTGATCATCTACTACGTCACTCTCACCTTCGTCGCCCGGCCCTATCTGATCCCGTCGGAGTCGATGGAGCCGACGCTGCACGGCTGCAAGGGCTGTGTCGGTGACCGGATCATGGTCGACAAGCTGACCTACCGGTTCGGAACGCCGCAACCCGGGGACGTGATCGTCTTCAAGGGTCCGCCGAACTGGAACGTCGGCTACAAATCCATCCGTTCCGACAACGTCGCCTTGCGCTGGGTGCAGAACACGCTTTCCTTCGTCGGATTCGTGCCGCCCGACGAGAACAATCTCGTCAAGCGCATCATCGCGGTCGGCGGTCAGACCGTGCAGTGCCGCGCCGACACGGGCCTCACCGTCGACGGCAAACCGCTCACCGAACCCTACCTCGACGCGACGACGATGATGGCCGACCCGGCCGTATATCCCTGCCTGGGCAATGAGTTCGGTCCGGTGCAGGTCCCAGAGGACCGGCTGTGGGTGATGGGGGACAACCGGACCCACTCGTCGGACTCCCGCGCGCACTGCACCAGCACCCCGGCTGAGGCACAGAAGGGCGTGCTGTGCACCGGTGACCCCGTCACGGGCACCGTCCCGGTGGACAACGTCATCGGTAAGGCCCGGTTCATTGCGTGGCCGCCCTCCCGATGGGGCGGCATAGTCTCGGTCGACCCCCAGCAGGGCTGACTGTGCCGCCGACGATGTGGCCACCGCGCACGGTCATCCGGCGAGCGGCGGGACTGCGGACCCTGGAGTCGGCGCTCTACCGCAATGGTCTGGGCCCGGTTGCCGGCGTCGACGAGGTGGGACGCGGCGCGTGTGCCGGTCCGCTGGTCGTGGCGGCATGCGTGCTCGGCCCGAACCGGTTCGACAGCCTGGCAACGCTGGATGACTCCAAGAAGCTGACCCCGGCCCGGCGCGCGGAGTTGTTCCGGCTCATCCGGCGTTATGCGCTCGCCCACCATGTCGTCTTCATCAGTGCCGCCGAGGTCGACCGCCGGGGTGTCCATGCGGCCAACATCGAAGGGATGCGTCGCGCGGTGGCGGGGTTGTCGCTGCGGCCCGGATACGTGCTCTGCGACGGGTTCCGGGTGCCTGGTCTTTCCGTCCCGTCGCTGCCGGTGCCCGGCGGTGACGGCGCGGCGGCCTGCATCGCGGCAGCCAGCGTGCTGGCCAAAGTCAGCCGTGACCGGCTCATGGCGGCGATGGACCGGGAACACCCGGGCTACGGCTTCGCCGAGCACAAGGGCTACAGCACCCCGGCGCACGGGGCGGCCCTGGCCGAACTGGGTCCCTGCGGTGAACATCGGAGATCCTTCATCAACGTCCGCCGAGTCGCGGGGGATCGGCCCGGGATAGTTGAATACGTTTATCGGGGCATAGATCGGGGCTCAAATCGGGGCCCAGCCGATGAGGCCGGTTCGACAGAAGGACAGCTGAGTCAATGAGTGCCGAGGATCTCGAGAAGTACGAAACCGAGATGGAGCTCTCGCTGTACCGCGAGTACAAGGACATCGTCGGGCAGTTCAGCTACGTCGTGGAGACTGAGCGCCGCTTCTACCTCGCCAACAGCGTGGAGATGGTGCCGCGCAACACCGAGGGCGAGGTCTACTTCGAACTGCGTCTGGGTGACGCCTGGGTGTGGGACATGTACCGGCCCGCGCGGTTCGTCAAGCAGGTCAGGGTGATCACCTTCAAGGACGTCAACATCGAAGAGGTGGAGAAGCCGGAGCTTCGGCTGCCCGAGTAGGCCGGCTGTGCATCAACGGGCCTGTGTGGATAACCCCGGCGTGGCTGCATCGGCGTAACAGCCGGTGTCGGGTGCGCAGCGCAGGCTCGCCCCGTGACCACGATCAGCCGCAACGAACTGGGCGCACTCGGTGAGCAGGTTGCCGTCGATCATCTGCTCGCACTCGGCCTGAGCATCCTGGCGCGCAACTGGCGCTGCCGCTACGGAGAGCTGGACGTCATCGCCGCCGAGAACGGCGACACGGTGGTCTTCGTGGAGGTCAAGACCCGCACCGGCGACGGGTTCGGCGGATTGGCCGAGGCGGTGACGCCGCGCAAGGTGCGCCGGCTGCGGCGGCTGGCCGGGCTGTGGCTGGCCGCTCAGGACCGGCGCTGGCATAACGTGCGCATCGATGTGGTCGGGGTGCGGATCGGCCGGCAGCGCACACCCGAGGTGACGCACCTGCGGGGAGTCGGCTGATGGCGCTCGGGCGGGCGTTCTCGGTCGCGGTCCGCGGACTCGACGGCGACATCGTTGAGATCGAGGCCGACATCTCCGGGGGTCTGCCCGGATTCCACCTGGTTGGGCTGCCCGACGCGGCCGTCCAAGAGTCCCGCGACCGGGTCCGCGCCGCCGTCACCAACTGCGGCAACACCTGGCCGATGTCTCGGCTGACCGTGGCCTTGTCCCCGGCGTCGTTGCCCAAGGCGGGATCGATGTACGACATCGCACTGGCGGCCGCGGTGCTCTCGGCGAACCGCAAGCAACCCTGGCACCGACTGGAGAAGACCGTGCTGCTCGGTGAACTCGCCCTCGACGGAAGGGTCCGGCCGGTACGGGGCGTGCTGCCGGCGGTGCTGGCGGCCAAGCGCCAGGGATGGGCTGCGGCGGTGGTGCCCGCCGACAATCTCGCCGAGGCCAGTCTGGTCGACGGCATCGACGTGCTGGGGGTGCGGGGTTTGCGGCAGCTGCAGCACTGGCTGGACTCGGGTTCGGGGCTGCAGCCGCGGATCGACCATCCGGCCCCGGTGCGCGAGCACGGGGTTGATCTGGCGGATGTCATCGGACAGGTTCAGGCGCGCTTCGCCGTCGAAGTCGCCGCCGCAGGCGCCCACCACTTGATGCTGACCGGTCCGCCCGGTGTCGGCAAAACCATGCTGGCCCAGCGACTTCCAGGCCTGCTGCCGGATTTGGGCGAGAGCGAAGCGCTGGAGGTGACGGCTATTCATTCAGTCGCCGGCGCGCTCGCCGAACGTACGCCGCTGATCACCAGGCCGCCGTTCATCGCCCCGCATCACTCCTCAAGCGTGGCGGCCTTGGTCGGCGGCGGTACGGGCCTGGCCCGGCCGGGAGCGGTCAGCATGGCGCACCGGGGCGTTCTGTTTCTCGACGAGTGCGCCGAACTTCGGATCAGCGTGCTGGAGGCGATGCGAACGCCCCTGGAGGACGGCGAGATCCGCATCGCCCGGCGTGACGGGGTAGCCCAGTATCCGGCGCGCTTCCAACTGGTCGCGGCGGCCAATCCCTGTCCCTGCGCCCCGGCCCGGGAGAGCGACTGCACCTGCTCGTCGCTGCAGAAACGCCGCTATCTCGGCAAGCTGTCCGGACCGCTGCTCGACCGGGTGGACCTGCGGGTGCAGTTGCACACCGTGCGGGCCGGAGCGTTCGCCCCCGATGCCGCGGAGAGCAGTGATGTCGTGCGCCGGCGGGTGTCGCAGGCCCGGGCAGCCGCAGCCGAACGCTGGCGGCCGCATGGCTTCACCACCAACGCGGAAGTGAGCGGCGCCGTGCTGCGCCGGCACTTCCGGCTCAGTTCGGCGGCCATGGCGCCGCTGAAGACCGCACTGGACCGAGGCCTGATCAGCAACCGCGGTCTGGACAGGTCGATGCGGGTCGCCTGGACGCTCAGTGACCTGGGTGGCCGGACGGTGCCGGGGCCCGACGAGGTGTCGTTCGCCTTGAGTTTTCGGCAGCCGGACCGACATCCGTGAGCGAGCGAGAAGAGATGGCGCGGTCGTGGGCATACCTGTCCCGGGTGGCCGAACAGCCGTGTGCCGAACTGGCCGAACTGATTTCCGGCATCGGCGCGCAGGAGGCGGCGGAGCGCGTCCGTCGCGGTGCGGTGGGCCCGGAACTGCTGCGCAGCACGGAGGCGCGACGCGACATCGACTGCGCGGCCGACGATCTTGATCTGCTCGACCGACGCGGCGGCAGGCTCGTCACTCCCGACGACGACGAATGGCCGACACTGGCATTTGCGTCCTTCGGCGGTATCCCACTGCGCGACAAGCCGCAGGGTCATCCGCCGCTGGCGCTGTGGGTGATCGGCCCGCTCCGGCTCGACGAGGTGGGTGAGCGCGCAGCCGCGATCGTCGGCACCCGGGCCTGCACCGCGTACGGCGAGCATGTTGCGGCGGAGATCTCGGCCGGGCTCGTCGAGCGTGACATCGCCGTCGTCTCCGGCGGCGCCTACGGTATCGACGGCGCCGCGCACCGGGCCACCCTGGCCGCCGACGGGGTGACCGTCGCGGTGCTGGCCGGTGGGCTCGATGTGCTCTACCCGGCCGGGCACTCCGCGCTGCTGCACCGGGTCGGCCAGACCGGTCTGCTGGTCAGCGAGTACCCGCCAGGCGTGCGGCCGGCGCGGCACCGATTCCTGACCCGCAATCGGCTGGTCGCGGCCCTGACGCGGGCGACGGTCGTCGTCGAGGCCGGTGTGCGCAGTGGGGCGGCCAGCACCGCGGCGTGGGCGCGGGCGCTGGGCAGAGTGGTGTGTGCGGTGCCCGGGCCGGTCACGTCGGCTTCCTCAGCCGGCTGCCATGCGCTGCTTGCCCAGGGGGCGGAACTGGTGACCCGGGCCGATGAGGTCCGCGAGGTCGTCGGCCGGGCAGGTGAATTCGCCGACCAACTCTACGGACCCACCACCGCGCTGGATGGGTTGACCGACATCGAGCGCCAGGTCTACGACGCCCTTCCCGCGCGCGGCGCCAGTACGCCTGATCAGATCTCAGTCGCCTCGGGAATGGCCGCAGCCCGGGTGCTCGGATCGCTGGCGATGCTGGAGATCGCCGGTCTCGTGCAGCGTCAGGACGGACGCTGGCGGCTGGCCCGCAAACCCGGCTAGCCCAGGGCGGCCGCGGGGCGGGCGGCGTCGGCCAGCGGCACAGTGACGGCGACATGGGTGCCGGTCGGTGCATCGAGGAAGGACATCGAACCCCCGGCGGCCTCGATCCGTATTCGCTGGGAGGCGAGCCCGATGTGACCCTCGGCGAGGCGGCGCGCGGCCTCGTCCGTGCACACCCCGATCCCGTCATCGGCGACGTCGAGGTGGCACACGCCGTCGACCTCCTTGAGGGTGAGCGTCGCCCTGGTCGCCCGCGAATGCCGCACGACGTTGGAGAGCAGCTCGCGCGCGACGCCGAAGACCAGGGGATCGGTGTCGTCGGGTCGAGGGTAGTCGATGTCCACGGTGATATCGATGCCGGAACGATCGGACTGGGTGGCCGCGAGCTGAGTCAGGGCGCGGGCCAAGCCGGCTCCGGCCAACACCGCGGGATGCAGTTCGAAGGTCGCCTCGCGCATTTGCGCGGTCGCCTCGCGCAGTCCCTCCAGGGCGCGGTCGAGTCCTTCGTCGGGGTTTCGCTTGCGGGCCGCGACGATGTCCTGGCGGGCCATCAGCACCGATTGCAGCGGACCGTCGTGGAGGTACTCCGAGATGACGCGGCGCTGCTCGTCGGACGCGCTGATCGCGTCGATCAGCAGCGCCTGGCGCGAGGCGGTCAGGTGCGCGATCTCGTCGATGTGGCGGGCCTGCGCGTAGACCGCCAGCCACACGGTGCAGCACAGGAAGACGAAGACCACACACACCAGGGTCATCCGGCCCGGCCCGATCTGCTCGCGCATCACCGGGTCGGTGGAGATCTCGAAAGTGAAGATCGCCGCGATCGCCACCAGCACCAGCGTGGCCCGCCGCCACGAGACGTCGAGCACCACCATGACCGGCAGCAGCGTCAGGGCGAGCAGCGGGACGTAGGCGCCGTCCGGGCAGGACAGTTTGAAAGTGAGCACCATCGCCACGTCGATGACGACCAGCACCAGCTGCAGGCGGGACAGGTTTGCCGAGGAGGCCAACGCGCGCCCGCGGGCGCTGAACAGTATCGCGGCTGTGCAGATCGCCACCAGCAGGTACAACCACGGTATCGGCGCGTAGGCGGGCCAGCGCGGACGCAGGCCGACGTGAGCGGCGACGATCATCACCACCGCCACGCCGAGGCGCACCAGCGCGACGATCCTCAGCGCGTTCAGTTCGTAGGCGTGGCGGATCCGGTCGAGCTCGGGCAGTTCCACGGGAGACACCTTCCGACCGTAACCGGTGGATCAACTGGGGCTGTGAAACGATTACCACCGGCAGCACAGCAGCTGAGGAGCAGGTATGCCGAGACAGTCGGAACTCGTCACCGTGGTGGTCGGCGACGACCACCCGATGTACCGGGCCGGGGTGGTGCGGGCGATGAAGGACACCGGCCGCATCAACGTCGTCGCCGAGGTCGGCGACGGCCGGGCCGCGCTGGAGGCGATCCGCGAACATCAGCCGGCGGTGGCGGTGCTGGACTACCGGATGCCCGAACTGGACGGACTCGCGGTGGCCCAGGCGGTGGCCCGCGACGGCCTGCCGACCCATGTCCTGATCCTGAGCGCGACCGAGGACCCCGCGACCGTGTACGAGGCCCTGGCCGGCGGCGCGGCCGGATACCTGACCAAGGAATCCGATCGCGACGAGATCGTGGCCGCGATCATGAGCTGCGCCCGCGGCGACGGCTATGTGCCCACCGAGGTGGCCAGCGGCCTGGCCAACGAACTCCGGCAGCGATCGCGCGGAGACGCGACCCTGCTCTCCCCCCGGGAGACCGAAGTCATCAAGATGATCTCCGAGGGACTCTCGGTGCCCGACATCGCGGCGCGACTGCACCTTGCTCCGACGACGGTGCGGACCCACGTCCAGCGCCTCTACGAGAAGCTCGGGGTGTCCGACCGTGCGGCTGCCGTCGCCGAGGCGATGCGGCGCCGACTGGTGGAATAGCGGTTCGCGCCCGGACACGCCCGGCGGCTGACGGCATCCCGGCGGCCGGTCTGCGACGGTAGGGGGGTGGACCGCCGCCCCGACTACGCCGAGATTCTCGACGCCTACGCTGATCACCTTGCGCTGGAGCGCGGCCGCTCCGAGCACACCCGGCGGGCCTACCTGACCGATCTGCGCTCGCTGTTCGCCTTCCTCGACGAGCGCGCCCCCGGTGCCGGGCTCGACGCCCTGTCGCTGCCGGCGCTGCGGTCCTGGCTGGCCGCCCAGGCCGCCGCCGGTGCGGCCCGCACGACGCTGGCCCGACGCACCTCTGCGGTCAAGACCTTCACCGCCTGGGCTGTGCGCCGCGGCCTGCTGGCCGCCGACCCCGCCAACCGGCTGCAGTTGCCCAAGGCGCGGCGCACCCTGCCCGCGGTGCTGCGCGCCGACCAGGCCGCGGCGGCGATGGACGCCGCCGACCTCGGCGCCGAGCAGGGTGACCCGCTGGCGCTGCGCGACCGCCTCATCGTCGAGCTGCTCTACGCCACCGGGATCCGGGTGAGCGAACTGTGCGGCTTGGATCTCGACGACGTGGACACCGACCGGCGCGTGGTGCGGGTGCTGGGCAAGGGCAACAAGCAGCGCACCGTTCCGTTCGGCAGGCCGGCGTCAGCGGCGCTGTCGGCCTGGCTGGCCGGCGGCAGGCCGGCGCTGGCCGGTGCCGGTTCCGGCGCGGCGCTGCTGCTGGGTCCGCGCGGTCGCCGGCTGGATCCGCGGCAGGCCCGCACCGTCGTGCACCAGACGGTGTCGGCCGTCGACGGGGCGCCGGACATCGGTCCGCACGGGCTTCGTCACAGTGCCGCGACCCACCTGCTGGAGGGCGGCGCGGACCTGCGGGTGGTCCAGGAACTGCTCGGCCACTCCAGCCTGGCCACCACCCAGCTCTACACCCACGTCACCGTCGCCCGGCTGCGCGCCGTGCACGATCAGGCCCATCCGCGGGCCTGACGGCCAGCGGTTTGAGCCGTATCGGCGTGGTCTGCACCAGCCCCAGCGGGTCGAGGTAGTCGGCGCGGGCGGCGGGACCCCACATCGCACCCCAGTGCAGGCAGGCTGCCACCGGGCAACCGGGGTGCCCGGCGATCAGCCGGCCCAGCGGCGCGCCGTCGGCCAGTGACTGCCCGGGTGCCACCGCGGCCTCGACCGGCTCGTAGCTGGTCCGAAGTCCGCCCGGATGGTCGATCGACACCACCGGCCGCCCGGCCAGCAGGCCGGCGAAGACCACGGTGCCGTTCGCGGCGGCGTACACCGGCTGACCGGGGACACCGGCCAGATCCACTCCGCGGTGGCCGCGCTGCCAGTCCGGAGCGGGGGCGTCGAAAACCCGGGTCACCGTGGGTGTGCCCGGCCGCAGCGGCCACTGCAACCGCACGCCCTCGGCATGCCCGGCCGGGGCCAGGGCCAGCAGCACGCCGAAGAACACTGCGAAGCGCATCCGTCCAGTTCAGCGTGATCGACCCCGGTGAGCGTTGCGGGCACCGGCCGATTGGGGATCGGCACGGCGCTGTGTGTAAACTCAGGATCTGCAGTTCGCATCAGCGGATTGACTTCGCGCGCCTGTAAGCAGTGTCGATTGTTTCGAGTCGACAGATGCCGCGCACGCCGGTTGGTCCCGCCGAAAGGCGGGTCGGCGTGGGCGCAGGCGCCAGGGCCCGGCGTCACCCGATGCCGGGCGACAACCGACGACTCCACAAGGACTGGCCAAATCATGGCTGTTGTGACCATGAAACAGCTGCTCGACAGCGGCACCCACTTCGGGCATCAGACCCGGCGCTGGAACCCCAAGATGAAGCGGTTCATCTTCACCGACCGCAATGGCATCTACATCATCGACCTCCAGCAGACCCTGACCTACATCGACAGGGCCTACGAGTTCGTCAAGGAGACGGTCGGCCACGGCGGCAGCGTGCTGTTCGTCGGCACCAAGAAGCAGGCCCAGGAGTCCATCGCCGAGGAGGCCAAGCGGGTCGGCATGCCCTATGTCAACCAGCGCTGGCTGGGCGGCATGCTCACCAACTTCGCCACCGTGCACAAGCGGCTGCAGCGCCTCAAGGAACTCGAGGCGATGGAGCAGACCGGGGGCTTCGAGGGACGCACCAAGAAGGAGATCCTGGGTCTGACCCGGGAGAAGAACAAGCTCGAGCGCAGCCTCGGTGGCATCCGCGACATGAACAAGGTGCCCTCGGCGGTGTGGGTGGTCGACACCAACAAGGAGCACATCGCCGTCGGCGAGGCCCGCAAACTGGGCATCCCGGTCATCGCGATCCTGGATACCAACTGCGACCCCGACCTGGTCGACTATCCGATCCCCGGCAACGACGACGCGATCCGTTCGGCCGCGCTGCTCACCCGGGTCATCGCCTCCGCGGTCGCCGAGGGTCTGCAGGCCCGCGCCGGACTCGGCGGGGACAAGCAGGAGGAGGCCGAGCCGCTGGCCGAGTGGGAGCAGGAGCTGCTGGCCAGTGCGGCCATCGACGCCGCACCGGCGCCAGACGCTGCCCCAGACGCTGCCCCCGTCGCTGAACCGGTCGCCGCCGAATCCGCATCCGGAGCCAGCGCCGGAACCACCACCGTCACGGAGGGCTGAGATGGCTGACTACACCGCCGCCGATGTCAAGCGGCTTCGCGAGGTGACCGGCGCCGGCATGCTGGACTGCAAGAACGCGCTGGCCGAGAACGGCGGCGACTTCGACAAGGCGATCGAGGCGCTGCGGATCAAGGGCGCGAAAGACGTCGGCAAGCGCGCCGAGCGGTCGACCGCGGAGGGTCTGGTGGCCGCCAAAGCCGGCGCCCTGATCGAACTGAACTCCGAGACCGACTTCGTCGCCAAGAACGCGGAGTTCCAGGGACTGGCCGAGCAGATCGTCGATGCCGCACTGGCCGCCAAGGCCACCGACGTCGACGCCCTGAAGAGCGCCAAGATCGGCGACAAGACCGTCGAGCAGGCCATCGCCGAACTGTCCGCCAAGATCGGCGAGAAATTGGAACTACGCCGCGTGCAGTACTTCGACGGCAACGTCGAGACCTACCTGCACAAGCGGGCCGCCGACCTGCCCCCGGCCGTGGGCGTGCTGGTGGAGTTCGAGGGATCCGACCGCGACGCCGCGCACGCCGCAGCCCTGCAGATCGCCGCGCTCAAGGCGCGTTACCTCACCCGCGAGGATGTCCCCGAAGACGTCGTGGCCGACGAGCGCCGCATCGCCACCGAGACCGCCAAAGCCGAGGGCAAGCCCGAGCAGGCACTGCCCAAGATCGTGGAGGGTCGGATCACGGGGTTCTTCAAAGACCACGTGCTGCTCGAGCAGCCGTCGGTGTCCGACGGCAAGAAGAGCGTCAAGGCGCTGCTCGACGAGGCGGGTGTCACCGTCACCAGGTTCGTCCGCTTCGAGGTCGGTCAGCCCTAGAGCGCCCGGCCATGAGGCATGTGAACGCGTTTCGCGATGACGCCCTCGGCGACCTCGACGCTGTGGCTGCGGTCGACGCCCTGCGGACCGGCCGGGTGTCGGCAGCCGAGCTGGTCGAGGCCGCGATCGCCCGCACCGAGGCGGTGAATCCCGCCCTCAACGGGCTGGCGCACGACACCTTCGAGCAGGCCAGAAAGCGTGCGACGGCCCGCCAGGGCGGGTACTTCGACGGCGTGCCGACCTACATCAAGGACAACGTCGACGTCGAGGGCATGCCCACCATGCAAGGGACCGACGCCTGGGAGCCGCGTCCGCTGCCGGGCCACGGCGACTTCGCCCGGTTCTTCCTCGCGACCGGCCTGATCCCGTTGGGCAAGACCCAATTGTCGGAGTTCGGGTTCAGCGCCTCGGCCGAGCATCCCCGCCTCGGCGCGGTGCGCAACCCGTGGGACACCGACTACACCGCCGGAGCGTCGTCGTCGGGATCGGGTGCGTTCGTCGCCGCCGGCGTGGTGCCCCTCGCCCACGCCAACGACGGGGGCGGCTCGATCCGCATCCCGGCGGCCTGCAACGGACTGGTCGGCCTGAAACCCTCGCGTGGTCGCCTGCCGCTGGACAAGCTGGCCCGCCAGATGCCGGTGCGACTGGTCAACGACGGCGTGCTGACCCGCTCGGTGCGCGACACCGCGGCGTTCTACCGGGAAGCCGAGCGAATCTGGCGCAACCGCAGACTTCTCCCGGTCGGCGCGGTCACCGGACCGGGCCGGGACCGGTTGCGGGTCGCGGTGGTCACCCGATCGGTGAACCGGGATTCCAGCCCGGCCGTGCGTGAGCTGACCCTGCAGACCGCGGCGTTACTCGAGCAACTGGGACACCGTGTCGAGCATCTGGACCGCACCCCGGTGCCGAGTTACTTCGCCGACGACTTCCTGTTGTACTGGTCGCTGCTGGCGATGACGCTCGTCCGCTCCGGGAAGCGCACCTTCGGCCCGTCCTTTGACCGGAGCCGGCTGGACAACCTCACACTGGGACTGGATCGCCACGCCAGCCGCAATCTGCACCGGATGCCGGTGGCGATCACCCGGCTGGGCAGACTGCGGCGGCTGAGCGCGCGGTTCTTCCGCGACCACGACATTCTGCTGACCCCGACCCTGGCTGACCAGACCCCGCGCATCGGACACCTCGACCCGACCGCGGACTATCAGGAGGTCATCGACCGGCTGACCGACTGGGTGGCCTTCACCCCGCTGCAAAACGCCACCGGCGACCCGGCGATCTCGCTGCCGCTGACCCAGGACGCCGCCGGGATGCCGGTCGGCATGATGCTGGCCGCGCCGATGGGCCATGACCGACGGTTGCTCGAGCTGGCCTACGAGCTTGAGGCGGCTAAGCCCTGGCCGCCGATCACCACTACCGGGTAGGACGCGCGACCCCCCGCCGGGCTGCAGGCGCGGATGAGGCAGGATTGTCGCCATGGGCGAGGGCAGCAACGGGTCCGCGGCGCTGCGGCCGAACTACTCCCGGGTGCTGCTCAAGCTGGGCGGTGAAATGTTCGGCGGCGGCGCGGTCGGCCTGGATCCCGACGTGGTGGCCCTGGTGGCCCGTCAGATCGCTGAGGTCGTTCGGGCGGGCGTCGAGGTGGCCGTCGTGATCGGCGGCGGCAACTTCTTCCGCGGCGCACAGCTGCAGCAGCGCGGCATGGAACGCACCCGCTCGGACTACATGGGCATGCTCGGCACGGTGATGAACAGCCTTGCGCTGCAGGACTTCCTGGAACGGGAAGGCATCGTCACCCGGGTTCAGACGGCGATCACGATGGGCCAGGTCGCCGAACCCTATCTTCCGCTGCGGGCGCGCCGGCATCTGGAGAAGGGGCGGGTGGTGATCTTCGGCGCCGGTATGGGGCTGCCGTACTTCTCCACCGACACCACCGCAGCGCAACGCGCGCTGGAGATCGGCGCCGAGGTCGTGCTGATGGCCAAGGCGGTCGACGGGGTCTTCACCGACGACCCCAGGCTCAACCCGGCCGCGCAACTGCTGACCGAGATCAGCCACCGCGAGGTCATCGACCGCGGCCTGCGGGTCGCCGACGCGACGGCCTTCAGCCTGTGCATGGACAACGGGATGCCGATCCTGGTCTTCAACCTGCTGATGGACGGCAATATCGCCCGAGCCGTCGCGGGTGAGAAGATCGGGACGCTGGTCACGAGTTGAGATGATGCCGAGTCATGATGAGGAGCGACGAGGATGATTGAAGAAGCGCTCTTCGATGCCGAGGAGAAGATGGAAAAAGCCGTGGCGGTCGCCCGCGACGACCTTTCTTCGATCCGCACCGGGCGGGCCAATCCCGGCATGTTCTCCCGGATCGTTGTCGACTACTACGGTTCGCCGACCCCGATCACGCAGCTCTCCAGCGTCAACGTGCCCGAGGCGCGTCTGGTGGTCATCAAGCCCTACGAGAACGGTCAGCTGCGCGCCATCGAGGAGGCTATCCGCAATTCCGATCTGGGGGTCAACCCCACCAACGACGGCAACGTGATCCGGGTGGCGATCCCGTCGCTGACCGAGGAGCGTCGGCGCGAACTGGTGAAGCAGGCCAAGGCCAAGGGAGAGGACGCCAAGGTCTCGGTGCGCAACGTGCGCCGGCGCGCGATGGAGGAGTTGCACCGCATCCGCAAGGACGGGGAGGCCGGCGAGGACGAGGTCGGCCGTGCCGAGAAAGACCTCGACAAGGTGACTCACACCTATGTGGGACAGATCGAGGAACTGGTCAAGAACAAGGAAGGCGAACTGCTGGAGGTCTGAGGACCCTCCGGCAACGTCGCGCCCGTGTCCGACACCACACCGTCTCGCGCCGGTCGCAACCTGCCCGCCGCGATCGCGGTCAGCCTGGCGCTCGGCGGCATGGTCATCGCGACCCTGGTGTTCGCGCCGCGTGGCTGGGTCCTGATGGTGGCGATCGCCATGGCGGTGGCGACCCACGAGGTGGTGCGCCGCCTGCGCGACGCCGGCTATGTCATCCCGCTGATCCCGCTGCTGCTCGGGGGCCAGGCGATGGTCTGGCTGACCTGGCCGTTCGGCGCAACCGGTGCGCTGGGCGCGTTCGGCGGAACGGTCCTGGTCTGCCTGACCTGGCGGCTGTTCGGCGAGGGTCTGCGCAACCAGCCGGTCAACTACCTGCGCGATGCGTCGGTCACCGTGTTTCTGGCGGCGTGGATCCCGCTGTGCGGGGCCTTCGCCGCACTGCTGGTCTATCCGCCCGACGGGTACGCGCGCGTCTTCGCCCTGATGCTCACAGTGGTGTTCTCCGACGTCGGCGGGTACGCCGCCGGGGTCCTCTTCGGCAAGCACCGGATGGTCCCGGCGATCAGCCCGAAGAAGTCCTGGGAGGGACTCGCCGGCTCACTGGTGTGCGGCACCACCGCCGCGGTCCTCGCGGTGGCGTTCCTGATGGACAAACCCGCCTGGGTCGGTATTCCCCTGGGCCTGATGCTGGTCGCCACGGCCACCCTCGGCGACCTGGTCGAGTCCCAGGTCAAGCGCGACCTCGGCATCAAGGACATGGGAACACTGCTGCCCGGGCACGGGGGTCTGATGGACCGTATCGACGGAGCGCTGCCCTCAGCGGCGGCCACCTGGATCGTCCTGAGCCTGCTGGCCTGATGCCCGAGTTGGTCTTCGACGCACCGCGCCGGGCTCTGCCCGCACGGCACTTCGCCGACCTCGACGCCGACGAGCGCGTCACCGCCGTTGCCGAACTCGGCCTGCCGGCCTTCCGGGCCTCCCAGCTCGCGAAGCAGTATTACGGGAGGCTGGTCGCCGATCCGCACCAGATGACCGATTTGCCGGCCGCGGTCCGCGATGCGGTGGCCGGCGCGTTGTTCCCGCCTCTGCTCTCAGCGGTCCGCGAGATTGAGTGCGACGGTGGCGAGACCCGAAAAACGCTGTGGCGCAGTCCCGATGGCACCACCTTCGAGTCGGTGCTGATGCGCTATCCGCAGCGCAACACAGTCTGTATCTCGTCCCAGGCCGGCTGCGGGATGGCCTGTCCGTTCTGCGCCACCGGACAGGCGGGGCTGACCCGCAACCTCAGTACGGCCGAGATTCTGGAGCAGGTGCGCGCGGCCGCGGTCACCGTGCGCGATCGCTTCAACGACAGGCTGTCCAACGTGGTCTTCATGGGGATGGGCGAGCCACTGGCGAACTACGCGCGGGTGGTCGCAGCGGTGCGGCGCATCACCGCTGCGCCGCCCGACGGCTTCGGCATCTCGGCGCGGTCGGTGACGGTGTCGACGGTGGGTCTGGCGCCGGCGATCCGAAAGCTCGCCGACGAACACCTCGGTGTGACGCTGGCGGTGTCGCTGCACACCCCGGACGACGACCTGCGCGACACGCTGGTGCCGGTGAACAACCGCTGGAAGGTTGACGACGTTCTGGATGCGGCGCGCTATTACGCCGACGCGACCGGGCGGCGGGTCTCGATCGAGTACGCGCTGATCCGCGACGTCAACGACCAGCCGTGGCGGGCCGACCTGCTGGGCCGGGAGTTGCACCGGGTGCTGGGCCCGCTGGCGCACGTGAACCTGATTCCACTCAACCCGACGCCGGGCAGCCGGTGGGACGCCAGTCCCAAGGAGGTCGAGCGGGAGTTCGTGCGCCGGGTGCGCGCGCAGGGTGTCTCCTGCACCGTTCGCGACACCCGCGGACGCGAGATCGCCGCCGCGTGCGGTCAGTTGGCGGCCGAAGGCGGGTCCGGACGCTAGCGCAGCAGCTTGCGCCGGCGCAGCCACCAGTCGCGGACGATCACCCCGGTGGTCAGCGCCGCGAACGCGATCAGGAACCAGTTCTCGACGTGGCCGATGTGGTTGCCGTGCATCATGCCGAGCAGGAAGACGACGATGAAGATCCCCAGGGCATACCAGGTGCGGTGGGTGATCTTGCTCCACCCCCAGGACGCCGACGGTACCTCGGCGGGGTCGACCTCGTAACGATCGATTTCGGTGCTGACCATGACGGCTCCTGTCCTGTCCCTGCCGTCATTCTGGCACAGCCGGCTCAGCCGATCAGGCCATAACGGCGCAAGGCCTCGGCCCGCTCGGCTGCGTGGTCGACGATCGGCTCCGGGTAGTCCCCGGGACGTCCCGACTTGAGTCGATGGACATCCGCGGTCTCGGCCAACTCGGGAACCCAGCGCCGCACGTAGGTCCCGTCCGGGTCGAACTTCTCGCCCTGCGCGGTCGGATTGAAAACCCGGAAATACGGCGCGGCGTCGGTGCCGGTCCCGGCACACCATTGCCAGCCGTGCTGATTGCTGGCCACGTCGCCGTCAGCGAGCTGCTCCATGAACCAGCGCGCTCCCCACTGCCACGGCAGGTGCAGATCCTTGACCAGAAACGACGCCACGATCATCCGGACCCGGTTGTGCATGAAACCGGTCTGGCTCAGCTGACGCATCCCGGCGTCGACGATCGGATACCCGGTCCGTCCCTGCTTCCAGGCCTCGAAAGCCGCTTCGGCCTGCGGGCCGGTCTCGACCTCGATGGCGTCGAACTTCGGATTCCAGTTCCGCCAGGCACTGTGGGGCCAGCGGTAGAGCACCTCGGCGTAGAAGTCGCGAAACGCCAACTCCCGCAGGTAGGCCGCGGACCCCGAGTCGCGCAGATCAAGGCTCGCCGCCATCGTCCGGGGGTGAATCGTGCCGAACTTCAGGTGTGCCGACATGCGGCTGGTCCCCGGCGTGCCAGGCAGGTCGCGGTCGCTCGCGTAGCGCCCGACGCCGTCGGCCGTGAACTGCGCCCACCGTGCCAGTGCTTCCGCCTCGCCCGCGGGCACATCGAGGGCCGCGCCCGGATCGGGGGCGTCGATGCGCGCCGGCAGGCCGGTGAGGGCGTCGGGGTCGATCCACTCGGCGCTGCCGGCTCCCGACCGGGCGGGCTCGCGCCAGCCGACCTCGCGCCAGCGGGCGAAGAACGGGGTGAAGACCTTGTAGGGGCTGCCGTCGTCCTTGGTGACCCGGCCCGGTGAGACGAGGTACGGAGATCCGGTCGCGATCAGTTCGGCGCCCGCGGCGGTGAGCTGGGCCCCGACCGCGGCGTCGCGTCGAAGCCCGAACGGGCTGAAGTCCGCCGAGATGTGCACCGCGCTGGCGTCCGCCGCCCGGCAGACCCGGGGGATCAGATCCTCGGGACGGCCCCGCACGACCAACAGGCGTCCGGCCAGGACGTCGGACAGGCAGCGCAGCGAGTCGCCGAGGAACTGCAGCCGCCGTGCACCCGCGGACGCCTCCAGCCGCGGGTCCAGCACGAAGCAGGCCAGGACGGCCGGATCGCCGCCGACGGCCTCGGCGAGTGCGGGCAGGTCCTGCAGTCTGAGGTCGCGGCGAAACCACAGCAGCACAGGCATGGCCCTATGCTGCCCTGCGGTGGTCCCGGTGACCAGGCCGGGCCACCCCGGGGGCGCGGCCAGGGCGACGTGAAGGAGAGGCGCGTCGCCCTGGCCGGCCGATGGGGGTAGCCGGTGGGGGGTTGCCGGGCCTTACGGCGTCGGCGTGGCGGTCGCGGCCGGGGTCTCCGGCGCGGCCGGCGGGGTCAGCACCGTGTCGATCAGGTACAGCGTGGCATTGGCCGTCTTGATGCCGCCGCAGACGACGCCGGCGTCGTTGACTTTGAGGTCATTGCCCGACCCGGTCACCTCGAGGTTGGCACCCTGGACGGTGGCGTGCGTGCCGACCACCTGCGCCGGGCCGGCCTGCGCCGGGACGACGTGGTAGGTCAGGATCGAGGTCAGCAGGGCGGCGTCGGTCTTGAGCTTGTCGACGGTCGCGGTGTCCAGCTTGGCGAACGCGTCATCGGTCGGGGCGAAGACGGTGTACTCGCCGGTATTGAGGGTCTCGACCAGGTTCACGTCCGGGTTGAGCTTGCCCGACAGAGCCGAGGACAGCGTGGTCAGGACCGGGCTGTTGGAGGCTGCGGTCGCGACCGGGTCCTTGGCCAGGCCCTCCACCGATCCCGGACCGGTGGGCACCTTCTCCGCATAACCCGCGCATCCCGCGCCCACGAGGTCACCGGCGGCGGGAGCGGCCGCGGCCGTGGTCGTGGTCATCGCCGACGTGGCTTCGGAGGCAGTCTCCTTGGCTTCCTTGGTGGCGGAGGAACATCCGGCCAGGGTCAGAGCGGTGACGGCGGCCAGGCCAACGACAGTGAAGGTTGAGCTTTTCATAGGTCGATCTCTCCTTGCGACGAGTTGATGCGGCCGCGATCGACGGCCACACCCCGATCTTCGTCGCGCCGGGCGGCGAGGATGGGTGTGTGTGACCGCACTCACAGGAAGTGCGGTACACCAGTCGGGCTGACGGGGCTGATGGGACGGCTGGGTTGATCCGTCAGGGATAGTCCGGCAGGGATAATGAGGACATGTCCCCATCGCGCGTGCGCGTGCTCGTCCTCGGCAGCACCGGCTCGATCGGTACGCAGGCGCTGGAGGTCATCGCCGCCAACCCGGACCGTTTCGAACTGGTCGGGCTGGCCGCGGGGGGTGCCAACGCGGACCTGCTGGCCCGTCAGCGCGCCGAAACCGGGGTCGGCAGGGTCGCCGTCGCCGACGCGGCTGCGGCCGACCGGATCGGTGAGGTCACCTTCAGCGGCCCCGACGCCGCCACCCGGCTGGTGGCCGATACCGAGGCGGACGTCGTGCTCAACGCCCTGGTCGGGGCGCTGGGACTGGAGCCGACGCTGGCCGCCCTGGCCACCGGCGCGCGGCTCGCGCTGGCCAACAAGGAATCACTGGTGGCGGGTGGTCCGCTGGTCACCAAGGCCGCCCGGCCCGGCCAGATCGTCCCGGTCGACTCCGAGCATTCCGCGTTGGCCCAGTGCCTGCGCGGGGGCCGCGCCGAGGAGGTCGCCCGACTCGTGCTGACCGCGTCGGGCGGACCGTTTCGGGGCTGGCCGGCGGCCGACCTGGAGTCGGTGACACCCGAGCAGGCCGGCGCGCATCCCACCTGGAACATGGGCCCGATGAACACGCTGAACTCCGCTTCGCTGGTCAACAAGGGCCTGGAGCTGATCGAGACGCACCTGCTGTTCGGCGTGCCCTACGACCGCATCGACGTGGTGGTCCACCCGCAGTCCATCGTGCACTCGATGGTCACCTTCACCGACGGGTCGACACTCGCGCAGGCCAGTCCGCCGGACATGAAACTGCCGATCTCCCTCGCCCTGGGCTGGCCGCAGCGAGTCGCCGACGCGGCCGCCGCCTGCGTCTTCGACGCCCCGTCGCGCTGGGACTTCGAACCGCTGGACAGCGCGGTGTTTCCCGCCGTGGACCTCGCCCGCCAGGCCGGAGAGGCCGGTGGCTGCATGACCGCGGTGTACACCGCCGCCACCGCGGAGGCCGCCGCGGCCTCCCGGGCGGGGCCCATCCGGTTCCCGCGCAACGTCCGGACGATCGCCGAGGTCCTGCGGGCCGCCGACGGGTGGACCGCCCAACCCGCTACCGTGGAAGACGTGCTCGACGCCCAGCGCTGGGCGAGGCAACGAGCCGGGCAGGCCGTGGCGGTCGCCGCGCAGGAGGTGGCTTCGATCCGATGATGTTCGCAGTCGGCATCGTGCTGTTCGCGCTCGCCATCCTGCTCTCGGTGGCGTTGCACGAGTGCGGCCACATGTGGGTGGCGCGGGCCACCGGGATGAAGGTGCGGCGGTATTTCGTCGGCTTCGGGCCGACCCTGTGGTCCACCCGGCGGCCCAACACCCTGGGCTCCACCGAGTACGGGGTCAAGGCCATTCCCCTCGGCGGCTTCTGTGACATCGCCGGCATGACCGCGGTCGAGGAACTGCGGCCCGAGGACGAGCCCTACGCGATGTACAAGCAGAAGACCTGGAAGCGCGTCGCGGTGCTCTTCGCGGGGCCGGCGATGAACTTCATCATCGGACTGGTGTTGATCTACGCCATCGCCGTGACCTGGGGGCTTCCCAGCCTGCGGCCGCCGACAACCGCCATCGTCGGCGACACGTCCTGCGTCAAGGCCGAAGTCGTCAAGGGCGAACTCGGTACCTGCTCCGGTGCGGGACCCGCCGCGCAGGCCGGAATCAAGCCCGGCGACGTGATCGTCAAGGTGGGACCGACCGAGGTCAAGACCTTCGCGGAGATGGTCACCGCCGTGCAGAAGTCGTCCGGACCGACCATGTTCGTGGTGGAGCGCACCCGTGACGGCGTCGCAACCACCGAGCAGTTCGTCGTCGACGTCGTCACCACCCAGCGCTGGGTCGCTCCGGCCGGCGGCGGTGCGCCGGCGGGTCCGTCCGAGGTCGGCGCCATCGGCATCAGCGCGGCGCAACTGTCACCCACGCACTACAACGTCCTCTCGGCCATTCCGGCGACGTTCGCCTTCAGCGGTGACCTCGCCGTCGAACTGGGCAAGTCGCTGGCGACCATCCCGACCAAAGTCGGCGCCCTGGTGCACGCGATCGGCGGTGGCGAGCGCGACCCGGAGACTCCGATCAGCGTGGTGGGGGCCAGCATCATCGGCGGCGACACCGTCGACCAGGGCCTGTGGGTCGCGTTCTGGTTCTTCCTGGCCCAGTTGAACTTCGTCCTCGGTGCGGTCAATCTGGTACCACTGCTGCCGTTCGACGGCGGGCACATCGCGGTCGCGCTCTACGAGAAGATCCGCAACATGCTGCGCGCGTTGCGCGGGTTCGCACCCGCGGCTCCGGTGAACTACCAGAAGTTGATGCCGGTCACCTACGTGATCCTGTTCGTGGTGGTCGGCTACATGCTGCTCACCGTTACCGCCGACCTGATCAACCCGATCAGGTTGTTCCAGTAGGAGAGTCGATGACCGGACTGGGCATGCCGACCGCCCCCGCTCCCACTCTGGCGCCGAGGCGCAAGACCCGCCAGATCATGCTGCGCGACGTCGGGGTGGGCAGCGACTATCCGGTGTCGGTGCAGTCGATGTGCACCACCAAGACCCACGACATCAACGCGACGCTGCAGCAGATCGCCGAACTCACCGCGACCGGGTGCGACATCGTGCGGGTCGCCTGCCCACGCCAGGAGGACGCCGACGCACTGGCGGTCATCGCCAAGAAGAGCAAGATCCCCGTGGTCGCCGACATCCACTTCCAGCCGCGCTACATCTTCGCGGCGATCGACGCCGGGTGCGCCGGGGTGCGGGTCAACCCGGGCAACATCAAGGAGTTCGACGGCCGGGTCGCCGAGGTGGCCAAAGCCGCCGGCGAGGCGGGCGTTCCGATTCGCATCGGCGTCAACGCGGGATCGCTGGACAAGCGGTTCCTGGAGAAGTACGGCAAGGCCACTCCGGAGGCGCTGGTGGAGTCCGCCCTGTGGGAGGCGTCGCTGTTCGAGGAGCACGGCTTCGGCAACATCAAGATCAGCGTCAAGCACAGCGATCCGGTGGTGATGGTCTCGGCCTACCAGTTGCTCGCCGAGCAGTGCGACTACCCGCTGCATCTCGGTGTCACCGAAGCCGGTCCGGCGTTCCAGGGGACCATCAAGTCCGCTGTCGCGTTCGGCGCGCTGCTCTCCCGCGGGATCGGTGACACCATCCGGGTCTCGCTGTCGGCACCCCCGGTCGAAGAGGTCAAGGTCGGAAACCAGATCCTGGAGTCGCTCAATCTGCGACCGCGCGGGCTGGAGATCGTCTCCTGCCCGTCGTGCGGTCGGGCGCAGGTCGACGTCTACACGCTCGCCAACGAGGTGACCGCCGGCCTGGAAGGCCTCGACGTGCCACTGCGGGTGGCGGTGATGGGCTGTGTGGTCAACGGTCCGGGGGAGGCGCGGGAAGCCGATCTCGGTGTGGCATCGGGCAACGGCAAGGGCCAGATCTTCGTCCGCGGCGAGGTGATTAAAACGGTTCCGGAATCCAAGATCGTCGAAACGCTCATCGAGGAGGCGATGCGCATCGCCGAAGAGCTCGGCGGTTCGGACGCATCTGCGGGCGGTTCGCCGATGGTGACCGTAAGCTGACGGTAGTGCTCCGCCGCGTTCGGCGGTGACATCCCCCGAAGGACTTCTGATGTCGGCTCCGCCCCTCGCCCCTCCGATCGGCGGTCGCCGGATTTCGGTCGTGCGCGACGCCTCGGCCGTGTCGCGGGTGCTCGCCGCGGATCCGGTGGCGGCGTGCATGGTGGCCGCGCGGGTCGCCGAGCACGGCCTGGACCCCCGCGGCATCGGCGGCGAGTTGTGGACCCGGTGGCACGCCGAGTCCTCGCTGTGCTTCGCCGGAGCCAACATGATCCCGCTGCGCGGGGGCCCCGCGGACCTGGTCGCGTTCGCCGACCAGGCGCTGCGCACGACCCGGCGGTGCTCCTCGCTGGTCGGCCGAGCCGATCTGGTCCTGCCGATGTGGGACCGACTGCAGCACGGCTGGGGCCCGGCCCGGGACGTGCGCGACCGCCAGCCGCTGCTGGCGCTCACCGGGCGTCCGCGCACTCCGGTCGACCCGGCGGTCCGCCGGGTCAGGTCCGAGGAGCTGGACGCCTACCTGGTCGCGGCGGTCGACATGTTCATCAACGAGGTCGGCATCGACCCGCGCGCCGGGGACGGCGGGCGGGGCTATCGGCGGCGGGTGGCCGGCCTGATCGCAGCGGGCCTCGCCTACGCGCGCTTCGAGGACGGGCGGGTGGTGTTCAAGGCCGAGATCGGGTCGCAGTCGCCGCGGGTCGGACAGATCCAGGGCGTGTGGGTGCACCCGGAATGGCGCGGTCACGGGCTCGGTACGGCGGGCACGGCCGCGGTGGCCTCGGCGGTCCTGGGCAGCGGGCGTACCGCCAGCCTGTACGTGAACGACTTCAACCGGGTGGCCCGTTCGGCGTACGCGCGGGTGGGCTTCGTCGAGGTCGGCACGTTCGCCACGGTGCTGCTGGACTGAGCCGCGACGCGGTGCGCCTCCCCGCGCAGCGGGTCACGAACTCATAACATCAGCCCCAATGGCAACGAAAACCTCAATATTCACGCGCGTCACCGGTTTGTGCCTGGCGATCGCGCTGTCCGCCGCCCCGACGCTGTCGGGGTGCACGCCCCGACCGGACGGTCCGGCGGCGGCGGCCGGGCAGTTCTTCGCCGAACTCGGCCGGCGTGACACCGGCGCGGCCGCCGACCTGAGCGACCGCCCGACCGAGGCGCATGCCGCGCTGAACCAGGCCTGGGCGGGGCTGCAGGCCACGAAACTGGAGGCCGAGGTCCTGGGCTCCCGGTTCAGCGTGGACACCGGCTCGGTCAACTATCGCTTCACCTGGACCCTGCCGCGGAACCGCACCTGGACCTACGACGGGGTGCTCAACATGAGCCGCGACGAAGGCGGGTGGGGGGTGCGCTGGACGGCCCGCGCACTGCATCCCAAGCTCGGCGAGCACCAGAGTTTCGAACTGCGTGCCGACGCGCCGCGTCGGGCGTCGGTCAACGAGATGAGCGGCACCGAGGTCCTGGTTCCCGGAAACCACTACCGCTACCAACTCGACGCGGCCCGGGCCGGAGCCAGCCTGATGTCCACCGCTGGGCTGGTGGTCGATGCCCTGCGGCCCTTCGACGACACGCTCAACGCCCAGCGGCTGGCCGAGCAGGCCAGTTCGGCCAGCGGTCCGCTAAACCTGATCACGCTGAAACCCGCCGACCACGACCGGATCGCCGCGTTCGTGGACTCGCTGCCCGGTGTGGTGGTCACCCCGCTGGCCGAGTTGTTGCCCACCGACCCCGAATTCGCGCCGGCGGTGCTCGGCGAGGTCAAAAACGCCGTCGTCGACAAGCTCGACGGTGCCGCCGGCTGGCGGGTGGTCAGCGTCAACCAGAACGGCGCCGATGTCGATGTGCTCACCGAGGTGGCGCCCACACCCGCGCCGTCGGTGAACCTCACCCTCGACCGTGCGGTGCAGGATGCCGCCCAGCATGCGGTGGACACCCGTGGGCAGAAGGCGATGCTGGTGGTGCTCCGGCCGTCGAACGGCGACATCCTGGCGCTGGCCCAGAACGCCGCGGCCGACGCCGACGGCCCGGCGGCCACGACGGGCCTCTATCCGCCGGGCTCGACGTTCAAGATCGTCACCGCCCACGCCGCCCTGCAGCGCGACATGGCCACACCCAACACGCTGCTGGGCTGCCCCGGCGAGATCGACATCGGTCACCGGACCATCCCCAACTACAACAAGTTCGACCTCGGTGTGGTGCCGCTGGCGAAGGCCTTCGCCAACTCGTGCAACACCACCTTCGCCGAGCTGGCCAGCCGGATGCCACCGACGGCGCTGACCGCTGCGGCCGCGCAGTACGGAATCGGATCGGACTACACGATCGAGGGCCTGACGACCGTCACCGGCTCGGTGCCCCCGACGGTGAACCTCGCCGAGCGCACCGAGGACGGCTTCGGCCAGGGCAAGGTCGTGGTGACCCCGTTCGGGATGGCGCTGGCGGCCGCCACCGTCGCCGCCGGCAAAACTCCGACGCCCCGGTTGATCGTGGGCAGCGAGACGGCTGAGACCGGCGAGCACCCGACTCCCTCTCCCGCGGTTCTCGACGGGCTGCGCTCGATGATGCGACTGGTGGTCACGAACGGAACGGCACGCGAGATCGACGGCGCCGGAGTGGTGTACGGCAAGACCGGCGAGGCCGAGTTCGAGGGCGGCTCGCACGCGTGGTTCACCGGTTACCGGGGAGATCTCGCCTTCGCGGCGCTCATCGTCGGGGGCGGAAGTTCGGTCTACGCGGTGCGCATGGTCCGCCAGATGCTCGAGGAACTGCCGGCGGACTTCCTGGCCTAGTTCGGTGGCCCGGACGGCCCGTTTGACCCGGGACCCGGACCGCCCGGACCGCCCGGACCGTTGGGCGGGGGACCCCCGGGCCGCGGCGCACCCTGGCCGGCGTCTCGGCGGCGAAGTTCAAGCAGGGCGACGCGGTTCTGCTCTGACCGGCGGATCACTCCGCGACGATCTCGCCCCCGCGCACCGTCACCGCGCGTGCGGTCAACGGCTCGGTTGCCGGTCCGCGGGTCACCTGTCC
>NZ_JBJTCF010000034.1:0-6923 GCF_046091765.1 Mycobacterium sp.
GGGGTGATGGCGTAGTAGATGTCCTGGCCGATGCCGGTCAACAGGACTTCCTCGACGCGCACAGCGGGCACAGCGGGCACCGTGACCTGTGCCGGCTCTGGTGGGGTCATGCCCGGTGTCAGGCCCAGCCCCATAACCAGCCCTGTAGCCAGCCCTGTAGCCAGGGTCGCTGGAATCAGCGCGAGGCGCACCGGAACGTTCAGCACCCCGAGGAGCCTAGTTCGCGGCGTCGGGAGCTTCCGAAGCGGCCTTCTCGGCGGTTCGGCTCGCGCCGCGGGTGACCGCGGCGGCTTTGCGGGATTCACCGCGGGCCGTGCTCGCCGCGCTGGTCGCGGCGCGCCGGGCAGCCGAGTTCCGGGCGTCCGACGGGGCCCGCCGGTCGGCACGGTCAGCCCGGGCCTTCGCGGCGGGGATGCCGGGCGGGGCCACGGCTGAGGTGGCGGGGGCTTCGGGCGCGGATGCTGCAGGCGCGGCAACCGAGGCCAGCGGGGTCGGCTGCGGGATCGGCGGCAAGGCGGGCTGGCCGAAGAACTGCGCCTGCTGGGACACCCAGTTGTAGCCGGTATAGAAGAGGTTGCTGCCGTAGTTCACCGTCAGCGGGACGAACGACGCGGGATCGGCGATCAGGTCGGAGATGTAGTAGACGGTGTTCGCGATGACCGGCTGGATGAAGTCGAAGTAGTTGATGCCGACCTGCTGGGCGAGCGGGGGTCCGATCCCGGGAATCAGGTCGATCCAGAACTGGGACGACTCGACGACGTACTGGACGAACTGGGTGATCGAGTCGTAGATGTCACGTCCGATACCGGCGAGTTGGAGGTCCTGGACCTGTACGGCGGGGATCTCAAGGGCCGGCCGGGCCAGCGTCGCGGCCGGTGGTGTCACCAGGGTCGGCCCGAGGGCCACGGCCCCCACGGTGGCCAATGCGACGCCGGGAACGAGAAGCGAACGGGATCTCATGGAGCCCATTGCAGCAGACACCTCGGCCGACGGTGCGTTGCCACGCTGTCCACAGCGGGGACTTCATCCACAGGGGCAGGCCGAGGGGTTGGCCCTGTCGGAGGTCGGCGATAGTCTTCGAACATGTTTTCGACTCCGGTGGCGGATGCCCTGCGCGCGTTCCGCGACGCGGTGCAGGCTCTGGGCGCTCTGGACGGCGATGCGCTGCCGGTGGCCGAGTTGCTGGGCGTTGTGGAGGAGGTGGAAACCGGAGGACGGCGGGTGCGGGCCCTGGCCTGCGACCTGGCCGCCGCCGTGGAGCGCCGCGGGTCCGAGGAGTTGTGCGGCCCGGCCTACCGGGCGATCGCCGATGTGGCACGGCTCAGCCCCGCCGAGGCGCGCCGCCGGTTGCGCGACGCGGCTCAACTCTCGCCCCAGTCCACCCTGACCGGGCAGTGCCTGCCGCCGCAGCTGCCGGCGACCGCCAAGGCCTGGGCAGCCGGTGGGCTCGACGTCGAACACCTCCGGGTGATCCAGCGGTTCCTGCGCGAACTGCCCGTGGACACCCATCCCGGCGAGACCGCCCGAGCCGAGGTCTTTCTGGCCGAGAAGGCCGCCGAGCTGCGGCCCGACCAGTTGCAGGTCGTCGCCGACCGGCTGGCGATCACGATCAACCCCGACGGGCGGTTCACCGACGAGGATCGAGCCCGCCGGCGCGGCTTCACCTGGTGCGGCCGGCAGCGACCCGACGGTATGACCGAGGGCCGACTGACCGCCACCCCCGAGCTACGCGCCACCATCGACGCCCTGCTCGCCAAGTTCGCCGCGCCCGGCAGATGCAACCCCGCCGACCAGACGCCCACGGTCAACGGCGACCCGACACAGGACGTCATCGACCGCGACCTGCGATCGGTCGCGCAACGCCAGCACGACGCGCTCGGCGCCCTGCTGCGCAGCCAGCTGGGCTCCCCCGCCATCGGTCAGCACAACGGCTTACCGGTCACCGTCATCGCCACCGCAACTGTCGAACAGCTGTCCAGCGCCACCGGTCATGCGGTCACCGGCGGCGGTTCCCTGCTGCCGATGCGCGACCTCATCCGGATGGCTTCCCACGCCTTCCACTACCTGTGCATCTACGAGAAGCACACGCGGCGTCCGCTTTATCTGGGCCGGACCAAACGGATCGCGTCGGCCGATCAGCGCATCGTGTTGCATGCCCTCGAGCGTGGCTGTACGCGACCCGGCTGCAGTGTGCCCGGCTACCTCACCGAGGTCCACCACACGAAAGAGTGGGCCGACGGCGGCCTGACCGATGTCACCGAATTGACGCTGGGCTGCAAACCCGACCACCGCCTGATTAAGCCCGGTGGCTGGAGGACCCGAAAACGGTCCGACGGAGTGACTGAGTGGATCCCGCCACCGCACCTGCCGCTGCGGGGCGGCACCAACGACTACCACCACCCGGAACGACTGCTCCCCGGAGACGAGGTGACCTAGAGTCAGGACATGGCCGACCGCCTCTACTTTCGCCAGCTGCTCTCCGGACAGGACTTCGCCGCCGGCGACATGATCGCTCAGCAGATGCGCAACTTCGCCTACCTGATCGGCGACCGGGAGACCGGCGATGCCGTCGTCGTCGACCCCGCCTACGCCGCCGGCGACCTGCTCGACACCCTGGAGGCTGATGGGATGACCCTCTCGGGAGTGCTGGTCACCCATCACCATCCCGACCACATCGGCGGGTCGATGATGGGCTTCGAACTGAAGGGCCTCGCGGAGTTGCTGGAGCGGATCAGCGTGCCGGTACACGTCAACACGCATGAGGCACAATGGGTTTCCCGCGTGACCGGGATCCCGATGAGCGACCTGACTCCCCACGAGCATGGTGACAGAGTCGCGATCGGTGCGATCGACATCGAACTGCTCCATACCCCCGGGCACACCCCGGGTAGCCAGTGTTTCCTGCTGGACGGGCGCCTCGTCGCCGGCGACACACTCTTCCTCGACGGCTGCGGGCGCACCGATTTCCCCGGAGGCGACGTCGACGAGATGTTCCGCAGCCTGGGCAAGCTCTCCGCGCTGCCCGGCGACCCGACGGTGTTTCCGGGGCACTGGTACTCGGCTGAACCGAGCGCCAGTCTCTCGGAGGTCAAACGCAGCAACTACGTCTACCGGGTGTCCACCCTGGAGCAGTGGCGCGCCCTGATGGGCACGGGCTGACCGGGAACCCGGCTAGGCGTACACGACGTAGCCGAGGTCCCTGAGCATGCCGCGTTCGACGGCGCCGATGGTCCGCACGCCCGGCCCGTAGTTGTAGAACGGCTTCATGAAGAAGGGGGTCGCTCCGACCTGCGCCGGGTCGACGTGGGACAGCGAACTTCCCGACGACCAGGTGCCGGGCGTGTAGAGCGGCACATACCCGCCGTATGCGGCGACCGCATTGGGTCCGGCGAAGTACAGCCCGCCACCGCCGCCCGTCAGGTTCGAGGTGTACGCGGGAATGAAGGTGTAGGTGCCGTCGATGACCGCGGTTCCGTTTGAGGTCCTCAGGAAACTGTCGTAGACGGTCCAGTTCTGATCCAGGCTATCCGGGCTGCCCGCGCCGGTGATGAAACCGAGCGTGTGCATCAACTCGTGGATCGCCACCGACTGGAAATCGTATTCGTTGCCCGCCACCGAGTCGGCGTACTCCCACCGGGGGGCGAAGTTCCAGGTGATGCCGCCGTCGGCCGCCGCCCCGTTGCTGTCCACGCCGGTGAGGATCTTCTTCTGCACCACCGTGTCGTAGTAGCCGGGGCTGCCGCTGCTGAAGTTCGCGTAAGCGGAGGCGAGGAACGTCGAGTTCGGATCGTTCTCGCCGGTCACGGAATACGTGATGGTCACCGGAGCGCCGACCACGATGTAGGAGGCCAGCGACGTTGCGGCGGTCTGCAGCGCGCCGCGCGCACTGTCCGACCAGAACTGCGAGCCGGTGCCGTAGACGAAGTTGAAGGTCACCCCGGCCGGACTGATGGTCACGTTGACCGGCACGGCGACCGACGCGCCGTAACCGTCACTCACCGTCACGGTGAAGGTGTCGGCGGTGTCGGCCGCAGTGGCTCCGGCGAGCGAGGCGACATGGCGGGCAAGGGTCGTCGGGGTGTAGGTGAAACTGCCATTGGGCGCGGTCACGTAGCTGCCCTTGGCGGTCGCGCCGGAGCCCGAGTAGCTCAGGGTGTCCCCGTCGGCGTCGCTGCCGATCACCGTCCCGGCGACCAGGCCGGTCGTCGCGTCCGGAAAGCCCGCGCTGGCCAGCGCGATCGGAACGTTGTTCTGCGGAGCGATGGTCACGAGGACCGGGATGTTGACTGAACCGCCGTGTCCATCACTGATGGCGAGGGTGAGGGTGTCGGACGAGTCGGCGGCGGTCGCGGTCAATGCCGCCGCGGCGTGGCGCGCGGCGGCGGTCGGGATGTAAGTGAAGCCGCCATTGGCGCCGACCACGACACTGCCCTTGGCCGTGGAACCCGAACCCGAGTAGGTCAGCGCATCTCCGTCGGCGTCGCTGCCGATCAGCGTTCCGGCGACGAGTCCGGTGGCCGCGTCGGGGCTGCCGACACTGGCCGAACCGGTGGGGGCGGTGTTCAGCGGCGAGATGGTGATACTCACCGGTACCGCGGTCGAGCCACCGTAGCCGTCGGTGATCGTCACGCTGAAGGTGTCGGTCTTCACGGCGCTGGTCGCGGTGATCGACGCGGCGGCGTGGCGCGCATCGGCGGTCGGCGTATAGGTGAAGCCACCGGCCGCGGTGACGACGGCGGTACCCTTCGACGGGTTCGCCGATCGTGTGTAGGCCAGCGCATCCCCGTCGGCGTCGCTCCCGAGAACCGCGCCGACAACCGTTCCGGTCGCCGCGTCGGCGGTCCCCAGACTGATCGAGCCGGTCGGAGCGCTGTTCTTCGGCGAGATCGACACACTGAACGTCGCGTTGACCGAGCCTCCGTAACCGTCGCTGACCGTGACGGTGAAGGAGTCGGTCTTGTCGGCCGCCGTCGCGGTCAGCGACGCCGCCGCGTGGCGCGCCGCGGCCGTCGGGGTGTAGGTGAAGGTGCCGCCCGGTGCGATCACCAGGGTTCCCTTGGCCGACGCAGCGGGTGCGGTGTAGCTCAGCACGTCGCCGTCGGCGTCGCTGCCGGTCACCCTGCCGGTCACCACGCCGGTGGCCGCGTTCGGAGCGTTGACACTGGCCGTGGCGGTCGGGTTGGTGTTGGCGGGGGTGATCGGAACGGTCACCGTGACCACGGCGGAGTCGTCGTAGGAATCGGTGACGACCAGGTCGAAGGAATCGGCTCGGGCGGCGTCGGTGGCCGTGAGCGACGCGGCAGCATGGCGCGCGGCCGCCGTCGGGGTGTAGCTGAAGCTGCCATCCGCGGCCATGACGACCGTGCCCTTGCCCGTGCTGCCCGAGCCGCCGTAGGTCAGCGGATCACCGTCGGCGTCCGCACCGACGACCGTGCCGCGCACCACACCGTTGAGATCTGGGCTGCCCACGCTGAAGGTGGCGGTCGGCGCCTCGTTCACGGGCGTGACGGTGACGGTGACGGTGGCCGTGCTGGTGTCGCCGCGGGATCCCAGCAGACCGAAGGTCAGCAGATTGAGCAGGCCGGCGAAGCCGTGGATCACAAAACCGCTGGGTGCATCACTGACCGTGACGTCGAAGGTTTCGGCGATGCCCACGTGGGCGGCCGCCCGGTCGGGGGTGTAGGTGTAGTTGCCATCCGCGTCGATCACCACCACGCCGTTGACGGGGGCGCGCACGAGCGTGTAGCTCAACGTCGGGCTGTCCGGATCGTTGGGATTGAGCGCGCCGCTGATCACGCCGGCCGGACCCTGGCTCTGCTGCACCGGGCTCAAGGTCGGGGTCTGGTTGAAGAAGAACGCCATGATCGGGTTGACGGTGACCTGCCGGGCGAGCGGGGTGGCGCTGACAGTCCCAGCAGTGGTGGTCGCGGCTGCCGGCTGCGGCGTCCCCGGACGGCGAGCGACGGCGAGCACAGCCCAACTCAGGGCGGACCCGACCGGTGCGAGGGGTCCGGTGCCCGACCCGAGGTCCACCAGGTCCGCCACCGCCCCGGCCGACGCGAGGGCACCCGAAGCGACGGCCGCCACCGGCGGCGCTGTAGCCGGCGGCGGGTGCTGCTCGGTGGTCTGCGGCTCAGTGGCCGGTTCCGCAGCGACCGCCACCACCGTTTGCACAGGGGTGCGGGTGACCCGCGCCGCTGCCGGAAGGCCGGCACGCGCGGCGGACAGGGGCTGTCGCGAGGAGGTCGGCGTGGTGTCGGAGCCCTCGGAGCGCCCCGAGTCCTGGCGTTTCGGCGCGACGGGGGAATCCGGCCGGGCCTCGCGGGTCCTCGCCGGGGCGGCGGCGGGGGCCTCGACGGGGCGTTCGGCGGCCCGGCCGCGGGCCCGCTCGGATCGGTGCCGGGGGTCCGCAGGCGATCCGGCAGCAGAGTCCGCCGCGACCGCCGACGCGTCCTGGGAGGCCGGTGCGGCCCAGGCGACCCCGTATCCGCCGGTCGCCAGCACTGCCCCGACACCGAGCGCGGCCGCTAAGCCGCGACCCCGGCCGACGTGGCCGGATGCGCGCATCAGGAAATGTTAGCAGAGCGTACTCAGCATTTCCTCAGGTTCGGCTCTGCCCCTGCGGGTGCGCAGGCCTCGGTACCGTCATTCCGGTACCCGAAGGCCAGTGCCAACCGTGAGGAGCAAGCCGTGAGTGTGAGCTATCGCCAGGACGAGTCGACCGCGGTGGTCACCATGGACGACGGGAAGGTCAACGTCCTAGGCCCGGCCATGCTGGCCGAGATCAACACCGCCCTCGACCGGGCCGAGGCAGACGGCGCCGGCGCGGTGGTGATCGCCGGTAACGAGCGGGTGTTCAGCGCGGGCTTCGACCTCAAGGTGTTCCGCTCCGGCGACGTACAGGCGTCCATCGACATGCTCAC
>NZ_JBJTCF010000035.1:0-19209 GCF_046091765.1 Mycobacterium sp.
CTCCATGGGATGGACCGCCTGATTCAGAGGATAGGCCGAGGTGCGGCCGGGCCGGCGCTCAATGCACCCCGGCCATCCGGCTGCTGATCCGCGGGGCGATGAGGGCGATACCCAGCCCCACGACGATCGCGACGGCTCCCAGGACCCCGAAGTAGGTGATCTCATTCGCGGGGTCGTAGTAGCGGGCCAGCACACCGGACAGCGCGGTTCCCAGGCCGAAGGACAGGAAGTACAACGCCATCATCTGAGCCCGGAAAGCCTTCGGCGCCAATTGGGTGGTCACCGCCAGACCCGTCGGTGCGAGAGTCAGTTCGGACACGGCGAAGACGGCCAGAATCACCACGATGAGCAGCGCCGGGACCGATCGGCCGGTCGTGCCCGCCGTGGTGAGGAACAGCAGGAACGCGATCCCCATACCGCTGACCCCGAGAGCGAATTTGCGGGGCGTCGTGGGCGCCCGGCGCCCGAGCCTGGTCCACATCACGGCGAACAGCGGAGAGAGCACAATCACCCACACCGGCTCGATCGAACCGATCCACTCCGGCGGTGCCAGCCAGCCGAAAATCGAACGGTTCACCCGCTCGTCGGCGTAGATGGCCAGGACGGTCGAAATCTGCTGGAACAGCGAACAGAAGACGGTGTTGGCGATGAACAGGGGGATGAAGGCACGCACTCGGCTTCGCTCAACGGCGTCAACCTTCGAGCTGCTGAGAAGGACCGCGAAGTACACCACCGAAGCGGCGAGGATGACGCCGGTGGTCGCCTGGGAGAGATTTCCCACCGTCACTGTGCCGAGCGCGAAGGCCCCTGCGACCAGGCTCACAGCCAGGACCGCAACGGCGACTGGTTTCCAGATTCCCCGCCGGGGTAGTGGATTGGGAATACTGCGGCCGGCGGTACCCAGATTCCGGCGGAAGATCGTGTACTGGGCGAGACCGAGGGCCATGGCCAGCGCGGCGGCGGCGAAGGCGTAGCGAAAACCGAGCCAGGTCTGCAAGACACCGGTGAGCAGCGGCCCGAGGAACGCCCCGAGGTTGACCCCCAGGTAGAACAGCGTGAAGCCGCCGTCGCGCCGCGAGTCGCCTCGACCGTAGAGCGTGCCGAGCAATGACGCGGCGTTGGACTTCAGCGCCCCCGAACCGACGGCGATGAGCACCAGGCCGGCCGCGACCCCGGCAAGCCCCGGCAGGATCGCCAGCGCGGTATGGCCCAGCATGACCGCCACCCCGCCGTAGAAAACAGTCCGCTCCATTCCCAGCAGCCGGTCTGAGACCCAGCTTCCGAGCACGGTGGACAGATACACCAGGCCGCCGTAGGCGCCGACGACTCCGGCAGCGGTGCTCTTGGGCAACCCCATCCCGCCAAAGCTGACCGAGTAGTACAGGTAGTAACCGAGGATCGTGAGCATCCCGTAGAACGCGAACCGTTCCCACAGTTCGATTCCGAAGAGGTTGGCCAGGCCGATCGGCTGGCCGAGAACGGTGCGTGCGGCGGTCCGTTCATCGAGTTGCCCGCCGGCGGCCATGGAAATCAGCCTGCCAGATTCGCCGGGGGAACCTCGGCGGCGAGCAGATTTCAGAAATCCGGTCGCGCCTTCGGCTAGCGTGGCCTCAAGACCCGCCGTGGGACCGGCGTGCGACTTCGAAGGGAGTTGCCATGACTCAGACCGTTGGAGCGCCGACGCGTCGAGGGTCGTCGCTCACCGTCACCAAGCTGGGTAGCCGGATCGGAGCCCGCATCGACGGAGTGCGACTCGACGGCGACCTCAGCCCGGCCGTGGTCAGCGAGATCCGCTCAGCGGTGCTGGCCCATCAGGTGGTCTTCCTACGCGGCCAGCATTTCGACGAATCTCAGATGCTCGCCTTCGGCGAGTTGCTGGGAACACCGATTCGGCACCCGGCAGCACCGTCGACCGCGCCGTCGGTCACGCCGATCAGTCCGAGCGACGGAACCGTTCCCTGGTGGCATACGGACGCCTCGTTCCTGGTCAACTACCCCGCGGTGACCCTTCTACGCGCCGTCACCATTCCCGACTACGGCGGTTCGACCCTGTGGGCCTCGACCTCGGCGGCCTACACCGAGCTGCCTGAACCGTTGAAGCGCCTTGTCGACGAACTGTGGGCGCAGCACACGTGGTCCTCAGGCGGAACGTACTGCAAGCAGTGCTGGTCGGTCACCGACGACGACACGGGGTCGCGGCGCAACTTCGAGCAGGTCGATTTCCGTACCGAGCACCCGGTGGTGCGGGTCCATCCGGAAACCGGCGAACGCCATCTGCTGGCCGGAGATTTCGTCCGGAACCTCGTCGGCCTCGACAGCCATGACTCGAACGTCCTACTCGCCCTGTTGCAGCGCCGGATCACGATGCCGGAAAACACCATTCGCTGGAACTGGGAGCCGGGTGACGTCGCCATCTACGACAATCGGGCCACCCAGCACCGGGCGGTCGACGACTATGACGACCAGTACCGGCTGCTGCAGAGGCTGATGTTGATGGGTGAGGTGCCGCTCAGTGTCCGCGGTGAGCCCAGTAGGGTGATCAGCGGGTCACCACTGACGGTCGCGTAGTACTCGCCCTTTCTCAGGGCTGTCCGGGAAGTAGTTGCACCATCAGCCCGTTGGCCTCGGCGAGCACCGTGCCGTCGGCGGCGGTCAGCTCGGCGTTGACGAAGGACTTGCGCCCTTCGACCCTCGGCGCCCACCCCCGCATCGTGAGTGGTTGGTCGATGGGCGTGATGTTGCGGTAGTCGACGTGCAGGAACGCGGTGCGGCTGATCGGCCGTCCGATGGCGTGGATGATGATCCCGCACATCACGTCGAACATCATCGCGACCATGCCCCCGTGCACGGCACTGTTGCCGCCGACATGGAATCGGCTGAATTGCACGCCCACCTCGACCACGTCGGCATCGAAGCGATGAATCGTCCATGGCGGCATGAGCAGGCTGCCCGCGCCCGGCAGGCTCGCGACCCGCCCGGACGGACCGACTCCGCCCGGCGCCTCGTGCGGCGACAGCAGTGCGATCAGGTCATCGACGCGGTCGGCGGCCTGGTCCCAGTCGACGGCGTCGGCGGACACCGCGAGATCCTGGGCGCGCCGCATGGCGGTCACGAATCGCCCGAAGCCAGGCGGTTCGTCGATGACCTCAAACCGGGGAAAGCCGCCGTGACGGTCGTAGTCGGGATCGAGTTCACGGGGGTCGCGGGGATCCCGGGAATCCCGGGAATCCGTGTCGGTCACGCCCGTGCCGCCAGGATGTCGCGTCGCACGATGGTCTGGTCTCGCCCGGGCCCCACACCGATGCACGAAACCGGCGCTCCGGCAAGCTCTTCGAGCCGCAGCACATAGTCGCGCGCCTTGGCGGGTAGCTCGTCGAATTCCCGCGCACCCGAGATGTCCTCCCACCAGCCGGGCAGCTCCTCGTAGACCGGCACGGCACGGGCGAAGTCGCTCTGGGTCATGGGCATGTCGTCGGTGCGCCTGCCGTCGATCGTGTAGGCGACACAGACCGGCACGGTCTGCAGACTGGAAAGCACGTCGAGTTTGGTGACGAAGTAGTCGGTGATCCCGTTGACCCGGGTGGCGTAGCGGGCGATGACGGCGTCAAACCAGCCGCACCGGCGCCGCCGGCCGGTGGTGACTCCGAACTCGCCGCCCGTTTTAGTCAGGTACTCGCCGTTGGCGTCGAACAGTTCGGTGGGGAAGGGGCCCGATCCGACCCGCGTGGTGTAGGCCTTGAGAATTCCCAGCACCGTGGTGATGCGCGTAGGGCCGATTCCCGACCCGACCGCGGCGCCGCCGGCGGTGGGATTGGACGACGTCACGTAGGGATAGGTTCCGTGGTCGACATCGAGCAGGGTTCCCTGGGAACCCTCGAGCAGGACGGTCTGCCCGTCCTCGAGCGCGTTGTTGAGCAGCAGTCGGGTATCGGCGACGCGATGACCGAAACCCTCCGCCTGCTCCAGCACCGTCTCACAGATCTCGCTCGGGTTGAGCGCCTTGCGGTTGTAGATCTTGACCAGCACCTGGTTTTTGAACTCGCACGCCGCAGCGATCTTGGCGGCCAGTAGGCCGGGGTCGCGCACGTCGGCGACCCGGATGCCCATCCGGGCGATCTTGTCCTGGTAGCACGGTCCGATCCCGCGTCCGGTGGTTCCGATCCGCTTGTTCCCCAGGTAGCGCTCGGTGACCTTGTCGATGGCGACGTGATAGGGCATCAGCAGGTGCGCGTCGGCGGAGATCAGCAGCCGGGAGGTGTCCACCCCGCGGTCCTCGAGCCCGCACAGCTCGGTGAGCAGGATCCCGGGGTCGACGACGACGCCGTTGCCGATCACGTTGGTCACCCCGGGAGTCAGGATTCCGGACGGTATGAGGTGCAGCGCGAAGTTCTCTCCCGTCGGCAGGACCACGGTGTGCCCGGCATTGTTGCCGCCCTGGTAGCGCACCACCCACTGCACCCGGCCACCGAGCAGATCGGTGGCTTTCCCCTTGCCCTCGTCGCCCCACTGGGCGCCGATGAGCACGATTGCCGGCATGGCGTTTCTCCCGCTTATTGTGATCCAGCCGGGGGCTTACCCTATCCGAGCGCCCACGCCCAGCGCAGCATCAGGAGTGTCCTTGCCCAAGCCCGGGTCGCGATCCGACCTCGCCGTGCTGCTTTTCGGCGGGCGCCGTGCGCCCGGCCCGCTCAATGGGCTGGCCGCGGTGCCGGTGGGGACCACCGACGAGATCGCGCCGGCCGTCGCGGGCGCCCGGCGGGTGGCCGTCGTCGGCGCGCAGGCCGACCTGGCCGCCGTGCTCACCGCGCTGTTGCGCGCCGAGCAGCTCGACGTCGAGGTGGCCCACGTCCGGGGCTGGCGTTCGGCCCGCCGGGCGGTGACCGCCGCCGCCCGCCGGGTCCCGCTGATCCGCGACGACTCCGCGACAGCCCTGGTCGGCGCCGCGTTATGGCTGCCGCCGACCGGGTCGGAGGCGTTGCGCGGCGAGGCGGTGGTGGACGACACGGTGCTTTTCGACGGCGAGGTGACCGGGGTGCGGATTGAGCCGACGCCGTCGATGCCCGGCCTGCGGGCGACTGTTCTCACCGGTCTGGCCGGGCGGGCGGTGCGCCCGCGACGGTGGACCGGCGGACGCGCCGCCCAGTTGGGCACCACCGGCGCCCGGGTGATCCGCGACGGCGTCGCCGGCCGCCGCGAGGTCAAGCGGTCGACGTTCTACCGGAACACCCGGGGCTGGCTGCGGGTGGACTGACACCGGGCATGACATCATCGGCGCGTGTGGTGGTTCTACACCGTCATCCTCGGGATGTCCTTCGGGCAGATTCTCGGTGAGCTGGCCCTGACGGTGCGCGGGTGGTCGCGGGACCCCGCCCGGCGCCCGTTCCTGCCCGCGGTGCTGTGGCAGGTCTTCCTGCTCGTCCTGGTGGTCGAGGTGTGGCTGGCGGTGACCTACTACCGCACCACCCTGGTCGAGATTTCGGTTCTCGAACTCCTGGCCTTCCTGTCCGTTCCGGGCGGGATCCTGGTGATGTCGTTCCTGCTGCCCGCGGCCCAGCCCGACTCGCCAACGGACGACGAAACCCCCGCCGCGGCCTTCGACCGGGTGCGTCCGGTGTTCTTCGGGGTGCTGATCGGCATCGTCGCGATCAACATCGCTCACGAGTCGCTGATCAGCAACGAGCAGTTGGACGCCGACCTGATCTTCCAGATCGTGATCGCGGCCGGCGCGGTCGTGGGGCTGCTGCTGCGCCGACCCGCTGCCGACATGGTGCTGGCACTGGCGATGATCGCCGTCCTCGGGGTGTACATCGGCACGCAGTACTCGACCGTCCTGGTTGAGGGCTGACATGAGGACTGAGAAGTGAGCGTGCGTCCGCTGCACCAGGCGGTCCGGCCCAGCCCGGTGTTTCTGGCGCTGGTCGCGCTCACCGCACTCGGCGGGGTGCTGGCCTGGCTGGCGGCGCAGTCCCTGCGGCCGCTGGCCTACGTCGGGGTGTTCCTCTTCGTCATCGCCGGCTGGCTGGTGTCGCTGTGCCTGCACGAATTCGGGCATGCCTACACCGCCTGGCGGTTCGGCGACAACGACGCCGCGGTTCGCGGCTACCTGACCCTCAACCCGCTGCGGTACTCCAGCCCGATGCTGTCGCTGGGGCTGCCGCTGCTGTTCATCGCCCTCGGCGGGATCGGACTGCCGGGCGGGGCGGTCTACGTCCGGACCGACTTCATGACCCCGCGCCAGCGCACGCAGGTCAGCCTCGCCGGACCGCTGGCGAACCTGGTGCTGGCGGTCCTGCTCCTGGCGGCCACCCGGCTGCTGTTCGACCCGGCCCATTCGGTGTTCTGGTCGGGGGTGGCGTTCCTCGGGTTCCTTCAGGTGACCGCGCTCGTGCTGAACCTGCTGCCGGTGCCCGGACTCGACGGCTACGGGGCGCTGGAACCGCATCTGAGCCCGGCCACCCAGCGTCGGCTGGAACCCTTGCGGCAGTTCGGTTTTGTCATCCTGCTGCTGGTGCTGTTGACGCCGGCGCTCAACCGCTGGTTCTTCGCGGTCGTCTTCTGGTTCTTCGGCTTGGCCGGCGTACCCGCCGGGCTCGCCGGTCTCGGCGGCGAGTTGACCCGCTTCTGGTCCGCCTGGCTCTAGCCCGGGACGGTCGGGCAAGATCTCGGTCGTGGGTGCGGGACACGCGGGACATGGGGGGCACGGCTCGGCCGACACCAAGGTGAGCCGGATGGTTCTCGCCGCGCTGATCCTGGGTGCCTTCTTCGTCGTCGAAGTGACCACGGCGGTGATCATCGGCTCGATCGCGCTGCTGGCCGACGCCGGACACATGCTCACCGACCTGGTGGCCCTGTTCATGGGATTGATCGCGCTGCTGCTGGCGCGGCATGGTCCGGCGTCGGCGTCGCGGACCTACGGGTGGCATCGCGCCGAGGTGTTCACCGCGGTCGCCAACGCCGCCCTGCTGCTCGGTGTCGCGGCGTTCATCCTCTACGAGGCGGTCCGGCGACTGGGTGACGCGCCCGAGGTTCCGGGCATGCCGATGATCGTGGTGGCCTCGGCCGGTCTGGCCGCCAACGTCGCCGTCATGCTGCTGCTGCGATCGCAGTCCGGTCAGAGCCTGGCCGTCAAGGGCGCCTATCTGGAGGTCGTCGCCGACACGGTCAGCAGTATCGGTGTGCTGATCGCCGGCGTGGTGACGGTGACGACCGGATGGCCCTATGCCGACACGGTGGTGGCCGTGCTGGTCGCGCTGTGGGTGCTGCCCCGAGCCATCGCGCTGGCGCGCGCCGCGCTGCGCGTCCTCTCCGAGTCCTCCCCGCGCCATATCGACGTCGACGAATTGCGCTCGGCCCTGGCCGGGGTCGAGGGTGTGACCGAGGTTCACGACCTGCATGTGTGGACGCTGGTGCCGGGCAAGGACATGGTGACCGCACACCTGCGGACCGACGGCAAATCCGAGCGCGTGCTCGACGACGCGCGGGCGGTGCTGGCCGCGCGCGGCCTCGGGCACGCCACCGTCCAGGTCGAGACGCCCTCAGCCGGTGAATGTCCGGAGCGCGACGACCTCTGAGTCCGCCGCGTCAGGCCAGACCGAGGCCGGCGCGCGCTGCCTGATCGCAGTCGTCGAGCAGATCCAGGCAGCGCTCGAACTCCGCCGTTTCGCCGATCGCGTCAGCGGCCCGCGCCAGGGCGGCGACGCAGCGCAGGAAGCCGCGATTGGGTTCGTGCGCGAAAGGTACCGGACCGAACCCCTTCCAGCCGTTGCGGCGCAGCTGGTCCAGCCCGCGGTGATAGCCGGTCCGGGCGTAGGCGTAGGCGGTGACCGCCCGGTCAGCGGCCAGCGCCTCCTCGGCGAGTGCGGCCCAGGCCACCGAGGCCGACGGATGGGCCGCGGCCACGACCGCCGGGTTCTCGCCGGCCCGCAACGCGGCCTCGGCCGCGCTGTCGCCGGGCAGCAGCACCGGTTGCGGTCCGAGCAGGTCGCCGTGCGAGGTGGGATTGTTCATACGCCTATTGTGCCCGCATTGTGCCGGATCGCGCGGTGTCGCCGACGACCGCGCGTCGAACCCGGGGCTAGGGTCTAACCATGTCGAACCCGTCCGGGACCGACCGTGACGACGTCACCGGAGCCGCCGGCCCCGATGACCCTTCGCCCGCGCAGGCCGATCCGGTCACCGAGGTGATCGACGTATCCGCCATCACCGAGCCCGCCGACGATCCGGCCGAACGCCGCTACACCGCACCGGGTTTCGATGCGGGATCCACCCAGATCATCGACCGCGTCCCGGACCCGCCGACCCAGGTCTTCACCTCTACCGGCATCCAGCCGGACCAGCCGCACCGCCGGACACCGCGGCGAAAGCTGGTGATCGCGCTCGGGGTTGCCGCCGCGGTGATCCTGGGTTCGCTGCTGACGGTGTTCGCGGTCATCTCGCGGGTTTCCCAGGAGGACCGGGTGCGCTCGGTGATACAGACCTTCGACACCGCCGTGCAACGCGGCGATCTGGCGACGCTGCGGGAGGTGACCTGCGGGCAGACCCGCGAGGCCTACGCCGCCTACGACGAGCGTTCCTGGGCGGACGCCTACTCCAAGATCTCCTCGGCCAAGCAGTATCCGGTGGTCGCCAGCGTCGATGACGTGGTCATCAACGGCGACCACGCCGAGGCGAACGTGACGTCCTATATGGCCTTCGACCCGGCAACCATGTCCACCCGCAGCTTTGATCTGCAGCGGCGGGATGACCAGTGGAGGATCTGCCAGGCCTTCTAGCCCGCCGAGACGCTGCGGCCGGCGCTGCGCAGATCGGTGCATGCTTCAACGACCCGCTCGGACATGCCCGCCTCGGCCTTCTTCATGTACGAGCGGGGATCGTAGACCTTCTTGTTCCCCACCTCGCCGTCCACCTTGAGCACGCCGTCGTAGTTGCCGAACATGTGTCCCACGATCGGCCGGCTGAACGCGTACTGGGTGTCGGTGTCGACGTTCATCTTCACCACGCCGTAGCGCAGCGAGTCCTCGATCTCCGACTTCAGCGATCCCGACCCGCCGTGGAACACGAAGTCGAAGGGCCTGGCATCACCGGGAAGTCCGAGTTTGGCCGCCGCCACGCGCTGGCCCTCGGCCAGCACCTCGGGCTTGAGCACCACATTGCCCGGCTTGTAGACCCCGTGCACATTGCCGAACGTGGCCGCCAGCAGGTATCTGCCGTTCTCCCCGGCCCCGAGCGCGGCGACGGTCTTCTCGAAGTCTTCCGGGGTCGTGTAGAGCTTGTCGTTGATCTCCGCCTCGACCCCGTCCTCCTCGCCACCCACGACGCCGATCTCGACCTCGAGGACGATCCGGGCGGCTGCGGCCTGCTTGAGAAGTTCCTGCGCAATGGCCAGATTCTCGTCGATCGGTATCGCCGATCCGTCCCACATGTGCGACTGAAACAGGGGGTTGCGGCCCTCGCGGACCCGGTCGGCGGAGATCGCCAGCAACGGCCGCACATAGGTGTCGAGCTTGTCCTTGGGGCAGTGATCGGTGTGCAGGGCGACGGTGATCGGGTATCTGTCGGCGATCACCCCGGTGAACTCGGCCAGCGCCAGGGCACCTGTGACCATGTCTTTGACACCCAGACCGGAGGCGAATTCGGCTCCGCCGGTGGAGAATTGGATGATCCCGTCACTGCCGGCGTCGGCGAAGCCCTTGATGGCGGCGTTCACCGTCTCCGACGAAGTGCAGTTGATCGCCGGGAACGCGAACTGGTGCGCCTTGGCGCGGTCCAGCATCTCTCGGTAAACCTCGGGTGTGGCGACGGGCATGGACAATCCTCTCCGCGGATCGGGCCTGCTGGCAGTATGTCAAACGGCCAGCGTCCCCGGGGCCGGCTCCGCGCAGAGGTATCTTGGGGCTGATGACCACCACCGTGCTGGCCCTGCCCAGCATCCTGGACCCGATGTACTGGCTGGGAGAGGGCGGGCTTTTCGCCTCCGCGGTGCTGCCCGGCATCCTGATCATCGTCTTCATCGAGACCGGGCTGCTGTTCCCCCTGCTGCCGGGCGACTCGCTGCTGTTCACCGGCGGACTGCTCGCGGCCGCACCCAATCCCCCGGTCAACATCTGGGTGCTGGCGATCAGCGTCTCGGTGGTGGCCGTGCTCGGCGACCAGTGCGCCTACTTCATCGGCCGACGGATCGGACCGGCGCTGTTCGACAAGGAGGATTCCCGCTTCTTCAAGAAGCACTACGTCACCCAGTCGCACGCCTTCTTCGAGAGGCACGGGCCCAAGACCATCATCCTGGCCCGCTTCGTGCCGATCGTGCGGACCTTCACCCCGGTCCTGGCCGGGGTCTCCTATATGCGCTATCCGCTGTTTCTCGGCTTCGACATCGTCGGCGGAATCCTCTGGGGTGCCGGGATGACGCTGCTGGGCTACTTCCTGGGCAGTGTCCCGTTCGTGAAAAGCAATCTCGAACTGATGGTCCTGCTGATCGTGTTCCTGTCGATCCTCCCCGGGATCACCGCGGTCGGGCGCAACGTCCTGCGCCGGCGCGGGGGCACCGGTTAGCGCGCAGGCGTCACGGCCACGAGGTTCGCGGTGCCGGCCCAGCCGGCGGCTGCGGTCGTAGCGCCGCCCCCGGCACCTGCGAGTTCTGGAACCCCGCGATGCACAATCCCAGCCGGCCGGGGAAGCAGACTCCGCCGGTGCCGGTGATGCCGAGGTTGGTCGCCGACGACGACCAGCACACACCGGTGGCGGGGTCGGGCACCTCCCCGGCCGTACACCCCGCGTGCGCGGTCGGCGCCGCCGACAGCCCGGCGGCGATCAGCGCCGCGGCCAGGACAAGTGCGCGGGTGGTCATGCCGGCACCGTGATCTTGGTCTGGGCGTCGATCAGCTTGGCCGCCTCGATCACTACGTCCTCCTCGGATTCGAGGGCATCGGAGTTGAGCTGCAGCACGAAAAGCACATCCTTGCCGGGCACCACGACCGTCATCTGGGCGACGGCTCTGGTCGCGCCCTCGTGAACGTAGGTGCCTTCGTAGAGGACGGCGTCGAACCCGCTCAGCTGAGTCGTGCTGGGCGCGCCGCGCGGCGTGAACTGGTCGAGACCGTCGAGCTGGGCAGGCGCGAGTTCGAGCACCTTGGCGGCGTCGACGTTGCCGGTCAGTTTCGAGGCGATGGCCTAGAGGACCGGCGGGTCTTGCGGGTCCTTCGGCTTGTCGTAGACCAGGGCACCGTAGGCCCAGTCCGGCGTCTGCTCGCCGGCATCGCTCCAGCCGGGCGGGAACGGGAATTCGAACTTCGGCGTGCCCGGCTCGCCGTCTTTGATGGGCACTTCGGCGATCTTGTTCTCGGTGATGTAGTTGTGCAGGGTCATCGAGGCCGGCATTGCCGACACACTCGACGCGGTCGTTGCCGGCGACTCCACCGTGCTCGTGGTCTGGCTCATGGTTGCCGAGCCCCCGCAGCCCGACACAACACTGAGGGCGGCCAGCGCTGCCAGAATGTTCCGCACGGTCACCGGAATGGTCCTCATCGCCGTCCCTCATCGATTGCTTTTCAGCAAACTTAACAGTTACACGGGGTGATTTCACGCCCTGGCCGTGACGACGTGCGCGGCCTCCATCAGCATCCAGCCGGATACCTGCACGGAGAGATCGCGTTCGGGGGTCTCCGAGGCGCGGACCGCGCCGTCGATGAAGCTGGCGTTCCCGCCGCCCGGACGCGGAACCTCGGCGATGCGGTCCCAGAAAGCGCCGAACAGCGGCAGGCCCTCCACGGTCTGTCGGTTGTCCCAGGCGGCCTTGGCCGAGGACAGCACAATCCGGCGCGCGGCATCGCGGGCGGCGACGTCCTCGGCGGAGTCACCCGGCAGGGCGGTTGCCGCCAGCGCGAGATAGCGCGCCGTGATCCCGGCGAACAACCCCCCGTCACCGCCGCCGGCCCCCCTGAGCACTCCGTGCGGGGCCATGTGTTCGGCGACCGCGGCGACAAGTCGGCGCACCCTCGGTGCGTGCCGCTCGTCGCCGCTGCGGACGGCAAGCTCGGTCTCCAGTCCGATCACCACGCCCTGGCAGTAGGTGTACTGCGCGCGCACCAGCGAGCCATCCCGGACGCCGTCGAAGATCAGGTGCGTCTCGGGGTCCAGGAGGTTTTCGTCGACCCAGTCGGCCATCTGGGCGGCCCGCGGAAGATGGCCCTGGCGGGCCAGCAGGATCCCGGCGGGCCCGTTGGCCGGGGCGTTGAAGAACTGGTCCTGCTTGCGCCACGGGATGCCCCCGCCGTCCTCGGGCACCCAGGCATTGAAGAGCTGGCGGGTCAGCGTCTGCAGGGCGTGTGGGCGCCGGATTCCGAGAAGTCGGCCGGATCGCTCCAAAGCCAGTGCCAGCCAGGCCATGTCGTCGTAGTAGCTGTTTGTCCATCGGCCGTTGTTGCGGACTCGGTGGCCGCGGATCTGCCGGGTGATCCGCTCGGCGCGCTCAGGCCTCGGATCCCGCACCTGCGCGTCGACGAGGGTGTCCAGCAGATGTGCCTGCCACCAGTAGTGCCAGGTGCCGAAGCCGCGGTCCCGACGGGAGGGCGGCCATCCCACCACGCCGAGTTGGGTGCCGGGGATGCGCCACAGCGGCCGCAGGTGCCGCCGGTCGATTGCCATCTCCGCGCTGGCCGCGCGATTCGCCCACTGCTCCGGGCCCGCCTTCATGCCTGCGAATCCTGCCCTACCAGGCCGCCGACAGGTCGGCCCATTGGCGGATCCAGGCGTGCATGGCGATTCCCGCCGCGACGCCGGCATTGATGCTGCGGGTCGAACCGAACTGCGCGATCGACACCGTCAGAGCCGCTTGGGCACGGGCTGCCTCGGAGATGCCCGGTCCCTCCTGGCCGAAGACCAGCAGACACTCCCGCGGCAGCGTGGTCGTCTCCAGGGGCTCTGCGCCCGCGACGTTGTCGACCGCCACGACGAAAAGTCCGTGCGCGGCGGCGAAGGCCAGCAGCTGCTCGGAGCTGTCGTGATGTGTCAGCCGCTGATAGCGATCGGTCACCATGGCGCCGCGGCGATTCCAGCGCCGACGCCCGACGATGTGCACGGTGTCGACGGCGAAGGCGTTGGCGGTGCGTACCACCGCACCGATGTTGGCGTCGTTGCCGAAATTCTCGATCGCGATGTGCAGTGCGTGCCGGCGGAGGTCGATGTCGGCGACGATGGCCGACCGCCGCCAGTACCGGTAGGCGTCGACCACGTTGCGGGTGTCGCCGTCCCGGAGCAACTCGGGGTCGTAGCGGGGATCCTCGGGCGGCGGCCCGGGGTGGGTCTGCGACCACGGGCCGACGCCGGGTGCACCGCTCTGCCACTCGGTCGGGCCGGGGCCCGGTTCCGGGTCGGACTCAGTCACCGGCGAGCCCGAGGTCGGCCAGCCCCAGGATGCTTCGGTAGGGCACCCCCTCGGCCTCGATCGCCTCGGCGGCGCCGGTCGCTCGGTCCACGACGGTGGCGACTCCCAGGACCAGTGCGCCGGCGTCGCGTACCGCGCGGACCGCGGTCAGCGCTGATCCCCCGGTCGTGCTGGTGTCCTCGACCACCAGAACCGGTTTGCCCTGGACCTCGGTGCCCTCGATGAGGCGCTGCAGCCCATGGGTTTTCACCGACTTGCGAACCACGAACGCGTCAATCGGGCGCCCGGGTGCGTGCATGACCGCACACGCCACCGGATCGGCTCCCATCGTGAGCCCGCCCACGGCGGCGTATTCCCAGTCCGCGGTCAGTTCCCGCATCAGCCGGCCGATCAGTGGCGCCGCCCGGTGGTGCAGGGTGGCCCGGCGCAGATCGACGTAGTAGTCGGCTTCGCGTCCCGACGACAGGGTGACCCGGCCGAACACCACCGAAAGCTGGCGCACCAGCCCGGCGAGTTCGCCGCGCATCTCGGTGTCGATCTCGGGTGCGACCACGGCTCAGCGCTTGGGGGCCTGCGCGTGCGGCGGGCGCGGCACCGGCGGGACCTGGGGGCGGCCCGGTGCGGCCGGGCGCCGGGCGGGGGCCGACTGCGCGGCCGCGGCCTGAGCCGGGAGCGGCGGTAACACCCGCAGCAGGTCGTTGAACTGCCGGACCGCGCGCAGTCCCTCGTCCCACTGGGCACGGGTGGAGGCGACCGGCATCGCCAGGAGCGTCCAGTTCTGCTCGTTCCACATGATCTCCGCGCAGTCCGGCGCAGTGTGGGCGAAGGTGACCATCCGGCGGTCGCAGGCTCGGCGCGCCGCGTCGAGATTGTTGGAGTACACCATGCGCGGACCGATCGCCCCGAGCAGCCACACGTCCGCCTCGCGCGGTTCCTTGACACCTTTGAGCCGCAGATCCATTACGACGTTGGTGCCGACCTTGCGGTGCAGGGCGATGACGGTGGCGACATCCTCCAGATCGAAGACGTACACCGCCTCGCCGCGGATCTGCCCCAGCACGACGTTGCGGGCGGTGACATCACCGACCGTCGACATCACGCCGCGCTTCCAGCGGTCGACGATCTCCCTGGACTCCGACTCGTAGTCGAAGCCCTGCGAGCGCGCCCACGACTTGCGCCGGCGACCCAGCCCGCGGCGGCGGCCGATGTCGATGTAGAGCAGCACGGCCGCACCCACGAAGCACAGCGCCGACAGCGTGAACCAGAACGGAACCATCGCCCAGTAGCCTAACCGTTATCCGCCGTTCACCGAGGCGGGCGGCAGGTCACAACAGGGTCACCGTTTCCGGGGCGCATCCCGGGTGACTAGCCGAGGACCAGCGATTCTCCGTCCGGCGAGACGTTGACCGCGACCACGTCGCCGTCGTGGATCTCGCCGGCCAGCAGCATCTTGGCCAGCTGGTCGCCGATCGCCTGCTGGACCAGCCGCCGCAGCGGCCGGGCCCCGTAGACCGGGTCGAACCCGCGGGTGGCCAGCCACTCCTTGGCCGGCAGCGACACCTGCAACTCCAGGCGGCGCTGGCTCAACCGCTTGCCCAACTGGACCAGCTGGATGTCGACGATCTGGACGAGTTCGTCGGGGTTGAGCGCATCGAAGATCAGCACGTCATCGAGGCGGTTGATGAACTCCGGCTTGAAGGCCGCGCGCACCGCCGCCATCACCTGCTCCTCGGTGCCGCCCGAGCCCAGGTTGGAGGTCAGGATCAGGATGGTGTTGCGGAAGTCCACCGTGCGGCCCTGGCCGTCGGTCAGCCGGCCCTCGTCGAGCACCTGCAGCAGCACGTCGAACACGTCCGGGTGGGCCTTCTCGACTTCGTCGAACAGCACCACCGTGTACGGGCGCCGCCGCACCGCCTCGGTGAGCTGGCCGCCCTGGTCGTAGCCGATATAGCCGGGGGGCGCGCCGACGAGCCTTGCGACGGAATGCTTTTCGCCGTACTCGCTCATGTCGATGCGCACCATCGCACGCTCGTCGTCGAACAGGAAGTCGGCGAGCGCCTTGGCCAATTCCGTCTTGCCGACACCGGTCGGACCGAGGAACAGGAACGATCCGGTCGGCCGGTTGGGGTCGGCGACACCGGCCCGGCTGCGGCGCACCGCATCCGAGACGGCCTGCACGGCTTTGCGCTGGCCGACCACGCGATGACCCAGTTCATCCTCCATGCGCAGCAGCTTGGCGGTCTCGCCCTCCAGTAACCGGCCGGCCGGAATCCCGGTCCAGGACGACACCACATCGGCAATGTCGTCGGGGCCGACCTGCTCCTTGAGCATGACCGCCTCGCGGGCCTCGGCCTGGGGCTGCGCGGCGTCGAGCTTCTTCTCCACCTCGGGGATTCGCCCGTACCGCAGCTCGGCGGCCTTGGCCAGATCGCCGTCGCGCTCGGCCCGGTCGGCCTCCCCGCGCAGGCTCTCCAGCTGTTCTTTGAACTCGCGGACCACGTCGATGGCGTTCTTCTCGTTCTGCCAGCGCGTGGTCAGCTCGGCGAGCTTCTCCTTGTAGTCGGCCAGTTCGGCCCGCAGCTTCTCCAGCCGTTCCTTGGAGGCAGCGTCCTCTTCCTTCTCCAACGCCATCTCTTCGATCTCCAGCCGGCGGACCAGCCGCTCGACCTCGTCGACCTCGACCGGCCGGGAGTCGATCTCCATGCGCAGCCGCGAGGCCGCCTCGTCGACCAGGTCGATGGCCTTGTCCGGCAGGAACCGGCTGGTGATGTAGCGATCGCTCAATGTGGCCGCCGCCACCAGCGCGGAGTCGGTGATCTGCACGCCGTGATGGACCTCGTAGCGGTCCTTGAGGCCGCGCAAGATGCCGACGGTGTCCTCCACCGACGGCTCGCCGACAAACACCTGCTGGAAGCGGCGCTCCAGGGCGGCGTCTTTCTCGATGTACTTCCGGTACTCATCCAGGGTGGTCGCGCCGACCAGTCGCAATTCTCCGCGGGCCAGCATCGGCTTGATCATGTTGCCGGCGTCCATCGCGCCCTCGCCGGTCGCACCGGCGCCGACGATGGTGTGCAACTCGTCGATGAAGGTGATGATCTGACCGGCGGAGTCCTTGATCTCGTCGAGCACGGCCTTGAGCCGTTCCTCGAATTCACCTCGGTACTTCGCGCCGGCCACCATCGACCCGAGGTCCAGCGAGATGACGGTCTTGTCACGCAGGCTCTCCGGAACGTCGCCGTCGATGATGCGCTGGGCGAGGCCTTCGACGATGGCGGTCTTGCCCACGCCGGGCTCGCCGATGAGCACCGGGTTGTTCTTGGTGCGCCGGCTCAACACCTGGATGACACGGCGAATCTCGTTGTCCCGCCCGATGACCGGGTCGAGTTTGCCTTCCCGCGCCCGCGCGGTGAGGTCGGTGGAGTACTTCTCCAGGGCCTGATAACTGGACTCGGGGTCGGGGCTGGTGACGCGGGCACTGCCGCGGACTTTCGCGAAGGCGTCGCGCAGCGCCTGCGGTGCGGCGCCCGCGCCGGTGAGCAGCTTGGCGACGTCGGAGTCGCCGGCGGGAGCGTTGCGACCCATGCCGCCCGCCAGACCGACCAGCAGATGCTCGGTGGAGACGTACTCGTCGTCCATCTCGGTCGCCAGCTGCTGGGCGGCGGTGATCGCGGCGAGCGACTCGCGCGACAGCTGCGGCTGTGCGGTCGCCCCACTGGACGACGGGAGCCGGTCGAGGAGTTTCTGTGCCTCGGCGCGCACGGTGGCCGGATCGACACCGACGGCCTCCAGCAGCGGGCCGGCGATGCCGTCGGTCTGAGTCAGCAGCGCCATCAACAGATGGGCGGGCCGGATCTCTGGGTTGCCGGCCGCGCTGGCCGCCTGCAGGGCAGCCGTCAGCGCCGCCTGGGTCTTGGTGGTCGGGTTGAACGAGTCCACGACACCTCCGTTCGTATCTTTTTTTGCTTGTCAAGACATATAACACGACTCATCTTGAGTCTGTTCCGCTCAAGTTCCTTCCGGATAAATTCGAACGTATGATCGAATAGTGGGTCTCGCCTCCATCGGCTACCACGGCCAACCCGTGCCACCGCCCTTCCGGCCGGTCCGGCCACCGCTGCCGGTGTTGGTCGACCTGACTGTGCTCTTCCCCCGCCGGCCGCACCGAAACGGCCGCTACCACCCGCACGGGCTGCAGATGGACCGGGTCGTTCCCGGTGCTCTGACCTGCTGGGGGCTCTGTGAACAGGGCGATTGGTGGGGCCTGGTCAGCTATCCGATCGGTTACGGGACCCATCGCCGGACGGTGACCCACTGGGTGCCGGCCTGGACCCTGCGGCCGGGCTGATCGGATAGGTTCGCCCTCGTGGCGGATCTGAATCCGGTTCTCGGCGAACTGGTCACGCTGGCCCTGGTCATCAGCCTCTCACCGCTCTCGGTCATCCCCGGTGTATTGGTTCTGCACTCACCGCGGCCGCGGCCGACAAGCCTGTGTTTCCTGACGGGCTGGATCCTGGGCATCGCCGCACTCACGGCCGCTTTCGTGGCCCTCTCGCGGGCGATCGGCGACCAGCGCGGCGAACCGCGATGGTCGGCGTACCTGCGCATCCTCATCGGTGCCGCCCTGATCGCCCTGGGGATCTACCGCTGGGTGAACCGGAAGCGCTCCGAGCACACCCCGGGGTGGATGCGGTCGATGAGCGGCATGGGTCCGGCCCGCGCGCTGCTGGTGGCGGCGGCCCTGGCGGTGGTCAACCCCAAGGTGCTGTTCATGTGCGCAGCTGCCGGCCTGTTGATCGGGGCAGCCGGCCTCGGTGCCGGGATGTCATGGCTGGGCGTGGCGCTGTTCACCGCGATCGCGGTGTCCTCGGTGGGGCTTCCGGTGCTGGCCTACCAGATCGCGGGCGCCCGGCTCGATGCGCCGCTGCGCAGACTCAAGGCGTGGATGGAGGCCAACCACGGCGCGCTGCTCGCCGCGATCCTGATCTTCATCGGCGGGGTCCTGCTCTATAAGGGACTGCACAGCCTGTAGCCGTTTTTCGGTGACCTTCGCCCCTTCCGCCGCCGCTGTGTTGCGGCCAAGATCGAAAGAGGCGGAAAGACCGGAGAAGGGGAATCATGACGAGAGCCGCGAAGGTCGCCGACATCGACTCGCTGGCATGGCGATTCCTGTGTTCGCAATTCACCCGACGGGACTACTGGGACTGGCCGCTGGATCGGCGCATCAGTGCCTACCTGGAACAGCTCGACCGCGCTGACATTCTCAAGGACGCGGTTGCCTACGACGCGGTGGTCGACCGGGTGATGGCCAACATCGCCCGCGCCCGTCGCGACGGCAGGCTCGACCAGACCAACATCTGAGCACCGGGTGGACACCGACATGCAGGTGCACGACATCATCCGCAAGGGGCCCGCGGACATGACAGTGCCTCCCAACCTCACCGACTACGACCGGACCCGCACCACGTTCAGCTGGTCGATGCTGCCCGACGTCTGCGCGGGAATGGGCCCGGGCGGCTGCAACATCGCCTACGCCGCCGTCGATCGACACGCCGACGGGCCGCTCGCCGGCCGCACCGCGCTGCGTTTCGTCACCGAAACCAACGAGACCCACGATGTCAGCTATGCCGAACTGGGGCGACAGACCCGGCGCTTCACCAACGTGCTGCGCAATCTGGGGATCGGCAAGGGCGACAAGGTTTTCGTCATCATGGGTCGGGTGCCCGAGCTCTACGTCAGCATGCTCGGGGCGCTCCGCAACGGCAGCGTCGTATCCCCGCTGTTCTCCGCGTTCGGACCCGAGCCCATCGCGACCCGGGTCACCCTCGGCG